>CAZJQC010000018.1:0-25798 GCA_964548195.1 uncultured bacterium | reverse complement strand
GCCGACTGTCATCATAGGAGGAGCTGTGGAGGGCAATATACTCGAAAATAGACAGCTTACAATACAGTCGACAGGACGGGTTGTAGGGGATGTGAACACTGAACGCCTGTCTGTCGAAGAGGGAGCCCTGCTCCATGGCAAATGCCGCATGGGCGGAAAATAAGGATGAACAACGGTCTGAAATATTTCGGGCTATTCTCCCATATCGGGTTTGTCGTCGTGATCTCTATTGTGCTCTTTCTTCTGCTGGGAACATGGGCAGACGAAAAGGTGGCTTGGAGCAAAGGCCTCTTTACTGTTGCGGGTATATTTGTAGGGCTGTTTTCCGCAGGGTATAACTCTTACAGGATCTTTCAAAAGTTTCTGGAAGAGACGAAAAAGGACGATGAAGATCGTTAATATTAATGGGAAAAAAATGCTTGCAATAGCAGATTATATCGTTACAATTTTAACGAAGAGGAGCGTTGATGTACGATTATTCAACCGTCAAGATGTTGCTGGGGAAGGTTCTGATCTTTATCTCCCTTATACTGGTGACGGTATTATACATTATTTTGGGCAAGCCCGTTGCTCTGGGTTTTGCCGCGGGCATCATCTCGATGTTTATAAACTGGCGTCTTTTGGCCCTGCAGACCGAAAAGGTCGTGGGACAGCGAAAAGGCGGCGGTTTTGTGTATATGTTTCTTTTTTTGCGTTATTCGATAATAGCAGCCATTATAGGAGGAGCTTTTGTCTCGGAAGGACTGAACGGATACGCCGCCATATCCGGCGTGATCTTTTCACAAATATACATATTCGTGTTTGCGCTGATCCTGTCAAGGAGGGAAAGGGGAAATAAAGATGCATGAAATCGGGACCGTTGAGACTGCGGCATTCGACCTTGGGCCTTTGCACATCGTGTTCAACCCGATGACGGTGATGATGACCTGGATAGTGATAGCTGTTTTGCTTGTTTTCTTTGTATGGCTGTCGAGAAACATGAAAAAAATACCGGGCAGGCGCCAGGTCCTTCTGGAGATGATCGTTGATATGTTTGACAAACTTGTGAAGGACACTATCGGCGAGGATCACAGAAAATATTTCCCTCTGATCATGACCATATTTCTCTTTGTCCTTTTTTCTAACTGGATAGGCGTCGTCCCGGGACTGGAAGAGCCTACCAAGGACCTTAACACTCCGATGGCTCTGGCTCTTGTCGTATTTGTAGTTACGAATGTGTCGGGAGTGAAGTACAAGGGGGTCGTGAACTACGTAAAAAGTTTTTTTGAACCTGTCGCATTCCTTTTCCCTATAAACCTGGTCGGAGAAATAGGGAAGTTTGTATCGCTCTTTTTCCGTCTTTTCGGCAACATATTCGGAGGATCGGTGATCATCTGGGTCGCATATTCAATGCTTATGAAAAGCTGGTGGACCTCGTGGATCATGATATTTTTGGGGCCTGCATTGTACGGATTTTTCGGATTGTTTGTCGGCCTCATACAGGCCTTTGTGTTCATGATGTTATCCATGACCTATATATCCATAGCAAAGAATTAAAACGGGAGAAATATTTATGTTTCAATGGACGGAATTACTGACTTTGATAAGCGCCGGGGTGGCCATGGGCCTGGGCGCGATAGGTTCCGGCATAGGTGAGGGATTCGCGGCCGGAAAAGCCGTAGAAGCCTGCTCACGGCAGCCGGGAGCCTCAGACAAGATCATGAAGACCATGCTGATAGGCCAGGCCGTATCAGAGTCTACGGGCATATATTCGCTTGTGGTGGCCCTCCTTTTGCTTTTCGCAGCCCCTCAGGGCACAGGTATTGTAAAAGCCGCGGCTTTGCTGGGCGCGGGAATATGCATGGGGCTCGGGGCTATAGGGCCCGGACTGGGCGAAGGCTATGCCGCCGGCAAGGGCGTTGAAGGCATAGGCCGCAGTCCGCATGAGGAAGGCACCATCCTGAGGGTGATGCTCATCGGGCAGGCCGTGTCGGAGTCAACCGGCATCTATTCTCTGGTAGTGGCGTTGTTATTGATATTTGTGGTATAAACGAAAGGAGAATCCAATATGGTTAATTTGGATACTTTAGTCAATGAAGCTGTGATCAACGGAAAGCAGATAGTTCAGGCCGCGGCAATGCTGGGCGCGGGGATAGCAATGGGATTCGGAGCCATCGGGCCCGGAATAGGCGAAGGTTTCGCTGCTGGAAAAGCCTGTGAGGGCGTCTCCAAACGTCCTGATGAGAACGGACTGATCACAAGGACTATGCTTGTCGGACAGGCAGTCTCCGAATCAACGGGCATATATTCACTTGTTGTGGCGCTGCTATTGATATTCGTAGTCGGCAAGTAAGCAGAGGTGTATAATGAATGTCAACTGGACCGTAATATTTCAAGTCATAGGCTTTCTCATATTGCTGTACTTCATGAGAAAACTGGTTTATTCGGCGGTCCTTGAAACGCTTGACAATCGTCGCAAGGAGATCTCCGATAATATTGTCTCCGCCGAACAGATGCATGCGGAGGCGGAAAAATTAAAAGCGGAATATGACGCTATGATCAGCGATGCTTATGAGCAGGGAGAGAATATACGCAAAGAGATCACATCTACAGCCCATAAGGAAAAAGACCTCATAATGGAGTCGGCCCGTGAGGAATCCGGACGGCTCAGAGACAAGATGGAAAAAGAGCTCGCATTGGAACTGGCCAAAGCCCGCGATGAGCTGAGAAAAGAAGCGGCCGGCCTGGCGGTGGCCATCTCTTCAAAGATCATGGAAAAAGAAATAGACCCCGCGCTTCATGACCGGATGATAAAGGAATTCCTCAGAGATTCAGGTGATTCTATTGAAAAATAATCCGGTTATAAACAAATACGCCATGGCTTTGTTTAATGTGGCATTTGACCGGGATGTCGCCGACGACGTCCTGAAGGGCATGGCTGTCATCAGGCGGGCATTTGACACCGTTCCGGTATTTACAGGTTTTATGACCAATCCGAATATCAGCCATGATAAAAAAGAAACAGTGATCGCGGGGCTGCTTGAAGATAACAACGGTTCAAGCCTTGTCTCGGATTTTGTCGCCCTCGTCTTTAAAAAGGGGCGCGTTGAATCCCTTCCCGAGATGGCCGAAGCCTATGAAGACCTTATTAAAACAGCAAGAGGCGAGCTGGATGTGCGCGTGTTCACTCCTTTTCCCCTTAACGAAGAGCAGAAAAAAAGCATTGCGGACAAAATTTCATCGATTAAAAATAATCAAAAGATCTCCGTTTCGGAGCAGATCGAAAAAGGTCTCATCGGCGGGATCCGTATTGAACTTGAAGGCAAGACCTATGACGGAAGCGTCGCGGGTTCTCTGTCAAAGATTGAAAAAATGCTGAAGGGTGAGTGATGTCTATGAAGATTAACTCTGAAGAACTTAAAGATATCCTTCAAAGGGAACTGGAAGGTTTCAAGAAGGCGATAGACGTTTCTGATGTGGGGACCGTCATAGAAGTCGGCGATGGCATCGCCAGGGTCTACGGCATTAAAAATGCCATGTCCAATGAGCTCGTGGAATTCGAAAGCGGCATCATGGGCGTGGTCCTTAACCTTGAAGAAAACAGCGCGGGCATAGTCGTCTTTGGCGACACGCGCATGATCAAGGAAGGCGACAAGGTCAAGACCACCGGAAAGATAATGAGCACTAAAGTGGGGGATAACCTGCTGGGCCGTATCGTCGACCCGCTTGCCAACCCTCTTGACGGCAAAGGCGATATAGTCTCTGACGTCTATTATCCGGTGGAGAAGATCGCCCCCGGAATCGTGAAGCGTCAGCCGGTCAAGGAGCCTCTCCTGACAGGCATCAAAGCCATAGATGCAATGATCCCCATTGGCAAGGGGCAGCGCGAACTGATAGTCGGTGACAGGCAGACCGGTAAAACGGCCATAGCGCTTGACACCATCATCAATCAAAAGGGTTCGGACGTGATATGCATTTATGTAGCCATAGGGCAGAAAAGATCTACCGTGGCAAGGACCATAGACACATTGGAAAAATACGGCGCGATGGATTATACTGTTGTCGTGGCAGCCACCGCAAGCGATCCGGCGCCGCTTCAGTATATAGCTCCCTATTCGGGATGCGCCATGGGCGAATATTTCATGGACAAGGGAAAAGACGTCCTTATCGTCTATGACGACCTCACAAAACAGGCGGCCGCGTATCGTGAGATGTCGCTGCTGCTGAGGCGTCCGCCGGGAAGAGAGGCATATCCGGGCGATGTGTTTTACCTCCATTCGCGTCTGCTTGAAAGAGCCGCAAAGCTCTCGGAAAAAGACGGCGGCGGTTCACTTACCGCTTTGCCTATAATAGAGACCCAGGCCGGCGATATCTCGGCGTATATACCCACTAATGTCATCTCCATCACTGACGGACAGATATTTCTCAGTTCCGATCTCTTTTACTCCGGCGTGCGGCCCGCCATCAATGTCGGCACCTCCGTCTCCCGAGTGGGAGGCAATGCCCAGTTCAAAGCCATGAAACAGGTGGCCGGTACGCTGAGGCTCGATATGGCGCAGTTCAGAGAGCTTGAGGCGTTCACACAGTTCGGCTCTGAGGTCGATGAAGCCACGCAGGCCCAGCTCACAAGGGGCAAAAGGCTGGTCGAAATATTAAAACAGGGCCAGTACGCGCCTATGAAGGCCGAAGAACAGGTGCTTCACATCTTCGCGGGCACGGAAGGTTTCCTGGATGACATACCCGTGGATGCTACCGGGGCCTTCCTGGATAAGGCCATAGACGAGATGAGAAGCGCATATCCGGACATCATAAAGAAACTTGCCACGGAGAAAAAACTGGATGATGGATCAAAGGAAGGCATCCGCCAGGCGTTCGCGGAGATCAAAAAAAAGCATCCGGTCCAGGTAAAGGCATAGGTGCGGAGGGTCTATGGCTAATCTCAAAGCGATAAGAACCAGGATAACCAGTGTTCAGAGCACAAAGAAGATCACAAAAGCCATGAACATGGTGGCCGCTTCAAAATTACGCAAGACGGAAGCGCAGCTGATGTCTCTGAGGCCTTATGCCGACACATTGATCACGCTGGTGGAAAAGCTTGGCCATCATCTTGAAACAGATCATCCCTTTTTCAAAAAAAGAGACTCTGAGCGGAGATTATATGTCTTCGTCTCCGGCGACAAAGGGCTCTGCGGCTCTTTTAACAGTAATATTGCGCGAAAAGCCAGAGAGATCTTCTCAAGAGAGCCCCGGGCATATGCAGTGGCCGTGGGCAAGAAGATCTGCGACGCCCTTCGCCATGCAGGCATAGAGACAGTCAGGTCCTACGCCGATATACTCTCCTCGCCGTCCTATCATTCGGCCAAGGAGATCTCCGACCTGGTCTCGGAATTCTACCTGCAGCATGAGGATGTCGGGGAAGTCATATTCGTATTCAACAGGTTTAAGAACTCCATCGTCTCTTTTCTGGATCAGGAGAATTTTCTTCCCAGGGAAAAGACATTGGACGAGACCAGGCGGGTCTTCATCACGGAACCGGGACAGCATGCCATGCTTGAAGCGGCTATGAAGGAATATCTTGAGTCCGAGGTCTACAGGATCATGCTTGAATCCCTTTCGAGCGAGTTCGGGGCCCGGATGAATGCCATGGAAGCGGCAACGGACAATGCCGAGGATATGATCAATCAATTGGTCATGAAGGCCAACAGAGAGCGCCAGTCGATCATTACAACCGAGTTGACAGAGATCGTAAACGGCGCTAATGCATTGTAAATGGAGGAGTTGAAATGAATAAAGGTACTACATTCAGAGTGATCGGACCTGTGGTCGATGTCGTGTTCCCTCCGGGAAATCTTCCCGCAATATATAACGCTCTCAAAATAGAGCGGGAAAAAGAGGGGACGCTGATCCTTGAGGTGTCTCAGCATCTGGGTGACAATATTGTCAGGACGATCGCCATGTCTTCCACCGACGGTCTTCAAAGAGGCCATGAGGTCTTGGATACGGGCAGCCCCATAACCGTTCCCGTGGGCAAGGAGATACTGGGCAGAATAGTCAATGTCACGGGCGATCCCGTCGACGAGAAGGGCCCTGTCGGGACCAGGGAAAGATGGCCGATACACAGGCCCGCGCCCACACTTGAGGAACAGAACACATCATATGAGATACTGGAGACCGGCATCAAGGTGGTCGACCTGCTCGCGCCGTATCTTAAAGGCGGAAAAGTGGGGTTGTTCGGCGGCGCCGGAGTCGGCAAGACCGTCCTTATTCAGGAACTGATCCGTAATATTGCCACGGAGCACGGCGGATATTCGGTGTTCTCCGGCGTTGGCGAGAGGACCAGAGAGGGAAACGACCTTTGGCTTGAGATGAAGGATTCGGGCGTGCTTGAAAAGACCGCCCTTATATACGGACAGATGAACGAACCTCCGGGAGCCAGGCTCAGGGTCGGACTTACAGGCCTGACCGTGGCGGAGTATTTCCGGGACGTCGAACGTCAGGATGTGCTTCTTTTCATAGATAATATATTCAGGTTCACACAGGCCGGCTCGGAAGTCTCCGCCCTGTTGGGAAGAATGCCCTCGGCCGTGGGATATCAGCCCACACTGGCCTCCGAGATGGGCGCATTGCAGGAGAGGATCACGTCAAACAACAAAGGCTCCATCACGTCCGTTCAGGCCATATACGTGCCTGCCGACGATTACACCGACCCTGCGCCCGCGAACACTTTCACCCATCTGGATGCCACCACAAACCTTTCAAGAAAGATCGTCGAACTGGGTATTTACCCCGCAGTCGACCCGCTTGCTTCGACCTCGCGCATACTGTCCGTGGAAATAGTCGGACAGGAGCATTATACAGTGGCCAGGGAGGTGCAGCGAATATTGCAGAGGTATAATGAGCTTCAGGATATTATAGCCATACTCGGCATGGAAGAACTCAGCGATGACGACAAGATCACCGTTGCCAGAGCCAGAAGGCTTCAGAGATTTTTGTCGCAGCCGTTTTTCGTGGCCGAGGAATTTACCGGAATGGCGGGCAAATACGTTCCGCTTGAGGACACGGTGCGGGGTTTCAGGGAAATAGTCGACGGCCAGCATGACGACCTCCCGGAACAGGCATTTATATATGTCGGGACCATCGAAGAGGCCGTGGAAAAAGGGCATAAGATCCAGGGTAAAAAGTCCACGCCTTCAGCCGCAATTGAGAAAGACAAAAAAGACGAGGCCGCGGAAAAGGAAGATAAGAGCCGTGATAAAAAGTCCGCTTCCGCAGCAAAGGGCAAGAAAAATAAAAAAGACGATGCGGCTCGGGCTGACCGGAAAAAAGGTGAATGACGCTTATGGCATCGCTTGACATACGTATAGTCGTACCGGAAGGCATTAAACTCGAAAGCACAGCTTCCAGGGTGATACTGCCCGGAGCGGGCGGGGTCTTATCCGTCTATCCGGGCCATATATCACTCGTGACTCCACTGACTTACGGATCCGTGATCATTGAAAGGGAGCAGGAGGAGGACATGGTCCTTGCGACTTCGGGAGGCATGTGCGAAGTCGAGCCCGACGGTATAGTGCTTGCGCTGCGCACAGCCGAACACAAGGATGAGATCGATGTGAGCCGTGCGGCGGAGGCCGAACAGCGCGCCCGCGGAAGGCTGGACTCGCAATCGGGAGATATCGACCTTAACAGGGCAGAAGCCGCCCTTAAACGGGCCCTTAACCGTATTGATGTTGCCGGAAAAGTTTCGAAATACTGAACTTGACACGACCTTGCTGGGCGGATTGAAGATACTCCAGCCGCTGAAAGGTTTCAGATTCAACACGGACTCGCTTCTGCTGGCCGTCTATCTTAACGCCCGCGGACACAGCTATTATGAGATAGGTTCGGGGACCGGCATATGTTCGCTTGTCGCCGCCTCCGGACACCCGGACGCAAGTTTTACCGCCATAGAGATCCAGGAGCTTTATTATCTTATTGCGAAGATGAACGCAAAAATAAATTCAATAAGCGGCCTGCGGTTTGTAAACGGAGATGTCCGTGACCCGTCCGCGCGCGGCGGGAAAAAATATGACGTCGTTTTTGCCAACCCCCCGTACAGAAAGTCGGGACATGGCAGAAAAAGCCCCTGCGCACATCGGAATATATCAATATATGATCTTTACCTGCCGGCCGAAGACCTTTTTTCTGCCGCGGAGTCACTGATGGATGAGGACGGCGTTTTTTGTATGATAAACATAGCGGAAAACAGCAAAGAGTATGAGCGTAAGGCAGCGATGTCCGGGCTGCATGCCGCAAAACAGATTATATTCCGCAATGATGGCGTCCATAAACCCGTATATACGGAATTCACACGCGGGGCATGCCCTAAAGAGGTATTGGAAATATCCGAATATGATTGGCGGAGTTCAGTGGATTTGTTGTTTAAAGGGAATCGGAGTGAAATATGACGAAAAAATGCGATTTGCTTATTACGGGCTGTTCAGAGATAGTCATGGGCCATACGGAAACAGCAAGAGGCGCTGACGCCGGAAAGTACAGCACAATTGAACATTGCGACATAGCGGTAAAAAACGGGATCATATACGAGATCGGCAGGGGACTTCCCTATACCGCAGCCGAGACCATAAACGGTTCGGGCATGACTGTCATGGCGGGTTTTGTCGACTCACACACACATCTGGTCTTTGGAGGAGACCGCTCGGAAGAATTTCTGATGCGGCTTCAGGGAGCCTCATACGAAGAGATCGCGGCATCGGGGGGCGGGATAAAGAATACGGTCATGAACACGCGCATGCTCTCGGAAGAGGAGCTGTTTAAGTCCGCAGAGAAGCGTCTGCTTAAAGCTTTCTCATACGGGACGACGACGATGGAAGTCAAAAGCGGTTACGGCCTGAATACGGAAGACGAGATAAAGATGCTCAGGGTGGCAGGGCGTCTGAAAAAAAAGTATCCCGATACGATCGTGGTGACTTTTATGGGGCCGCATGAGATCCCCGACGGACTGACTGAAGAAAAATACATGGATATTGTGTGCGAGGAGATGCTGCCGCGTGTGAAAGAAGAGGGCCTTGCCGAGTTTGCGGATATATTCACTGAAAAAGGCGTGTTCGGACTTACGCAGACAGAGCGGTATTTCAGAAGGGCGGCGGAGCTGGGTTTCAAACTCAAAATACACGCCGATGAACTTTTTCCGCTGGGCGGTACCGAGCTGGCCGTAAAACATCATGCCGTCAGCGCGGATCATCTGATGAGGATCACGGACAGCGGCATCTCCGCGATCTGTGCCTCGGGCACGATCGCCACGATACTGCCGGGCACCTCCTTTTTTCTCATGTCAGAGGTCTACGCTCCTGTCAGGAAACTGATCTCCGGGGGGGCGGCCGTGTCCCTCGCTTCCGATTATAATCCGGGCAGCAATCACGGCTTCAACATGCAGTTTGTAATGAATCTGGCCGCAATGCGTTTGAAGATGACCATGGGCGAGATCCTCAACTCGGTGGGGGTGAACGCCGCCGCCGCCGTGGACAGGCATGACAGAGGCGTGATCTCAAAAGGTAAAAAAGCCGACCTTATTATGCTTGATATTCCGGATCACAGACATATGCTTTATACCTATGCGGTAAACAATGTCGCCAGGGTCATAAAAAACGGGAAGACGATAGTGAAAAATGAAAGTCATTTCGATAAGATGTAAACACTGCGGCGGGCAGCTGCGGGGATTGGAAGACGATCTTCTGTTTTGGTGTCCGGCTTGCCGGCGCCATTTTTCAGTCGGTGAAAACGGACTGCATGAGACGGATGTGCTTACGCCGTCCGATGTTAAAGAGGCCGATATATATCTTCCCTATTATCTGATAAGGTTCAGAGACAACGATTTCTATTTGCCCGGATATATCATGTGCGATCATACATCCGTAGCCGATCCCTCCTACAGGATGTCGGTAAAGGACAAGAGCAGAGTGGCTTTTGAAAAGGGGGAGGGTTTCGGCGGACTGCGTGTCCCGTTTTCGGAACTTGTCCCGCTGTTGACGGCCTATGTCGCCGAGTCTTTTAAGACGGGATTTGATGAAAAAAGGGCAGCCTCGCTTAAATGGGTGCTGGTCGCCATGCCTTATGTGCGAAGAGGGAAAAAATTGAAGGACACGGTGTTCGGATTTGAATTGGACCTGAGTTTTGTAGACGGTATGGAAGAGATCTCGCGTCTTTATTCAGCGTCTGTTTAACGTCTCCAATATGGCGGGGAACTCCGACCAGCTGCTCATGACAAAATCCTCCTTGTACTCTTCGGACGGCGAGTCGTTGTAGGCAGTGTACCGCACGGCTTTCGCGCCGATCATCTTGGCTCCCTTTATATCTGTCTCGCCTATGTCGCCGATATGTATGAGCTCCGAGGCGGGATCGCCTTTCAAAATATGGTCGAATAATGAGTGATGCGGTTTCGATCTTCCCAATTCATCCGAAAATGCGAACGCTGAGAAATATTCTTCCAGCCCCGATTTATGAAGCACCCTGCGCAATGTCTCGCCCGGAGAGAAACCCGTGTCTGATATGATGCTCAACTTGAATCTTTGCGACAGTTCCGGCAAAAGCGAAAATAGATAGTCGTCGGTCACGGCGGGAGGGATCTCAAGTATCAGGTCGCCCATCATCCCGGCGGTCTTTTTCATCGTGCCTTTGTCCGGGCTTATCCCTGTTTCCGAACACATAAAACCAAGCAGTTCCAGGGCATCGGGCGTACGCCATTGGGAGTACCAGACCTTGTCAAAATATTTCCATACCGCATCAGCCAGTTCCCGGGATTCCTCGGGTGAGATATTGATGCCGTGATCTGATGCCAGGTCGGCGAATATTTTCTTCCTTTGATAATCCCTTTCGACAGTGTCCCGCGAATATCCTATGAACAGTGTGTTCCAAAAATCAAAGGATATGGCCGATATCATCTCCGGAAGCTCCTTCTTATAAAACGGGTCGTGAGATAACGCGACTCCGGAAAACCGATCGGGACCGGATGGTCTTTTGCCTGAGACGCTTCGCCGGCGTAAAACACTCTTTGGCCCGATTCATAGGCGGCTTTTTCAAGTATTTCACCGAACACCGCGTCCGAGATGTGATATGAACAGGATGACGTTGCGGCTATACCGCCGGGAGACATCATCTTGAACAGGTTCCGGTTCAGATGAACATATGCCTTGGATGCGTTTTTGATGTCTTTCGCAGACTTTGCAAATGCGGGAGGGTCAAGGCTGCATGCCCCGAAATGCTCTTTGTTGCCGGACATAAAATCAAAGACGTCGCTGTTCACGACCTCCCCGTTTTTAAATCCGTTCAGGCTGAGATTCCTTTTGACGTATGCGCAGGCCTCGGGTGAGCTGTCGACAAAAAGCGCGTTCTTTGCCCCGTGTTTAAGCGCGTACAGCCCCCAGCTTCCCGTGTAAGAGAAAAGGTCCAGAAAAGTCCTGTCTCCGGAAAGGCGCGCCAGCGCGAGACGATTGTCCTTCTGATCGAAAAAAAAGCCTGTCTTTTGGCCGTTCAGAGGGTCGATGTGGAACAATATGCCGTTTTCCCTGATGATAAGCTCTGACGGCGGAGTCCCGTAGAGTACCCTTTTTTCCTCTTCAAGGCCTTCAAGCCGGAGCGAGGTGGCCGTATTTTTCAATATGATCGACACCGGCGCAAAGATCTCCACACAGGCCGAGGTTATCTCGTCCAGAAAGGGCATCATCCCCTTTGAGTTCATCTCTATCACGAGATTATCTTCGTATTTATCGATGATCAGTCCGGGCAGGCCGTCCGATTCGGCGAAAAACATCCTCAGTGAGGAGAAACCGGGATAGAGCTCCTGTCGTGATTCAAAGGCCCCGCGTATTCTTTCGCGTATCAGCCCCGCGATGTCCGGATCCCGGCGGCGGGTGATGATGCGCAGCTGTATAAGTGAATTTCTGTTAAATACCCCGAAACCGGCGTATTTACCGGTCTCATCCTCCACAGGAGCCGCGCATAGCGGCGGCAGTGTCCTGCCGTTACGGACGTCGTTTGAGTATACCCAGGGGTAGCCGGACCTGACCTTTTTCGAGGCACGCATACTGATTATGATTTTGTCGTTGATTTCCATATAACCGCCTTAACTGGATTCTAACCGAGATGAAAAGGGTGTAAAGTCAAAAATACATATCTTGACAAATTTTAGATATTATTTATTATCGTATAGAAAAGGAAGTGAGATATGAGGATGCGTATAATTTTGATCACATTGACTGTGCTGCTCTTGTCCGCCTGCGGCGGCAAATACCGGGCATTGATAAATGACGGCAAGTCCGCGCTTGAGAAAAGCAAGGTGGTGGATGCGATCGGATATTTTGAAAAGGCGGCCAAGATCGGCCCGAAATCTCCGGACGCTTATTATTGGCTTGCGATGGCTAATATGAAAAGGCTGCGATACGGCGAATTTGTCATAAACATGAACAAGACACTGCTGTACGGCGGGGAAAAATATAAGGGCGATGTGGCCGACGCGTATTATGACTTTGCCAGAGAGCTTGAATCGGTAAACCGTATCGATAATATGTACGACGCTTTTGAAAAGATCATATCGGTCAAGCCTGACTATGACATCGGCGACGATTATGCGCTGCATCTCGGGAACAAATACTATGAAGAAAAGTTTGATTATCAGAAGGCGCTTACTTTTTATCTGACCGTCATGGAAAGTGAACAGCTTCCCCCGGAGGTAAAACAGACAGTGAAGTATCGCATCTGCAAAAGTTATTATGAAATAGGTGATTATGAGAATGCGAATATCAGCTATAATCAGCTGCTTGAGGAATACCCGGAGCATCCTCAGAAGCAGATCATATATTTTGAGATAGGCAGCATAAATTACAATCTTTGTGAGAGGGCTTTTAACAGGGGCGACTATGCCGAAGCTCTTCAGCGGGGGCTTACAGTGCTCAGCATCGGCAAGCCCAAACTGTGGCTGGACGACGTCAGAAGGATCGTCGGCGATTCTTATCTGAAGACCGGGAACAGGGAAAAGGCCGTGGAAGCATATGAGGCCATAGTGAAAAACGACCCCTACAGAAAGCAGCGAAACACTTTGTACGCGATGCAGAAACTGCAGGAGTTAAAATGACGAGGAGTGGTTACGGTGAATAAAAAGATTCTGTTTTTAATAGTAGCAGCAGGGATAGCCGCCGCCGTGATAGGCTGCACGAAAAAAAATGTAAAGGTGCTCTTGTCGGAAACCGAATACATACAGAAGGTGGACTCACTGTATCAGAACGGTAAATATGACACCTTCAGGGAGGAAGCCCAGTATTTCCTTTCCGATTTCCCGGGAAGCTCGCATGCGCCCGAAGTCCAGTTTCTGATCGCGGAGTCGTATTTCAATAAAAAAAAGTATGAGGAAAGCATAGCCGCATATCAAAGGCTTATAGACAAATACCCGGGCAGCGCATATGTCGACGACTCTTATTACAGGATAGGCAAAGCCTATTATGCCCAGAAGAGCATTCCGGAAAGGGATCAGGAATCCACAAAAAAAGCCATATATTATTTTGACAAGGTCATGAGGATGGATTCTCCCTTCAAGGATGAGGCCGCCGCCCTGAACAAGGACTGCAGGAATACGCTGGCTCTTAAGGAATACTATATTGCCCGCTTTTATCTGAAGACAAAGCATTACGATATATCCCTCCAGATCATCGACAAGGCCCTGAAAGAATATGATGATACCGGCGCGGTGCACATGCTCAATTATATGAAGGCCTACAACTATTATGCGATGGGGGAAAAGGATAAGGCTCTTGCGGTATTGAACACGGTGGACATGAAGGCTGTCGGTGAAAAGATGGGCAAAAAGATCACAAAACTGAATGCAAAAATCAGAAAAATGAGATGAGGCTGGGCATTTTCGGAGGATCGTTCGATCCTCCGCATAATTACCATTCACATATTATAAAAACCTCTTTGTCATCCTTGGAACTTGACAAGCTGCTGGTCATACCGGCCGGGATCCAGCCGCTGAAAACCGGCGGGCCGAAAGCGCCGGGCCATATGCGGCTCAAGATGTTGAGGAGTTTCATCGATGACCCCCGCGTGACTGTCTCTTCCGACGAAATACTGCGCGGTTCAGTCTCCTATACCGTGGAGACCTTGCGAAGCCTTGAGGGCAAAGGCGACCTGTATCTCATAATAGGCGCCGATTCCGCATGGGAGCTGGAAAAGTGGCGGGATTACAGGGAGATAATGGAACGCGCGCGGATCGCCGTGTTTCCCAGAAAGGGATACGGTTTTTCCGGCCTGAAGGAAAAATGGGGCGACCGGATCCGCCTTCTTCCGGCCGTCACGGACGATGTTTCCTCTTCCCGCATCCGTATGATGATAGAGCGGGGAGACGACTGTTCCCGGTTGATGCCGGGCGAAGTATGGAGTATCATTACCCGGGAGGGCCTGTACGGATGGATAAAAAAATAACCCGCATACTCATCGCTCTCGCTGTGACGGCTTCCGTCGTGACTGCGTGGCAGGTGAATGAAAAAAACAAAAAAGCGGAGTTCTATAAAAATTATCCCAGAGGCACTATACGCATACAGGTGCTTAACGGCACCACTATAGAAGGACTCGCGTATAAAGTGACAAAGGTATTGAGGCGAAACGGCTTTGATGTTGTCGAGTTCGGCAATGCCGGCAGCGTGCGTTTTGAGAAGACGATGGTGATAGATCATTGCGGCGATAACGAAGCGAAGATGGGAGTGCTGACATATTTCCTGAAAAGCGACGGGTATGTAACAATATATGACGACAAGGCCGTTTCGGAACACGTCGATGCCACCGTTATTCTCGGGAGTGATGCATTGGATAATGACAATATCAGGGTTAACAATTTATTGGGAGGATGGCCTTTAGATGAAAATGATTGAAACCGCAGTAAAGACACTGGACGATAACAAGGGTGAAAACATATCGGTAATAGACGTCAGGAAGATCTCGCCTGTCACGGATTATATGGTCTTTGTCTCCGCCGAGACGGAAAAACAGGTCAAGGGGCTTGCCGACAGAGTGGTGCGTGAACTTCGTGACGCACAGCAGCTTAAGTACTGGCGGATGGACGGATATGATAACGGGGAGTGGATAATAATCGATTATTTTGATTTCATGATACATCTTTTCACTTCTGCCAAACGGGAGTATTACGATCTGGAAAACCTCTTCGGAGACGGGAAGAGAATAGACCTCATATGATAGAGATCTATTATTTCGGACGTTTTAAGCATGCAGGCCTTGAAAAGGCCGCCGCCTATTACGCCAAGGCCCTTTCAAAGTTTATGCCATTGAAGATGTCGGAGCTGCATGAGGCTAAAAGCCACAATGAATCCGAAAAGATCAAAAGGGAGAGCGCGGTGCTGGAAAAGGCCCTGCTCAGAGACAGCAACCACAAGGTCCTGCTGGATGCGCAAGGTAAAAGCCTTGATACCGAGGGTTTTTCAAGGATGATCGGAGGCCATGTGGATGCGGGCAGAAGGCTTTCCTTCTACATAGGCAACTACTACGGCGTGGAGCCCGGGCTGAAAGGTCTTTTTGACACGGCAATATCATTGAGCCCGCTCACATTCAACCACGAAATAGCCCTCCTGCTCCTCGCAGAGCAGCTTTACAGGGCCGTGGATCTTCTGCATGGCGGGAAATATAACAGATAAACGGAGGTATGATGGAAAAGAAAAAAATATTCAAAGAGATCATTGAATGGAAAAATGCGGTGATCTGGTCGTTGCTGGTCTTCCTTTTTATTGTCAAACCCTTCCTGATCTCCGGATACATGATACCCAGCGGTTCCATGAAGGACACATTGCTGATCGGGGACTACCTTATGGTGGACAAGTTCACCTTTGGCGGAAAGGTCCCGCTCACGGACATAAGAGTGCCGGGCTTCAGGGACCCCGTTCCCGGCGATATTGTGGTCTTCTGGAGCCCCGAAGGCCCCATGCCGTCATTCTGGGACAAAGTAGCCTTTTGGAAAAAACCTGACAACATAAGGCTGATAAAACGATGTATAGCAGGCGGCGGACAGACCGTGGAAGTGCGGGAGAAGATACTTTATGTCGACGGCAAAGCGATGAACGAGGACTATGTCAAACACGTGGATGCGCGCATCTACCCCCGAGAGATGTTTCCCAGAGACAATTTCGGCCCTGTGACCATACCCGAAGGCCATTATTTCATGATGGGCGACAATCGTGATGATTCGCATGACAGCCGATTTTTCGGTACCGTTTCAGGCAAAAGGGTGATAGGCACTCCGTTGACCATATATTTCTCCATGGATAAAAACCGGCGTAAGATCCGTTTTGAAAGGATACTGAAGTTCTTTTGAGGCTTAAGCAGAGGATATTGAAATATTTTGAAGAAAATCCGGGGAAATTCCGCGGTCTAAATGATCTTAGACGCGACCTGAGGCTCAATAAAAAAGAGATGTCCATATCCAGGGCTGTGATCAGAGACCTGGTGTCAAAAGGACGCATCAAAAGAGACCCTTCCGGCAAATACGGCATAGAGGGCCAGGAGTCCCGCACCGGCGTCATATCAGTCTCGCCCCGCGGATTCGGCTTTGTAAGGACCGGAGACACGGAGCTGTATGTCCCTCCCATGAAGCTTGGCGGGGCCTATAACGGAGACACTGTCGAGATAGTGGGAGAGTACTTCCGGGGCCGGCCCGAAGGAAGGGTGGTCAGGGTGTTGTCGCGGGGATTTTCCCGCATCACGGGCATAGCCTTCCGCGGCTATATGGTGCCGCTGGATGACAACCTTCCGGACAATGTCACCCTTGTATACCCCGAGGATTGCGGCGATATCCCGGAGGACCGTGTGGTGACCGCTTCCATCGTCTCCTATGATCCGTTGACCTGCCGCCTGGAAAAGGTGATAGGAGACCCGGACGATCCCGCGGTGGATGACGACATAGTCTTTGAGATGTTCGGGCTGGACCGCCCCGAAAAGGAACTTACCGCGCGGGAACTGCGCGAATTGAAAGAAAAAGAGACGGCGGAGTTTGCCGTCAGGGAAGACTATTCCGATATTATTACCCTTACAATCGACCCTCCGGGCGCAAGGGATCATGATGATGCCGTTTCCGTGATACGGAGCGGCGACGGCTGGGAACTGATGGTCCATATTGCTGACGTTTCGTTTTATGTCGCCGAAGGCTCTGATATCGACAAAGAGGCTTTTGCCAGAGGCTTTTCGGTTTATGGCACCGACCGTTTCCGGCCCATGCTCACCGATACGCTGACAGCGGAGATCTGCAGCCTTTCACCCGGCGGAAAACGTCTTGCGCTGACGGTCGCCATGAAGGTTGACAGAGACGGGAATGTGACCGGATCGGCCGTCTCCCAATCCGTGATCAGCCCTGACGCGTATTTCACCTATGAGGAGTTTCAGGACATACTTGACGGCGGGCGATCCGATCTCGGCGATACGCCTGCTCAGATGGCCGCATGCGCCGAGGCGCTTCACGCGGAAAGAATGCGGCGGAACGCCCTTGATCTGGACGTCACGGAAAACCGTGTCATATTAAATGACGCGAAAGAACCCGTGGATATCGTCCCCGTCAAAAGGACGGCTTCTCATCGTATCATCGAGGAGTTTATGATCGCCGCCAACGAATCGGTATCAAGGACCATTGAAAACAGAGGGGATGTCTCCATATTCAGGATACATGAGAACCCGGGGCTTCAGTCACTGGAAGCGCTCAAGGACACCCTTGTACTGCTTGGCGAAAATATCAAAAGGGTAGACGCTTCCGACCTGAACGCCATATTGAAACGCACCCAGGACAAGCCATACTCCTCGTATTTGAAGATCGAGCTTCTTAAATCTCTGAAGCAGGCAAAATATTCGATAAAAAACAGAGGCCATTTTGGATTGCAGTCCTCTTCTTATACCCATTTCACATCGCCTATACGGCGCTATCCGGATCTGATCATACACAGAATATTAAAAGGGCGCGCGTATGAGGGCGGTGAACTCTCGTCAATGGCATCCATACTTTCCGAGTCGGAACGCAACGCGGCCGCCGCGGAAGCCCGCTCCTATGAGATAAAGGCATTGCGCTGGCTTGGCGAAAGGCCGGACGCAGTATACGACGGCATAGTAATACGCATCGACCTGAACAGCGTATCCGTCGAACTGATAGATTATAAGGTCAGGGGAAGGGCATATTTTAAAAAGATCGGAGTAAATATCAGATCACTATTCCCCGGCGCCCTGGTAAAAGCAAAGGTCCTTTTCACCGAGCCCCTGTTCGGTTACGCTGAGATGGAGATCACTGATGAAAGGAACAACGTATGAGTTTTGAACTGCTGGGCACTGACGGAAATGCCAGAAGAGGGCGGCTGAGATGCACGCACGGTGTCATAGAGACGCCCATATTCATGCCTGTCGGCACTCAGGGCACGGTGAAATCAATGACCCCCCATGAACTTGCGGATATCGGCGCGCAGATCATACTGGGAAACACATATCATCTCTATCTTCGTCCGGGGCACAGGCTTGTCGAAAAAATGGGCGGGCTGCACCGTTTTTCCTCATGGGATAAGCCTATACTTACCGACAGCGGCGGATTCCAGGTGTTTTCACATTCGGGGCTTAACCGCATAACAGATGAAGGCGTTTATTTCAATTCACATCTTGACGGGTCAAGACATTTTTTTACGCCGGAACTGTCGATGGAGATACAGAACTCACTGGGTTCCGATATAATGATGTGCTTTGACGAATGTATACCGTATCCTGCGGAAAAGGGATACGCAGCCGAATCATTGCAGCGCACGGTCAAATGGGAAAAAAGGTCAAAGGAAGCACATAAAAACACGGATATGCAGATGCTTTTCGGCATAATACAGGGCGGGATGTATAAGGACCTCCGCACGTTAAGCACGAAGATGACCGTGGACCTTGATTTTCCGGGCTATGCCATAGGCGGATTGAGCGTGGGGGAACCCAAAGATATCATGTATGACATGCTTGCCCATACCGCAGAGATCATGCCGGCCGACAAACCCCGATATCTCATGGGCGTGGGCACTCCGGTCGACCTTATAGAGGGCATCAACCTCGGGGTCGATATGTTTGACTGCGTCATGCCCACCAGAAACGGACGCAACGGCATGGTCTTTACCTGGAACGGGCCTTTGAATATCAGGAACGCGTCATATGCCATGGACGAGTCGCCTATTGACGACGCATGCGACTGTTATGTCTGCAGAAATTTTTCCCGCGCTTATTTACGCCATTTGTACAAGGCAGGCGAGATACTCGCGCTGCGTCTCAACACATACCATAATCTTTATTTTTATCTCAAGCTTATGGAGCGGGCGCGCGCCGCGATAGAGGAAAAACGTTTTCAGGAGTTCAGAAAAGATTTTCTCAGAGGGTATGGTGCAAAATGAGGTTGAAAAGGAAGATACTCATGCTTTTTGTCGCGGTGTTTCTGATCGACATAGCTGCCGCCGACAAGCTGACAAACCTCTTGAGGCGTGAGATCTCGGCTCATATGGCCGAGCTGCAGCGCGAAGAGGTCAAACCGTATTATATTTCCTGCCGCGTGGATGAGTCGGTTAAAAAGATCTTATCATCCTCAATGGGAACGCCGGTATCCGAAGATGATCAGCATGAGGTGATACTCACGGTCATGGTGCGGGTGGGGTCTCCGGAACTGGATAATCATCATGCTTTGCGCGAGGATATCTCGGCATATTATGCCAAAAGCGATACGGGTCAAAGACTGCCTCTGGAATGGAATCCGCTGGCTGTCAGGTACATATTGAGAAACAGTCTGGAAAAAGCTTACCGGGAGGCGGTCTCCTCCTATTCAAAGGTGCTTTCCAATGTCTCATTGAAAGTCACTGAAGACGATTCCGCCGGTGATTATTCTTCGGCGCCCGTCATAAAAAGACATATCGGCAGGCCAAAACGCAAAGATATCAACACGGCGCTGTGGCGTGACACGCTTGCCGCCGCGTCCGCCAGCTTTCTGGAGGAACCGTACGCTCTTTACGGGGAGGCTCAGCTTATTATCGAAAATACCAGAAAATATTTTATTGATTCCGAGGGCAGCGCCGCGGAACAGGGGTATCGCTATGCAAGGCTGACGCTGGAAAGCGCGGCAAAAGCCGATGACGGCATGGTGCTGCCGGTATATAAGTCCTGGGTGGCGGAGACGCCCGAAGGACTGCCCGCTTTCGGCGTCCTCAAGGCCGAAGCCGAACGGCTGACAACCCTGATGGGCGCTCTCACAGAAGCGCCGCTTGTAGGGCCTTATACAGGCCCCGTAATACTTTCCGGCGAGGCGTCCGGCGTCTTTTTTCACGAGATATTCGGCCACAGGGTAGAGGGGCAGCGCATGAAAAAAGTTACGGACGGACAGACATTCAAGACAAAAATAGGCGAAAGGGTGCTGCCGGAGGCATTGTCGGTATATTCCGATCCTTTGTCCGGCCGTTATCGTGGCGATTATTTATGGGGGCATTATGATTTTGACGATGAAGGCGTGAAGGGGCGCAGGACCGAGATCATCACAAACGGCGTGCTCAAGGGGTTCCTGATGTCAAGGACGCCCATAGACGGCTTTCCCTTCTCCAACGGACACGGCAGGGCCGCTCCCGGCAAGACGCCGGTGGCTCGTCAATCAAACCTTATAATCGAGACATCGCGCGGATTCACTCCGACGGAACTCAGGGGGATGCTCACGGACGCCCTGAAGGCAAAAGGCCTTGAGTACGGATACTACATAGAATCCGTGACGGGAGGTTTTACACAGACAGGCAGATATGTGCCGAACTCGTTCAATGTCACACCGATCGTGGTGTACAGGGTGTTCGCGGACGGACGGCCTGACCAGCTTGTGCGCGGCGTGGACCTTATCGGCACGCCACTTTCCATGTTTTCGCATATATCGGCGGCGGGGACTGATCACGGCGTCTTCAGCGGGTATTGCGGCGCTGAGTCAGGTTCCGTGCCGGTCTCATGTGTCTCGCCCTCGCTTTATGTCGAACAGATAGAGCTGCAGAAAAAAGGGCGGTCGCAGGAGAAAAGGACAATACTGCCACGCCCCGATACAGATACGGCGGTGATAAAGTGAAAAGATCCGTACTGATGCTGCTCATGCTTTTTACGGCTGTACTCACCGCACGCCCTTCGGATGTACTGCGGGCCATGAACGAGGAACTTGACCGGAATATCAGGGGGCTCAGCACCGAGGATTTCCCGCCTCCTTTTTTTATCTCATATACATACAGGGACATGAAGATCAAAAGGATAAGGTCAGTACTGGGAACGCCTACCGTCAGGGTATCCGCTCCCTACGGCGTGGTCAGGGTATCGCTTAAGAACGGCGATTACCTTTTCAGCGGCGACAATTACCTCAATTACAATAACCTTTTCAGCGCGTTCCGCCAGGACCGGGCCGTTTCCGGCGTATGCGACGCGGAAAGCATCAAAAGAGCCTTCTGGCTTCTCTCAGATGAGGCCTATAAGGGGAATGTCGCCGTCTTCGAGGAAAAAAAGAGCGTATTCAAAGAGCGCGGACTGAACGGCGGATTGCCCGATTTTGCCGGAAAAGCGCCGGAAACATACTTTGATGAAACGATAAAAGCGACACTTTCGGAAGAGGAAACGGCAGGGCTTGCCGATTCCATTTCAGATGTCTTTCGTTCATACCCGGATATATTCGATTCATATGCCGAAGTCAATGTCTTTGATATGACGGTCTATTACACGGATTCCGAAGGATCGCAGGCGATCTACCCGAGATCCTTTATCGAGATCGCTTTTGGCGGCGTGCTTATGAACGGTGACGGCAGTGTCTCGGGCGATGTCATCAAGGAGATATACCCCGGGCCTGGAGACTTTGGCAGACTCAGGGACAAAGCCGATCATATGGCGAAAAGACTTGTATCCCAAAAGGACGCCCCTGTGTTCGACGATTATTACAGAGGGCCTGTCATGTTTACGGGAAGGGCCGCGAAGACACTGATCGCGGAAGCCCTGTTCGGCGGCGCGGCGCCTCTGATCTCCAGACGCCTGCCGGTATATGCCGATGAAAGGGTGGCGCTATCGGACCCGGACGGTAATTCCGGAAAGATGGAAAAGCGTATCGGCAGGAAGATCATATCTTCGCAATTGACGGTCACCGCATGCCCCGCCTTAAGCCGATGGGATGGACGTGATTTAAGCGGTTCCTACCGGTTCGACGCGGAAGGGATGATGCCGGACGCGGAGACCATACTGGTGGAAAACGGCATGCTGCGGTCGCTGCTGAACTCAAGGACGCCCGCCAAAGTATCTCTGCCGATGAACGGCCACTACCATTGGGCCTCCCCCTGGGCGGCGCTGGTATCGCCGGGCGTTATAAAGGTGACTTCAAACGCAAGCGTCACTGCGGCGGAGGCGGAGAAGACCGCCATTGAGACGGCTCTTGCTGACGGCTATGACTATTACATAGAGGTGGCGCGCCTGAAATATCCCGGATATTTGGACGGCCTTACCGAAGGTTCCGGTGTATCGTCCGAGGGGATGGCCCCGGCTGAAATATATATGGTCAAAAAGGACGGCACGAGAATACCCCTGCGCGGGGCCGCTGCTCTGAACCTGAATGCGGATACATTATACAATGTCATCGCGGCGGGCGGACTCGGAGCGGATGATGTCGAGCTTAAACGAGATTATTTTAACGTGCCGGTCTCAGTGATCTCCCCGGATTTCCTCCTTCTGGAAGGCATAGCGGTCGAGGGAGAGCGGGATATGGGATTTAAGACGCGCATGGTGCTTAAGCCGGTGACGGAATGACATTATACAGGGCATGGATTGCCTTTTTATTTTTATTTTCCGGCTGTGTGACATACGCCACAATTGAAAACAACCGGTTTTCCATGGCTGAGTCCGACGGCATAGAAACAGTGACTTCGTCGGTCATGGAGATCCCCGGCCTCAGGGAATGTTCCGGGATAATACCGTCCGATGTCCATGGCGGTTTCTGGCTTATAAACGACTCCGGCAACGATGCCAGGCTTTTTCATGCCGATATTTACGGTGTTTCCGTCAATCCCCGGGGTACGCTTGTAAGGGGAGCTGTAAACAGAGACTGGGAAGACATCGCATCCGACGGCGACGGGCGGATATTTATCGCCGACACGGGCGACAATCTGAGGCGCCGCGATGATATTTGCATCTACGTGGTCAAAGAGCCCGCGCCCGAAGAGAGATCGGCAAACGTCCTGATGCGTTTTTTTGTCGAATATCCGGAACAGCCGCCGGATGGCCCGTCGGTATCGGGCCATGACTGCGAAGCCGTATGTTTTTATGAGGGAAGGCTTTATTTTTTCACGAAATCGAAAAAAGGCGGACTCTCCGCCATCTATTCATGCGGTCTTCCGGATACGGACGGCGACAGGGTCATCCTTCGGATGAACGGCGCCTTCAGGGCGGGAGCGCCCGTCACATCCGCCGACATGAAAGGCGGCATGCTGGCGCTGCTTACATATGAAGGGATCATAATCGCCGGCTTTGACGGTGAAGACATCATCGCGCCGGAGAGACGGGAATTTGCTCCGGGCGACTTTAAGAAATGCGAGGGTGTTTGTTTCTATCGGGACGGCATTGTCATCACAAATGAACAAAGAGAGTTGTTTTTTGTCAGGGCCGGCGATATAAAGGAGGAGATGTGACAGGGGAATTTTTTATTGGAGACAGGCTGGGCACAAAGGGAAATCTCAGTATGAATATGAATATATTTTTTATGGGAGCTGAGGAAAAAGAGGACGATATTTGGAGTGTGAATCTTGGATATGGTAATTCTGTCGGCCAGGGAGGATTTGGCCTAAACTCTTTACTCAGCGTGAAAAAAGGGGAATCTGTCAGATTCTCGTCGGGATTTAAGACGGCCTTTACCAATATCAGCCATGATAAGCCGGGCAAGAAAATAAAATGCTCATTTTCAGTGATGACATTCAGAGATATTCAAAAAGACCGCATAGTGGTCGAGTTTAAGGATGCGGAGGAATCGAGCATGGTAAATAGCTACTGAGATCCCGCCATGTCAGAACTCCATTGACAGCATATTCAAATTATTTTAGAATCAGCTTGTCCCGGGGGAGGGGCTGAAAGGCTGGAAGGTTTTATATGATTGAAATAGTCACGTTGGGTACCGGGGCGGCCATACCCGGGTTGTTCAGGAACCATTCGTCAACGGCCATCATACATGACGGCGACATCGCATTGTTCGATTGCGGCGAGGCGACCCAGCATCAGATACAAAAATCAAGATTAAGACATTCGAAGATAAAAGCGGTCTTTATTTCACATGTGCACGGCGACCATATTTTCGGCCTGATGGGTCTGCTTACCACCATGTCGCTCAACGGCAGGACGACTCCGCTCAGCATATTCGGCCCGGCCGGCATAGACGAATACCTTGATTTCAACCTCAGGTTCAGCAATGCGGACCTGCAGTATCCCCTGGAAGTCACCGAGATCGAGAAAAACGGGGTATACGCGTTCAATGACATCAGCACGGTGACAGCAGTCGAATTGAGGCATACCGTCAGGACATACGGGTTCAAGTTTATTGAAAACGACAGGCCGGGCAGGTTCGACGCGAAAAAAGCCGCCGAATGCGGCCTTCCCGCGGGCCCTCTTTACGGAAGGCTGCAGCACGGGGAGACCATAGAGTTCCAGGGGCGCACATTCGTCCCCGCGGATTTTCTCGGCGAGACGAAAAAAGGGGCGGTCATATCGTATTCACTCGATACGGAGCCGTGCAAGGGCAGCCATGCCCTGGCAGAGGGCGCGGACGTGCTTATACATGACGCCACCTATAAGGACGACGAGAAGGGGTATGCCAAAAGAGGCCGCCATTCAACACATGAAGACGCCTTCAAGACGGCTCAAAAACATGGCGTCAGGACATTGATCATGACACATTTCAGCCAGAGATACCTTGAACTCTTCAAGGACGAGGAACGCGACGGCATCAGGATCATCTACGCATACGACGGCATGAGGCTTGAGGTATGATACTCAGGGGAAGAGTCATCGAAATAGAAGGCGACAAGTATATTCTCACGGGGCTGCGATACATCAAGACACGCGGATGCCGTTTTTCGATGTACGATATCGTCGAACTTGACGGACAGATGAACGGGGAAGTGTTCGAGGCTGAGAGCAGTGTGCTGCTCACACGCGGAGAGATGCCCCCTGGAGCCGCCAACTGGAAGCGCGCGGTATATGACACCGACTATAAAAGCACCTTGCTCAGGGCGCAGCTTATGGCGGCAGAGACACGGTCCTTTTTCTGGGGCGAAGGCTTTCTGGAGATCAATACTCCGGTACTCTCCAGATACGCGGCCATGGAGCCCACAATAGACTCATTGGAGTCCGAGTTTGCCGGCGAGGCCCTTTATATGCACACATCTCCCGAATATTTTATGAAAAAGGCGCTTGTCTCCGGTATTTCCGAAAAATTATTTCAAATCGTGCCGGTGTTCCGCAGGGACAGGCCCGGCCCTCTGCATAATCCGGAGTTTCAGATGCTGGAATGGTACCGGGCATATGAGCCGTATGAATCGCTCATGGACGATTGCGCGGCATTGTTCAGAAAGCTTGCCGGGAAAGACCGTATCAGCTACAAGGGCAAGGACATAGCCCTTGACGGCTATGAGAGGATCACGGTGGAAGAAGCCTTTAAAAAATATGCCGGCACGGACTTTGACGAGATCGGCGTGCATGAGAGGCGAAAAGGATGGAAAGATATCTTTTATACAATACTTATAAA
>CAZJQC010000017.1:1315-27581 GCA_964548195.1 uncultured bacterium | reverse complement strand
TGCGGTATTATAACACGGAAAGGAGTCGGACGCAAAAAAAGAGTTTACACACCGATCCAGTTCACATAAGAATGAAACACAAAGCCCAGTTTTGTGGCCAGGCAAAGGGAGGGTTTGTTATCCGCTTCTATGTGCACAAAAGGCATCTCCTCCCGAAGCATCACTTCCCGTATCACGGCAAGCGCCGCCTGTTCGCCGTACCCTTTTCTTCTCACGGATTTATCCGTATGGAGAAAACCCACAGCCCCGTCATCATGCGTCATGGCCCAGGCCTGAGGCACGCCGTTTCTGCGTACGCATGCGGAGATGCCGTTTTTGATACGGTCCCTCACGTATTCGCTGGTCAAAAAAGCCGAATAATGCGACAATTCGATCAGCCTTTCCGCATCCGATTCTCTCAAGGCCCGGCAATCGGGCGATCGCGAAGGCAATTTCCCCGTGTATATGAGTTTTGCGGTACGTATGCGCCATTTATATGCTATGAGATCACAGAAGGCGTCACTAACGGCGGCAAAATTCATATCATCATCGTCGCTCATCTCGGCCGCGCGCCTCTCCTGCCCCTCGGAAACCGCAAAATATGTCCAGTCGCGGTCACTGAAGCCGGCGACTTTCAATATGCCGTCCGCTTCGGTCACGGAGAGGGCATATCCGTTTTTTATGAAATTTAAGGCATTCAGTGCGATAATAGGATCGCCTGAAAAAGACGGCGACGCTTTCATATTATATCCTCCGGCGCGTCGCCCGTCCATCCGAAAGCCTTAATATCAATACGCCCCCGGCTATCGGAGTCCACGCCTTCGGCGGCGAGCAGTTCCCGCTGTATGATGCCGCCCTCCCCCTTAAGTGATATTTTCCCCGCCACACCGACAATCCTATGCCAGGGCAGGCCGGCATCAGGAGGGGCCGAATGCAATATCCAGGACACCGCTCTGGCGCCGCGCGGATTTCCCGCCAGGGCGGCGATCTGGCCGTATGTCGCCACCCTTCCCCGCGGCACGGATCTTATAAGCCTGCGGACCTTTGCCGTAAACTCTGTCATACACCCTCATCTCCGTCAACTGCCTCAAAGAAACTCTTATTCACATCCATCAGATATCATCCCTGTCGGGGACGTTTACGCCCTCCGCGCGGCAGAGTCCCATGAGACGTTTAAAAGACATCTCATCATCGTAATCATACAGTCTGCCGTACGGCAGACACAATATCTTCAGCAAATCTCCGGTCTCGGCTTCATAATGTTCTTTCATCGCGGCAAAATACGGCTCAGGGGAAGCCATATTAAGCTTTAATGTCAAAAATGTGCCGGCATATCCGTAATTGACTTCGATGCTTCCAAGCCCCCCGTTCAATATATGGCTTCTGGCCCTGTTTATCTTTCTTTCGCCGACTTTGTTAAGTATCTGAATATACTTTTCGAACAGTACATATTCATTAAGCAGGAAAAGTGTCTCTTCCGGTGTAAAATCGCGCCAGAACCTTATCGGATGCGGCTGGCATATGAAGCGTCCAAGCATGAATGACCCGGCATTGTACCCCGAAAGCCCCTCCCGCATGCATATTGAGAGTATTCCTTTAAAAAAGCGTATCTTTCTTTCCATGGTCAGCATATTATAGAGGCTGAACTGCGCCTGATGTGTCCCCAGTTCACTTTGAAGGGTCTGTTCCAAATATTTCTCGGTATGCGAATCAAACCATTTATTCAAAAAATGCGACGCTTTTTCAGGATTTTTTCTCAGATCGTTTCTGATAAGTTTTATAAGGTCCTTCAGGTTTACAATGGAATCAAGGTCGGCATTTTCAACGATCTCCCTGTAGGTCTCAAAGGCCCGCGCCATATTCACAAAGACCTTCTCCTCTTTCTCCTCCATCTCAAAGCGTTCCCCGTCAAGATATTTTTGAAACCTCGCCGTCTTAAATCTCGCTCTTCCGGTAAACACCGTCTTTCTTTTGCTGGATAAAGTGATCCAATCGCCTTCTCTTATTATCTCCCCGTCCTTGTTTATGAGCATATGATCGGCCATCCTCACTCCGAAATGTTCAAGGTTCAGGAAGGCGGGTATGCCGAAACTTCTGCATGCGGTGACCACATGTATAGCCGCCGGGTTTACGCTGACTATGGCATCCATCTCGTTCATTACTATGGTGTCGGATGGGATGAAGTTCTCTTTGCATATGCAGATCTTTTCGCCTCTTTTTTTCGCGTCAAGCGCGGCTTTCGCGCTGAAATAAGCTCTGGCCGAGACAGCTGAACGGGGCAGCACCGACACACCGCCGCAAAAGTAATTAAGATTTTTAAAGGACGCGTCATCAATGCTTCCGGATATGATCTGTCTGAGGTGATAGGGCTGTATAAGGCTGATAACGCGCTCGCGGTCTATTACGCCTCTGTTGAACATGTCCACCGCCGAAAGCAGGGAGGACCTTCCGGTGAGCTCCGCCTTATTCAGCTGAAGCACGGCGAAAAAATCCCAGTTTCTGCCCGATTCGGCCGCAAACTCGACTGTCACCGGCGATGCCAGTATTTTTTCAAGCCGCTCCAGCAGCGGATCAAAATGATATACCGCGGGAAAATCGTCTCTGATCTCAGCCCGGTCAAAATACTCTATCTCTTTTGTCTCAATGGTGCCTGTCATGATCTCCTCGCCAAAGATATTCCTCACAAATTCGACCTGCCGCCCCAGGCCGGTGCGCGAATGACGGCTGTAAAGCACCCCGGGATAAGAGTTGTTGTCTATGATCGTCCAGACCATCTTCTGAAGGATGAGTGACGGAAAGCTTTCCCTGTTTTTGACGAATGTGTAAAACAGGTCGCTGTTTTGTTCAAATCCCTCTATGGCCTTATCTATGAAAAAAAGAGTCTGATAAAGCGGATCTCTCGCGAGACCCGGATCCAGCGCGTCTATCGACCTCCGCAGGAGGTTTGTCAAAGCGTCTATTTCAGCCACATCGTCGCTTTTCAGGCATCCCCTTACCAGGGCGGTGTCAAAATCGCCGCGGTCTCTGTACAAAAGGCCATAGAGAGTCTTCATATTATTAAGCCATATCTTGGACGCCACCAGCCTGCCGTGCTTTCGGCTCAGTGCGTCAAAGACGTCATCCGTGACCCCCACGTTCAGAAACGTCGGCATAAGGCCCGGTATATATCTCGGCATCGCGCATCTGACAGCAAAGACAAGAGGATTCTCCGCATCACCCAGGGCCGAACCGGTAAGCTTTTCCAGGTTCCTTAGGGCTGATACGACATGCTTCCTGCGCGCTTTTTTATCCAGCTGGCTGAAGCGTGAATTAAGTATGCAGAAATCGGGGACAGGATAATCCTTGCGGGACAGCTTGAGCAGCATGGTGCCCTTATGGCTCACCAGTTCTTCGGAGAGGTACTTTTCGGAAGTGCACGGGACGACGAACTCGTTTTCAGTAAGCTCCATGTCCGTATTAAAGTCTATCTCCTTCAGATGCGCGTCATATACTGATTCAAGCCGCCCGGCGCATTCGCGTTTTCCCGACTGCGCCCCGAGTATATCGCGCATATGCTCCGAACCCGTTTCTTCATCGGAAGTAAAAAAAGGTATATCCTCATATCTTACCCGTATGATGCCTTCTTCACCGTCCAGCGAATACCTTAATTCAGGGGCGATGTATCCGGGCCCCCACGCGGCTTTTTCTTCGCCTTTTCGGATCATCACGGCTTTTCTGAAGGTGCGGTAATTCGGATAATCCGCATTGAGTTTATATTCGATTTTGATCACTCCTTTTGCTGTTTTTCGCCAGTTTTCGTCTGACCTCTTCATACGAGTGGGCAATCAGTTCGCGGGCCATATTCACGGAGACATCTGACGGGAGTTCGACGGATATCCACAATTGTTTGTTCAGATGATATCCCGGCGAGATCCCCGCGTAATGGCCGCGCAATTCGACGGAATGGTCCGGATCGCATTTAAGGCTGATCTTGAGCTTATCGCCCTCATCCGATATCAGGGCGAATATCCTGCCGCCAGTCTTATACACGTGGGGGCTCGCCCCGAAGGGATGCGTCAGCGCCGTATCGTTAAAAGCCGCGCAATATTTCATCAGTTCCTCTGTCATCCCGCCCCCTATAAGTTCAGTATGGCTGTGATCACCACAGGCACCGCAAGTGTGAGTAAGACTCCGCTGAATACAGACACTACCGCATACTCCTCACCGGACTTACTGATCACCGCAGGAAGGGTCACATCCATTGAAGTGGCGCCTCCCGACAGTATGGGGGCGGCCTTCCCGAAAAATCGCACCATGTAGCCGGCCAGGGCAAGCGTGATCACTTCCCTCATTATATTTGCAAACAAAGCTGCCGCACCCAGCTCTTTCAATCCGTGTCCTGATATCAATACGCTGGAGAGGCTGTAATATCCGTACCCCGCGCCTATCAGGACTGATTCCCTGAGAGTGAGCCCCACCGGCAGCAGTGACAGTATCGCATTTCCGGCGGCAGTGCCCGCCATCACGCTCAGCGGTATCGAGAGCATGCGCGGAGTGGCGAGCTTAAAGAGTCTGCCAGCCGAGGGGTTCGATCCCAGCGAGAGCCCGGTCAAGACTATCAGCGCTATGAGTATGAGCCCCGAAGCGTCTTGCGGCAAAGTGAATCCGCTTCTGCCCGCCCATATACCTGCCGCAAAGACACAGACAGGCAACGCGGTCTCTTTAAGTATGGATATTATTTTTTTATGATCTTCCAAAACGCCGCTCCCAATATTATGCTTCCCGCGACCGAGAACAGGGCGGATATAAAGCCCGTAAAGCCGAGTTTGCCTATGCCTGCATAGAGTTCCGCATCGCTTCCGATCTCAGTTCCAAGTGAAAAAAGCAGTATCATCACGGTCAGCCCGGCCGCGCGCGAAGCGGCGGCGGAGACCCGTTTTTTCCTTAACAACCAGCCGCCGGCAAAACCGGCGACAAGAAAGAGCAGTATACTCACATCATACCGCCTCGCGGGCCTGTCGCAGCTGCGACGAAAGATACATTGCCAGCCCCAGCCATATAAATGAAAAACTTACTGCATGCCTGAGCGAAAAGAGCTCGCCGTACACCAGCGTCCCAAGCACGAGATTTATGGAGGGCGAAAGAAACTGCATAAACCCCACCGAAGAAAGCTTTATCCTGTTGGCGGCCGCAGCGAAAAAGAAGAGCGGCAATGCGGTCACTATGCCGGAAAGAGGGAGAAATATCATCGCCGTCATATCACCCGACAAAAAAGAGGCTTCGCCCCTCAGTGAGGAATATAGTATATAGGCGAGCGCGAAAGGAGCGGCCACGGCGGTCTCGACAGCAAGCGAGGCCAGGGCGCCGGCTCCGGTTATTTTTTTGATCAGTCCGTATGTGCCGAAAGAGACGGCCAGCACCAAGGACAGCCATGGTATCCTGCCCAATCCAAGCGAAAAAGCCAACACGCCGCATCCGGCGCTTGCGATGGCCCAGATCTTGAGACGGTCAGGCCGTTCCTTCAATACGACCGCCCCGAGAAAAAAAGTCAGGATCGGGTTTATATAATAACCCAGGCTTGCCTCCACTATACGGCCTGTGTTCACGGCCCATATGTACACCAGCCAGTTGACAGTCACAAAAAACGAAGCGGCGACAACCGCTGTCAGTGTTTTTTTGTTCCGCAAGATCTTTTTGACCTCACCTGTACGGCCGGTGAGCAATATGACTGCCGTGACAAAGACGAAGGACCACACTATCCTGTGCGCGAGTATCTCATAGGGGCTGACATCCGATAAAAGCTTCCAGTATGCCGGCAGCACGCCCCACAATATAAATGCAGCCGCCGCGGAAACAAGACCTGTCAACTGCCGCCCGTTTTTACTGCCCGTCATGAATCAGCTCCCCGCGGCGTCAAGCCTCACAGACCATGTTCTTCCCGCTTTTTTTACCCTTGTACATAGCCCTGTCCGCCTCGTCGATAACAGCGCCGATATCCCCTTTTCCATCGTAAACGCCGTATCCCATCGTTATGGTCATAGTGATAGAGATACCATCATAATCTATCCGGCTCTCCGAAACCGCTTGCAATATTTTTTCGGCGGTCTTTCTGCATCCTTTGCCGTCTGTCTCGGGAAGTATAAACAGAAATTCCTCGCCGCCCCATCGGGAGACGGTGTCCTGCTTACGCACCAATCCCTTAAACATGGCAGATATATGCGCAAGTATGCGGTCTCCGCATTCATGCCCGTATTCATCGTTGAAATGTTTAAAATCATCAATGTCAGCCAATATGACTGAGAAGGGTTTTTTGTTGCGCTCATGGCGTACCTGCTCCTGTTTAAGGCGTTCCGTGGCAAAACGGCGGTTCGCCAGACCGGTAAGCTGGTCGGTATCCGCCAGTTCCTTCAGCCGCAGTGAAAACTCCTTCAGCTCTCTGTTTTTCCTGGATATAAGTTTATTGGCTTTTTTCAATTCATCATTCATCATCCTGTACAGTTTCTGTTCGGCCTTTTTTTTCTCGATCTCGGATTTTATGCTCACCCTTTCGCACATGTCGTTTTTGAGTCTGTCAGAGAGTTTTATCTGTTCCGAGCAAAAACGTTTATAATAATCAAGCGCTTTCTTATAGTCGCCCCGGATCTCATGCAGATAGGATATCTTTTCATAGCTCCCCTTCATGATCTCTTCATTGTCGATCTCTATGGCCGTACTCAGGGCGGCCATGAGATGGGATTCGGACTTTTCAAGATCGGGCCAATGCTCATACGTCTCGCCCAAAGCCTCATTGGTCTTGGCCACCCCCAGCAGGTTCCCGACCTCTTCGAACATGGCAAGCGCTTTTAAAAAGTTTTTTTCCGATCCTGCGTAATCGCCTTTTCGGCAGTATGCCAGCCCCAGGTTATGGAGCGATACGGCAACTCCCGGACTGTCTTCGATCTTGCGGCGTATGGCAAGGGAACGCTCAAAATATTCTATGCCCTGATCATATGAATTGAGGTCCACATATATAAGGCCCATATTATTGAGGGTGTTTGCATACCCCTTTTCGTCTTTGGCAAGTTCATATAGAGCCAGTGCCCGCATATAATAGCTGAGCGATTTGTCCCGTTCCTCAAGGTGGCGGTAGACGACGCCGATGTTGTTCAGAAGCAGGGCCAGATATTCGGGTTCGTTTTCCCCGTCGGTGTAATTTATCATCTTGTCGTATACCGTGAGGGCGTTCTCAAAATCCGCTATCTGCCTGTATAGAATTCCAAGGCTGTTATTTGACATGCGTATCAGTTTTGGGATGCCGGTCTGCTCTGCCAATAATGCGGCCGTGGTAAGGCAGTCTATAGCCTCGACGTATTGAGCCAATTTCCTGTGTATGCGGCCTTTATCGACCAGCAGGCGTATTTCCTCATCTCCTGATCCATTTGACCGCGCGGATTCAAGGGCCTCCACCACTATTTTCATTGCGGATTCCGGATCATCCTTTTCGACCTCAAGTATGTTTTTCCTTATATCCTCAAAATCAGCCATGCTCTCTCCCGCCCCGACGCTTTGATCAAAGTCCGAATCTTTCATAAAACACCCTTCGCTTATCAATGCCCATATCCTGCAGTATCCTTTTCAAATCGTACGCCATCCTTGGAGGCCCGCATATGAAAAATATTGACGATTCCGGTATATCCACGTATTTACTGATAATGCCGCTGTCTATATGGCCGTGCTCGCTCTTTCTTCCCGGGTCTCTGGACAAAACATGCACCACCCTCATTTTTTCAAGCCCCAGTGTCATATCTTTGATCTCCGCCCGGAATATGATGTCTTCTTTTCTTTTATTTCCCCATATCAGCGTGAACTTATGTCTGCTTGACACTCTGTTCGCATAACGGAGCATTGAGATAAACGGTGTGATGCCTATGCCCCCCGCGATAAACACCACATCACCCGGTTTTTTCATGAGAAAACAGAACTGCCCGTAAGGGCCGTCTATGATGATATCGTCCCCCGGCCTGAGATGGTGAACGGCCGAGGTGAACTCGCCCACCCATTTGATCGTGAACTCGATATAATCGCCTGTGGGATCGGATGATATTGTAAACGGATGCTCTTCCGAAACACGGCCGTTCATCACTGTGCGTATGAACGCATACTGGCCGGGCAGATATTTAAATCCGTTTTTTTCGCATCTTATCACCCATGTGTCATGGCTTTCGCGAATGACCTCCGTCACCTTATGGGGAAAGCTGAACCGGTGATGCCTGCTTACGGATGTAGCGACATCCGCACATACTGCCATTGCGGTAAGCGAGAGATAATAAACGGAAAAGGGGTCCGAGACGGATATCCCCCTTATATACAAAGCATGCGCCGCAAAGAGATAAAAGACCCATTTAAACCTGCCATGCAGGGACAGCCAGGATGATACGCGCATGAGACGCGCCTTTACCAGCAGCATAAAAAGCGCTGACATCGAAATTAGAATCACCCCCGCAGCGGGCAATACCGTATACATGGGATGCATGCCGATGTCGTTGCCGGCGGCCATGAGCGCGCCGTGCAGTATCAGCAGCATCAATGCGAAACCGCCCAAAAGGCCGTGAGACCTGTTCAGGCGCTGAAGGCCGACCCCCTTTTCCAGGATCTTGAACCTCGATCCCAGAAACAAAGCCTGTACCATGAAAACGGCTGCAAGATGGCCGAACAGGGCTGATATTGTATGGGCGTTGATCCTTAATATGGTGACGGTCTCCGACGCCCAGAGATATATCGGCACGGCGGTGGTAACTGCCCACACCACTCTCATAAGAGTTTCTTTCATCCACTCCCCCCGGACATAATGATAACAGATAAATTATACATGAAAACATGCCGCATACAATAAAAAGATTGACACGGGAGGCAACGGTTCCGGATGAGTCAGAGGGACCCGCTGCGAAAGGGGAATAAAAAGGAAAAAACAATCAGATTATAAGCATTGAAAACAATTCAGAACCCGGACAACAATTAGCCAAAGGCCGGCATGCCGGAATAGTTATTGATCTCGCAATGAGTCCCATCGATAGAGTCTACCCCCCCAGGACTTACGCGCAACCGCCTTCCGACGAAACGTCGTTTTCGGGGGATGAAACGTCGAAAATCGGGGGTGAACCGCATTCACTCATATATTTTTCCGTCATACCATATTCTATTGACATAAAACACTTCACACGCCCCGTCGCCGGTGTCTTTTCTGTTCAGGCTGGAGTGCCAATGGACCTCATCGCCCCGGATAAAGCCGTCCGCAAAGACCAGATAGCCGTCAAGCCTTAAAAAATCCCCGGCACGGACCTTTTTAAGCACGCGGAGTATATTGTCCGACGCATGCATGATGTGGTTGTTCGAGGAATGAGCCGAGATATATGCCCCGCTGACCGGACACAGGGCGTCAAATTTAAAAAAATACCAGCGGCCCGATTGCCTGTACCTGACATGCGGCATCACACTGTCATGATTGAGTTTTCCCCAGGAAAGGGCCAGGTCATAAGGCGCCAGAGCCGCATTCCATCCGAATGAGTACTTTTTTTTATGGGCCACCCGCGCGGTTGCGGAATATGCGGCCTTGGGGGTGAGTTTCATCGTGCCATGTTTGACACGGACATAAAAGGGTCCGGTTTCGGTGGCAGTCTGGACCGGATCGGCTGACGTATCCAGAAGGGAGTCATAATAGTCCGACTCGACGGGAGCAGGCGAACCTAAAAGGATGTTAAGCATCAGTATTATTATCCCTATCGTAAGGACAATGATAATATTTTTCATATCCACACCTCATAATACCGATTTTACTTCGTATGTTTTTTTTTGTAAAGGGTATTTCTCATAGTCTTAATCGGCTGTTGCAGCGGGATATCACACTATCCCTGGCGGAGACTATCACCACGATCGGCACTTTTTCAAACAAAGGTTCAAGTCTATCCGCGAGCTCATCATCCATAAAATCGCAAAGCTCATCAATAAGCAGCATGGCAGGCTTCCGGGCCAGCGCGCAGCCGACTATCAATGCCGCTCTGGCGCCATTGGGCATGCGCGAATAATCCGCGCCGTGTCTTTCCGCGACCGACCGCCTCAATCCTGCAAGCAGATCATCACCGTTTATATTATCCGAGATCTCCTCAAAAGGATCACCCGGATATGCGTCAAAAGAGGACAAAAGAAGCGCATTGCCGCCGGCATACTCTCCGTGATTCCTGATCTCATCGCCGCAAAACCTGACACTGCCCCTGTAATCGTCCAAAAGCCCCGCGAATATCTTAAGCAATGTTGTCTTCCCCGCCCCTGAAGGCCCGGTCACGCACAGCCTGTCACCCGATCTTATGCTGACAGTGATACCGCTGAAAACATTGTTGATGCCGTCGTAGGAATAGGCCAGGCCCATTGATTCCATGGATGCGTACGCGGGCGATGTTATCTCGCCCCCCCTGTTTTCATCCTCCTCATCGTCAAGAAAGTCAAAGATCTTGCGGCTGCTGACCAAGGCGACTTGCAGCGTCCCCACGGCGTGCGCGACTTTCTTGAGGGGTTTATAGGATGTCTTTACAAAGTAAAGGTATAGCATAATATCCCCGGGTGTTTTGCCGTTGTGCACAAAGCCCCTGCCTAATATCAGGAACAAGACCCCGAGGAAGAGCATCCCTATGAACTCGTTTGACGGCTTAAGCATATACCTGGCTTTGATCAGTTTAAGATTCAAGAGATAGTTTTTATCTATAAGCGATGAAAACAACTGTTTTCTTCGCGATTCCTTCCCCAACGCATTGATGACCCTTCTGTGGTTGAGTGATTCCTCAAAATAAGCGGTATATTCCCCGACATTGTCCGAGACTTTTTTCCCAAGCCCTGAGATGATCTTGCCGAGCTTATCTATCATATAGACAGATACCGGATAAAACACGAATGTCATCAGCGTCAGCTTCCAGTTTAACACAAACATCAAAGGCAGGAATATTATAATATAGATCACGGATCTTGAGACTTCTATGAGCATTTCGACAAGTTCTCTCAATCTCATCACGTCGAATGTCATTCTGGAGACGATGTCCCCCGGTTTTCTTCGGGAAAAGGCATTTTCAGAGAGGCGCAGTGACTTGGCATAGAGGTCTTTTTTGAAATCGCGCAGCATGCCCTCGGCGGCGCCGTTCATCATGACGGATCTCAGATAATCAAACAGCACTTTGAGAAGATAGATCCCCAAAAATGCGGCGCAAAGATAATACAGGGCTGACAGTACCTGGGCCGACCCCGCCAGCTTTTTATCAAACAATGTCATATTGCCGTCATTAAATATGTTTTTTATTGAAAACTTAAGATGCAGTTTTAACACCTCGCCGTTAAAACTGCTTCCCTTGCCGCTGAGCGTATCCGTAAACAGTTTGAGCATCGCTCCCGTAAAGACCTCGGACATGCCCATCATCAATGTACATAAAAAGCCGTATATGATCCGTCTTTTCTCTTTTACCATGTAGTCTTTCAGTGTTATTTTATTCTTTTTCATCGTATATGACCTTGCCGGTGCAATACCATTCGCCGCTTTTCTTATCCCTGCATACGGGCACTACGGCCTTTCCGGTGAACAGACGCGGCCTGAGCCAGCCGCCGTTATGTATCAACGCATCATCGGCCGGAAGCTCCGAGTTCCGCCCCACGGAAACGGGGATCAACCCGTTTTTCACAAGCTCTCCCGCGGAGACTGCAAGGGGATAATCGCGCAAAGGCCTCCCCCCGCACTCTATAAACCGCCCGCTCATGCCGTGATGGGTCAATCCCACCGCCGCCGCGGCTCCGATTATGCCGTCATCAGTGCCGCCATGTCCGGAGAGATGTATGCCCGCCGCCGCCTTCATGGCCTCCGCTTGAGAGACTTTTCTCTGCAGACATGTCTTGCTGAAATCAAGGAGGGCGTTCAACGCCGGATCGGACTCTCCCGCGACACATAGGCCGGGGTCACTGCCTTCGAAAAAATGTTCCTTTATGTGTTTTGCAGCCCGTTCGATGATCTCCGGGATAACATCCGGGGAAGGCGCCTCGGCAACCAGGCACAAAGAACTGTTATGCGAGGTGTATGGAATATCATCGGCCACAAGAAGCTGATGCCGTATCACCCCGGTCATGGACACCCCATGCGGCAGCCTTTCTTCAAACCAGCGGGCGAGTTTGCCGGTACCCCGCCCGCAGTCAATTACATCGGTGTCATCAAAAGCGATATATATTCTCATAATTCCCCTATAACATTATCCGTGAGCCGCATCTCAACAAGATACCCGGTGTCATCTCCTTGGCGACAAGGCCGCTGGTCTCGACACTTTTCTCATTTCCGATGTTTTCTCCTGATATAAAGACCTGCAGCCATTCGTTCACATAATATTTTACCTTCAGATCGATCTGCGCGATGGACTCATAGGTCACTGATTCTATGGCATTCCCGTCGATGTCGACGCTGGCGGGTGTCTTGCGTTCCCCTATGATATTCAATCCGCCCTGAACGACGATCCCGACGGAATCGGCATAAAGGGTTGTAATGAGATTGAGGACATAATCCGGCTGTTCCTCAAGCCTGTTGTAGTCGCCTGTATTGGGGTCCATGATGCGCGAACCGTAATAGGTGTAATTGGCCTCCATTAACAAGTTGACATTATCAAAGAACTCAAATGAAAACTCAGCTTCTCCAAGCAGTCCGTATACACTGCCTTCGGAAATATTCACCGGTTTGTATATGTCATAATCGTACGTGGCCGAATCAGTGCTCTTGCCGATATACTGCATCGCTATCATATCACGGACATCCTTGAAAAATCCCCCGGCGCTTACCGCAAAGTCCCCGGCCCTGTATTCAAGACGCAGGTCAGTATTCCATGAATACGCAGGGTCAAGTTTCGGGTTTCCCGCCTCGATCCTTTCCTTCTTGACCTTTATCTTGTCAACGGGAGCCACGTACATGAAGGGCGGACGTTCGATCTGACGGCTGAACTCTCCCTTGAAGACCGCATGCCGCCCCATCCGGGCCTTTAGCGATAATTTCGGGGAGTATGTGAATATGCGGTTTATACCCTGTTCGAGAACAGTCCTGTAGACTCCTGAAAAATATTCGCATGAGACACCCGGCGCCGCGACCACTCCGCTGCCAAGCTCAATGTCTTTATCAATGTAGAAAGAGGCCGCGCCTTCTTCAACCTCAAAGGAACTGTCGATATGCTCATAATCCAGCTGTTCGGAGATCTTGCGGCTATATACGTCACGGTCCACATCCCTGAAATTATAGGATGCCCTGACCCCGAAAGAGATCCCGGAATCCGTGACCCGCATATCGGCCCTGCCGGCGCCATAGTAGACATATTGATCCTCATACTCCAGGTCGATCTGGCTTCCCCCGGTCTTTTCTTTGAAGCTGTCTTTATATTTTCTGTCCCTGTAATATGACGCGTCGGCCGAAAACTCTCCGGTGATATTATCAAAGATGTCACCCCGGTATCCGCCCGAAATCTCATAATACTTTCTGAGTTTTTCTTCCGAGGTGTACTCGCGCTGCCAGCTCACATAGTCGCCCGTTTCGGATTTAAGGGACAGGCCGTCTTTCACATCCGTATTCTCGGTATAATCACTCAGGAAAAATCTTGAAAAGTATTCCCCCGACGACACCTTGCGGACCAAGGAAAGGTTAAGGGCGCCCAGATACCCCTCAAGTGTCTCAGTTCTGTCATCCGGTTCAAAAGAACCGTCAAGGGCGGAGTATATTGTCGATTCAGTCCTGCGGAACGGCAGATATGAAATACCCGCCATGTATGCCCAGGGACCCTTGTGATCTTTATATTCGACCTCGGCCTCGGGGTCTATATTATCTGAAACATCCATATATTTAAAGGCGGTCCTGATATCCAGTCCGGCCTTAAAATCAGCCTCCTTAAGCCTTATGTCGATTGCTCCGCCTATGCCGTCATAACCAAGCCATGAAGGCTGGTTCACATACAATTTTACCGAATCCACCATGGAAACGGGTATCCTGTCAAGCTTGAAGTCGCGCCGGTCTTCGCCTCCCGCGGGACGATAGCCGTTGACGGTTATGGACTGATATTCCTTGTCCAGTCCCGCCATACGGATATTACGATTTGTGGTTACCGGGCCGGAAAGGTATAACCCGGGCATGCGCTTTATGGCATCCCCGACCACATCGAAGGCAAGGGAAGAAAGATCGCTCCTCCCCAATGCGTTTATGATACCCACTGTCTCGTCCAGGTCTTTGTACAACATCCCGTCGTAATAGCCGTCGATCTCGATCTCCCTGATGCGTACAGTTTCCTGCCCCCATGCGACAGCTGTCAGGGCCATTGCAAAAAACATCAAAAAATATGATTTTATGTTTTTCATAACGCGGCATCCACCACACATACGGCATAAGATCCCGCCTGAGGTCCGCCGATATGATCGGGGTTCAACGCGATCTTTATAAGCACAACGGCGTTATTCTCGACATTAATACTCTTGGGATTATCCGTATGGGATTTGTCTTTATTTTCAAATTCCTTGTTGTTATCCACTATGATATATGGTGTGGCCGCATCGGCATAATAGACGGAACCTATGATGTCGCCCGTATAACCGGTGCCTTCGGGGCTCTCGAGCTCTTTCCACATCACAGTGAGTGTCGATGCCGTGCCCGAACTGACCTCAAACCAGTCGGTCTCGCCCTCTGCCAATGAATCCTCATGCCAGACGCCCAGCGATATCGTCTCAGGATCTATATCACTTACATCGGTGACCCTGATAGTGAAGTCCCCCGGTATGACGCCGCTTGTGGTCAGAGGGTCGCCCATTATCTTGATCAGGATAGTGCTCTCGCCTTTGTCAAGGCTGATCTGTTTCGGATTATCGAACGTACTGTTTGTCTTGTCCACAAAATCCTTGTTGTTTGATATGATCTTATATGGAGTCGCCGCATCCATCTGATATACGGACACCAGTATATCGGCCAGGCCTGCCTCATCGGATGACTCCGAGTCCTCCCACACTATCTGCATCGTGGTGGCCCCGCCGCAATCAACGGAATACCACACAGCGTCATCCGTACTCAATGTGCACTGATTGCCCGCAGTCCCCAGTTCCAATGAGATATAGTCAGGACCTGAAGGCGCAGTGGAAGAATCTTTTCCACAACCAGCGATAACCGCAATAAAAAACATGACAAAAACAGATAACATAATCCTTTTCATTTTTTCCTCCGTTCATTTAATTTATAATTTAAACCTATTTCAATCGTAAGGGGGTCCAGTCCGTAATCAACGGGCGGGGATACCCGTTTGATCTTTGAAGCGGTCTTCATGGCGGAGTCGTCAAGAACCCTTATTCCCGAAGATTCCGCTATCTCGGTTTTTGTCATATACCCCTCCGCGTCCACATAAAACCTGAGCAGCACTGTCCCCTGAAGGCCGCGTTCCATCGCCGATCTCGGGTAATGAAGCATGCCGGCGAACTTGTCTCTTATGTCATTGCAGTACTCCGCCAGCTGTTTTTCGCCGGAATCCGACTTTCCATCCGTCTCGAAGACCATCTCTTTTTGCAACGGCGGAGCGGCAGTGGTATCTTCGAAAACGGTATTTGAGGGGACACCGTCCGGCTCCGGTCTTCCGTCGTCAGGAGAGACGACCGGGCTTAACAGCCTGACATTGACCAGACACCCGTCTTTGGGAAGTCGTCTTGTCCCATATCCCTGAAAAAACAGGACATGAGCCGCCGCCGACAACAATATGGCTAAAAACAGCGGCCCGCGCATACCCGGGAAAAAACGTTTTGTTTCGTTATGTTTCGGCATACATAACGAAGTATACTAAAGACTTATCTGATGTCAAGATTCAATACCCTTATCATGATCTTTTTGAATTGAGTTCCGAAAAAACAAGCCGTAAAGAATTATAAATCTTCCGACAGCAGCGCGCCCTGGACTCTCGGCCGAGGCTTGACAGTCCTATTGACATGGGTGAGAAAGGTCTTTATTTATTTTTCCGCACAAGCTGTGTTATTTCACATACCCGTCAGTTTTCCTTTGCGGGTCGCGCCCGGCCTCGCCGTAAGTATGTAGCCTGCCAGCACGATGAGTCCGCCGCCGGACACGAGGAAGATATTCAGCCTGAGTCCCAAAAAAAGTATTTCGTTTATTGTTGTAAACACTATGGTCATGAGAAATAAAACGGAGGTCCTGTTTACCGGAAGCAGCGACAGGGCTTTGTTCCAGAGCACATAAGCCGCTCCGGACTGCAGCAGCCCCATTTCGACAAGCCAAAACCATTGTGTCGTGGAGGATGGCAGACTTCCCCGGGTAAACATCAGCGGCGTCATCATCACGGAAGTGATGAAGAATATCTTAAACAGATAAAGTGATATCGCGTCCGTGTCGCCCTTCAGGGGGCGCACCAAAACGGATGACAGATATGTATATATGCCGAACGTAAAGCCCGTGAGTATGCCCAGAAAGACTCCGAATACAAACAGCGGATGAAGATCCGAAAAACTGTTTTTTCCGGCCACTATGAGTACGATACCCGCCAGCGACACCAGCAGCGACACGACCTCTTTTCTGCCGGGCCGCACGTCCTCAAACATATAGGACATAAGCATGACAAAGACCGGGGAGAGGTTTTCCAGTATCATGACCAGAGTCCCCGGCAAATATATCAATGCGAGATGATATAGCAGCGAATTAAGCGCGACGCCGATCAAAGATATCGACAATACCAGTTTGAGGCTGTATGAAAACGAGATGTCTTTCACAAGCCCTCTGAAGGCAAGATAGAGGAAAAAAAAGAGCGCTCCCAGCCAGAACCTGGCGGCGGTCACAAAGAACATATTGACCCCGTTCAGGGCAAGGTAACGTCCTGCGGGGCCGTGTATGCCCCACAGGAATAGTGCCGCGAATGCGTATATATAACCCTGCCTTCCGCCGGAGCCCCGTTCGGTCATACTGATTTTACCGATATGATATTAACGGCCTCAAGAGGCACATCCGCATGATGTCCGGCATTGCCCGTAGCCACGGAAGCTATGGCATCGACGACATCCATGCCGTCCGTCACTTCTCCGAACACGCAATACCCGAACCCGGAAGCGGATTCATCCTTATGGTCCAGAAAACCGTTGTCGGTAAGGTTGATAAAAAACTGTGAAGTCGCGCTGTGTATTTCGCCGGTGCGGGCCATGGCGATGGTGCCCCTTTTGTTTAATAATCCGTTTCCGGCCTCGTTCTCTATAGGCTCGCCGTTCTCCTTCATCGACATATCCGGCATATGCCCGCCGCCCTGTATCATGAAGCCCGGGATCACTCGATGGAATATAGTACCGTCGAAAAAACCGTCTTCGGCATATTTGAGGAAATTCGCGGCGGTCAGCGGTGCCATTTCCCTGTCCAGCGCGATTTTTATGATACCCTTGTCCGTTTCCATGATGATGTTACACTTCTTATCCATTTTTTCCTCCCTTGTCCTTTTGCGCACCCAATCCGAATCTTTCCTGAATCCAATACCAAGCCAGTGCAGAAATGGGCACACCGAGGAACAGCCCGAATATCCCCATGAAATGCGACAGTATAAGAAGCATGATCATGACGGCGATGGGATACATTCCGACGGAACGCCCGACGACGCGTGGATAGATGAAGCTGCTTTCGACGATTTGCACTGAAAAATATATGACTGCCAGCAACAGCACCTTTGAAAAAGAACCGTCACCTGCCAGGGTGAAGATCACGGAGAGTCCGAACGCCATCCAGATCCCCACATATGGAATAAGATTAAACACAAAGGTGATTATCCCGATAAACAGGGCATAAGGTATGCCTGCCAGAAAGACTCCCAGGGCTGTGATCACACCCACCAGGAGCGAATCCAGCAGCACCCCTCTGAAATAACTGCCGAAAACACGGTTGAACCTGCCGTATCCCCTTTCCAGGCTGCTCCGTTTTTCATCCTTGAACAATGAAAATATCCAGAGGCTTATTTTGTCGTAGTCCTTAAGGAGATAAAATGTGATAACGGGGATTATGATCAGATTAAACAGGCTCTGAAACACCGACGCAAACCCGGTAAATACTGCCATAAGCTGATCGCTGACATTCTTCATGAAATCATTCAGGGCCGCGCCCAGTTTTTGGGTGTCGAAAAGCCCGGTATTCTCTATATACTCCCAGGCATCGGAGAGTGATTTTATGATCTTCCCCTGGTTTTTGCCGATGACATTCACCAGCTGTGCCATTTGCCCCACTGCGGCGGGGACTATGAACAATATGAGCACGGCGGCCATCGCCAGCACGACGGCCATGAACAATGCCACGGCAATCCCCCGCTTCATCCGCCTTTCAAGTATGTCGATGAGGGGGTCGAAGAGATAGGCGATAAAAAATGATATCAGAAAAGGCGCAAGTATATGTTTGAGCTCCGCCCATATCCATATGGCCAGCAGCACGCCTGCTATGGCAAAGGCTCTCTTTACAAAGGGGTTGTCTCTGCGGGGGTAAAAGAAATAGAAGAAGAAAAATGCCGCAAGCGGCGGAAAAGCCGCGGCCCCGAAGAGAAAGACCAATACAGTCAGTCCGGCAAATACGAGCACCAGGAGTGTGTTTTCATCTTTCATGGTATTTTAATCCTTTCATCTTGATCATGTAAAACCCGCCTGCAAGGGCCGGCAATGCAATATTGAAAAAGTAGAGGAACATGGCGGCGCCCAGTGCTATCTCAATGGAAAGGCCGAAATAGTTGTAAAACTCTATCATGGATATTTCCTTTATGCCCCAGTCCGCCACCGTAAGCGGCAATGCCGTCTTCAAAAAAAGCGATATTATATATGCATTCAACGCCACATGGTGAGATGAGGGCAAAAACGACATGGAAAAGAGCACAAACTCGGACAAATACATTAAATACATGGCCAGAGAGATCGTGAACAGTTTGATATTGTCGTCTCTTTTGCTGTTTTTTATGGCGAAAAGCAGGTCCCTCCTGCCGCCTTTTTTCAAGAACGGTATCCTTATAAGCAGCCCGTAAAGTCTTTTCGGATATCTGGTGTACATGACAATAAAGGTCAATATCAGGGCGGAAAAGAAGTAGACTATGACCTTTACGGTCGCCGTGTAACGCAGCGGCATGAACTGTATGAAAAAGACGCCCAAAAAAGTGGTGATGGACACATTAAAGGCCTTGTCTATGCCCACAAGCGACATGGTCTTCCGTTTGCCCAGTTCGGAAATAAACATGCATCTGCCCATCTCGCCAAGCCTGGCGGGAGTGAATATGGAGAGGGCGTAGCCTCCGAACATGGAGGCGCAGACATCTTTCCACGACGGGTGATAGTATGCGGACAGCATGGTCTTCCACTTGTAAAGGTTGAGGAACATACCCGCTGCGAACAGGAGTATGCCTGCGGTAAAATACCGGTAATCAAGGTTTTTGAGATATCCGGACATCTTGGGAAAATCCACCCTGGTATACAAATACCAGAGAAAAGCCGTCAAAATAAGGACCTTCACCGTCCTGATAGTCCATTTAGCGAGACCGCCCTTCACCCTTCCACCTGTATCCTCTCAAATAACCCGTAAATGAATAATAAATCACTTTTACGGGGAAATAAAAAGCAAATAGAGGAAAAAACACTATATAAGAGCTTTTTCCCATTTTAACCGCCCCGGCACTGAACGCCGACCACTCGATAATAAATTTAAAAACAAGGATTGGCAAGAGAATTGTAAAACAGCCGGCGACGGCGGCGTATATCAGCAGGAGGTGATACAGCGAAGCGAAAAGAAACAAAGCCACCTGTCCGGGCCTCATATCAAGGTTTTTGGAGAAACGGCGCCTGTTTTTATCGATGTTATTTGTGTCGCGTCCCCGTTCATCCGTATATACGAACGTGCGGGGGGATGACATAGCCCCTATGGCATATTGTGCGGAGATCTTCCGCAGCAGAAAAGTATCGTCCCCTGACGCGATATCCGGGGTCCCGCCATAACCACCCACGGCTTGAAATGCCGACCTGCGAAAAGCCATGTTTCCACCGGAACAGTATACCGGGGAACCGAGACGGGCAAAAGCCCATGCAAAAAGCGTTCCCGCCGCGCCCTCCACCTCGGTCATCGGCAAAGGGCCTTCCCCTTTTTTTTCGACGTATCCCGCTGACATGCCGGTAGACTTTGAAAAGGAACGGACCCCTTCGACAATCCAGTCGGACGAGACGACGCAGTCAGCATCGGTCACGAATATGATCTCGCCGCGGGCCGCGGACACCGCTCGGGCAATGCCGTTCTTTTTCCCCTTAAGTCCGCCCTCACCCTCACGCAAGGCGATCACTCTGACACTGCCGTAATCGCAACGGAACGCCTGCATTATGTCACGGGTCGCGTCCTGCGACCTGTCGTCCACAAGTATGATCTCCACGTCCATATTTCCCGTATTTAGACGGGCCAGCGAGTCAAGCGCGGCAGGAAGACGCGCCTCTTCATCCTTTGCGACTATGACTATGGAAACCGAGTCCACCGAGTCCGGCCCCGGCGTCTTTTTTCCGGGGAGAAGGACGGCGGCCAGCACGCATATGCCTACGACGGCGTATATTGATGTCATTATGATCAGAAGATGAGTCACAACAGCAGCCGTGTCAGAGTTTTTTCAATGCATCGAGAGCCTTGTCATAATCCGGATGATGCGTTATTTCGGGGACATATTCCACATAACGAATATAGTCTTTTTCATCGATCACGATAACGCCTCTTGCCAGGAGATGGAGTTCCTCGATGAAGAAACCGTATTTCATGCCGAAATCCATGTTCTTATAGTCTGACAATGTCACCGCGTTTTCTATGCCTTCGGCTGCGCAGAAACGCTTGAGGGCAAAGGGAAGGTCCATGGATATGGTGAGTATTACCACATCTTTCAGGCGCGCGGCCTCTTCATTGAAACGCCTTGTCTGCGCCGCGCAGACGCCCGTATCCACGGAAGGCATCACTGATATGATACGTTTTTTTCCTTCGTAATTGCTCAAGGTGACCGGCTGCATCATATTGTCTGTGGCAAGAAAATCGGGAGCCGGATCGCCGGGTTTGACGGGAGTGCCCCCGAGTGTCACCGGCTTTCCCGAAAAAGTCACAAGATCGCTTCTTTTCATATACAACTCCTCTCAATCCAATTATACGCAGATCTCAATGGCAAAACAACGTGTAAAAAAAATATTATCGTGATATATTTCACATTTTCTCTTGACATTCGTGATTTTTGTCACTATATTCTCTTCGGAGGTGATAATATGAAAGCATTAAAATGGTTTGGACAGAAGGATATACGTATAGTCGAAGCGGAAAAACCCGTTCCGGGAAAAGGCGAAGTGCTCGTCAAAGTGATGGCTGCGGGGATATGCGGCACAGATCTGCATGAATACGAGGCGGGGCCCATATTCATCCCGGTCACTCCCCACCCGATAACAGGCAAAAAAGCTCCCGTCATACTCGGACATGAGTTTTCCGGCATCATCGAAACGGTGGGCGAAGGAGTGACCGGCTGGGCAGAAGGCGATCATGTGACAGCGGATGCCTGCATCGCCTGCGGTGAGTGCGCTTACTGTAAACAGGGATCATACAACCTTTGCGATAATCTTGGTTTCACCGGCCTGGCGGATGACGGAGCCTTTGCAGAGTACATCAGGGTCCCCGCATATCAGCTTTATAAGCTTGCTCCCGGTATGAGCTTTGAAGCAGGTGCCGTCATCGAACCTGCGGCAGTGGGAGTCCATGCTGTAAAGAAAGGCCGCCTCTCCCTCGGGGAGAGCGTAGTCATCATCGGAGCGGGGACCATAGGTCTGGCCACGCTTCAGGCAGCAAAAGCCGCCGGCGCCACAGCAGTCTACGTGATCGAGACAGCGGGCAAGAGAAAAGAGTTCGCCAAAAAACTGGGCGCAGACATGGTCATAGATCCCCTGAAAACAGATCCCGTTGAGGAAATTAAGAAACTCACAGAGGGACTTGGCGCTGACCTGACCGTGGAATGCGCGGGACTTGACATCACCATGTCGACTGCTATTTCCGTCACAAGAAAAGGCGGACGCATCGTCGTTGCCGGCATCTTCTCAAAACCGGGAGACGGCCTTCCCCTCAACGACATGGTCATCGGAGAAAAGGAGATCATCGGTTCCATAGCATACAAAGATGATTTTAAAGCGACAATAGACCTTGTCTCTTCCGGCGCAATTGAAGCGATGCATCTGATCACGGCTGAGATCAGCCTGGAGGACATCATCGAAAAAGGCTTCATAGAACTCATAGAAAACAAAGAAAATCACATCAAGATACTGGTAAAACCTTGATCTTTACTTCAGACGACGGCCGGCACTTATCCCACAGCCTCCTCAACAAGGCCGTCGTCTTGAACAAATAATCCCGTGTCAGCCTGCATACGCAGTCTGCCTTTCCGGGTATTGCCGTCATCGTCTTTAAGTTCAAGATCAAAGACATACATCCCCTCACGAAGCTCCGCGCCTGTAAAAACGATACGCCGGGCAGAGTATTCCTCATCCTTGTAAGGCATGGATAAAGCCGACACGACATAAGCCCAAAGCTCCGGCTGATCGGCATTTTCCGCTTCCTCCGGAAATATCCCGGTGTGTTTTACTATGTCTTCGGGAGCAAAGAGGGCGATAAGGGCGGCCAGGTCGCCGGACTCGTATGATTCCGCAAAAGACCTGAGTCTGTGACGTATGTAACATCCGAGAGAATCATAGTCGCCCCCGGGCATGCGGGCGAATCTCGACCTGCTTTCATCCACATACGCCTGGTCATAAAGAGGGGCGATCTCCGTGATGCCGGTGGTGTCTCCGCTGCCGTAAACCTCTTCAATGTCAAGCCTTACTATAAACCTGACGTCTATCTCCGAAACAGGAGCTCCGAACTTCCTCGCCGCTTCTTCCATCCTCCGGTTCATATCCGAGAATATGCCGTTCCAGTCTATTGTCAGCTTCACGGTCTGCGCGCTGTGTCTGTCTCCCAGTGTCACAGCCGTTTTGTTTCCGGCGCTTACGCTTGCGTAACCCCTCGCGATCTCACTCACGTAACCGGGAAAACTGAATCCCGTGAACAGCGCGACTGTCATCTTACTCACCCTGTTTATATCGTTTCGGCCTATGGCCCCGTTTACTATTATAAAGCCGTCCGCCCCCGGCTCCACAGCAAAGAGTACCGTCTCGCCTTCACCGTTTCCCGCCGACCCCTCGGCCCAGTAAGTATACGGGTCCCCGTCAAACATCCGCCCGGGCCCAAAATCCCCGTCTATAAGCGATCCCTGCGCATCATCATCCGCAATGATCTGGATCTCCGAAGTGGCCCAGTACGGCGTCTTTTCAAAACTCCAGTCAAAGAGATTGAGCTCCGCCCACTGTCCCCCGCTTGAAGTGGCTGTAAATAGAAAGCAGAATAAAAATGTGACAAAAGCCGCTTTGAAAAGATCACTCATCTAGTTTCCCGTCCTCAATGTCAATGCGATGTCCCTGAAGGAATCCCTGTAGCGGCCGAAGATTTCGGCCGGCGCCACAAGCTGCACAAGATAAAAATAATCCTCATCCTGCCTGTAGAAGGCATACTCCACAAAACTCTCGTTCTGTGACGTCTCCCGGTATGTGTATATCATCGAGCCACCCTCGGCCCCGCCCCATTTAAATTCAGAATCTTCCATCACCCTGAAATCCTCAAAAAATGAAAACATCTGAAGTATTTCCACCATATGCTCATATCTGTTGATCTGTTTCGCGGGAGTCACCGTAAGCATCGCATAGGTATCCTCCGGCCCGTAGGCTATTATCTCGCAATAATCCTGGCCGGTGTCGGCAGTCCATCCTTGCGGAAAACCCATGGAGACCGCGTAACGCTCCCCTTTGACTTCCCGCCCCCCGGACACCGCCGCGTCCTGCGGCTTTTGGGAACAAGCCGAAGAAAAAAGAAACAATGCCACAGACAAAACGGTAGCCATACGGCCGAATATTGTCATATAAACCCCTCCAGTCATCTAATATAGCACCTTTAACCCGCGTTGACAATGACTTGGAGGGTATTCTTCGCCCGCCCCGGGCTTATGAGCCGAGACTCTCCGATTCGCCGTGTTTGGTTATAAGCCCCTCCCCCATAAAGATGGTCTCCTGAGCAATATTTGTGGAAAGATCAGCTATGCGTTCAAGGTTTTGGGCTATCCTTATCATATGGTACCCCGTCTCCACGGAACCCCGACGGGAAGAGTTTTCGGTCATCTCCGCAATGGATTGCTGTATTACGGCTTTCTCAAGCCCGTCAACCCTGTCATCCATGGCAGGAAGCTCCCTGGCTGAGACGCAGTCATCATCAACAAATGATCTTATCGCCTTACGGAGCATCTCCAGTGTCGCAGAAAGCATGTCTTTGAGCAACGTAATATCCGTGTCCGCCCCCGAAGCAAGCAGGACGGCGGCGCTTTCGGTGATATTGACCGCCTGATCCCCCATTCTTTCGAAATCATTGTTGTTTTTCAAGGCGGCGACTATCTTTCTGAGATATGAAGCCTCGGGATGATACAATGCCAGCGTGGTGACACACAACTCGTCCGTCTCGACTTCTGACCTGTTCAGTTCCTTTTCCGACCGAAGCACCTCCTCTATCAGGCTTGCATCGTCTTCTATCAGGGCATTTACGGAATTTTCCACCATGCGCTCGACAAGCGCCGCTTCAATGGTAAGCTTTCCCCTGATCTCCTTCAGTCTTTTTTCTATCATATTCCCTCCGTTTAGCCGAACTGTCCAGTGAGAAAATTCTCCGTCTTCTCATTGTCCGGATTTGTGAACAACTTATCCGTAGTGCCGTATTCCAGCAGTTCTCCAAGATAAAAAAATGCGGTGTGATCGGATATTCGCCCGGCCTGAGCCATATTATGGGTGACGATGATGATCGTGACGCTTTCCTTAAGCTGGCTCAAAAGCTCTTCTATTTTTGCCGTGGCGATGGGATCCAACGCCGAGGTCGGTTCATCCAGAAGTATGACATCAGGGCCCATCGCAAGCGCCCTCGCAATACAAAGACGCTGCTGCTGCCCTCCCGAGAGAAAAGTGCCTTTGCTGTACAGAAGATCCTTTGCCTCATCCCATAAGGCCGTTTTACGCAGGGATTCCTCAACGATAGTGTCAAATTCAAACTTTTTCATCCTGATGCCGTTCAGCCTGTATCCGGCGATGACATTGTCATATATAGACATATGGGGGAAGGGATTCGGCTTTTGAAAGACCATCCCGACCCTCCTTCGCAAGAGTATGGGGTGCAGCGCGGCTATGTTCTCGCCATTTAAGAATATATCCCCCTCTATTCTTGCCCTGGCTTCCGTATTGACCTCATGTATTCTGTTCAGGCATCTGAGAAACGTTGTCTTGCCGCAGCCGGACGGCCCCATTATAGCCGTTATCCTGTTTTTATAAAAATCGACGTTTACCCCTTTTACCGCCTGTTTTTCACCATAATATGCGTTTAGATTCCTTACGCTTAAAATCTTATCTGCCATTTTTTCACCACCAGTCTTGTGATCAGATTCAATGTCAGTACAAATGCCACCAGCACAAAGGAAGCACCCCAGGCTATATTATGCCATTCGGGATAAGGGCTTGTCGCATAATTATATATCAGCAGAGGCAGCGCATCCACCGGCTTCATGATGTTTGTATTCATAAAGGGACTACCGAAAGCTGTGAACAGCAGCGGCGCGGTCTCCCCGGCGATACGCGCTACGCCAAGCAGGACCCCTGTCATGATCCCGGAAATACCCGCAGGCAGTATGACCTTTATCACCGTCCTGTAATAGGGAACACCCAATGCAAGCGCCGCCTCCTTTAATGCCTGTGGTATCATCTTAAGCGTCTCCTCGGTAGATCTGATGACTACGGGAAGCATCATGATGGCAAGCGCCATCCCTCCGGCAAATGCTGAAAAATTCTTCAGGGGGAGCACCACCCACACATAGACCACTATGCCCATGATTATCGATGGTATGCCCTGAAGCATGTCTACCGTAAAACGTATGCCCTTGGAAAGGCGTTTTTTCGGATGGTCGTTTATATAGATCGCAGTGCCCACTCCAAGGGGAAGCGAGATGACGACGGCGATGCTTATTAAAAGCAATGTGCCGACAAGGGAATGGGCAATGCCGCCTCCCGCCTCCCCCACGCCCGCCGGCATGGAAAAAAGAAATGCGGGGCTGATCACGGATATACCCTTTTTGATTATATAAAAAAGTATTAAGGAAAGAGGCACTATGACCAGAGC
>CAZJQC010000017.1:0-1215 GCA_964548195.1 uncultured bacterium | reverse complement strand
GGGACCATGTCGATCACATCCCGGCCGAGCGAAGCCGAATAAGGTATCACCATCACCGCAAGTACAAGCGCAGCCGTCAAAACACCCACGCCGTAAGGCGTTGCGCCCATCTTCATCTGCAGCTGCCTCATAACCGGCATCAATATCATGATGCCCCAGAAACCGTATATCACCGAGGGTATTCCGGCGATAAGTTCCGTCACGCTTTTAAAAAAAGATGCAAGGGCCCCCTTTTTCATATATTCGCCAAGCATCACCGAAAGCGAAAGCGAAAAAGGAAGCGCTATCAATATGGCGGTAAAAGAGGTGATAAGAGTGCCCGCGATGAAGGGAAAGGAAGAAAATACGCCGCTTGAAGGCGCCCATCTGCTCCCGGCAACAAAACTGAGACCGCTTGCGCCCAATGCCGGCATAGAGCGTATAAAAAGAGTCAGAAAGAAACCGCCAAGTATCAGCAGCACTAGTGTACCGGCCCCGAGCACAAAGAGCGAAAACAACCGCTCCTTCAATCTGTGATTATTGAAAGCGGGGCCGGCATCCGCGCCGGCCCCTTTGATCTTTTTGCGCCTCATGGCTTCACTTCATCACCGGTTTGCCGTTATATGTCACCGACCGCAGTACCTTTTCCGCTTTTTTAACGGCTTCAGCGGAAAGCTTTCCGTATTTCAACGCCTCATTATATCGCTGCCCGTCATGTATCATCCACCACAACAAGCTGATTGTCTCTTCCGCATCTTGTATCGTACGCTTTCCGTAATGCTGTTCCCCGTAGAGTATGATCCATGTAAAGCTTGATATGGAATAGCCTTTCGCCGCGGACGTATCAGTGATCGTGACCCTGGTGTCATCCGGCATATTCGTGTCGGCGGCAAGCCCAACCGCGGCCAGAGTCGGAACGATGAAATTGCCGCTCGCGTTTTTCACGGAAGCCACCGGCATATCATTTGACAGCGCGTATATCACTTCCACATATCCCACGGCGCCGGGAATGTTCTTTACCTGTCCGGCAACCCCCGCGTTCTTTGCGGCTCCTATGCTACGGCTTCCCCATTCTGGTGTCTTGCTTCTGCCCATGGCCTTTTCCCATGCGGGGCTGACCTTTGAAAGATAATCCGTAAAGATGAAGGTCGTGCCGGAACTGTCGGATCTTCTGACGACCGTTATTTTCAAGGCCGGAAGTTTTACGCCCCGGTTCATCTCCTGTATCCTGCTGTC
>CAZJQC010000016.1:0-27726 GCA_964548195.1 uncultured bacterium | reverse complement strand
TTTATTTGTCTGTGATTATCATCATTCATCCAGAAACGCTCCCTCTATATGCTTTATGTCCCTGCTGTCAACGCTGATCACATCGAACCTGATCGAATGGTCCCCGAACCCCCCAGACGCAAGAAAACGCTTTGCGCATCTGATGATCCTGCGCTGTTTCGCCTTCACGACGGCGTCAAGCCCGGAACCGTAAGCAAGGCTGTTCCTTGTCTTTACCTCGCAGAAGACGAGTTCCCCCCTTTTCTCGGCGATTATGTCGATCTCGCCTCCCCTGTCCCTATGGTTTCTCTTTATTATGCGATATCCGTGTCTCTTCAGATATGCGGCCGCCAGATCCTCGCCGCCGGCGCCGGCTTCCCGGTTATTCACCATAAAATCCCTTCACAAGGTATACATCAACGGGGTCTTTCTTGTTTTTAACGGTATATTTGCCCTTGAAACGGCAATCGGCGTAGTCTTTGACTTTTTCCATGGTTGCCGCGGTAATAAGAAGCTCATTGTCCCTGGCAAGCCCCTCAAGCCGTGAAGCCGTATTGACAGTGTCGCCGATGACCGTGTATTCCGTCCTCTGCTTTGAGCCGATATTGCCGATAATGGCCTCTCCCGTATTTATGCCGACACCAATATACATGGGTCGTTCCCCCCATTTCATACGCTGTCTGTTGTACTCCTCGATATGCCTTATCATATCAAGCCCTGACCTGACGGCATTGATCGCGTGGTCCTTGTCGGCCAGCGGAGCCCCGTATATGGCGAGGACCCCGTCACCCAGGAACTTGTCGAGAGTCCCCTTATGCCGGAATATGATATCCACCATCCTTGTCAGATAGCTGTTAAGGAAGCGTACTATATCCGCGGGCGGAAAACTTTCACTGAACGATGTAAACCCCCGTATATCGGCGAACATCACGGATAAATAACGGACTTCTCCGCCGAAGGATATGCTTTCGCGGTTTTTAAGCACGTATTCGGCAATATCCGGGCTTAGATATTTCGAAAACATATCTTTCATTATTTCCTGTTCCTTAAGACTTTTGACCATGATATTGAATTCGCCCGTGAGATCTCCGATCTCATCGTCCGAGACCGCCGGGATATTGACCTCAAGGTTGCCCTTCGCCAATTCCTGCACCCCCTGATGTAATATTCGCAGCGGGCCGGTGAGCAGGGAAACCAACAGAAAGGTAAGGGACATGACAGCGCCCATGGCGATCAATGTCAGTATGCTGTTCTTTATGATGACACCGTTCACAAGTCTTGAGATACCGTCTTTTGAATATACGATGCAGACATGGCCTTTCACCGGGCCGTACATGCCACGGATGGCGGATCTGACCACGTACCTGCCTCCGGAAAAGAGGGTTTCCCACCCCTCACCGGCCATAACTCCGGAGGGATCAGCTCCGGCGGGTTCATCCAGGACGCTGTCTATCATCTTCATGTCGGAATGCGCCACTATAACGCCTTTGTTGTTCACGATAAATGCTTCCGTGACATCGTCATTATGCTTTAGGTTGACCACGATCTGCTGAAGCGAGAGAAGATCATTGCCCTCAGAAAGAATATATTCGTCACATATCACCGCGGAATTCAAAGCAAGTGTGCCCATGGTCTCGTGTCTCTCTTTTTCCAGGTTGTTTCTGGTACTTTTGAAAATAATAAGGTTGAAGAGAAAAAAAACAGGGATAAATGCCATGGCAAAACCGTACATGAACTTGCGTTTGATGGAAAACCTCAACTTTAATCCCCCGATCTGAGACGTTTTTTTGCCCTTTCTATATATTCCTTTGCGTTCTTATAACCGGGGTCCGACTTAAGCGCCAGTTCCCACTCTTGCACGGCCTCTTCATACTCACCTTCGGTATAGTATTCGATCCCTTTCAAATAATGGTCACGGGCCGCATCCACCTTGTTCTCATTTTCCTTTATCCCGAGGCTGTAAGCCTTTTTTGTCGCCCAGCTGTCCTTCGGCTCATAAAGCAGCACGGTGTTCAGCGCGTCCTTCATGCCCCGCAGGTCTTCGTTCTTCTCGTGTTCCATGTATTCCGATTTAAGCGCCGCCACCTTTGCGGAGATCGCATTCCGGATGCGCCTTAAATAATCCTTAGCCTCGCTGTTGTCCGGGGCCATTGAGAGCGCCTTGTTGAAGTAATACCTTGACGTTATGTACTTTCCGCTGCCGTAATAGATCTTTCCCCGTTCAGTAAGCATGCGGAGGCGGTCAGATTTTTTATTGTCCTTAAGCCGTTTTATGGTGGAAATATATTCTCTGCGTATATCGGCGGGTATTATACCCCCGCTTTCCTCAGCGCGGAACAACGCTTCGTCATATGATCCTTTTGCAGTAAGCGCGTCGATCTCTCCCAGCAGGCGTTCACGCTCTATCATTACAGAGGGATGTACGCGGAGAAATAATTCCACCGCCGCAGGATTCATAAGCCACAGGTCCAGTGACTTTTTCAGGCTGGAGCTTGCCTTGACAAACTCTCCGTCATCAAAAAACTTGCGTGCGAGATGCGCGTACACATCCGACGTCTTCTCAATATATTTGTCGCCACTGAGCAGCACCGTGTAAGGAGCCTGTATGTCATCCTCGGCGCGAATGCCGTACTTCGAAAATCCAGGGTCTGTCCCGGACAATGCCGCGAGCCGGTTGGCGTTCACAAGCACTCCTGTCATCTCTTTTTCTTTCAGACATACGGACAATGCCTCTGCAAGCTCGGCGCCATACCGGTATGACGCGGTGTTTAAAAACTCGGCATCTGACCCCCCGCCCGACAAAGCCGCGCCCTTTGAGGCATAGATGTAGGCACCCTCCCAATCCCCCATGGAAGCAAAATATCCGGCTATGCGCATGTATATCTCACTGCTTGCGCTTTCCCCGGTCACCAGTTGGGAGTATATTTCAGCAAGCCTCAGTAATTCGTTTTTTTCCGCATACTTGTCGGCAAGCGACATCATAAGTTCCTGAAACCCCACGTATTCGGGATCGCAGGACGCCAGTATAAGAAGCTGTCTCTTTGCCTTCTCATATTCGCCGCTTTCCATATATTGCGAGGCGCAAAAAAAGAGCGCCGACGACACCCTGCCCCTGTCATGCCCCGTCAGTTCTGCGATATTAAGCCTTTCAGTTATTGAGACAGCTTTTTCAATCAGCGACATCATCTCTCTTGTATTCTTATTTTGCCGCGCTGAAACAGCCATCGTATGGTAGGAAACAAGCATCCTTATGTCTTTTTCCGCTCCGGAGGAAGCCTTTGACAGATAGGCGACAGCCATCTTATGTTCGTTCATCGTCTGACAGGCGATACCGGCTTTCATGTTTGTGTCAGGATCGACGGAATTGATCTGCAGGGCGTATCTGAAATATTTCAAAGCCTTTTCATAATCGCCCTTTTCATAATGATAATCACCCATGTGCACGGCGGGTGAATAATGCTCCGGCAGATGGCTTCGCGACATTCCCGCCATAATATCAAAATAAAAATCAGCCTCCGCAAACCGTTTTTTGCGGATAAGGCTCAGTTCCAGAATATTCAGGTCTTCGGGGGTCTCTCCGTCTTTTTTTATTATGCTCTTAACGACGTCTATGGCATCCGTAAAAAAACCCTCTGAATAATACTCCCGGGCGAGCTCCGACATCAAGCCCACGTTATCGGGCTCGTTCTCAAGGGCCGCCAGCAGGCTCCGGATATCCGACGCCGGGCGCGCCGAGGTCATATACAGGGCTATCAGGAGAAAGAGGCAGAATATTTTCTTTATCATAAGGCTCTGATTATATCATTATTGTCCCCCAGAATAAGCACTTTGGGTTTGAATATTTCAGCTTCCTCGGGAGTCAAAAAGCCATAGGCAATGATCACGATCTCATCGCCGACCATGCCTTTTCTGGCTGCGGGGCCATTGAGGCCGATCTCTCGTTTGCCTCTTTCGCCCTTTATGATATATGTCTCCAGCCTTTCACCGTTATTTTTGTTTACAACCTGGACCTTTTGTCCGGCCTTAAAACCCACCATGTCAATAAGGTCCTCATCTATTGTGATACTTCCTTCATAATCTAGATGGGCGTAGGTGATACGCGCCTTATGCAGTTTTCCCACCATGGTTTCTATCAACATATGAACTCCCTTCCTGACAAATATATATAAAAAGGCCGACCTTATCAACAATTAATTAAAGCGCTCTTCACCTGAGCTCTTAAATATGCTAAAATTGTCCATGTCCCTGAAGCGTCTTATGTGGCTGATACTTTTCGCTATATTTTTCCCTGTTCACGCTCTGCCCGAGTTGCTGTGTTACAATGTCAGAGCCCTGGGCATGAATTTTGCAAAGGCAACCATCAGAGTCGGCACGGGGACATTCGATTCCTTTTTCATGACACTGGACACCGGGGGGCTCGCCGACCTGATACACCCCGTGCATATCAGTTATTTTTCTCTGACAGACAGCATGACGGGGTTGCCGGTATTGCTTGAAAAGCGGCTGGACCGCGAGGGCAATGACCACCATTACAATATATTTCTCGGTCTTTTCCACATAGGCGACGGGAAGATATATCTGCACGGGAAAGATGATACCCACACCCTGTTCTCTATCATCCGCCTGATCGGCAATACCTTGCCGCAGGAAGAGATCACGCTCACATCGGTTTCCTGCGACACATTATGGCAGGTGCGCGTCTCCAGACTCAAAACGGATGATCAATATGTCGCTTACCGCCTCACATTTAAGAACATCTCCCCTTTTTATCTTGTCAAATCACGATATGACGATATTCTCTTGAAGGAGCTTTTCTGGAACTCGGGGTCGGCCGTTTTGTACTTCGATCATTCCGGCCTCCTGACGAAAGCTGTGCTTGAATCGTTCACTCCCGATATTTCCATCACACTGACGGAACGCCGGGATGATTGAACTTGTAATATTGCGGCAATACGCTATAGTTTCTTACATTATCAAGGAGGAACGCTATGAGGATGAGCAGCCTGCTCGGAAAAAGACTTAAGGAAGACCCCAAAGACGCGCAGATGGTGAGCCATAAATATCTGATCCGGGGCGGATACATACGTCAGCTGTCAGCAGGGACATACTCTTTCCTGCCGCTGGGGCAGCGCGTAAAAGAGAAAATCGAGAATATCATACGCGGATATATGGATGCAGCGGGCGGTCAGGAAGTCTCAATGCCGGTCGTGCATCCCGCAGAGCTCTGGAAGGAGACAGGCAGATATGACTCCATCGACGCATCACTGCTCAGATTTGTGGACAGGGCCGGGAAAGAGAACGTCCTGGCAATGACGCATGAGGAGGCCGCCGTACACCTGGTGCGCAATGATATCTCTTCCTACAAACAGCTTCCCTTTATGATCTATCAGATACAGACCAAGTTCAGGGACGAAGCCAGAAGCCGCGGGGGACTTATACGAGTCAGGGAGTTCACCATGAAGGACGCATATTCCTTCCATGCGGATGAAAAAGACCTTGAGGGCTTTTATTCCGTGATGCATGTGGCCTATGAGCATATATTTAAAAAAACGGGACTGAAAAACTTTATATCAGTGAAATCCGATTCCGGCATAATGGGCGGAGGGGTCTCGCATGAATTCATGGCCTTAAATGAGATGGGTGAAGACACCCTCATATTATGCGAAGCCTGCGGTTACAAGGCGAACAAGGAAATAGCTCAATGCGCCATGCCACATTCCGCTAGCGGAACATGCGACGAGCTCGCCCGTGTCCATACGCCCGGCAAAAAAACGATAGACGAGGTGGCCGCATTCCTGAATGTTTCAGCGGCGGAATCGGCGAAATCGGTATTTTATACCTTCAACGGCGCCCTCATACTTGTACTGATACGCGGCGACAAGGATGTCAACGAGACAAAACTTCGCAATTATCTGGGAATCGGGGAACTGAGACCTGCCGGCGACGAGGATATTATTTCCGCGGGATCGGTTCCGGGTTATGCATCACCGCTCGGAATGAACCCGGATGACGTCCGCACAATAGTGGATCAGTCAATTGACGGATACGGCTGTTATGTCTGCGGCGCGAATGAGCCTGATCATCATCTGACAGGGTTTTGTCCCTCACGGGATCTGAAAACAGATTTTGAGACAGCCGATCTCTACACCGTTGAAAACGGCGATCCCTGTCCTCAATGCGGAAAACCGCTCAGTGTGACCCGGGGCATAGAGATCGGCAATATTTTCCAGCTCGGCACAAAATATTCGGCCCCTATGAACGCCGCATATCTTGACGAGACCGGACGCGCAAGGGATTTGATCATGGCTTCATACGGCATAGGAGTCGGACGTCTGATATCTACCGTAATTGAGGACAACCATGACGATTACGGCCCGATATGGCCTATCACTGTCTCACCTTATGAAGTACATCTGAATGCCTTGAAGATCAAGGATGAGAGCGTTAAAAAGACAGCGGAACAGCTGTACAAAGACCTGTCTGCACGGGGCATAGAGGTACTGTTCGACGACCGCAACGAAAGTCCCGGTTCTCAGTTCAGCGAGGCGGACCTTATCGGCATACCGCTTAGGGTCGTGATCTCAAAAAAGAATATCGATAACGGCGTCGCCGAGTTCAAGCACAGGGGCGGGGAGACCTCACACATGGTCCCTCTCGATGAATGCGTAGAGTTCATCGCAGGTAAAATAAGCGATGAATACAAAAAATATCAGGCCTGATATTTAGCATTGACCTTTTCCAATATGTTCAGCAGGAGTCTCCGCGGAAGGATCTTCCCCGCGGAGACCAATATTTTATTGCGCAACCCGGGTATGATCACTGCCTTGCCTTTTATAAAAGCCTTGTAACAATGCTCTGCAGCTTTATGCGGTTCCATCATGCGCACCGGTCTTGAGGCGCTGAGACCCGCCTTGGCGTGAAACGGGGTGCGGGTGGGGCCCGGGCAAAAAAGTGATATGATTATGCCCGAATCACGCAATTCCCGCCTTGCGGCGATGGAAAAATTCAAAACATAGCTTTTTGAGGCGTAATAAACGGCTGAAAAAGGCCCCGGCTGAAAGGACGCTGTCGAGGCGACGTTCATGATATGGCCCCCCCCTTTTACCCTGAGCAATCGGGTCTCCAGGACGGTGGCGCGGGTCAAAGCGAGTATGTTCAGATCTATCATCCCGTCCGTAGCCGGCTGAGGGATGACATCAAACGGGCCGTAATATCCGCAGCCGGCGTTATTGATAAAAATACCCGGCGCGTCGGCGTCATCCTGCCATTTTGCGAACATGGCGTTGACTGCCTCGTCATCCGTCATGTCCAGAGCTTCATAAAGAACCGATGTCCCATATTTTCTCAGCGCGTCTGCAGCTTTCGCAAGCGCATCCGGTTTACGGGCGGCCAGAAACAGGCCATGCCCTTTTGCCGCGAACACCTCAGCCAGCGACAATCCTATGCCGGACGACGCCCCGCTTATGAAGACCCGCTCTTTCAAGGGGAACACCCCCTGCAGGGTGAGAGCCCGTCCCAGTAAGCATCGATCTTGCGCCTGTATACGACGGCATTTTCAGCCTTTATCATCCCCGCCCATCTGCATCGGGGGCGATGAAACACAGCTGATTTTTTTGAGCTTATGTAATGGTCCTCGGTGTCCGAAAGCTTCAAACGCCATATGCCTCTGAATGAGACCAACGCTCTACGCTGCGCCTCAAGCATGCGGTCATGGTGTCTGAGCCGGCCCCTTTTATGATAGATATGGCCCAATCCCTCTTCAAGGATACGGATATTAAGCATATATTCGCTCCCCCCGTCTTCAAAAAAGACATACGCCAGCAATCGTCCGTAACGGTCTTTTTTTTCCCGGTCATATTCCAGTCGCACTCTCTTGTCCAACACCGCCCGCTCGCATAATCTTTTGGCGTCTTTGTAAAACTCCTCGTCTTTTTCCGGCGTATCGATTCCCACAAGCCGTACATATTTTCCATCGGAGAGCCTGAGCGTATCCCCGTCGTTCACGAAAATGACAGACGACCGTAACGGATAGTCCTCTGCGGCCGCAGGCGGCGCGGATGTGATCATAAGTAGAAAGAGGCTGAAAAAGCCGGTCTTATTTAACAGCAGCATAATACTCGCAATACTTTTTCATCCCGCATGACAGGCATGCGGGATTTCTCGCCTTGCAGACATAGCGCCCGAAAAGCACGAGCCCCATGCTCAATGTCTTCCAATGACGCTTCGGGAAGGCGCTCATAAGGTCTTTTTCAATTGTGACAGGGTTGTCCGATTCCGTAAAGCCAAGCCGTTTCGAAACACGCCGCACATGGGTGTCCACCACGATGCCTTCGGCCTCGCTGTGTGTCGCGGAGAGTATTACATTGGCCGTCTTCCGTCCCACTCCGGGAATTTTCACAAGCATATCCATAGAGGAAGGCACGCGGCAGTGATGATGCTCACAAATATGACGGGCGGCCCCTACGATATTTTTGGCTTTATTTTTATAGAATCCGGTGGAATAGATGTATGTACGCAATTCTTCGGGATCGATCGATGTGTAATCGCGTATATCAGGGTAACGGCTAAACAAATTTTCGGTGACCTTGTTCACCCTGGCATCTGTACATTGGGCGGAGAGTATGACCGCCACAAGAAGCTGCCACTCTCCGTCAAATCGAAGTTCAATGCGGGGTTCCCCGACTGTCGCAGATATTTCATTCAGTAACAGTTTGCATTTATCCATAAGAAAGGGGGCGCTTTGCGCCCCCGAAACATGAGAACTTATATTACTTTTCGTTTTTTTCGTTTTCTTCCTTTGCTTCTTCTTCGGCTTCGGCGATCGATGTCTCCAGCACGTCTTTGAGTGACACCATGTTGTTATTGGCCGCTTCGCCTTTCATCTCGCGCATGATCTGTTTTTCGGCATCCTGTTTCATCGCTTTGATGCTGAAGTCGATCTTTCGCTCGTTTTTCATTATCTTTATTATCTTGACTTCGACCTCATCCCCCACGTTGATATAATCCTCGACCTTTTCGACACGTTTGGTGTCTATCTGGGAAATGGGAAGGAAGCCCTCTATGCCGTTTTCGAGCGCACAGATGGCGTTATTCTTGGTCACTTTTGTCACGGTGACTTTGACAATATCGCCCACCGCGTAGTCGGACATGCTCTCATCCCAGGGATTCGGGAGAGTCTGCTTGATCCCCAACGCGACTTTTCTTTCATCTTCATTGATCCTCAATATCTTCACGGTAACGGTATCGCCGACCTTAAGGACGTCCTGAGGTTTTTCAACCCTGTCCCAGGATATGTCGGACACATGAAGCAGACCTTCAACGCCGGGTACGATCTCCACGAAAGCGCCGAAATCGGTCAGGTTCTTTATTGTTCCCTCTACCTCATCGCCGTCATGAAAACGCTCGCCCAGTTTCACCCAGGGATCGCCATCCACTTGTTTGATACCCAATGATATTTTTTTATTGTCCACATCCATCTTTAAGATCATCACCTGGCGTTTATCGCCTTCGTTCATTATCTGTGAAGGCGTCTTCAGGTTCTTCTCCCAGGACATCTCGGAAATATGGACAAGTCCTTCTACTCCCGGCTCGATCTCAACGAAAGCGCCGTATTCAACGATCGATACCACGGTGCCCTCGACGATGTCGCCATCCTTATATTTCCCGGAGATCTCATCCCAGGGATTGTTTTCCAGTTCCTTCTTGCTGAGAGAGATGCGGTTGTTTTTTTCATCATAATCAAGCACCTTGACCATCACGTCATCGCCGACAGAAAGCACATCGCTGGGGTGGTTGACTTTTTTCCAGCTGATATCATTCATGTGGAGAAGGCCGTCAATGCCTCCCAGATCTATGAACGCCCCGAAATTGGTTATGTTTTTCACTCGTCCCGGCAGCACGGCGCCGACATGGATCTTGTTGTCAATATCTTCCTTCATCTTCTTTAACTGATCCTCAAGTATGACTCTTCTTGAAACGACTATATTGCGTCTCTTTTTATTCATCTTAAGTATTTTGACTTCGATCTTCTGGCTCACGAAAGCGTCCAGGTCCTTGACAAGCTTAACATCCAGCTGAGACGCGGGCAAAAATGCCGGCACGCCTATGTTGACGATAAAGCCGCCCTTGACACGCTTTTTGATGAACCCTTCGATCACTTCATCTCTTCTGAAGCGGTCTTCCAGGACACCCCATGCCTCGATATAATCGGCTTTGATCTTCGACAGCTTCACAAGCCCTTCCTGATCGTCGGTAGACTCGAGCAGCACTCTGACTTCGTCGCCTTCCTTAAGTTCATCTGAATCATGGAACTCGTTAAGAGGCACCACGCCCTCAGCCTTATAGCCGATATCAACGAGAACTTCGTTGCCCATGATTTTCACAATGACACCGTCCACTACGGTGCCGGGTTTCAGATCCTTAAACGAAGCAGCATAGAGCTCTTCCATGTTGAGCAGTTCTTCGTTCTCGAATCCGTCATTTTTCATGTTTTCTTCCATCATAGTTAATTACCCCCCACTATACGGTTTACAAAATCTATTACTTCACCGATACTGAAATCGGGTGTTGAAGCTCCTGCAGTTATCCCGATTGTAGCATACTTTCTTAATTCGTCAACTGTAAGTTCGTCCGCGCTTTCAATATGTTTTGAAGGCACATAGCGTTCCGCAAGTTCCCTGAGCCTGTTTGTGTTCGCACTGTTTTTGCCGCCTACTATTATCATAAAATCCACTTTTTGCGCAATTTCAACAGTATCCTTCTGCCTTTCAAAGGTAGCACTGCATATGGTGTTAAATATCCTCAATTCTCCGGCGTTTTCAGAAAAAAGAGCGCATATCTTTGAAAAATCACATTTATTACTGGTAGTCTGCGACAGGAGTCCGGTCTTTGCAGCCGGCGAGCCGGGCACATCCGAAAGACCCGAGACTATGCGGCCTGCCGGGCCGGCATAACTCAATATGGACCTGACTTCGGGGTGAAAGGGATCGCCGAAGATATTGACCTGATAACCCGCTGCGGCAAGGCTCGCCGCCTTGTTCTGCGCGTTTTTTACAAACGGGCAAGTGGTATCCACTATGCAGAGGCCCATAGCGCGCATCTCAGATTCTGTTTCCCTCTCTATGCCGTGTGTTCTCAGCACTATGGGCTGGCCGCAGGCAAGTCCGGAAAAATCCTCCGTGGGAATAACGTCCTCCTCTTCAAGTCTGCGTATTACAGCGGGATTATGTATCAGTGGCCCGTATGTGTACAGGCGCTCATGCCGGGTTTTTTCTTTTTCTATTATGGCCAGGGCCCGTTTTACCCCGTAGCAGAACCCGGCGGAACCGGACACTATCAGTCCCATTCCAGACTCCTGATATTATCTGTGACGACCATTGCCATCCTCTTGTAGGAAGCCTTTTCCTCGATATGATCAAACATGTTCGCATTCACGCAGAAGGCACGGCCGAATATGACCCTGAAATACCGCCTGCCCAACAGGCCTCCCCTGCCCGTGAATACACGTATCGGCACCACTACGGTCCCGGCTCGTTTTTTCAGCAGATAGCCTATACCAGGTTTTCCGTCGCGCACCGTGTTCTCCCGGTTGCGCGTCCCCTCGGGAAAGATCACGAGTCCCCTTCCCTCGTCAAGCACCCTGAACATCATGGCGAAACTTTTCATGTCAAAGAGCGCCCTGTTCACCGGGAAAGCGCCAAGACTTCTGATAAGCAACCCCATGGCGGGATTTTTAAAGAGTTCCGCCTTGGCCACCAAAGCGACCGCCCGGGGTATCAGAATGCCTATCAACGGCGGGTCTATCCACGTCCTGTGGCCGGACGCATATATTGTGGCGCCCTTGAACCTCAGAGGGCCAAGCTTGCGCAGCTTGATATCGAAAATAATACAAAAAATAGGCATAAGGACTATAAACGAGACGATCTGGAGAAAACCTGTGAACCAATATTTAATCTTCATCTTCACCGATATAATATAACAATTTTTCAACGACCTCTTCGACCGACATATTCCCCGTATCCACGACTATCGCGTCATCCGGGATCTTCAAAGCGCCCCATTCACGGGAACGGTCCGCATCATCCCTGCGTATAATATCAAGCCGCAGTGTCTCAAAGTCCGTGTGAAAGCCTTTTTCCACGGATTCTTTCAGCCGGCGTTCCGCCCGGACCTCGACAGAGGCGTCAAGGTAAAATTTGATGTCGGCGTCGGGGAACACGACAGTTCCCGTGTCCCTGCCATCCAGTATCACCCTTTTATTTCGTGCCAGCTCGCGCTGTTTTTTCACAAGTGTCCGCCTGACAGCCATATTATCGGCCGTTTCTGACACAAGCCTGTCGATCAGGGGCGTGCGGATGTCAGAGGTGACATCGATGCCGTTGGATATTATGTGTTTGCAGCCTTCACTGTACACGATCTCAAAGTGGAGTGTCTCAGCCGCAGAGGCGGGATCCGCGCCGGTATTATGTGCGATAAGGGCCACACATCTGTACATCGCTCCTGTGTCAAGATAAAGCAGAGACGCTTTTTCCGCGACCATTTTGGCAACAGTGCTTTTCCCGGCTCCGGCCGGCCCGTCGACGGTCACTTTATATGCGGTTTTCATAAGCGGATATTACATCATACCGACGACATTGCAAGTGAAATATAAGCGATATCACTCGCCGTCGCGGGGTTTCTTCGATTCGCCAAGGTACTTTTCCATCTTCTCCAAAGTGATCTTGTGAAGAAAATGTTCCATTTTGCAGGCGTCTTGTTCGGCAATGTCTTCGGGGACTCCAAGGACGTCCGTGAAAAAGTCCATGATCATCATGTGTTTTTGGTAGATCTTTGCAGCATAGTCATACCCTTCCGCCGTAAGCTCGATATATCCATAATGTTCATGCCTTGCCAGTCCGGTGTCTTCAAGGTGTCTGACGGCTTTTAGCACCGACGGGTTTTTGACATCCAGAAATGAGGACACGTCCTTGACCCTCACAGCCCTCTTGTTCTTTGATATGATGAACAGAGCCTCCAGATAATCTTCCTGACTTCTTGACAATTTGACCATCGCACTCTCCTCTACAGTACTTCACCGATATTCATCATCACGGTATCTCCCCCCGGAGGTTTTTCCATGACAAGGGAAAGATCACATGAGACACATCTCAGCAAAGCTTCAAATTCCACGCCCCCGGAGCTTACAGTCTTGGTCTCGTTTTTCCCCCAGAGATACCTGTTGACATAATCCGCGGTCTTCTGCCTTTCGGGCCGTTCGCCGATATGCGACAATATAGATTCCGCGGTGTCTCGTATGTCTCTGTTCCAGTCCGGCACCAGTTCTTTCAGGTTTACAGTCCCATTCAGCGGCACGGTGTTATATATGTTCAAACCTATGCCCACTATTATGTAAAAGCCGTCCGGGCCGCTGACGCCTTTTGTCAGTATCCCCGCTATCTTTTGGTCACCGTGGTATATGTCGTTCGGCCATTTTATCCTGAATCCCTCCAGTGAAGTGGATTCCGCAAGATATTTATGCACGGCGCAGGCCGCGGCCAGAGGCCATACAAACGCGTCATCCGGCTCCAGCATGCCGGGGCAATAACTCAAATACAATCCGCCTCTATTCGAAGACCAGGGTCTGCCGCGTCTTCCGGCTCCGCTTTTCTGCTCGACGGACAACACCGCGCATGGCAACACGCATGAACCTCCGGAGATCAGGCCGTATAGGTATGTGTTCGTGGAATCAGTGCTTTCCAATTCAATCCATCGCATCAATATCTCCAAAAAGGTCTTTCATCTCGGCTTCCGTGAACCGCAGCAAGCGCCCGCCTTCGGACACATACGGATGCAGCGTGTATCCCGACGCCAGTTTCAACCCGTCTCTTTTGAGCTCATAGTCAAATCTGACGGAAGCTCTTGTAAGTCTGCCGACCGTGCACCGTATGGCAATGAGATCATCATATTTCGCCGGCAGTATATACTTGCAATATGCTTCTTTTACCGGAAGGAATATTTTTCTGCCTTCAAGTTCCCGATATGATCTCCCGGACTCGCGAAACAATTCATTCCTGCCGATCTCGAACAATCTAAGATAATTGGCATGGTACATCACGCCCATCTGATCCGTGTCGCCGTATATGACCCTGTAATGAAACATATGACCGCCTTTTTATCTCAGTCTAACTTTGTTAAGATATCACCTGAAAGGAGTCAGGTCAAGAATTATGAGATCATGCCGTTTTCGGTGATAATGGCATCCATCCGCACATCATGCGCCTCGGCAGGGAGCTCCGGCAAGACCTGACAGGAAAACGCCACTCCGATCTTAAGGGCGTCAGAGGCCGCCAGAAACCGGTCATAGAAGCCGCCGCCGTATCCGAGACGGACTTTGCCGGGCGAAAAAGCCACACCAGGCACAAGTATTACGTCAGGCGGAATATCTGCTGCCCGGCATCGGAGCGGATCCGGCTCCATCATGGAAAACCTGGTCTTTTCAAGTTCTTCCGTCGAGTTAACAAAATAATTTATGATCTCCCGGCGTGAAAAATCCGTCCGGGGCATCATAAGAAGTTTGCCGTCCGTCCAGATCCGTCCCATCAGGCCTCTCAGATCCACTTCATTGTTGATCGGATAATAGAGATGAAAGACATCGTTGGAGACATACAGTCCGGAATCCATAAAAACCGATATGATCGCCATGCTCTTTTGCCTTATCTCAGCGGCCGTCATCGCCCGGCGTATTGAGACGCATCTGTCGCGTATCTGTTTTTTATCGGTTGTCATAGCCATACAGGGCCTTTTTCCCTTCCATGTCATAAAAGATATAACCGTCACCCTCTTTTTCGAGGCGATACTCCGGTCCGAGAAGCACTTTTCCCTTTCCCATGGGCAGGTCGATAGCGTAATACGGCAAGGCAATACCTGAGACCTCCCTCCTCACGGCATTCATCAGCCTCAGCCCTTCTTCGGGAGGGACCCAAAAATGGGTCACACTGTCCACAAGGTCGCATTGATGCAGATAATAGGGTTTTACACCGGCTGAGACAAGGCCCATGAACAATGCGGAGAGCGTCTCTTTTTTGTCGTTCACGCCTTTCAGCAGGACTGACTGATTTAGAATGGTACAATGTCTTTTTAAACGTCTCAGCAGCTTAAGAGAACGGGGGGTAAGCTCTGCAGGATGGTTGTAATGGGTGAGCATGAACAGGTTGTCAAATCTGGAAAACAGACGCATATGCCGTTCGGAGACCCTGTCAGGGTCCACCACCGGTATTCGGGTCCCTATCCTGATGACGCCAACGCTCTTTATGCGGCTGAACCTCTCCAGTATCTCCTCCAGGACTTCGGGGGGTATCATAAGCGGATCGCCCCCGGAGACTATTACATCCCGGATATCATTCAGACGGCAGTATTCAGCGGCGGCCGCGATCTCATCTCCCGAGATGACAAACGGCTTCCCGGACCAATTTCTTTTCCTCATGCAATGCCTGCAGTTCACGGCGCAAATATTGCCGGTGATCAGTACGGCCCTGTTTTTGTATCTGTGTATAAGTCCGGGGACATGCTGTTTCAGCTCTTCCGCGAAGGGGTCGCGCGACAACCCATGGTCTTCCATCTCTCGCGGCGAGGGGAAAAACTGACGGAACACCGGGTCTTCAAGATCACCCGGGGCTATAAGGGAAGCGTAATACTCCGTGACTTTCATGGGGTATTTCGCAGCAGTCTCAAGGACCGCAGGATCACGGGGAAGAAAAATCTCGGGGTCGGTTATAAATCCCGGCATTCAAGCATCCTGGACAAGGTATCTGAAAGTGTGAGCAACGTCTCTTTTTCAATGCCCGAACTTATTTTTTTTACGTATTTGACACGTGCCTCGATCACACTTTTCACGATCTTCCGGCTCTCTTCGGTCAATCCGATTATTATTTTTCTCTTATCGTCACGGTCGCGTTCTTTCACGACAAGCCCCGCATCTTCCATTCGGACTATCATCTCCGAGATGGTGCTGGGGGCCAGCATAAGAGACTCACAGAGGTCCTTAAGGCTTTGCGAACCGTGAAAATATATAGCGACGATGATATTGAACTGTGAATCCGACAATCCGAACTCCGATATTTTTGAACGGCCGTATTTAAAAAGGCGTCCATAAAAGCGCCTGAAATTAAACTCCAGCTCCGTAAAGATGTCTTTACTCATTTCAGGCCCTTTTCTATCATCTCAGGAGAGACTTCCCAGACCCGTTCACAATATTTGCATTTTACCTTTACGGCGTCCTTGTCGATTATATCAAAAGAAGCCGGGATCTTTTCATTGTTTGTCATACAGTTGGGGTTCATGCATTTCAGAAAACCGTCTATGTGATCCGGCACATCCATGGCTCTTTTCTCCACCACTTTTCCGTTTTTGATTATATTGATCGTAGCCCTGGGGGCTATAAGCGATATCTTATCCGTCTCTTCCTTGTCTATGATCTTATTCTCAAACTTTATAAGGTCTTTCTTGCCGCTTTTTTCCGACTCGAAATTAAGTCCGATGGATATGATACCCTCGTTTTTATGGCCGAGTATATCCAAAACAAGAAGTCCTTTGGGGGACGGGATGTGGTCTATTACAGTCCCGTCGGAGATTTTAAAGACCCTGTAGCTGCGTTCCTCACTCATCGCATCCTCCTTATTCTATGGCTCCGGTGACAAGCCCGATCAGCGCCTGTCTCACCGGCACGCCGTTATGGGCCTGTTCAAAATAGATCGCCCGCGTGTCATCGTCTATGTCAGCGGATATTTCGTCGACCCTGGGCAGAGGATGCATGATAAATGTCTCTTTACCCAGCGCCTTCACCGATTCCGCATCTATTATGTAAGAGCCCTTCACCCTTTCATATTCCATTGGATCAAAAAAACGCTCCTTCTGTATCCTTGTGCAATAAAGAAAATCGAGCTCTTCGCATCTTTCATCTATGGCATCCGCCTCATAAAAATCTATTTTTTTGCTGGCCAGATAATCAAGGTAATACTGGGGCATCTTAAGCTCTTTCGGGGAGATAAAAACAAGTTTGACATCAAAATATGAAAGCGCGACCAGTAGTGAATGTGTCGTGCGTCCGTATTTAAGGTCGCCTACCAGGCCGATCTTGAGTCCGTCAATGTGTTTTTTCTTTTCCATCATGGTGAAAATATCCAAAAATGTCTGCGTAGGGTGCTGATTGGCGCCGTCGCCCGCATTTATGACGGGTACATCGGCAGCCTCTGCCGCGCGTCTTGCCGCGCCCTCCATGTTGTGTCTCATCACAATCAGGTCACAATAGCCTGTGACGGTCTTGATCGTATCTGTGAGGGTCTCTCCCTTTTTCACCGATGAGGTCGCCGCTGATGAAAAACCCAGTATCCGCCCACCCTGACGAAGTATGGCCGATTCAAAAGAAAGGCGCGTCCTTGTCGAGGGCTCAAAAAAGAGTGACGCTATGACTTTGTCGCGGAGAAAATCCCTGTACTTGCCCTTCTTGACATCACCGGATTTTTCGATGAGATACAATAATTCACCTTTATCCATATCGCTCAGCGATATGATAGACCGCCCCTTAAAAGGTTTCATCAGGACACCTTCTCCTTCCTTTTTTCTCTGTAAAACAAGACTATTATGAAAATACCTATGAAAATAAAACTGTCTGCTATATTGAACACCGGCCATCTCAGTGAGCTGTTTACGCCCACATCGATAAAGTCGCGCACGCTTTGGAACCTTATTCTGTCGAGTATATTCCCCGACGCCCCGCCAAGTATCATACCGTAGGCCACCTTTACGATAGTCTTCTGATAAAACAGCCCCCTGAAACTGAACAAAAGCACCGCCATGACGGCCAAGGAAAGCCAGATAAGCATGCCGGAGATGTCCCTGAACATGCCGAATGCTATACCGCTGTTTTTCAAATATGTCATCCTGATCACATCGCCCGCGACGCTGACGCTCTGGTTCAGCGTCATACAGGAGTCGACGATCTCCTTTGATACCATATCTGCCATCAAAACTGCAAAGAATGAGGCGAATATGAGCAAATAATCATTTGGCTTTTTCATATTCAGTCTTACATGCTATGCATCTTACCGCGAAAGGCATCACATCCAGCCTCTCATCTCTGATGCGGGCTCCACAGTCCTGGCAAATGCCGTATGTCCCCTCTTCTATTCGTTTCAGCGCAGCATCAATGGCAATCAATATGACTTCCTCAGAATTTTTAAGTTTAAAACCAAGCTCGGCCTCGCTCATTATATCAGCCACATCAGCCATATGTATCGGGTATGAAGAATCCCCGAACTCCTTGGAGTTAGAATGATGTATATGCTGGTCCTCTATTGAGTCAAGGTCCCGCATGATCTTGTCCTTCATGTCAAGCAGATACTTCTTATAGAATTCCAATCTGTCTTTTTTCATTGAATCACCTACCTTCGCCGTCCAGCACATTTATACATCTGGAACATAATTCCGGCCGTTTTTCATCATCCCCGACCGATTCGGAATATTCCCAACACCGCTCACATTTTCCATGCACGGATTTCTCGGCAAAAACCATTATCCGTTCATGTTTATCACACGCCGTCATGTTTTCCACATGTTCAAACGCCACTTCAGAGACTATGTTTATCCTTTTTATGTCATCAAGATGTTTTTTAAGGAACGCGGCCTCACTCTCATCCTCAGAATAGACGATCAGCCGAGCGTCAAGTGAATGGCCGATGATCCCTGCGCTTCGCTCAGCTTCCAGTACTTTCTTCATGTCCTCGCGAAGTTCCTCCAGCTTAGTCCAATCCGCAGTAAGAGGCTCATCCACATGTCTTTCCATTTCCGGCCATAACGAGAGATGTATGTTTTTTTCAAGCTCCGTCTTCTCCTTCAGATGCTCCCATATCTCATGGGCGGTAAAAGGCATTATGGGCGAGACCATCTTTACAAGTGATGTGAGTGTCTTCCATATGACGGTGAGCGTGGACCTTCTTGAGATCCAATCCCTGCCGTCGGCGTAAAGGGCCGATTTTGAGCCGTCAAGATAAAAAGATGACAGCTTGACCGAACAAAAATTATGTATCGAATGATAGACTTTATGAAACTCGTACTCCTCGTAAGCTGTCTCAACATATTTCACAAGTTCAGCAAGCTTTATTGTCATGTACCTGTCGATCTCGGGCATATCGTCAAAGGGCACCGCATCTTTATCGGGATTAAAATCAGCGACCACACCAAGCATAAACCTGAATGTGTTCCTTATCCTTCTATAGGCTTCAGCGACCCGGGCGACGATCTCTTCCGATATGGGCATGTCATTTCTGTAATTTTCCGAAGCGACCCAGAGACGCAGTACATCAGCTCCGTATTTGCCGATAATATCCTGGGGTTCAAGGCCGTTCCCCAGAGACTTGGACATCTTTCGCCCCTGTCCGTCGACTATAAATCCGTGTGTAAGCACCTGTTTGAAAGGCGCGCTGCCGTTTTCGGCCGTGCTGAGGGTTATCGAGCTGTTAAACCAGCCGCGATGCTGATCAGACCCCTCCAGATAGAGATCAGCCGGGAAACCGAGGTCCTTCCTCCTTGAAACAACGCTTTTATAGCTGGAACCTGATTCGAACCATACATCGAGTATGTTCATGTCCTTTTTCAGCCCCTTGCTGCCGCATCCGGGACATCTGTTCAGTTCTCCGAGTATTGCGTCTTCATCGTGTGTAAACCAGCCGTCCGAGCCGTTTTTTTCCACAAAACGCACGGCACGCTCCATAATATCTTCCTCTATGGCATATTCTCCGCATTCGGGACAATAGAACATGGTTATGGGCACTCCCCAGCTGCGTTGTCTGGATATGCACCAGTCCGGCCTGTCCTGCACCATTGCCGTAATCCGGTTTTCGCCCCATTCGGGTATCCATTTGGTCTCTTTTATGCGGTCAAGTATCCTTCCTCGAAGTCCGTCATTGTCGATCTTCACGAACCACTGCTCTGTCGCGCGGAATATCACCGGCTTTTTACAACGCCAGCAATGGGGATAAGAATGCGATATTGAGCTGACCTTTATCAGGGCATTTTTCTTTCTGAGCAGTTCGACCACGGCGTCATTGGCGTCAAAGACATGCACGCCTTTCATAGCGGCGAACTCGTCCGTATAGCGGCCTGAATCGTCCACAGGGTTAAGTATGGGCAGGCCGTATCTCAAACCGGTCACGTAATCATCCTGTCCGTGTCCGGGGGCGGTGTGGACGCAGCCGGTCCCGGCGTCGTCGGTCACATAATCCGCAAGGACGATAAGACTCTCCCTGTCCTCTATGAAGGGATGCAGCGCAACTTTGCGTTCAAGATCGCTGCCTTTATATTTCTCAAGTATTTTATACTCACTGATGCCCAGATCATCCATCATATCGGACAAAAGCGGTTCCCCGACGATCCATTTTTCGCCCATGACTCCGACCTTTACATATGTGAAATCGGGGTGAAGGGCTATGGCGACATTTGCCGGCAATGTCCACGGGGTAGTCGTCCATATGACGTAATAAGTCCCGTTTTCCGACTTGTCTTCAAATTTTACGTATATGGAAGGAGATGTATGATCGTCATATTCGATCTCAGCTTCAGCCAGTGCGGTCTCACACCCGGGACACCAGTACACGGGCTTCTTTTGTTTGAAGATATAGCCGCCCAGTACCAGGCTTTTAAAAATCTCAAGCACGCCTGCCTCATATTCCGGCTGAATAGTCAGATAGGGAGAGTCCCAGTCGCCGAAAATACCCAGTCGTTTGAAGTCTTTGGCCTGTTTCTCAACAAATTTCAACGCGGAGTTCCTGCATTTATGGCGGAATTCCGCAACACTCAGCCCCATGTCCTTGTATTCTTTGGAAACGCCGAGCTCTATGGGCAGCCCGTGACAATCCCAGCCCGGTATATAGGGCACCCTGAAACCTTTCAGGGCCTTATATTTGAGCACAAAGTCCTTCAGTGTCTTGTTAAGGGCGTGCCCCATATGGATCTGGCCGTTAGCATAAGGCGGACCATCATGCAATATAAATGAGGGGGCATCGGCCCGTGCGTTTAAAATGTCGCTGTATATTCCGCTTCCCTCGGCCCATTCCTTCAGTATCTCTTTTTCCTTCACGGGAAGGTTAGCCCTCATCGGGAACCCTGTACGGGGAAGATTCAAAGTCTCCTTGTAATCCACTTCATGCCTCCTCTAGTAAGCTGTATTACCATCTTATCGTATAAGCGATCTTATGCGTGGCTCCCAGGTCGCCATACACTGAATATGCATAATCAAGTGTGCCGGAGACATTTTTGATGGTCTCCGTCAGGCCGAAGCCGAACGAAAAATTGTCCATTTCGTCATATTCCTCATTATGTCTGTACCCGGTCCTCAAGACGAACCATTCTTTGGGGTAATATTCCACGCCGGCGCTGGGGACCATCTTCCTGTCCCAATATATCTCGGTATCAAGACACACTATGACTATGTCCTGAAAATTACTGTTCTTAAATCTGTAGGCCAGTCCCGCGTTATACAAAAGCGGCATGGGATAACTCCGGTTTTCCTCATCGATGAAACCGACACGTTCATTGCTGGCGTTGCGAAAAGAGGCGCCGGCGGACAATCTTCCGTCAAGCAGGTCGGCCCGAAAACCTCCATTGACGCCCCAATTGATATCGTCGGAGGCATCGTCCCCGTAATACTCGTAAAGGCCGGTCAACGAGGCTCCCAACTTTATGTTTTCACCCAGCGGCAACCCTATTCCGAAGGATCCCGCAATATTGTAAACGCTCAGGGTCTTTCCCGTTTCCGCGCCGGCCGAATCATATTCATCCATCCCGAAATAAAAACCTCTCAGGTCCATGCCCACGGCGATGCCGAAAAAGCGCTGCGTATATGCGACGTATTCCGCGCGCACATCGTCAAACATCTCCTGATGGGAAAGCATTATCTCGCGGATCTCAACATCCGCTATACCCGCGGGATTCATGCTCATCGAATCGATGTGATCCGCGATCGCTATTCCGCCGCCGCCCAAAGCAATGCTTCTGGCGGACATGTTCAAACGCAGCAACTGAGAACCGGTCCTGCCCTGTTCACCGTCTCCCGATCCATAGACGAAAAAAACGGCGGTCATCAGGAAAACGATCGACATTATTAATCTTCTCATAATGACCTCCTAATTTATCAGTATGATCTTGCCTTTGAATTTTTCCGATTGTGATCCGGACGTGCCGGGATATGTCACTTCAAGATAAAAGAAATACACGCCGCCCGACACTGACCAGCCGTTTTCGTTTCTACCGTCCCAGGTCAGCGTCCCGCCGGAAATAAGCGAAAGGTCTGTCACCTTTATGTTGCGCACCAGATCTCCGGAAAGGGTGTATATCTTAAGCGATACGGCGGTGGCATCCGTTCTGATGTTAAAATCCATTCCCCCGTTCGCTGAATTATTGATCCCGTATCTCCAGGGGTTTGGATGCGGAACGGGTTCAAGCGCCATTATCTGCGTCTGTATCACCATTACAAACAGAAAAGCCAAAAATCCCGTTTTAAACCTCAAAACCAACCTCCTTTGATTTCAGATACTAATTATTTTTGCTCTGATTGTCAAGTTCTTTAATGACAGCCGTGATCAGCCCGCTTAACAACGCGCCTGAGCGCTGCGCGACCGAGACGACATCCTTAAAATCATTCTCATTCTCGTCTTCAAACTGGTTCGTTATCACAGAAAATCCCAACACTTCCATTCCGGCGTGGACAGCAGCGATCACCTCGGTGACAGTGGACATGCCAACGGCATCTCCGCCCAATGCGCGGACCATCCTGTATTCTGCATCCGTTTCCATGGACGGCCCCGTAAGCCCCAGATAGACCCCTTTTTTCAGAGAAATATCCAGCCCTCCGGCGGCCTCAAGAGCCATGGCGCGCAGCCTTGAAGAGTAGGCATCCTGCATAAGCGGGAATCTGGGCCCTATTTTGTCATCGTTCATGCCTGTAAGCGGATTGGCGCCGGTCAGATTTATGTGGTCTTCAATGATCATTATGTCCCCGGCGTGAAACGACGGATTGACGCCGCCCGCAGCGTTTGTCACAATAAGGGTGTGTACCCCCATGCAAGCCGCCACCCTCAGGGGAAAGGCAATATCACGGGGTTCATACCCCTCATAGAGATGAAATCTGCCCTGCATGAATAGAACGGGGGCGTCACCGACCCTTGCCGACAGAAGGCTCCCTTTATGGGATCCGACAGTGGAAACGGGAAAACCCGGAATATCCGCATAAGGTATCTCACGTATGGCACTGGCATCTGCGGCAAGCCCTCCCAAACCGGTGCCAGTTATGACACATATGTCGGAAGCGACAATCCCTGATGTCCTGAGATATGCAGCGGTCTCTGCGATCTTGTCGTACATAATACTCCCGTGGCGGACGATATTCCGCCCGTTTTGTCCTTGTTAAAACAGAAAATCAATGATCAGTATCAGCGCCCATTTAATGATCAGGATCACAGCGATAGAAATCACCGGCGTAAAATCCATCCCGATCTTATACGGCGGAAAAACTTTTCTCAGCGGCTGAAGCACCGGTTCCGTCAGGAATATCATGCTTTCCTGAAAAAAGTTGCTTTCCGGGACCACAAACCATGAAAGTATCGTCCTGAGGATAATAAGCATCACCCAGAGATATGCGAACATGTTCACGTCGGCCTCAAGCCCGCGTCCGAGATTTTCCATGAAGGAAACGGCGTCGCCCAGCAACCCGCTGAGCATGGTCATGCACAACGAACTGAGAAACAGGACGAACAAAAGCCCGGTCAACGGGGCATAATCCCTTTTTCCCCTGGAGAGGCCCGGAAACAGCCTTCTCACCGGCGAAACGGCATAGTCGGTTGAAAAGTGTATGATTCTTGCGAATTCCCCATAGGAGTATGGCCCTCTCATGAGTATGAAAAATTCTGAAAGAAAAGCAAAGGAGAAAAGATAAAAAAAGTAGGTGACAAATGAGGCCAGCATGTATATAAGCCCCCCGTAAATGGATTTCTGGGGGTTGTCTAATATCCAGAAAAGCGAATAAAGCACGGCAAAGATGATCGTGACCAGCAAAGCTCTTCTGTCGGTCTTTGCCTTCGCGGGCGTCCTCTTTCCAAAAAGCCGCAATACGGGCTCAGTGGTATAGTATACGAACCTGTAAAGTCTGTTGAATATGATCTGTTTGCTGAACGGTATGAAAAATCTGATGATAAAAAACATGATATATGTGTTGAGCAATATCACCACAAGATTCAGTGAATATGTAAAGCGTACAATATGCACTACCGGCTCCTTTCCCCAAAAATGGAGGTCCCGATCCTGACTATGTTGCTGCCCTCGGCGACAGCGATACCGTAATCACCGCTCATGCCCATGGACAGATACTCCAGAGCGACGGATTTTCCGTCATTCAATTTTTTGTATCTTTCAAAAAGTCCGTACATCTTTCTGGCATCGCGGGCGATCAGAGACTCATCATCGGTAAGGGGGAGCATAGCCATCAGACCCACCAGCCGTATACGTTCACAGCTGAATGCCGAATCGATCAATCTGTCCATCTCGTCGGGCGGGACGCCGTGTTTGGAAGCTTCGCCGGAAATATTGACTTCGATCATGAAATCCATGTCGCGGTCCTTTCTGACGGCGTTCAGGTCGATGCTCTCGATGAGTTCGGCCGAATCCACGGACTGTATGCAGTCAAAAAGGTCAAAGGTGTATTTTACCTTGTTCCTCTGCAGAGAGCCGATGAAATGCCTCCCGATGCCCGCGTCTGCGAACTCGCCGTATTTTTCCCTGGCCTCCTGTATCCTGTTTTCGCCTATGAAGTCAACACCCGCCTCCACCGCGCTGCGGATCTCCGCTATGCCGCGGGTCTTTGTCGCCGCGCAGAGATATATCCTTCTGTTTATGCCGCATGAAGATTTGACACGTTCTATCTCTTCGCGTATCCTTGCGATGTTGTCCCTGATACTCAAGAGCCGCCCTCCGATTCCTTTTAAATGCTCATTATAGTTTAATATCATCACTCTTTCTTTTCAAGTAAATTCTATGGCCGGACGACTTGTACAGCTTTTTTATTGTTTGACACCCGCCACATGTTGAATATAATGCATCAATGAGTATCATACAACGGTATCTGAGTCTTTTTTTAAAAGGAATGATCATGGGCGCGGCGGATATAATACCCGGGGTGTCGGGCGGGACAATGGCCATGGCCACCGGCATTTACGAGGACTTTATCGGAGCCCTTGATTCGCTGAAGATGTGTTTCAGGGGCAGGTTCAAAGACGTAGCATGGAATTTTATAATACCTTTGGCGACAGGCATAGCAGTGTCAGTCATACTGTTAAGCCGGCCTCTCGCCTATCTTTTGCGCACCCGGCCAGGTTTGACCTTCGCCTATTTCACGGGGCTGATCTTCATAACAGTCATATCTGTTTTCCGGATGATATTGCCGGCAAAAGCCACGTTGATCCTGCCGCTGCTTGCGGGAACGGCATCCGCCTATATGCTTGCCGGCCTGACCCCCTATTCGGGCAACAACATATCTCTCATTTACCTTTTCGTGTCCGGGCTGCTTGCCGTCTGCGCGATGATGCTTCCGGGCATCAGCGGTTCTTTCATCCTTCTTCTGCTCGGCGTTTACGCTGCGGTGATGAGCGATATAAGCTCCCTGACAGCACTGGTCACGGGCGGTGCCGGAGGAGACGCAAAGAGGCTGATCCCCATACTCTTTCTTTTTTCGGGCATACTCACAGGGCTTATAACGGTATCCGGCATCGTCAAAAAAGCGCTGCAAAAACACAGAGTACTGACACTTTCGCTGCTTGCTGGATTCATGGCGGGAGCATTGAGAAAGCCGGTCACGGAAATATACGTCTCCGGCACGCCGCTATGGCCATGCGTGCTGATGATAGCCGCAGGCATTGTATCCGGCTATTTGATAGAACGTACGGGCATCAGTCGCCGAAGAGGTCGCCCTGGCGGTAGCCGTTGACTCTCATATGGTCCTTCACCGCTCTTATTACGCTTATCTTGTCCCCGTCCCAATCGGGTGCGACATGTCTGTCCGTCCTGTTTTCGCCCAGTATGCGGTGAACGACTATATCTTTTCTGAGGTTTCTAAGACATTCTGTTATGATATCGACGTATTCGCCATATCCCATGGGACGATAATCACCTGACAGATACCATCTATGCAGCTCCGTGCCCTTAAGCACATAAAGATGGTGAAACTTTACCCCGGAAACACCCAACGCGGATATACGCCTCACCGTCCGGACCATCATATCCGGCGTCTCGCCCGGCAGCCCCAGTATCAGATGGACGGTGGATTTAACGCCCGCTTTTGCTGTAAGTTCAACGGCTTTTACAAAATCATCGTACGTGTGTCCCCGTTTGATGGTCTTCAATGTGCTGTCATATGAGCTCTGAAGCCCATATTCTATCCACACATCCATGTCTTCCGAATATTCCCTGAACAGTTCCACCTTGGCTTTATCCGCGTGATCCGGCCGCGTGCCTACGATCAAACCGAGAAAATCACCTGTGCCCAGCCCCCTGTCATAGATCCGTCTCAATGTCTCAACCGGGGCGGCCGTACCGGTTCCCTTCTGAAAATAAAGATAAAAGGCTTCGGCTTTGAATCGCCTGGTATAATGCTCCCGCTGCCGCCTGATCTGTGAGACGAGGTCGTCCGCAGGAGGCGTATAAAAACTGTTTTCACAATATATGCATTTCCCCGGACAACCGAAAAACCCGTCGACTGAGATCCTGAACGCCTTCGTATCAAAGTTTTTCTTTATATACCTGGCAAATGTGTAGTAAGGGTTGTATCCCGAAGCGACATCCATGACATTTTACCTCTTTCAAAGGCCATTATACCGCAAATTTTCCCTCTTTCACCTTTTTTTTTCTTTTGCGCATGTTATAATCCCGCATGGATGACGAAAAATACATGCGCGAAGCCCTTAGGGAAGCCTTAAAGGCCTATGCGGCGGGCGAGGTGCCGGTGGGCGCCGTTGTGGTCAGAGACGGGGAGATCATCGGACGCGGACACAACACGCGCGAGACAAAAAACGACCCCGCGGGCCACGCCGAGATGTCCGCCATAAGAGAGGCGGCCGTCTTCACCGGCAGCTGGCGCCTTGAAAACTGCGACATATACGTCACACTGGAGCCGTGCATGATGTGCGCGGGCGCCATATACCTCTCAAGGCTGCGAAAAGTCATATACGGCGCCGCGGATCCCAAGGCCGGCGTGGTGGAAACGCGTGCCCGCCTTCTGGAAGCCGACTGGCTGAATCATTATCCGGATGTCAGCGGGGGCATGATGGCCGCGACCTGTTCCGCGTTGTTGTCGAGGTTTTTCAGGAAGCTGCGGTCCCGGGACCGTCAGCTTAATGGCTGATCCTACCGGCCGCGATGTCACCGGCCACGGGAAACTTGTACAGCTCACCCTGATAGGATCTTACAGCGCCTATTATCATGAACACAAGCCATATGATGCCGAGTAGATTGCTCAGCATACGCCCGATCCCCGGTACGGATTGAAATATCACCATAGCGACGTTCAGCCCACCGAAAAACAGCAGGGACTGAAGGGCATGAAACCTCACAAAACGGTTGTTTTTTTCTATAAGGAATACAATCAGCCCCGATATCCAGCCAAGTAAATACGACAGCATAGCCGCTATGTTTTCCTCGACGCCCAATTCGGTTTGTTTACTCATTACTGAC
>CAZJQC010000015.1:25118-33160 GCA_964548195.1 uncultured bacterium | reverse complement strand
ATCCATTCGCCGTCAAAGTATGACGGGGCATCAAAGCCGGCGGCTTGGATATAAGCAAGGCATGTCGCATAGCCGGCTCCCGCGCGCGCCGCATTGTGGGCATCGGACCCTATGGCTATATGTTCGCCGCCAAGTGCTTTATAAGCCTTCAGGACATTGATGGACGGCACGGGCCGTTTCAGGTCATAATGGAGCGCCGAATAGTTCACCTCGGGGACGATGTTCTTATCAATGCATATTTTCAGTATCTCGCGGATAATATCCATGTTCTCTTTTTCATGGATATCGTCTTCAGAATAACGGGCGTAGACGCCCGGATGGCCCAGGACATGAAATCCACCCTGTTGCACCAGGGTCAGGTTCTCCTCATAATAGATCCGTATCTCTTCCGGTGTGAAGGGCTTTTCATTTCTTATGGACATATTAACCCGGCCCTGTATCATGTGGACGGAACCTATGACCAGTTCCGCGCTGTTCAGGATTTCTTCGGGCACGGGATATCTGTGGGGCTCACCCGCCTCGATGCCGAAGCCGAGTATGATGCTGTCCCTGTATTTCTCTTTCAGCTCGGCGCCCTTTTTAAAATAGGCCTCATGGTCCAGCACGCCCCAGTCACGCTGAACGTCCGGCGCATATTCCGCATGTTCGGTAAACACCGCCCGGGTGAATCCTCTTTTTACAAGGGCCCGGACGATGTCGTTTATATGTTCATTTGAGTCGGGGCTGAAAGAAGAATGCAGATGGCAGTCTATCTTTTCTGGCCGCATTCCTTTTCATTTCCGGTCATGATGCCCAGTGCGTGGGGAATGGCGTCCATGATGAAGCCCAGGTTTTCCGCGGCGCCTTTGGGGCTGCCGGGCAGGTTGATGATCAGTGTCTTTTCCTTTATGCCGGTGACGCCACGCGAGAGTATGCCGTTATTTGTCACTTTGGCGCTTTGCGAGCGCATAAATTCAGCAAGCCCGGGTACGGGCCTGTCAATATATTCGGCCGTCACTTCGGGAGTGATATCGCGTTCGGAAAGGCCTGTGCCGCCAGTGGTAAGTACCAGGTCGACTTTCAGGTCTTCCACGCAATGACGCAATGTCCTCAGAAGGACCTCTTTTTCATCCGGGATGACGGAATAATATTCCTTTTTATACTCAAGGTTTTTGGCCACAAGCGCTTCTATTTCCACCGCGCTCAGGTCCTGACGTTCTCCGACCGACCCCTTGTCACTGCATGTGATTATCGCATATCTGTACATAGTACCTCCATCTCTATAGGTCACCTCGACCTTGTCGCCAACGCATACGTCGCCGCCGTTAAGCACTTTTAAAAACAAGCCTTCTTCCGCGACGGGACATACTCTGAGACGTCCGTACGCCGGACACTCGTCACGCACATCCTTGCCTATGCGTATGACTTCCATGACAACGTCTTTGCCCACTCGTATCTCCGTACCCGGCGGACAACATTCGGTATCAAGCCCGGATACGACCATATTTTCAGAACATTCGCCGGCAACTATCTTCATACCGGTAAGCCGTTCATATTTTTTTAGAGAGGATTCCGGAAGTATGGTGACCTGCGCTTCGCTTCCCGCGTGCGCGTCGCCCTTTATGCCGAAATCCGTTTCGATAATGCAGGAATCCACGGCTGTCTTTGCCGTGCCCTTTTCGGGGCTGATGCTTATGGAGATAACCGAGCCTTTTTTAGCCTTCCGCTTCATAATCGCCGCTCCTCCCCCCGCTTTTACGTATCAGTCTTATATCGCTTATTATCATTGATTTTTCCATGGCCTTGCACATGTCATATACCGTAAGCAGCGCTTCGGAGACCGCCTGAAGCGCCTCCATCTCCACACCGGTCCTGCCGCTGCAGGTGACCTCGGACCTTGCGGTCACGCGGTCTTTCTTTGCGGTGCAAGTGACTTTCACCCCGGTGAGCATCAGCTGATGGCATAGCGGTATCAGTTCATGTGTCCTCTTGGCGGCCATTACTCCGGCCAATTCCGCCGTTACCAGCACATTGCCTTTTGACAGGCTGTTTGAAGACACCGCTTCCGCGGTCTTTTCCGACATGAGTATATGCCCTTCGGCCACCGCGGTGCGTGAAGTGACATCTTTTTCGCCCACGTCCACCATGCGCGGCTTTCCTTCGGGGTCTATATGAGACAAACCGCTCATATCATCCTCCGATCCTGCTCATTGAATGTGTGCCCCTGCAGGCGTGTTCCCGGGGCTTTTCGCTCAGGGCTTTCAAATAAAGCGCAAGTATGTCCTCGTCGCTGCCGCCGTTGCGCAGGACGGTCCTTAAATCTGTCGTCCGGTCTCCCAGCAGGCAGGGCACGAGTTTGCCGTTTGAGGCAAGCCTCATCCTGTTGCAGCTGTCGCAGAACTTATGCGACATGGATGAGATAAACCCTATTTTCCCGCCGGTGCCCGTTATTTCATAGTTTTTTGAAATATGCTCGCCGTCCGCTATCGCGTTAAGCTTATATTTTTCTTTGACAGCATCCTTTATAATATCATTTGATACGAACTTGTCCTTCTGAAGACCGGCCATCCCGCCCAAAGGCATGAACTCTATAAAACGCCAGGCGAGCGCGTGTTCGGCCGCATAATCGGCAAAACCCACGGCCTCGGAATCGTTAAAGCCCTTCATGACCACGGTATTTATTTTGACGGGCGCAAGGCCCGCCTTCACGGCGGCGTCGATACCTCTTAACGCCCTGTTCAGGTCGCCGCCCCTTGTTATCTCCCTGTATTTGCGGGGGTCAAGCGAGTCTATGCTCACGTTCACCCTGTCAAGGCCCGCCTCTTTAAGCGCCTCCGCGTATTCCTCAAGCAATATGCCGTTTGTGGTCATCGTGATCTCATCGATACCGTCGACAAGCTTAAGCTTACGAACCAGGCCGGCTATACCCTTTCTCACAAGCGGTTCGCCGCCGGTGAGCCTTAACTTTTTTATGCCCGCTCCCGCGAGGACACGCACAATGCGTGTGATCTCCTCAAAGGTGAGTACGGAATCATGGGGCAGCTTTTCAACGCCCTCTTCGGGCATGCAGTACACGCATCTCAGATTACAGAGATCCGTCACTGATATTCTCAGATAATCTATTGTCCTGCCGTTCAGGTCTTTCATGACAGTCTGAACCCTTCCGCGTTTTTTTCATCAAACTCTTCCGGCAAAGGCGGTATGATCACATACCCGTCCGCGCCGGCGGCTCCTCTGATATCGCCGGAGCCATTGGTGGGCACCGTCGTGAATACTACCTCGCCGGGTTTTATCGCGACTTTTGCGGGCATAAAATGCGTCCTGTCCTTCAGCCGCTTTATCCGTCCCTCTACTCTGCCGACCAGCGTGCAGTTTCTTATGTTTTCATGTCCGGTGATGCGGTCTATCAGGGGATAGACAAAAAGATACAGCGACAGTGCCGTTGAAACGGGGTTTCCGGGCAGGCCGAACAGGAACTTGCCGCCGCGGCGTGCAAGAAGCTGCGGTTTTCCCGGCTTTATGTCCAGCTTATGCCATACCGTCTCAAAGCCTGCCTTTGTGGCGGCCGCCGGCACAAGGTCCCTGTTTCCTTCGGACACGCCGCCGCTTAATATAATAATGTCGAATTTATCGGAATATTCCATGAATATTTTTTCAAGAGAGCTGTCGCTGTCACGGACTATGCCGCCGTATACCGCGTGTATGCCCCTGGCGCGGAGTCCGCTTATGACGGAATAGCCGTTTGAGTTCCTTATCATACCGGGCTTCAAAGGCACGTCCGGCTCTTCCACCTCATCGCCTGTGGAAAAATAGACCACTGTCGGCAGCATATACACATCGACATATGTCCTGCCTGCGGTCGCGGCCGTACCGGCTGCGAATTCGTTTATGACGGTGCCCTTACCGAGAAGAATATCGCCCTTGCGGAAGTCTTCGCCGAACAGCGCTATGTTCGCCCCCTCCGGCTCCTCTTTTGCGACAGTGACGCGGGCGCTTTCGTAGTTTTCAAGATACTCCCTGCGTATGACCGTATCGGCGCCTTCCGGCACCGGGGCGCCTGTCATTATCCTGACGCATTCGCCTTTTTTCAGCATGATGTCCGGAAAATCGCCCGCTGATATTTCCGCTGCGAGCGCGAAGTCTTTTGTCTCGGCAAGGTCAGCATGACGCAGGGCTATGCCGTCCATGGCCGATTTATTAAAAAGCGGCATATCTATGTCGCTTGTGATGTCTTCGGCAAGCACTCTGCCGCAGGATTCAAACAACGGTATGCGCTCCACAGCCATGAGGTAGTCAAGTTCGTCGATAAAACGGAATGCCTTTTTATAGCTTGTCATCTTTGAATATCCTTTCATAGACTGTCACTGAAAGCTCTTTCATGGCTTTTTGATATTCCTCGAATAATTCCAGAAGGCGTTCGGCATGTTCCGTCAGTTTGCTGTCACCTCCGTGACTGCCGCCTTTGTGGCTTATGATCAGACGCTCGCCGAGCCGTTCTTCGATCTTCTTTATATTTCCCCAGGCATATCTGTAGGAGTATCCAAGTTTTTCGGCGGCTTTTTTCAGTGAACCCTCTTCACGTATGGTCTTAAGAAGCTTATAGCGCCCGCCCCCTATGATATGCTGTGAGTCTTTTTCCAGCCAGACTTTGATTCCCGGTTCCATATGAACATTATATGCACGAAGAAACATAACGCAAGGAAATTAGTAATGTTACATCGTGCGGGCCTTACGGCGGATTATTCACTTGACTAATCGCTGATGTTGGTAATATAATCAAAGCATCAATAAGAGCTTAAGGAGGTGTCTTATGGCTTATAAGATTTCTGATGGATGCGTGGCATGCGGTACTTGTAAACCCGAATGTCCCGTTGAGGCTATTTCAGAGGGCGATATCTATGTTATCGATCCTGAAAAATGCATCGATTGCGGTGCCTGTGCTGCGGTTTGTCCCGTAAGCGCCATTGCTCCGGCTTAATCGTCTTAAAGGCAGGTCCGCCTGCCTTTTCCCCCCGTTTTTCCAAGAAAAGAATGGTTTTTCAGAAGTGTCGTTTGTGACGTCCATACCGTCTTATTATACCCGGTGCCTCTGCCCATGAATATGCAGTTCAGTCCGTTGTCGAACGCATACCGTATCTCTTCCCTGTACATAAGCTCGCCGCATCTGTATCTGCTGAAATCCGGGTGAAATGCCGTGTTCCAGAAATACATGTTATTGTCGTATATGAACGAGAGTTTGTACGCGGCTATATCGCCGCCCGCGCGAAGTATAAGGGTCTTCATTAAGCGTCTTTCGGCCATCCGCCTGCCCAGTGCGCTGACAAAATCATAAAACCGCCTGTCCGCGAAAAGGTCTCTCATACCCCTGTCCTTTTTATGGGCGTGTATGGCGGCAAAAAGAGCGATATTGTCATCGACATCGCCGAAGGAATGCTCCGTCGTGAAACCGCCGAAATCCTTTTCCATGCGTCTTTCGGCGTTTCCCAGATTGCTTCTCAGCTTTTTGGATAATCCGCCGTAATACGCTTCAAAATCGTTTGCGCGATGTATGGTGGGTATTGACGCGGTCTCACGGCCCCGCGGAAGAAACCGCTGCTCTTCCGGGCCGGCCAATACATGCCTCAATTCAAAATATCCGAACCCGGCGGCCGCGAGGGCGCAGCGCAGGGCCCCGGCATAATCGGTGAGCGAATCGTCCCAGAGCGGCCCGTTGATGTCGTTTAGCCTGTGTCCGGCAAACCTTTTCCTGAAGAACGGAGCCCAAAGCGGCATGAGCGCAGCCGTCCTGCCGTCTTTTTTGACTATACATACCTTTATCTGTTTGTCCGGTATGCCATAGGAGCCGGCCCATGAACTTACCCACTCGTATGTGGAGAAGATATGCCCGCGGCTGTGTTCCTCGAAGGCGCGCCACTCGGCCGCGGCGTCCGCCATGTTTTTCACAATACATGTCACGGGAGTATCATCCTCTTTTCCGAGAACCTGCTTATCCTTGAAATAAACTTCAATATATGCGTGTTCGACCGCACGGGTATGCGTCTGACAAGGAAAGGGTCCGTCCCGGACGTGTTCGTCCCGAAATCCGTGGTCACCGCGCATAAAAGGCCGCTGTCTTTTATGATATCAATTGTCTTGTCGTCATATTCGCCGTACGGATATGCGAAGTTTTCTATTCTGATGCCCAGCATCTCTTCAAGGACGCGGTTGCCTTCGGCGATCTCGCATGCGGCCTCTTTTTTACCCAGAGCCGCGAGATGGGCGTGGTTCAGTGTGTGGCCGCCGATCTCATGGCCGAGTTCGATGCATCTTAAAAGCTCATCCCGGCCCATCATACGTTTCGGATGCTCACCCAAAGCCACGTCCCAGCTGTTTTCGCCGCCTATGGAGGAAGCCACCGTGTATATTACCGATTTAAACCCGTATTTTTCCATTTCGGGCAAAGCTTCCGTAAGATTGTCACTGTAGCCGTCATCGAAAGTGATCATGATCGGCCGTTCCGGCATATCCGCGACGGCCCCGCCCGAGAGGTATGCCGCGAGTGATCCGGTGCCTATGGTCTTAAAACCGTTTTTATGCAGTATGTTCATCTGCGCCGCGAACCTTCGCGGCGGCACGCATATTCCAGGATAAAGCCTTGACTGCGACGGGTCCGAGACCGTGTGATACAGCAGTACCGGTATCTTCATATAAGCTCCATGACCTTTTCACGCACATCTTCCGGAGTGATCGCAAACATGCATTTTTTCTTATCGGATTGAAGCGGGCATGCCTTGTGAAAACAGGGCGCGCATTCCGCGCCGCTTTCCATGACAAAAGCCTTGTCTGACCATGGGCCGGTAAGGTGCCTGTCCGTAGGGCCGAACAATGCGATCTGCGGCACTCCGGCGGCGGCGGCCACATGCATGGGGCCGCTGTCCCCTGAGATGAAGAGATCCGTTTCCGATATCACGGCGGCAAGTTCGGACACGGTAAGCTTTCCGGCAAGGTTCACTCCGTTTGTACTGTCGCCGATAACGGAATCCGCAAACGCGCTTTCCGCGGCGCCGCCGAATACCAGCGCCGTGACATTCTTTTCCGCGAGCAATACGATCAGTCTTGTATAATATTCCGCGGGCCAGTTTTTTGTGTCCCATCTTGTCAGGGGCGATATGCCGACTACGGGGCCGCGCGCCCTGTATTTTGCAGTGATCTCGGCGGCGAATCTTTTTTTATCGTCCGAAAGAGGGTAAAAAAGCGTTATCTTCCCGTGACCTGAAATGAGTCCCGCCTCCCGGGCCATGAACTGATACCATTCCACCGCGTGTCCGCCGGGAAATCCTTTTTTATCGACATTTTTGGTAAGAAAAACCTTATGCAGTCCCTTTGTATAGGCTACACGTTTCGGTATACGGGCCAGATACGGCAGCAGTGAAGAACGAAAGACGCCCTGCAGGTCGAGCGCGACCTCCCATTTGTCTTTTTTTATCTCTTTTGCAAAGGAAAGCACATATTTTATGATCTTGATATAGGCGTGTTTTTTCGCCCACGCCTCGATCTGCCTCTTTTTGAAGACATAGAGCTTGTCGACGCCGTCATAATCCTGCACTGCCTCAAGCGATTTGTCTTCCGTAACCCAGCCGATAACGGCGTCCGGGTCATGCTGTCTGATGTTTTCCGCGACCGGCAGCGACATAATAACGTCGCCCATGGAAGTAAGTTTGATTATGAGTATTTTTTTTAATTTTTTCATGCCGCATGAATTATATAATATCATGGTTCAAAGTCAACTACACTTATCTCCAGATTGCGTTCCCCGTGACGCCGCCGCTTCCCGAGGGCAGGTCGAGGTCCACAGTCACCGCGCGCGGATCCTCAAAGATATTCACTTTGTCCTGCACGTTAAGGCCTCTGAGGTCTTTAGGCGCGGTAAAATCGGTGCCGGTGTCCTCATAATAGTCATCGGCGTATAATGTCAGGTCCCCTCCTGAAAAGAGCTTGCCCTGCATGCTTATGTTTCCCGTGTTGCGCGTATACATATATATGCTGTTACCTATCAGGTACATGCTGCCGCCTATCATCTCCTG
>CAZJQC010000015.1:7156-25018 GCA_964548195.1 uncultured bacterium | reverse complement strand
GGAATAATAGTCGCCTTCGGGCATGACAGTGCCGTTTGTCACCAGTGACTGAAGCCATGTATTGAAATCGCTCTGGCTGCCCGCCAGGTAAAACGGGAGGTCAAGGGTACCCTGCACGGGGTCTGAGCCCGTGCCGAACTTATATGCGGTCTCTCCCGTAAGGCCGTTGTTATACTTGACGATCGCGTTTTCCACGCGCACATCGTTGGTCGTAGTCCAGTAATCGTTTATATAATAGGCGTAATCGGTTGAATAGTAGGGATACCAGTTGGGAGTGCCGTCAAGTATCAGGTCATCATGGGCATATAATGTGAACGCTTCGCCCCCTGTCGGTGCGGGTATGATATATTCAAGCTCCATTCCGAAAACGGAGGATATCACCCGTATGCTCACCGGGTAATCATCCGAAATAATGGGGTCTGCGGCATTGGCCTCATTCAAAAGTTCGCTTCCGGTCACCACATAACCGTCCCAGTTTGTAAACTCCTTTACTTCCACCGTCAGTCCCGGTGTGAGCCACATGGCCTGATTGGGAAATGACGTAGAGTCGGTGAGGTCCTTGCGCCCGCTTGATTTGACCAATGCGATGGCGCGCTGAAGGTCGCCTTCAAGCGTATAGCGGAGAATGGTCCGTTCTATCTCGTTCTGCGCCCGCTGGGCCTGATAATAACTGCGCAGAAAATAGCCTGTCAGTATAAAGAGCCCTATGATCATGAACACGATAACATTCAGCAGGACTGCGCCTTTGCGGCCTATCATGAATTCCTCCAATACGCGGTAAACGATGTGACCGAAGTCCGTGTCGCCTGGCCGCCCATACTAAGCACCACTTTTACAGTCATGCTGACCGTATCTTCCAATGTGCTTATCACCGGCACGCCTTCGAACTCCGATTCCGCATAATCCGACGATATGACGGGAATACCGTTCCTTGCTATATATTTTTTACCGGATACGTCAAGCCCTTCATACGTGACCGTCTCGTCATTATAAAGGGTGATCAGAAGCTGATTTGCTGACCATGACACATCCTTTGCGCGGTTGATGTCGTACGTGATCTTTTCCGCTATCATGCCCGTCATCGTTGCCGTCTCGCTCATAAGCAAAGCCTCATCCGCCCTTTTGGCGCCCATGACATATGCCGTTGTCAGCCCGAAAGAGACTATGCCGAAAAGCGACAGGGTGACCGTAAGCTCCAGCAATGTCACGCCGGCCCGGCTCCTAATACTGCGCATCGGCATATCTCCTGGTATCGTATGTCAGTATCTCGGTCTTAAAGCCTGTGGTCCCGCCTTCGCTGCCGGGTATCATCTCATTCCATGTCAGCATCAGAGAGATGTCCTTGTACTCGTTTCCCCCATCCGGGTCAGTCCTCTGCACGACAGTCCATACAGCCTGCGCCGTGACATCATCCGCCGTGGATATTGTGTCCCTGTCGTCTATGGTTATGGGGTTCCCGGGGTAATCGTAAGAGGTGCCGGCGCCCGGGGGCGAATCAACAAGCAGCAGGTCGTCATAGGCATATGAGAGTATCTCTTCCATGATCTTCACGGCCGCGGTATCCGCTTTTTCCCTGGTGATCTCCTTGGTATGTATGATGAATATGGTGGTAAAGGTATGGAGAAACATGGTTATGAGCAGGGCCGCTATGGCCATGGATGCAATAAATTCCACAAGTGTGGCGCCGATATAGTTTTTCATACACCCTATTATACAGTTTGCATTGAGTCTTATCAAGTGACTTTATATTGACCGCGCCCGGCGTCCGTATATAATAAGAGCATGGAAAAAATCGTATCTCAACTGGCAGAAGCCATAAAAAAAGCAAAGCATGTTGCCGTCCTTACCGGGGCGGGCATATCGACTTCGGCGGGCATACCCGACTTCAGGGGCAAAAACGGCATCTATGCCACCGGCGCGTATGATGCCGAAAAGACCTTCGACCTGGATTATTTCAAAAGAGACCCGTCACATTTCTTCCGTTTTTCAAAGGAGTTCCTTTCGGTCCGGCACGAGCTCAGGCCCACGCCTGCCCATGAGTTTCTGGCACGTCTTGAGGAGAATGGTCTGCTCGACGGCATCATCACACAGAACATAGACGGACTGCACACCCTTGCCGGCTCAAAAAACGTCTATGAGTTTCACGGCAGCTACTCAAAAGGCCATTGCCTTGATTGCGGCGAGGAATACGGTTTTCAGTGGATACGCGACACGTTGCTCAATACCGGCGGATTAAGATGCGCGTGCGGCGGCGTGGTGAAACCCGACATAGTCTTTTTCGGGGAAGCTGTGAAATATATTGAGGAATCCGTGCGCCTGGCAAAAAGATCCGACCTGTTTATAGTCATGGGCTCTTCGCTCACCGTATATCCGGCGGCGTCACTGGCCGGCATGGCCGGCGGAAGACTCGCCGTGGTCAATATGGGGGCTGTGGCATACCCGCGTGAGATGACAGACTATTACATCGAAGCGGATATAGACGAGACGGCGAAGGCTCTCCGAAAACTGCTGGGTTTGTGACACGTTCTTTTGATGTTTACTGTTTCACGTCTGCAGAATGCCTTTGCGCCATTTCCTGATTTTTTTCGTCGGGAGACAAACACACACGCTCCGTATGAATCAGCCTGCAAAGACACAAAGCGGCGCTTATGGGCCTGAAGCCTGTTAGCGCTTTAAAGACACGCTACGGGCGGAGCATATCACCCGCGTTGTAGGAAGACCTTACAAAGGGCGCCGACGCGACTGCCTGAAAACCCATTTGAAGGGCCTTTTTTCCGTAACACTCAAATTTTTCAGGCGTTATGTACTCTTTGACCTCATAATGATATTTTGACGGCGCGAGGTACTGGCCCACGGTCAGAAAATCGCATCCTGCTTCGAGAAGGTCGGAAAATACCCGGAGCACTTCCTCTTCTCTCTCGCCGAGTCCGAGCATAATGCCGGATTTGGTCCGTATTTCAGGGTCTTTGGCCCTGACTCTTGAAATCAGTTCAAGTGACCTTTCATAAACCGCCTGAGGCCTGACTTCAGGATACAGCCTCTTAATGGTCTCTATGTTATGGTTTATGACATCCGGTCCCGCCTTCACCACAAGATCAAGGGCAGCTTCATCGCCCTGAAAATCGGGTATCAACACCTCTATCGACGTGCCGGGGGAGAGCTTTTTTGACATGCCTATCAGTTCCGCAAAATAGGAGGCGCCGCCGTCTTCAAGGTCGTCTCTGGTAACGGATGTTATGACCGCATGTCTCAGGCCGAGCTCTTTTATTGCTCCGGCAACGCGCTCCGGTTCGTCCGGATCCGGGGGAAGCGCCACGGCATTTGTGATATTGCAGAACCTGCAGGACCTTGTGCAGACATTGCCCAGTATAAGGAAGGTGGCCGTCTGTTTTGAAAAACACTCCATCCTGTTGGGGCAGTTGGCCTCCTCGCATACGGTATGGAGGGACATGGTCTTCAACACATCCCTGACTTTATTTGTTTTCTCCCCGCTTCTCACCTTTACCGTGAGCCAGGAAGGTTTGCGTTTATATTCATTGTTCATATTTGAATGTCCTCCTGAAATATGTATCCACAAGGCCCGTGACCCTGTCCATGTCCTGCGGCTCACCGAGTATCTTCTCCATAGAAGTGACGCCTTTGTCCCTTATGCCGCACGGCACGATCCAGTTAAAATGAGAGAGGTCGGTGTTGACGTTAAAGGCAAAGCCGTGCATCGTCACGCCTCTTTTTACGGCGATGCCGATCGCCGTTATTTTTTCGTCGCCGACCCAGACGCCGATATGATCGGGATCCTTTTTTGCCGGTATATCAAACTCCTCATTCAATAATGCGATGAAGACATCCTCCAGTGTGTGTACGAATTTCTTGACGCTTCTTTCAAATCTATAGAGATTGATGATCGGGTACCCCACGATCTGGCCGGGGCCGTGATATGTGGCCTCGCCGCCTCTTCCCACGGGAAAGAGTTCCACGCCCAGTCTTTTCATGGCCTCGTCCGGCAGCAGTATGTCGCCCCCGTCGGTGCGCTTGCCGTATGTTATGACCGGTGGATGCTGCAGAAGCACGAGCGTATCGTTCACCTCTTCGTTCTGCCTTTTCTCCACGAGGGAAAACTGCAGGTCAAGAGCTTCCTTATAGGGTTTGATATCAAACTTCAGTGTATCGAGTCTTTTATTCTCAAACATCACGAATTCTACAATAGCATGGCCCCGCTTACAAGTATTTTTTGATCTCCGGATTTTCGTAGCATATGCGTTTCAATGGCGTCATGCGCTTTTCACGCCGGCCATATGATTATCCGTCTCGTAGCGTTTTGATGGTCTTAAGACAAGTTTAGCGCGTTGCCGTCTCTTCCGATTATTGACAATCAGCAGTCAACTGATAAGATTATCTTTTTAAAGGAGGGAAGCGTGCCGAAGTTTCTGACGTTCACATTGATCATGACGATATTGACAATAACAGGCTGCGGTTCAAGGGATGCGATTTATGACGTGGAAAAGGTCCGGAAACGGCTTGAGTCCGCCACAAAAGAAGACGAGCTTGCGGCAAGTGACGTGATGAGCAAGGCGCATCATCAATTGAAGTTTGAACATGCGCCGGATAAAAGCGTCCCCCTGTATGAGGAGGCGGCAAAGCTTTTCCCCGCGCCGCATATCTATTTTCAGCTGGGCGACGCGCTCATGGAAAACGGCGAATACGCTGTAAGCCTGAAGGCTTACAATGTCGCTGATCATCTGGGGTACGAAAAAAAGTATGAACTGTATTATAATATGGCCTGTGCGGCTTCACTGGACGGAGATTTTGAGATCTCGGAGAAATATCTGGAAAAAGCCTTAAAGGCGGGATTTACGGATTTCAAACAGATATCAGAGGATAAACGTCTTTCATTTATGAATGAATTTTCAAGCGTCTCCGAATTGATACTCAAATACAAAAAAGCGCTGTCACCGGACGAACTGGCCATGATCGGCGTGTGGCATGCGGCGCCGCATGTATCAGCGGGCTTCAATGAACTGCTGCAGTTTTTTCCCGACCGCAGGTTTGTCTTTCACAAATCCGATTATGACGCACTGGAAAGAGAGACATCTGTCAAAGGCGTATATGAGATAGAGGGAGACACTCTCGTCCTCACATTGACCACTGTCATGCTGCTCGAAGGCGGCGAGATCGTGGATTCCGTGATATCCGGGGACGAGGAGATAGAGGGTGGAAAACTGGTAGAGAAGAACATCGATCCTCCCCGCATCATTAAGAAGCCCATATCCAAGGTCACAAGGGACGAGGATCTCAACGGAAAATGGCGGGTCACGATCGGCGGCAAGACATTCTGGCAGCTTTCTCAACGGCCGGAGCAATATTGATATTACTGTGCCGCGCGGCACTGTTCCGGACCTTTTTTTAAAATACCGGGCGGGGAAATATCGCGCGGAAAAGACTGCGATGACGCGCTTTGCCGACAAACAATATGTCACAGCCGTTTCCCGGGCACATGGCGGCATATAAAAATAAAGGAGTGTTATGAACGGAAAGAAGATCACATGGATCATTATCGCAGCGGGGATATTTCTTCCGCTTTTTTACACACAGGTATACAGGAAGCACATAGATCCCGAAAAGAGCATCGAGGCCTTGCGTATGGAGGATGGGAAATATGTCTATGTGGTCGAGGAATACGGCAAGTTCCCCAGGGAAAAGCATACAATAAAGAAGATCGAGGAAGCGACCGGGAAAACGCTCTGGAAGAAAAAGATGCATACGGGCCATCATTTGAACCATCAGAACCACCGGGACCTGCCCGCGCTGTTCACGGACAAAGCGAATCTCTATTATTATATTCATGACATGGATGAGATGTATTATCTTCTTGGATACGACAAAGTGACCGGCGAAAAGACGCTTGCTGTCAAGCTGAAGGACCATATACCCGGGGACAGGATCCAGCCTGCGTTGTATGTACCCTATCTGCAGCTTGAGGACAGGATACTCTTTTTCTCCACCTATTTTTTCAGGGTCGAGCATCCCGAATACACGCTCACAGTGACCTCCGTAAAAAAGGACGGCAGCGAGATCACCAACACAAGACTTGAGACGGATGAACAGTTCATCGCTTTCCCTCAGGGCGCGGAAGACACAAAGGAAAAATACATCACTATGTATGATATGCCTGAGACGCTCATTCTTTCAAAGACTGACCCCGCCGACCAGAGGCTGATCACAAAAAACTACAACCCGGGGCTTCAGCGTGACGGGTATTATTACTACATCGACAGAGCGGGCGCTCTCATACGCAGGAACCTTGAGACGGGCAGGGAAAAGCGGCTCTTTCACAGGCCGGAACTGCAGCATGCTTTTTTCACCATGTATGACGACGACGGGTTTATCATACAAAATGACAGCAATAAAGATGAATATTTCGCAAAATACAGTTATGGCGGCAAAAAAGAGTGGGTTTACAGACTGCCCGAAGGCTGGTATTTCGGAGACCTGTTCGCGTGGGAACATACACATTCCTCCGCCGCAAAGTCGGTATACTATTATCTGAAACATGATTACCTGCCCATTATCATGACAAAACGCCCCAAGACTGAAGACAGTCCCGATATAATGGCAGTAGCCATGCTGAACATAAAAACGGGAAAAGAACTCTGGAAAGAGACACTTGAACATACAAGTATACATGATCTGAACTCAGCCACTGTTTTTATTGACAAAGGCCGCTTTTACATACTCTTTAAGAACACGATACTGCAGATCGATGCCGATACCGGCGCGATAATAAAGAGCATACGTCTGTATTTGAATGACAGCGGCGATGAATACGACCTTATTCAAAAATATCATATCAAGATGCACGATTTCAACGAGGGCAAACTTATTCTGAACTCTTTACGCAGCGGGTTCGCTGTCATAGACCTGGAACAGGACACGTTCAGATTTTTCGGCAAAAAAGGCCGCAATGCGAAACTCACGCTCGACGTAAAAAAAGAAGCCCCGTTTTTCGATTAAGAGCATAGGCCCGGCCCACCGGGACCGGGCCTGCGCTTTATATACTTTCTATTTTATTGAATAAAAACAAGTTGGAAACCGATATCCACATCGTGTCAAAAACTTGACGCCTAATTCTTCTTTGAATATAAATGAGTATGATAAGCGATAAAAAAAGCGGGGCAAAAAAGGCCCCGCTTAATATATATACGAGATAAGACAAGTCTTAAAAATCGGCGTTCTTGGGCACCCTTGGAAAGGGTATGACGTCTCTGATGTTTTCCATGCCCGTGACATACATCACTGCCCTTTCAAAGCCTATGCCGAAGCCAGAGTGCGGCGTGGAGCCGTACTTTCTCAGGTCCAGATACCAGGTGTAATCCTCTTTGTTCAATCCGCATTCGGCTATTCTCTCTATGAGCACGTCATAGTTCTCCTCACGCTGGCTTCCGCCTATAAGCTCGCCCACGCCGGGCACCAGGAGGTCCATGCCGCGCACGGTCTTTTTATCCTCATTGAGTTTCATGTAAAAGGCCTTGATGCCCTTCGGGTAGTCGGTCACAAAGACCGGCCTTTTGTATTCCTCTTCGGCCAGATACCGTTCGTGTTCGGTCTGAAGGTCGATCCCCCATTCCGGCTTATATTGGAAATCCCTGCCCGCGTTTTTTAGTTTTTCTATGGCCTCCGTGTATGTGATGCGGGCAAATTCCGACGTCACCACATGATTGAGTTTTTCAAGTATGCCCTTCTGTATGAACCTGTCAAAGAACTCCATCTCTTCCGGAGCGTTTTCCATGACATAGTTCAGCACATACTTCAGCATCTCCTCGGACACATCCATATTCACGTTGATATCTGAAAAAGCCATCTCAGGCTCTATCATCCAGAGTTCCGAGAGATGGCGCGTGGTGTTGGAGTTCTCCGCCCGGAACGCGGGGCCGAATGTATAGACCTTGCCGAAGTTCTGGCAATATGTCTCCACATTGAGCTGTCCGCTCACCGTGAGGAATGTCTTCTTGCCGAAGAAGTCCCTGCTGTAATCTATGCCGCCTTCCGCGTTCCGGGGCAGCTTATCCAGGTCGAGCGTAGTCACCTTGAACATCTCTCCGGCGCCCTCTGCGTCGCTTGCCGTGATCAGAGGGGTATGGACATACACAAATCCGTTTTCATTAAAGAACTTGTGAAAGGCGTAAGCCAGCAGGCTTCTTACCCTGAACACCGCGGTAAAGGTGTTTGTCCTCGGGCGCAGATGCGCGACTTCACGCAGATACTCAAAAGAATGGCGTTTTTTCTGCATGGGATAATCCTCGCCTGATGCGCCGACGATATTCACGGATTCCGCATGGAGCTCCACAGCCTGTTTGGCGGCCGGTGATTCGACAAGTCTGCCGGTGATCTCCAGAGAGGAGCCGGTGCCGGTCTTTGACACTTCGGCGTAATTATCCAGCCCGTCGTCGAAGACGATCTGTATATTCTTAAAAAAACTTCCGTCATTAAGTTCGATGAACCCGAAATTTTTGGAATTTCTGATGGTCCTCACCCATCCGCGCACACATACGCGATGTTCAAGATAACTTGAATGGTCCCTCATTATTTCCCTGACGGTTACGTTTTTCATATGCTACCTCCGTTGATTTACAGACAATTTTAATTTTAATATGTGACAAGTCAAGCTTTATTCGGAACAGACATAAAGGGATGCGGCTTTTTTTTCTATTTTGGCCCACATATACTCAAAGAAGGGATTATACCTGATCCTTGCAAACTCGGCCCCGCCTTTCAGAAAACCTTTTTCGCCGAGCATCCCGCCCTTATAAGAAGCGGTTCCGTAAACGGGGTCGCCCGGCGGAAAGAGAAGCGCAAGATGCGACAATGAAGCGGCGTTATCCGGCCAGACGGCGTTTTGGGGATAGGGCCGAAGCAAAGCGTTTGTCCTTTTTTTATCGTTTAGAATGGCATCCATGAGTTTTTGGGGGTCTTTTTTAAACAGTCCGGCGTTTTTGCTGTTATATCCGTACAGATACATCTCCACATCCGGCGTGACCCATTCGAAAAAACGCAGCGAGTAGAAGGCATCCACCGTCGCGTCAAAAGCAGACTGAAACAGCATCACCGGCGGGCCGGCATATTCCATGCGTTCGCTTTTGTACCTGTCTTTTAACGCGTCGTTTGACCGCGTCAGCCTGTATATCTGATAAGCCGCGTTTTTGGGGAAGGATACATATTTATACGGGTCTGTCTCTCTGCCTATGTCCAGCCAGGCAAATCTCTCAAACGGCCCGAACAGGCTCAGCGGCCTGTGCAGGTCCGTGATCACTGCAAAGGGCGATACTTTGAAAGCCGGGGAAAAAAGAATAGCGAGGTCCGCGGCGCAATCGCCGTTTTCCTCAAGCATGTACCTTGCGCACAATGCGGCCCCTGTTGAAAAACCGCATAATATGAATTTTTCTCCGGCCGCTTTTTCTTTCTCCGCCGCATACGCATACGTCCTGAAACTCTCATACCAGTCTTCCCATCTCACGTCCATGAGATAAGCGGGGTCGGTGCCGTGGCCGGGCAGCCTCATGCATACCGCTTTGAACCCGGAGCGGGCAAAGCGCAGAGCCAGCTCCCTCATGCTGTATGGGGCGTCGCTCAGGCCGTGCGCCAGCAATACGATGCCGCGCCGCCTGCCTTCGGGGTATATCACAAATGAAGCGTTGTTTTCCGCGATCCCGGAAAGAGGGCCTTCTATATCCTTGTTCAGCCGTTGGGCCACGTATTCCCTGTCTTTTTCCACCATCGACTCAATGGTCCCGGCAGCCGCGCGAAGGCGCGTATCGGCGGGAGGCCTTAGCATATGGCCGTTTTTCTCCATGCCAAATGAGATCAACGCTCTGGCCATGTATACCGAGGCAAACAGCAGTATTAATATCAAAAGTATTTTAAAAAGACGTCTCATGTCTGATAATATCACATTAACGTTTTTGACGGAAGAAAAAAGGGGGAGTAAGACTCCCCCCGATAGATGTTACTGTGAGCAGATCACGTCATTTTTTTCCATGACGGTCTTGTCGCCGGATGTGAGTATTGAATAAGCGGCATCCACCCTTGCGAGGGCTGCTGTGATAAACACCTGGGTCACGTCGGATTTTCTGCCTCCGGCGGGGGAATCTTCAAGCATGAGATACGACATGTATGTCATGGCGGCGATATCGACCACCCTTCCGGCATGATAAGACTTCGCTTCATCGTCCATCTCTTTATACATGGAAACGGCATTGTCCAGTTTTTCCCTCATGGAAGCGATCTGTTTTTTCTCGCTGTTCCATACTGTCTCCGTGATCGAATCCCTTATGCGGTCCATCTCCGCGCCAAGCGTCCCGGTCACGACCCCGCCTATGGCGGCGACGACCTGCAGCTGCGTGGTGCCCTCATATATGTTGGTGATACGCGCATCCCTGTAATGGCGTTCGACGTTGTAGTCTTTCATATATCCGTCTCCGCCGTGCACCTGCAGGGCGTCGTATGTCACTTTGTTCGACATCTCTGTCGCGTAATACTTGGCCATCGGCGTCAACACGCCGGCCAATGCGTTGTAGTATTTCATCTTCGCCCGGTCTTCCGGGTCTTTGCCGTGTTCGAAACGCTCCCCGTAGAGATTTTTATAATCCACTGCCATCGCAGTCACGTAGGTGAGCTTTCGCGCGGCCTCTATTGAGACCTTCATGTTCACGAGCATCTCGTATACCGCCGGTATCTCTATGATGCATTTGTTGAACTGGCGCCGTTCATTCGCGTATTTATACGCTTCCCTGTACGCGGCCTCGGCTATGCCGATAGACTGGCCGCATATGCCCAGACGGGCTCCGTTCATGAGTTCCATTACATATTTTATAAGCCCCATGCGTCTTTTGCCCACGAGCAGGGCCTTTGTGCCGTTGAACTGCATCTCGCATGTGGGTGAGCCGTGTATGCCGAGTTTGTCCTCTATCCTTCTGATAGTGACAGTCTCATCCCTCTCGATCAGGAACATCGACAGCCCTCTGGCGTCATTGGTCCCCTCTTCGCTGCGCGCCAGCACAAGGGACACCTGGGCGTTCCCGTTTGTGATAAACCTTTTGGTGCCGTACAGCCTCCATGTGCCGTCTTCCTCTGAAAACAACGCTTTTGTCTTCACGCGCTGCAGGTCCGAACCGGCCTCAGCCTCGGTGAGTATCATGGCGCCGGTGACCTCTCCCCGTGCGAACATGGGGACATACTTCTCTTTTATCTCATCATCGGCGAAATCGCATATGGTCTCTCCTATATCCTGCAGAGAGAAGATGTTCATGAGCCCGGCTTCCGCCCGGGAGACGATCTCTATGATCATCGAGTATATGGTGGTCGGGAAGTTCAGCCCTTCATATTTGCGCGGCACGGTGATGCCGGTAAGTCCCGCTTTATTAAGCATCTTCAATGCCTTTGCCGTACCGTCGGCGTATATGACTTCGCCGTCCACAAGCGAGGCGCCCTGTTTGTCTATTTCCGGAGCCGCGGGTGCTATATGCTCGCCGCATATTTCTCCGAGCACTTCAAGGGTCTTCTCATAATTTTCAAGCGCTTCGGCGAAATCGGCCGGCGCGTAGGCGTACTTGCCCGCTTCGGAATATCCGTTTTCCTTCATCCCGACTATCTTTTTCAGCGGCAGCCGTTTCAGATGGAACATAATATCTTTATTATCCAGGTAAAAGTTTTCCATTAAAGACCTCTTTCTATTGCAGTTTTCTATATGCTTCGATTATTTCGGGCAAAACGGTCTTATAATCGCCCACGATCTTATAATCGGCAATATCAAATATCGGAGCCTCGGGATCTGTGTTCACGGCCACGATCTTAAACGATTCCTCCATGCCGGCCCTGTGCTGAATGGCGCCGGATATGCCCACGGCAATATACAGTTTGGGCCGCACTGTCGTGCCCGTCTGTCCTATCTGCCTTTCATGTTCGGCCCAGCCCGCGTCGACTGCGGCCCTTGTCGCGCCGACCTGCGCTCCCAATACGGAGGCAAGCTCTTTTACAAGCGCGAAACCCTCCGCGCTGCCGACGCCCATTCCCCCTGCGACTATGACTTCCGACGCTTTCAGGTTGATGGTGCGCGGCTTTCGTTCCCTGCTTATGATCTCGGTGATATGGGCTATATTGTCATCCAGTTTGACGTCTATCTTTTTCACTTCGCCTTTTCTGCTTTGATCGGGTTCGCCCCTTTTCATGACGCCTTCCCTTACGGTGGCCATCTGGGGCACATAATCCGGATTGACTATGGTGGCCCTTATGTTGCCGCCGAAGGCGGGCCTTATCTGATAAAGCATATTGTCCTCGCCGATGCGCAGTTCGGTACAATCAGCCGTAAGCCCTGTATAAAAATAAGACGCCGCGTGAGGCGCGAGATCTCTTCCTATGATAGTGGCGCCGAACAAGGCGATCTGCGGATTTTCCTCGCGTATTATCTTTTTCACCGCGTGAAAATATGGCAGCGTCCTGTAGTGTTCAAACTCATCGCCTTCCACCACATAGACGACATCAGCCCCGTGGGCGATGATGTCGTCGGCCATGCCGCTTACATCACGTCCTATGACAAACGCGCTTACTTTTTCCTTCAATGTATGCGCAAGTTCCGACGCTTTGGTCAACAGCTCGAAGCTGACATCCTTTATGGCGCCGTCCTCCTGCTCAACAAAAACCATCACACTGCCTTTTCTGATCATAACTCTACCTACCCCAGTATCTTAGCTTTTTTCAAGTCGGAGACAAGTTTCAGCGCCCCGCTGGCATTCGCTTCCAGTTCCACGGTCTCTTCCTTTTTAAGCACCACGTTCTCGATGTTTTTGACCTTTGTCGGAGACCCGAAAAGCCCCAGTTTGCGCAGGTCGACATCTATATCGGAGGCCGTGACAACGGGTATCAGCAGGCTGTTCTCCGCAAGCCAGGCTTCAAGCTGTGCCTCATCCTCGAAACGCAGCATATGCTTCATGGCGCTCTTGAACTCCAGACGGCTCATCGAGCGGCGATACCCCATCATCCGCCTGACCTCCGGCGGTCTGGGCACATTGGCTGATTCCACTACAGTCATAAGAAGCGGCGTTACGGCTTTCACCGTCTCAATGCCTCCCTCGATCTGCTTTGAGACCGTGACCGTGCCGTCGCCGGCATCCATGAGAGACTCCACATACGTCACCTGATTAAAACCGAGTTTTTCAGCCACCTGCGGGCCGACCTGCGCCGTGTCGCCGTCAATGGCCTGCCTTCCGGCAAAGACCACATCGGCATCCGGCACCGTCTTTTTTATCACTGCGGCCAGCGTATACGCGGTAGCCCATGTATCTGAACCTGCAAACTTGATATCGCTTACGAGAAAGACCTCGTCCGCGCCGCGATACACCGACTGCCTCAGCACCTCAGCCGCGGAAGGCGGCCCCATGGTGATGACGGTAACACGGCCGCCGAAACGGTCTTTCATATCCAACGCCATTTCAAGGGCGTTGAGATCTTCCGGATTGAATATGGCGGGAAGGGCCGATCTGTTTATCGTACCGTCCTCCTTCATCACATCACCGGATATATTGTGCGTGTCAGGCACCTGTTTGACAAGAACGACAATCTTATATCCCAATTCTTTACCTCCCGTTTAAATCATGTCATAGATGGGAACCGGTATAAAACCGATTCCCAAGGATAGTGCCACATTTAGTATTTCATGTCAAGCGATTTTCATGAATCGTGTTCGGTTATAATTTTAATCACTTCGTCCATGCGTTTTACGAACCTGGTCTCCATGCCGACGGTGATCTTTTCAGGTATTTTCTCATAGTCGTTTCTGTTCGCTTCGGGAAGTATCAGCCTTTTGACCCCGGCCCGTTTCGCGGCGACGACCTTTTCCCTTATCCCGCCGACGGGAAGCACATTGCCTGTGAGAGAAAGTTCCCCTGTCATCGCCAGATCGTTTGGAAGCCTCACATCTCTGCAAAGCGAATATAGCGATGAAGCCAGTGTAATGCCCGCCGAGGGGCCGTCTTTGGGGGTCGCCCCTTCGGGTATGTGGAGATGCACGGATTTTTTTTCAAAAATATCCATATCGATGCCCAGCAGCCGTCCGTTTGACTTCAGATAGCTGAACGCTATGTCAGCGGATTCCGTCATCACTTCTCCGAGTTGCCCGGTAAGCTTTATGCCGCCTTTGCCGGCAAGAAAGACCGATTCTATCACAAGCGTCGTGCCTCCGTATGCTGTCCATGCAAGTCCTCTGGCCATGCCGGGCTTTGAGACCTTCTGCCAGTCCTCCTTGGTGAAATAAGGCTGCCCCAGGAACTTTTCAACGCATTTGCCGGTCACATTTGTAACGGCCTCCCACCCCTTTTCGGCATTTTTAAGGGCGATCTTTCTCATGATCTTGTCAATAAGCTTTTCAAGGTCCCTCACACCCGCCTGACGTGCGTATTTCCTGCATATGTCCATGATGGATGACTTGGGGAATTTTACGCTGCCCTTGGGAATACCGTGTTTTTCCATGGACTTTGGTATAAGGAACCTTTTTCCGATCTCCGTCTTCTCTTCGTCGATATATCCGGAGAGATGTATGACCTCCATCCTGTCAAGCAGCGCGCGCGGTATCGTGTCCAACGTGTTCGCCGTGCAGATAAAAAGCACTTCGGAAAGGTCAAAAGGTATATCGAGATAATGGTCTCTGAAACTGTAATTCTGTTCGGGGTCAAGTACTTCCAGCAACGCCGCGGACGGGTCGCCCTGGTAGCTCACGCCCATCTTATCTATCTCATCCAGCATGATGACAGGGTTTTTTGATTTGACCACCGCCATGGACTGCATGATCTTGCCGGGCATAGCCCCCACATACGTCCTGCGGTGCCCTTTTATCTCCGATTCATCGCGCATTCCGCCCAAAGAGAACCGGAAAAACTTGCGTTTCATGGACCGCGCCAGTGATTTGCCCACGGAAGTCTTGCCCACTCCGGGAGGCCCCACAAACAGTATGATGGATCCGCCGGACCCGGGTTTGAGCTTTTTTACGGCCAGAAACTCAAGTATGCGCTCCTTGACGTCCTTCAGCCCGTAATGATCCGTATCAAGTATCCTGGCGGCTTTCTTTATATCTATATTGTCCTTTGTCCGTTCCGTCCAGGGCAGGGAGAGTATGGTGTCGAGGTAGTTCCTGGACACCCCGTATTCGGCCGATATCGGCTCCAGAAGGGATAGCTTTTCCATCTCCTTCTCTATCTTTTCCCTGACCTCTTCCGTCATTCCCGAAGCGAGCTTTTCAAACTTTTTTCTGAAGTTTTCAGCATCCTGGGTCTTCTCGTCCTTTTCCAGCCCCAGTTCGTCCTTTATCATCTTCAGCTGTTCGCGCAGAAAATATTCACGCTGTCGGCTTGAGACCTTTTCTTCGATCTCCTTGCGTATTTTATTCTGCATCTTCAGCATCTCTTTTTCCTTATTGAGTATGATGAGGAGGTTCTCCATCCGTTTTTTCAGGTCGAAGGTCTCAAGTATGCGCTGTTGTTCGGACGGCTGTATGTTCAAAACGCTCACTATGATGTCCGCCATCTTGCCGGCGCTCTCATTGATGTTGACCAGATTAAGTTTCATCTCCTGTGTGAGCAGGGGATTGTTCTCTATGACGAACTTTATATCCGCAAGCATCGCCTGCGTCAGGGCCCTGATCTCAATATCCTCGGGATCTTCGTCGGCCTCGTCATGATACTCGACGGCGACGGTGATATAGGGCTCCATGGAGATGATCTTTTTTACGGTGAACCGCTTCTGTGTGTTTACCAGTATGTTGTAATGTCCTTCCGGCAATTCCACTTTTTTGAAGATCTTCGCCGCGGTGCCCACTTTGTTCAGGTCATCTTCGGTCACATCATCATAATCATCGATGTCGTTCTTGAGATAGACAAAACCTATTATGTGGTCGCCCTCCAGGATGTCGTCCACCATGTCTTTGAGGCGGTCTTCCATGACAAGTATGGGGGCCACGAGCCCGGGAAATATGGGACGCATCTTCAGTGGAAGTATGAACAGTTTGTTCGGCAGAAGGTCGTCTGCCGCGATCATCTTCATCTCATCCAGTTCGGAGATGGGATCATCCCCGTTGTCATATATGTTCTCGATATCCATAAGCACCTCCGATAATATTACGGTTTTTATTTCAATATGTTTTTTACAGTCCTGAGCATATACCAGTCATCCAGACGGCGGGTTTTTGTGACCTCAAGCCCCGCCCCGGCATAAAAGATCTCTGATTCGCGCAAATGATCCGCCGGGATGCCGGATATCATCACCACGGCGCCGTCCTTCAGCAACGGCAGAAGTCCGGAGGCCACGGGCATGGCATAGCGGGGCAGCATGTTTATCATCAGCAGGTCGGCTGCGGCAATCTGCGGCCCGCGAAGCCTCGAATAGACGTGCTGGTCACCCTCTACGGCGTAAAAATCTATGCCGTTTACATCCATCATCTGTGATGCGATAGCCTTGAACCCCGTCTCCACGTCGAACGCATCCGCGCAAAGCGCTCCCTCAAAAAGAGCGACCGCGGTAAGCACGCAGCTTCCGGCGCCCGCGTCTATCACCTTCATCCCGGCGACATCCTCATCCTCAATGGCTTCCACCATAAGTCGGGTGGTGGGATGGTCTCCCGTGCCGAATATCTGAGTCGACGATATCGCCACGGGGCGCCTGTCGCCGTTGTAATCGCTCAGGTTTTCAAAAAAGACCACACAATACTTTTCGCCGATGTCAATAAATCGCGGAAACTGACCGGTCTCCACTTTTTCGATCGTGTGCTCTCCTGAAATGCCGGCTCCGGATATACGCCCGGCAAGCCTGCATGCGCTTTCGTAATCTTCGGTAAAAAAGGAACACTTCACGACGCCTTCGCCGCATGCGTAGTCATCCGGCATGGCCTCGGGCGCCTCTGACAGGCTCTCTTTGAGTTCGGAATAATCCTCCACTACCGCCGAAGTGATAAGGTCCTCGGGCAGACGTGCCCAGAATTCATCCATGGAGCCTTTGTCTTTCAGGAAGGCGACCTTATAAAAATAAGTCCGCATCATAATCCCAGTTCTTTATCTATTCCCTTCATGCCCGAGAGGACTGTTGATACAAAATCTTCCAAGGGCATAAAAGATTCACAGGTCGCTATGATCTCGCGTTTTGCGCCTTTGGCAAAACTTTTCTCCCCGTAACGCCTCATTACAAACTCGGTGTCCAGCAGTCCTATCTTTTTCTCGGGGTGCATCAAAGCCGAAGCCACTATAAGCCCCGTCAGCGGGTCGGCCGCATACAAAGCCCGGTCCATATCGCTTTTCAGCGGGTGATGCCCTGAATGAGCCCTGATCGCGTACATCATATCCTCATCCAGCCCGGAATCTTCACGCGACAGTATGTCCATGGCCTCTTCTCCGTGCCGTTCCGGGCTGTCGGCCGTGAGGTCATAATCGATATCATGCAGCAATCCGGCCATGCCCCATCGTTCCGGGTCGGCCTTGAAAAAGGCGGCAAGTTCCCTCATGCCCGCCTCCACGGCAAGGCAGTGTTTGACAAGATTTTTATTTTTCAAATACTTGCCGAGCAATATAAGCGCATCTTCTCTATTGATCAAAACAGTCGTCCCCTCTATTTTTTCTGTTCTTTTTTCTTTACCGTTTCGGTCTTCTTCTTCTCCGATTTTTTCTCGGCGTCCTCTTTGCTCTGCTGTTCGGCAGTCGCCTTTTTTGCCACTTCATTAAGCTCTTCTTCCTTGATGCCGTGCTCTTCCTTTATGCATTTGATCTCAAACTCAAGAGCGTTCACGCGTTCGATGATCTTGTCGATCTTCTTGCATTTGGCAGAGACATCGCCCTT
>CAZJQC010000015.1:0-7056 GCA_964548195.1 uncultured bacterium | reverse complement strand
TGAATTATTATAACACCCTGTCAGGTTATTTCAAGCCCCCGAGGTTCACTTACCGCGGGCTTTTCCGAATATAAAATACTCTCTTATGAAAAAATTTATCACTCCCGTTATGGTCAAAGCTATCAGGTTGCATAAAACCACATCAAGTCGAAAGATCCGCTCAATGGATATCAGCAAAAACATCTTTATGCAAAGTACGAACAACGATGCAAGGTTATAGCGGTGCAGCCTGCTGAAAAAGTCCTCGAGGCATTTGATCGCCTGCACCCGGTCTCTCCAGACCCAGTGATATGATATGGCAAAATTGAGGAGCACGGCCATCTCAAACGACAGCACGGGAGCGAGTATATAGGTCTGCATGTAACCGGAGAGCAGAAACGACTTTAACAGCCACAGAGCCGATATGTCGGCAACAGTTCCCAGTATGCTGCCGAGAAAATACCGCAGCACCCTTTTCCCCAGAGCCGTCTCCACAGTGTTCATAGGGTATTCTTCATCTGCCTTCGCCATGAGCCGATATCTTTTTCACGAAACAGCGGCGTCTTTTATGCTGGCGGTGTTCAAAGAATTTCCACTGGCCCTGGACATTGAGGTTGTTTTCAAGTTCCGGATTGCTTTCCGCGTATTTAACACCAAGAGCGGAGAATGTGTTCAGGAAATTATTTATAATGGCGGCATTCACGCCCTTTCCCTGGAACTCGCTTTTAACGGCCACGAGATAGAGGTCTATCATCCTGGGGCGGGAGAAAGCCTTCAGTATGTTTAAAAATCCAAGGGGGAAGAGGCGTCCGCGCGACTTCTGCAACGCCGCGGAAAATGAAGGCATAGTTATGCCGACGCCGATCACATCATCGCTGTCATCCAGTATCAGACAGAGATATTTCATCTGCAGAAAACCCAGATACTGCTGTATGTACTGGTCTATCTGCTTCTCCGTGAGAGTCACAAATCCGTAAAGATGGCCGTAAGCGTCGTTAAGCAGGGCGAACATCTTGCGCCCGTACCGCGCCGCCAGTTCCTTTTTGCTTTTGCCTCGGTATATGTTCAGGCCGTATTTTTTCAACACTATGTCGCTCAGCCGCTGCAGTCTCTCCATGGGCTCATCGGGAATAACGATGTTGTATTCCACCCAATCGACGTCTTTTCCGTAGCCGTGATTTTCCAGATGCCTTTCGTAATAGGGGTAATTATATATGGTAGCCATGGTGCCCAGCTCTTCAAAACCCTCTATCAGCAGGCCTTCCTTGTCGAAGTCGGTAAAGCCCAGCGGCCCGTTCACGGCATCCATGCCTTTTTCCACGGCCCACGCCTCAACGGTGTTCAATAGCGCCGCGGACACAGTCTCATCGTCTATAAAGTCAAACCATCCGAACCGCGCGTGTTTTGCGCCCCATTGCTCGATGAACCTGTTATTTATTATGCCGGCTATCCGTCCCACGACATTGTTATTTTCATCGTACGCAAGCCAGCAAGTCAGGTCACAGAAATCAAGCGCGGCGTTTTTGCCCCTGGTAAGGGTCATCTTCTCGTCCAGCAGCAATGGCGGGACCCAGAATGGATTGTCTTTGTATAATCTATATGGAAAACCGATAAATCTGCGCATGTCGCGTTTACTGATGACCTGTTTGACTGTAACGTTCAATTGCAACACATCCTTTCAATTCCAAAAAAACAAACTTATCATAATACTCGTATCAGCGCCATAAATTTTTACAGTGAAATCTCCCAGCATCTGTGCGGACGATGTTTTTTAAAATCAAAAGGGATGGTCTTCTCCGTGATGTCTTCAATATTACGGGCATCGATCAGATGGGCGTCAAGACGAAAACTCCTTTTATTTGTGGAAAAAAACACCGTGCCTCCGCGCCTCATGCGTCCGAATACCGCATTAAGCAGCGCCGCATGGTCTCTTTGCACGTCAAACGACCCCTTTGTCTTCTTGCTCGCCGAAAATGTGGGAGGGTCCACGACAGCCAGATCGAACATGTCGCCGCCGTCTTCGCGCAGAAACGCCATGCAGTCGCTCGTGACGAAACGGTGTTCACCACCGTCCAGACCGTTCAATGCCATATTCCTGCGCGCCCAGTCTGTATATACGGCGGAAAGGTCAACCGAAACAGTCTTTGACGCCCCTCCTGCCGCGGCATATACGGTAAAGGCCCCCGTATAACTGAACAAATTCAAAAAAGCAAGGCCTTCCGCCCTGTCGCGCACCAGTTGCCGGGTCAGGCGGTGGTCGGGAAACAGCCCGGTATCCGCATAGCCGGAAAGATCCACCTCAAAAAGCAGTCCCTGTTCGCTTACAGTGCGAACAGTCCCCCCTCCACGGCCTGCATACTGGCCCGAGGAGCGCGAATGGCGTTCCTTCACCCATATGTCAGGGGCCGCATCAGGCATGACTTTCGATATCTGTTCGGCCATGCAAGCCAGCCAGGTTGAATCGCTTTTATCCCTGCGGTAATCGTTCACACGCACCGTTTTTCCGTAAACGTCCACGGTCAGCGGTATTTCCGGGATATCACGGTCGTACACCCTGTAGCAGTCGGTGCGGAAAAGAGCCGCTTTTTTTGAAATACGCAGATATTCCTTTTTAAGTCTGTTAAAAAAGAACACCGCCTGTCCGTCAAGCACATCCCCCATAGCCGTCTTTATCGCCTGCCGTTTTTTTTGATCGCCTTCATGAACTGTATGCGTTCGTATTCCGCGGGAAAATCGCTTTCCTTTTTGCTCAGCAGTCCCCGGAATTCCTCGATCTTGCCGTAAGAACGGCTGTCCATCCAGTCAGAAAGCCCCTTGACCATCGCATCAAGCTGTTTTATCCCGTTTTTGTAAAGGGTGGAACATGTCTGGACTACATCGGCGCCGGCCAGCAATTGTTTGATGACGTCCTCGGCATCCTGTATTCCTGTGGATGCCGCTATGTCGAACTTACCCTCTCCGTAAAGCATGGATACCCATCTCAGTGTCGAGGACATCTCCGCGGAAGAGCTGAGCATTTCTCCGGAACGTATCTCCAATTTATGTATGTCTATGTCAAACTGATAAAATCTGTTGAACAGGATCAGGGCGTCCGCCCCCGCCGCATCCATCCTGTCGGCGAACCGGTATAATGATGTGAAATATGGGGCGATTTTAAGCGCCACAGGTATATCCACGGACTTTTTGACCTTTTTCAGTATGTCGGCATACCTGTTTTCAATATCCTCACCGGACTCCCTGTTGTCGGATGGAAGCAGCGCGATATTAAGCTCAAGAGCGGCTGCGCCGGCATTGGCGACGTTGCGGGCGTACTCAAGCCAGCCTTCGCTTGACACCGCATTGATGCTTGCGATAACCGGTATGGAAACGCCGGCTGCCGAATCCGATACAAGCCTCAGATAGTCCTCCTGTCCTCCGTCCGCTATCATGTTCTCCAGATAGTCATATGCCTCGGAATACTGCGGATAGGCGGACTCCATCTCCATCTTGAGGCTGCGGGATATGAATTCTTCCTGAAATATGGACTTCAGGACTACCGCGCCGGCCCCGTGGTCTTCGCATTCTTTCACGCCCTGCACGGTCCTGGTAAAATCGCTGCTGGCCACTATCACGGGGTTCTTCAGATGAAGGCCCATATACCTGGTATACAATCCTGTCATAACATCCTCCTTACATAGGTCTGCGGAACATCTCTACGATTTATCCTTCAGTATATCTATAGTGCTCTTGTCAAACAACGCAAAATGTTCATTATATCTGATAAGGTTATTCAGGGTCTCCAGAAAATCACTTCCCAGGTATCCGTCCTTGCCGTCAAGGACAAAACCCGCTTTTGTGAGTTCTCTCGCCCTTTTTGCCATTATTACCGCCGCGGAAGCCTTCAACGCACAACTCCCCTTCGCCCCGTCACAAAATACGCCGCCCACTGATGATATGTAGTTTCGGTAGGCAGTCTCGAAGTCTTCAAGTTCATGCTCGGAATACATCATCGCCGCCAGAACGCCGGTACCAGCGCCGTACACGACGCCGCATACGGACGAGACAGCACCGAACTTCTTTGTGACCAGCGAGGTTGCCAATATGGCGACCAAAACGGCCTTTTCGGCTTCCTCCCTGCCCGCGCCTGCCGCGACAGCATATTTATAAGCGGGTATTATGGATGCGAGCCCTTTATTCCCCGAACCGGAGACACTCATAACGGGTATGTCGTCTCCGTTCATCCTCGCAAAGATCGCCCCGGCAACGCCGTAATCGTCATCGCTGCCGTCATACCTCCTGCCGTGTTCCGACGCCTTGAGATTGACCTCAATACCTTTTCGCACTACCGGCATGAGTTCCGCGTCAGCATGGAGAATATCGGCAAAGTACGCCCATCTGCCGGGATCGTAGCAGTCTCCGAAATCACTGCAAGCGCCATCATCAGCCGCAGAGGCACCTTTTGTGGCCGCCCTTACTCCATCTATTATCAGCTCGGTGATATTGGTGTGTTCCCCTTCGGTAGTCACCCTAACGGTACGGTCGCCTTTTCGGGTCTCCGATGATATGTACAGTCCTGATTTTTCCACGACACGAACGTCACATTTTGACTCTTTACGTATGCGTTCGGCAAGCAGATGTTTTTCCTCATCAAGCGCCGTGAACACCTCAAGCCCCTTATCCGGGTCCGCCACCGCATATCCCAATAACGCCGCCCACTGAGCGCCCTTTTTTTCCTTTCCAAGCGGTATACCCGCATTGAAGGCGTTTTTAAAGGTGAGCTCGTCCACGACCAGCTCGAACACATCGGGTACGGCGGCGCCCAGAGCTTTGCCCGCGTATGCGGCGTTCAGGGCAACGGCTGCGGGCTCAGTACAGCCGGAAGTCAGTTTAAGCATCTCTTTCATAAATGGTGCAAAGTTTTTGTTCATCTGTTCTCCTCTCAGCGTATATCCGCCGCACGCCCCGCGGCTGTCACCACAAGCATCAGCAGTTCATACAATTCCTTCATGTCAGCGCATATGTATTTGACTTTTCTTCCGGATATGCGCTGTGACCCCGGGACAAGCGACGCTATCTCAGCTGCGGCCGTGTTCCCGAACTCCAGATCCATCTCTACGGGTCCGGCCAGTCTGTGCACCGGATAATCCTCCGGTCGGCGCATGGACTCCACCGATTCGGATATCAGCCTGTCGACCTTTGCCGGCGAGTATGATTTGCCCGCGTATTTGCCGTACTCCTCCTTGACGGCGCACAGCGTTATCGCGTCGGAGAAACGCGCAGTTTCGGCCGTAAACAGGTCGCCGCCGAGGGCCATGATAACGGGAACGCCGTATTCCCCGGCAAAATAAGAGTTTATGGCAAGTTCACTTGCGGGGACGCCGTTCAGCCTCAGCTCGTGTATGACAGAAGAAGAATATGTATGGTCCATGTTCCCGGCGTTTCCGGCAGACACATGATAGCCGGCAAATATCACGCCCGAATAACCCGGATCAAGGCCGTGCATCATGTAATACCTGCGGGGGAATCCCCGCACAAGCTCCGCATACGCAGGCAGCCGCCCGTATATGATGTTGTTTCCCCTCGCATGTGAATCACAGATCGTCACGGTGTCAAGATCCGCATACTTTTCTTTCAGTCTTTCACAAAGAAACACCAAGCGGCCGGTGATGTCCTCCATGTTTTCACGCGAGGAAGGATCGCGTTTGTCTATCTCGCTCCAAAACGATATGCCCGCGAACCCCTCAAGGTCGACAGACATGAACAGTCTCATTTTCAGCTCCTTTTTGATGCGGGTATAAAACCTTCGCTGCCGCTAAGATATTCGTAATACTTTTTCACTCCAAGGTCGACAGTCATGAAATCCCGGTCATAGCCGGCTTTTCTGAGCGCGGTCAGGTCGGCTTTTGTATATGCCTGATATTTTCCCTTTAATTTTTCCGGAAACGGCACTGTCTCAACAGTTCCGCCGCCCATATATTTAATAAGGGACTCGGCGATCGCGCTGAAACTTTCGGCGCGCCCCGTGCCGCAGTTGAATATTCCGCTGATGCCGGGATTTTCATAAAAGAAGAGGTTTACCCTTACCACGTCATCGACATAGACAAAATCCCTGAGGAATGTGTCACTGCCTTCGAAGAGTTTCGCTTTTCCCTCCGACTGAAGCTGGTGATAAAAATGATATGCCGTGGAAGCCATCCGGCCCTTGTGGTTTTCCTGCTGGCCGTAAACATTGAAATACCTGAGCCCCGCTATCTGCGGGTGTGTCCCGGACCTGAAGACTTCACGCACGCGCTGGTCAAAAAGATATTTTGAAAACGCATAGACGTTGAGGGGGTCCTCATTCAGGAGGGACTCGGCAAATCCCCGTCCTCCGTTTCCGTACACGGACGCAGAGGACGCATATATCATACGCATGCCTTTTTTTATGCATAGGGAAAGGATATCCCTGCTGTACTCATAGTTGTTTTTCAGCATGAATTTTCCGTTGTATTCCATGGTGTCCGTGCAGGCCCCCTGATGGAAGACCATATCCGCCTTACCGTCCGTAAATCTGCCGGGATCCGCTATAAACTCATCCTTGTCCACCAGGTCATTAAACCTGAGCGGATTAAGGTTTCTGCTTTTATTGCCGTCTGTCATGTCGTCGACTATAAGTATGTCATCAGCGCCAAGGTCATTTAAGCCCTTGACCAGATTACTGCCGATAAAACCCGCACCGCCGGTAACGATTATCATAGCTCCTCCTTATTTATAATGATATCCTTCTTTGCTTAATCCGTGTTATCATGCCCCTTTTTGCCTTTCCATTTTTTCCCGAAGGGGACGGCCCAGTTTCGGGGACCACTTTTTTCGGGGTCGGACCCTATTTTCGATCCCTTCACAAACTGGCCGGGGCAGACGCTTCTGTGGCCGGCCCGCAAGAAACTTATGAGGCACGCGACAGTGGCATAGGGAGCGGTCTCCGAGCCGAATATCCCGCCCGAAATGATATTTTCGGAAATTTGACTATTGATGGCGCCTGCTGCGGGAGGTCCGGACAAAGCGTAAAAACCGGCATATATTCCGCATGATATGGCGACAAGTGCTGCGGCAAGTCTC
>CAZJQC010000014.1:0-34820 GCA_964548195.1 uncultured bacterium | reverse complement strand
GGGGTTTTAAGGACGGTTTCGGGTGGGAAAGGGCATAAAAAAAGCCGCCGGAACGTTTGTTCCGGCGGCTTTGTATCTCTTATGATGCAATTATCAGACAAGTCCCTGAGCAAGCATGGAATCAGCGACTTTTTTGAATCCGGCGATGTTTGCACCTACTGCGTAGTTGCCGGCAACACCGTACTCTTTTGCCGCATCAAGACATGCTTTGTGTATATTGAACATGATGACTTTGAGTTTCTCGTTAACCTCTTCGGGTGACCAGTGGATCCTTCCGCTGTTCTGAGACATCTCAAGTCCGGAAACGGCAACGCCGCCGGCGTTAACTGCTTTGCCGGGAGCATATGTGATCTTTTCAACAGCCAGTTTCCATGCTTCGGGTGTACATCCCATGTTGGATACTTCAGCGATGTATTTACAGCCGTTGGCGATAAGTGCTTTTGCATCTTCTCCGTCGACTTCATTCTGAGTGGCACAAGGCATTGCGATATCCATTTTTTCGTTTTTCCAGGGTTTTTCACCGGCTACAAATTTAACGCCGAATTTGTCAGCGTAATCCTGTACCTTGTCGCGGCCGCTTGCTCTCATCTCAAGAAGGTAGTCGACTTTTTCGCCTGAGATTCCGTCGGGATCATATATATATCCGTCAGGGCCGGAAAGTGTGACGGCTTTTGCGCCCAGCTCAGCGATTTTTTTGGCTGCGCCCCAGGCAACGTTGCCGAATCCCGAAAGGCCGATGACTTTACCCTTGATGTCTTCGCCCTTGGCTTTGAGCATTTCGACCACAAAATAAACGCCGCCAAAACCGGTTGCTTCAGGCCTGAATGCGCTTCCGCCCCAGTCATAACCCTTACCGGTAAGAACGCCGGTGAACTCGTTGGCGAGCCTTTTGTACTGGCCGAACATATAACCGACTTCGCGTCCGCCGACACCTATGTCGCCCGCGGGAACGTCTGTGTCGGGGCCGATATGCCTGAACAGCTCAGTCATGAATGACTGGCAGAAAGTCATGATCTCATTATCTGATTTGCCTCTGGGATCAAAATCGGATCCGCCCTTGCCGCCGCCCATGGGAAGGCTCGTAAGGCTGTTTTTAAAAATCTGTTCGAAGCCCAGGAATTTAAGGATGCTGAGGTTTACGGAAGGATGAAAACGAAGACCGCCTTTGTAAGGTCCTATCGCACTGTTGAACTGTACTCTGAAGCCTCTGTTCACATGATAGTTTCCCTTGTCATCTTTCCAAGGCACCTTGAACATAATGGTTCTTTCGGGATCAATGATCCTTTCAAGAATGCTTGCTTTCTCGTATTTGGGCTCTTTGTCCATCACAGGGCTGAGAGATTCAAGAACCTCTTCGGCAGCCTGAAGGAACTCTTTCTCCCAGGGATACCTTTTCTTAAGATCTTCGATTACTCTGGTTACGTAAGCGTTCATAACACCCTCCTTATTGAGTTAATTCTTGACAAAACAAGAAATTCTTTGTTAATGAAATGGTATCTGCATAAAGCAGGTTGTCAAGCAAAAAGCGGAAAAGTTTGCAAAAAAAATATGCTGTGCTATTATTTCATAGGGGGTTATATATGTATAGTTTAGCGGTTTATGCCATGCGGGATGCCGACAGCAGGGGACGGTTTAATCAGGAAAATTATCACGATACGCGCGGCATTTATGAGCGTGACCGGGATCGCATCATCCATTGCGAGGCATTTCGAAAGCTGGAGTACAAGACACAGGTGTTTGTAAACCACGAAGGCGACTATTACAGGACCCGTCTGACTCATACGATGGAGGTCTCCCAGATCGCAAGAAGCCTGGCAAAAAGGCTGGGGCTTAACATAGAGCTGGTGGAAGCGGTGGCTTTGGCCCATGACCTCGGACATACCCCTTTCGGCCATACGGGAGAAGCCGTCCTGGACAGACTTCTTGCCGGACACGGGGGATTTGAGCACAATCGCCAGAGCTACAGGATAGTGACCTCTCTTGAGCGCCGTTATCACGGCTTTGACGGACTGAACCTCTCCTATGAGACGCTTGAGGGTATTATAAAGCATTCATATCCTTATGATACCGTCTATAACGCGGATCTGGAGGACAAGTTTTCCCTTAAGACAGTGCCGGTGCTGGAATCACAGATCATCGATCATGCCGATGAGATCGCCTATCTCAACCATGACCTTGACGACGGGTTGGAGTCAGGCCTGCTGGACTGGCAGGATCTTGACAGCGTGCGCGTATGGAAAGAGACGCGCGCAAGGGATGCGTATTCCGGGGGGCGGGAGATCGACAAGTTCAGGGCCATAAGTTCCCTGATATCATTGTTCATAAACGACCTCGCGGAGAACACATTGCGTTTGATAGAAGATCATGGCATTGACTCGGTCGCAAAGCTCAGAAAAGTCAATAAAAGTATTGCCGCATTCAGCGGGGAAGTGGATGAGCTGCGTCTTGAGCTGAAGGCCTATCTCTATCAGAACCTCTACCGCCACCCCAAAGTGGAGCGGATGAGGGTCAGCGCGGAACGCTGCATAGAGGGTTTGTACAACACCATCACGGCCTATCCCGCCCTGCTGCCTTTAAGGTACCGGGAAGAGGCTGAAAAGACCGGGCTGGAGAGGGCCGCGGCGGATTATATCGCCGGGATGACCGACCGCTTTGCCATAGAGGAACACAGGAGACTTAACAATGCCTTATAATAAGATATTTATGGAACGCGCCCTGCGGCTGGCCGCCATGTCCGACGCCCGGGTGCAGCCGAATCCTTATGTGGGGGCGGTCGTAGTGAAGAACGGGCGTGTGATAGGCGAAGGCCGCCACAGAGTGTTCGGCGGGCCTCATGCCGAAGTCGAGGCTCTTGATATTCCCCGCGGCGACGCGTGCGGAGCCGAGCTTTACGTGACGCTTGAACCCTGTTCGCATCAGGGCAAGACGCCTCCCTGCACGGATTTGATAATAGAAAAGGGGATCTCCGAAGTGCATGTGGCGATGGAAGACCCCAATCCGCTCGTGAACGGACGGGGCGTCGCCCGGCTGAGGGAAAAGGGCATTGTCGTGACCACGGGCCATGAAGAGGCGCGCGCGCGTTTTATAAACAGGGTCTTTATAAAGAACATGCGCTTTTCCGAGCCGTATGTGATATTGAAATACGCCATGACAGCCGACGGATTTATCGCCGCTTCCTCAGGTGATTCGGGGTGGATATCGGGTGAAAAAAGCCGTGATGCCGTCCACCTGCTGCGGCATAACGTGGGAGCCGTGCTTGTGGGATCCGGTACCGTGCTGGCTGACGACCCGCTTTTGTCGGCGAGAAAAGTGCCCGGAGGCTGGCAGCCCCGGAAGGTCATACTGGACGGGGACGGACTTATAAACGACCCCGTCAGCCACAGGGTATTTGCCGACGGGACGGGTGTATATATCGGACAGAAAAATCTTGATATACCGGGGTTTAGATTCTATAATTTTGACAAGGATGGCGGCCGTTTCGAAAAAACCATTACGGACATCCTTAAAAGTGAGAATATCAGCTCTCTGCTGGTTGAAGGCGGGGCGTCGGTGCTCACGGCCTTCATAGAGAGCCGCTTTTTTGACGAGGTCAATGTCTTTATCGCTCCGAAGCTGCTGGGCGGGGGCATTTCCCCGGTGCGGGGAAAACAGACCGCCGCCGTAAAGGAAGCCCTTGAGCTTAGGGATGTCAGCTGGGAATTTTTTGAAGGGGACGCGATGATGAGAGGTTATAAATAAGATGTTTACAGGATTGATCGAATCACTTGCCGAAGTGCGCAGAGTGGATGCCGGAAACGGCATCATGCGGCTGACGTTGTCAGTCGGCGGTTTTGAAGACACAGTGGCCGGCGATTCCGTCGCATGCAACGGTGTCTGTCTTACCGTGACCGAAAGACATGGCGCGGAGCTTGTCTTTGAGGTCATGAGCGAAACAGCCGCCACTACACTGATATCCCGTTACAGGCCGGGAAGGAAGGTCAACGTGGAACGGGCGCTGGCGGCCGGCCAGCGCATGCACGGACATATCGTGCAGGGCCATGTGGATGCCGTTGTACGTGTGGCGCGCATACGGGAAAAGGGACGCGAAAGGGTCATCGAGTTTTCACAACCCTCGCGATATGACGAGCTGATCGTGAGAAAAGGCTCGGTCGCAGTAGACGGGATCAGCCTTACGGTAAAAGACTGCTCTTCCGGCGCGTTCAGCGTGGGCGTGATACCGCACACGCTGGCCAATACCTCTTTGTCAGCACTTGCGGCAGGCGATGAGGTGCATATAGAATATGACATAATCGGCAAATATGTTACAAAGGCCCTGAAGATGCACGGCGAAGGCGGCGGATCGGACCTTGAGGAGGTACTGAAAAAATGGTAGAAAAAAACATGGATTTTAAGTTCAATACCATCGATGAAGCCGTGGATACCCTTAAAAGCGGGGGCATGATAGTCGTGGTGGATGATGAAAAACGGGAAAATGAGGGCGATATTATCATGGCCGCGGAAAAGGTCACCCCGGAAGCCGTCAATTTCATGGCAAAAGAAGCGCGGGGGCTTGTATGCCTTTCGGTGACCGCCGATCAGGTCCGCAGGCTGGGCCTCAAGATGATGGCGGAGATAAACGAGTCCGCGCATGAGACTGCCTTCACCCAGTCGATCGAGGCAAGAGAAGGCGTGACCACGGGCATATCGGCATATGACAGGGCCAAGACCATATTGACTGCCATTAAGCCGGGTGCGGGCCCCGCGGACATAGTGGTGCCCGGCCATATATTTCCATTGCGCGCCAGAAGAGGGGGCGTTATAGAAAGAGCGGGCCACACCGAAGCGGCCGTGGACCTTATGACGCTTGGTGGCATGAACCCTTCCGGGGTACTGTGCGAGATCATGGAAGGCGACGGCCATATGATGCGGCTGCCGGGACTGATCGGTTTCGCGGCGGAACACGGACTGCCTCTGATCAGCGTGGCCGACCTCATATCGTACAGGATGAAACATGAACAGTTTGTGAAACGAAAGGCGGTGGCCGAACTTCCCACAGAATACGGGGATTTCAGGCTTTACGGATATATAAACACGTTGGATTCGAAGGAGCACATAGCACTCGTCAAAGGGGATGTGGATGTGGATGAACCTGTGTTGGTACGGGTGCATTCCGAATGCCTTACCGGCGACGCCCTTGGCAGCATGAAATGTGAATGCGGAGACCAGCTGCACTCGGCCATGAAAATGGTCCAGGAAGAAGGCCGCGGCGTGGTGGTTTATCTTCGGCAGGAGGGCCGCGGTATAGGGCTTCTCAACAAAATACACGCCTATCATCTGCAGGACAGCGGCATGGACACCGTAGAGGCTAATGTCGCCCTGGGTTTCCCCCCTGACCTGCGCGATTACGGCATAGGCGCGCAGATATTGTTCGATCTCGGCGTGAAGAAGATCAGGCTTATGACAAACAATCCGAAAAAAGTGGTGGCCTTCTCCGGATACGACATGGAAATAGTGGAGCGCGTGGCCATCATGGGCAGGGTCAGTGAGCACAACATAGACTATTTAAGGACAAAAAAGGAAAAGATGGGGCATCTCATCGATAACGTTTGAGGAGGAAATATGAAGATCATAGAGGGAAAGCTGAACGCGAAAGGGAAGAAGATCGCAGTGGTGGTGTCGCGGTTCAATGACTTTATAAACAAAAAACTGCTTGAAGGCGCTGAAGACTGCGTGCTGAGGCACGGGGGCTCGGGCGACGACATACATGTGTATTTTGTGCCCGGCGCATTTGAAATACCGTTCGCATTGAGGAGAATAACGGAAAAGGGCGTCTATGACGGAGTCATATGCCTTGCCACCGTGATACGGGGCAACACCCCCCATTTTGAATACGTGGCTTCGGAAGTCTCAAAGGGAATAGCGCATATCGCAATGGAAGGCAAGACTCCGGTCTCTTTCGGGGTGCTCACCACTGAAAATATAGAACAAGCCATCGAAAGAGCCGGGACAAAGATGGGAAACAAAGGCTGGGACGCCGCTCTGTCTCTCATCGAGATGATGGACATTTCAGGGAAGATCTAAACCATGAGCGGGAAGATAGATATTAAGACGAAAAAAAACGTCAGGGAAATACTGCTGCAACATCTTTACAGTCACCTCTTTTTCGGGGGAGACAAAGCTTCCCGGGACTCAGAAGCGCTGCTGACCGATGTTTTCTTCGCGGATATGAAGGACGTAAAGGCGGAATATTTCAAAGTGACTTATGCCGACCTTATCTCGCATCTCTCTTCGGTGGAAGAGGCCATAGCCCGCGCGTATAAGGGTAATTTTTCCGAATTGAATCTGATCGACAGGGCTTTGACCATATTATGCGTATACGAGATGAAGTTCCTGCGAGAGGACAAAAAACTTGTCATCTCGGAAGGGCTTCGCCTTAGCGACAAATTCGCATCCCCGGATTTTGACAAAAAACTGCACGCGTTCCTTGACGGGATGGATATTGCCGGAGGCAAAATATGAAAATCGGCGTAATCGCGGACATACATTCGAATTTTGAGGCGTTAAAGGCCGTTTTGGCCGACTTGAAAGAAAAGAAGGTTAAAACCCTTGTCAATTGCGGAGATATAATAGGTTACGGCCCGGAGCCGGTGAAATGCATTGAGATGATCATGGCGATGAACGGCGGAGCGGCTCCCTCTCTGGAACCTGCGGAAAAAGAACTTGCGTCTTTCTTTACCATAAGCAATGTCATGGGAAACCATGACGCCGGCGCCATAAACTTCACGGATATCAGCTGTTTCAACAGAAACGCCTATGAGGCACTGGTCTGGACAAGGGAGCAGCTGGGGGCCGAACATGTCGCCTTTATAAAGACGCTGCCTTATAAACTCGAAAAAAACGGCGCCGCGTTCTACCATTCCACGCCGCAGATGACAAGGAACTGGTATTACATGGATTCCCTGGAGATGGCTCAGCAATCCTTTGTGAAAGGAAGCGGCCATGTCTTTGTGGCGCATACACATAAAGCGTACATATACGTCAGGCGTACGGACGGAGGAAAGATCAGCGGAATATTTCCCGGGGAAAGGGACTGCGCGCTCGACGCGGCGAATCAGTATATCATCAATCCCGGCAGCGTGGGGCAGCCCAGGGACGGCAACTATATGCCGTCGTACATGATATGGGACTGCGACGCGCGGAAAATTAAAATGCACAGATGCGATTATGATGTTATGATTACGCAGAGAAGCCTTGCCGCTACACCGTTACCGTATATACTAGGTGAAAGGTTGTTATTGGGCAAGTAATCGAAAGGGGGATGTATATGAAGAGGTTGGCGGTATTTCTTATCATCGCTTTGGCGGCGGTTTCCGTGATGAACGCTGAAAACGGTGAAAATCCTGTTTCAGCATATTATGAGAACACAAGGATAGCTCTTTTTGACGCTTATTCCTTCGGTATGGGCGGCGCGAGCATAGGCTCCGGGAACGCTCCCGCGAATTTTTTAAACAACTCCGGTTATGCCTTCAGTTTCGGCGTGGACGGTTTTGCGGGCACGGGCATGTATTTTAACTACGACGGCTGCGATTCGTACCTGGCGCAGAATATATACGGAGGGCTCACATTTCCCGTAAAAAACTGGTTTGTCATAAACATATCGGGTGTAAGGACTGAGTTCCTGTTTCCGAAAAATGACGGGACTCTGGATGAAAGCGAACTCGCCGACAATTACATCGACACGGCTTTTGTTTCCGTCAACAGGTTTGTCGAAGTCAACGGCATCTCCCTGGGCTTCGGCATAGCCGGCAAGTATCTGATGCCGAATATAGGCGAGGATTATCAGTACCCGTCGGAAGACGTATATAACGAAAGCGCTTTCGGCGCAGATCTCTCCTTTTTGGCCAAGTTTCATCTGGGCATGAAGGGTTCTGTCAATGTGGGCGTCTCCTTTATAGATATAGTAAAGCCAATGGATGTGGCCACCGGCATGAATTTCGGTACGGCGGTAGAATACAAACATCAGCTGGCAGGCGACGCGAAGATGACGGTCGCCGTGGACTATCTGATGAACCATTCCGAATCTGGCGCGCTGAGAGCGGGTATCGAGGAATGGTTTGCCGACGAGACAGTCGCGTTAAGGGCTGGATACATGCAGAACACATTCTATACCGACGGCGGTGGCCTTCTGGGCTCGGAACCGTCCGACGCTATTTATGACACAAACGGCCAGATCACGGCCGGATTGGGCGTAAAGTTCAGCGGCTTCCAGTTTAATGCGGGGTACGCCCTGAAAAGCGACTACACCGGTGACTCCATGACATTCGGCATGGCATACATGGGCGGCGTCAAAAAGAAGATGACATACAAGATAACTCCGAAGGTCGAACTGTCGGCCGCGGACGACTGGTTTTCTCCGAACGGGGACGGCAAAAAAGACCAGATACGCATAAGGATAGACTCAAAGGACGCTGAGATCATAAAAAAATGGAATTTGAATATTGCGGATGAGAACGGCAAGGACGTTGCCGCGTTCAAGGGCAAAAAGGGGCTCCCTATGTTTGTTACCTGGGACGGCACCGAAAAAGGAAAAAAGACTGTGGCTGACGGCAAATATTACGCCTCCATATCCGTAAAGGACAAATACGGGAACAAGGGCGACAGCGGCAGACTTCCGCTGATGGTCAGGACAAAAGCGCCTCAGGTGGCGCTGCGCGTTCAACCGGAACTGCTTGTTCCGGGAAAAGGCATTTCCATGACAGTCACTACAGGCGAATATGTGGATGTCAAAAAAACAGTGATATACATAAAAAAGGGCGTTGATACCGTCCATATGATAGAGTTTAGCGGCATAAAGGATGTTTATGAATGGACCGGCGTATACAACGACGGCTCCTATCCCGCCGAAGGCGAGACGCTGCAGCTGTTCGCGGAAGTCACCGATTCCGGGGACAACACAGGCAAAAGCATGTTGGCGGAAATATCAGTGGGGGCCGCTCAGGTCATAGAGGCCGTAAAGCCCGTGATCTCCGAAGAGTATCCTCCCATACCCGCATTGTTCGTGGCGGCAAGGATCGTCTTTGACGAAAACAAATCGGGCATTACCGAAAGCGACAAAGCCGAACTCGCGCGCGTGATAGAACTCATGAACAACAGGCCGGGCGCCACCGTCAGGATCGAAGGCCACACGGATAATCAGGGAACGGCAGCGGACAATATGACATTGTCGAAAAACAGGGCGGAAAAAGTGAAGGAATACATGGTCAGCAAGGGAATCAGCCCTGAACGGATCACGGCAAAAGGCTTTGGCGAAGACATGCCCATTGATTCAAACGCTACCGCCAAGGGACGCAAGAACAACAGAAGAGTTGATGTCATTTTGATTAACGGTTGAGGAGGACTCATGCTTATCAAGGATCTGGTGAAGAAAATCGATGGGGAGCTGATAGCCGGAGAAGCGGCGGCGGATACGGATATTCATTCGGCTTATAGCGCCGATCTTCTGAGTGACGTGCTGGCGCTTACAGAGGGCGATACGCTGCTGATCACAGGAACGGTCTCGCTGCAGGTCATGCGTGTGGCTGAAATACTCGGCATAACCGGTATAATATTCATACGCGGGAAGATCCCCTCCGAAGATGTTATGAACGTGGCGAAAAAAAGGCTCAGCATTCCGATCATCGTCACCAAGAAGACGATGTTCGAAGTGAGCGGCATACTCTACAGTAACGGCATCAGGCCTTGTACCAACAGACCTGCCACCGAGGTATGAACATGAGATTATCCGATATAGCAAAACATCTGGATCTGACAACATTGTGCGGCAATGACCTGGATGAGATCGAGGTCGGCGGCGGATATGCCGGCGACCTGCTCAGTGACGTGCTTGCGAACGCCGAGAGCGGATCATTGTGGTTCACGATACAGAGGCATAAGAACATCATTGCCGTGGCCACTGCCAAGGATGTCGCCGGGATTGTCATCGTAAACGGGATAAAGGCCGAGGACTCTCTTATCGAAACGGCCGAAAAGATGGGCGTGCCGGTGTTTTCGGCCAAGGAAGACGCATTTGTCTGTTCAGGCAGGCTGTATGCTTTTCTGAACACTTGATGTCAGTATGAGATTTAGAGCGGACCTTCACATACACTCCGTCCTGTCTCCCTGCGGAAGCCTGGAGATGTCGCCGTCGGATATAGTGAGGGCCGCTCTTGAAAGAAAGCTGGATATAATCGCTGTTTCGGACCATAACTGCGTGAAAAACCTTGAAGCGTTCCGGGATGCCGCCCGCGGCAGGATCGACGTTCTCTTCGGCGCGGAAGTGCAGACAATGTCCGAGACGCATATACTGACGCTTTTTGGCGAGCTCTCAGAGGCTCGCGCGTTCGGCGAGATCATTTATGAACATCTCCCCGACGTGAAAAACGATCCGGAATTTTTCGGGGATCAGGTGATTGTGGACGCGGATGAATCCATACTGGGTTTTGAAGAAAAGATGCTGATCCAGTCCATTGACATGGAAATAGAGGAAGTCATTGCCAGGACACATGAGTTTAACGGACTGGCCTTTTTTTCACATATAGACAGGGACAGCTTCAGTGTGCTGTCGCAACTGGGATTCATACCTCCGGGCACGATGGCTGACGGAGCGGAGATCTCGGCGGCCATGACGCTGAGGGAGGCAAGGGAGCGATTTCCGGAATACGCGGGCATGCCCTTTATCACCAATTCCGACGCGCATTACATCAAAGACATAGGTTCGGCATACACGGAATTCCTTATGGAATCGGTTTCAGTCGCTGAGATAAGAAAAGCGCTCAGGAATGAAGACGGCAGGAGTATTATATATGATGCCTGAACTGTCATTGCACATCATGGATATAGTTGAAAACGGCCTGGCGGCCGGAGCATACCATATTGATGTCTTTCTCACAGTGGACACGGCTGCCGATATGCTGGGAATATCGGTGGTAGACAACGGAAAAGGCATGGATACCGATACTATAAGCAAGGCTCTTGACCCTTTTTATTCCACAAAACAGGGCAAAGGGTGGGGGCTGGGCATACCGCTGTTCAAGCAGACCGCGGAACAAAGCGGCGGGCATTTTACCATCACTTCGGAAAAAGGTGTTTTTACCAGGGTCGACGCGGAGATGAAGCTTAGCCATATAGACAGGCCGCCCCTTGGCAATTTGACAGACACTTTTATTTCGATTATAGTAGGGCATCCTGACTCAGACTTGTATTTTTCCGTGAACAATGACGGAAAGAAGTATGATTTTGACACCAGGGTGGTGCGGCAGGTGCTGGGGGATATAAACCTGAGCACTCCGGAGGTGCTGAAAGTCCTCGAAGAGGATATACGCGGCGGCCTTGCGGAAGCCGGGATAGACGAATAGGGGTTGCCATGGATTTATTGATGGATTTTGACATACAGGGCGGGGACTTTCTTAATGCGGGAGAGTCTGCCGGTGTGGTAAAGCAGTATTTTAAAAAGATCGGGCTTCCGCCCAATTTTATACGAAGAGTCCTTATAGCCGCTTATGAGGCGGAACTTAATGTGGTGGCTCATGCCTATGAGGGCAAGATCTATTTTTATATGGATGAGAATAAAGTGGAGGTCATCGTCGAGGACAAGGGGCCGGGTATACCCGACATAGACCAGGCGATGGAAGAGGGTTTTTCGACCGCGAGTCCGGAGGTCAGGGAAATGGGCTTCGGCGCGGGAATGGGACTGCCGAACATCAAAAGAAACAGCGATGAGATGGAGATAGCAAGCGAGGTGGACCGGGGCACTCAGGTCAAGATGGTGTTTTTTATTCAGTGAGGCGGTGACTGGTATGTTGGATTATTTTCATGCCGTTTATATTGACAAAGACAAATGCAACGGTTGCACAAGGTGTCTGCGCGTATGTCCGACCCAGGCGTTGCGCATACGGCATGGCAAGGCCAATATACTGGAGGCAAAATGCATAGATTGCGGGCAATGCATGAATGTATGCCCGCAGAAAGCCATATCCTCCAAGGTTGACGCGCTTGACGTCATCGACCCGTATGAACACAAACTGCTGGTGTTTTCACCGGTCTTTCTGGGGCAATTCAGGAAATACGAAAATTACCGCAAAATACTGGGCATATTCAAACTGCTGGGCTTTGACTCGATCATAGGCGTGGATACGGGCGGCGTCATCATATCAGACATAATAAAAAACTTTCTCGCCGACAGGAAGAACATCTACAGGCCCTATATCTCAACAAATTGCCCTGCCGTGGTAAGGCTCATACAGGTAAAATTTCCGTCGCTGATCAATCACCTCCTGCCTCTTAGAAACCTTATGGACGTTGCCGGCGAATACCTCAGATACAAATATATGGAAGAGACGGGGGCCGCATCCGACAAGATCGGGCTTTTTTACCTTTCCCCCTGTCCCGCGAAAGTCGTTGCCATATATCAGCCTGAAGCCGAGGAAAAACGGATATTTGACGGTGTTTTCAGCCTTGGTGATATGTATAACGAGATACGGCGCATAATGGAAAAACAGGACTTTTCGGATTTCAATATAGAGGAAGACGTGATGTCCTCAAAATTCGCTTTGAGATGGAGCGCGCTCGGCGATGTTGAAAGCAAATTCGACGAATCCGTAAACCTGCGCATAGACGGCATTCAGAATGTGATCAAATTCCTCGAAAGGCTGGAAAACGGCGAGATCAAGGATATAGATTTTGTGGACATGTACTCATGCGACAATGCCTGCGTCGGAGGCGCGTTTACCAAGGAAGACGCTTTTATCGGAGAATACAGAGTGCGGAGGATCGCGGATTCCCTTCCGCCGCAGCTTGATCTTGAGCTGCCGTTTGACCGCGATGAGATCTGTTCCATACGTATCCCGTTGAAACCGCGGCCGATCAGCCCTCTCGACAAGGATATAAAGGAAGCGCTTAAAAAGATGAAAAAAATAGAAGAGGTCAACAGGCTGCTGCCGCAGCTGAACTGCGGCATGTGCGGAAGCCCCACCTGTTACAATCTGGCCGAGGACATAATAATAAACAGCGACGTCACCATATATGATTGTCCCGTTGTCCTTAAAGACCGCCTGAAGAGACTTTCAAGAGACCTGGTCAACATGGCCGGGCATGTGAACCCCATAGACGATGATGACGGCAGGTTTTGAACAGCCGCAGGCGCGAACTATTGAATGATGTCATCTTCTGTGTCAAAGACCCCGTCCGGCCCCGCCGAGACGGGACGCCCTTCCCGCATCTCCACGAGTCTCCCCCATCCGTCAGTTGCCGGATATTCACCTTCTGCAGCCGCACGCAGCGCGTCCGCGGTCCGCAATGTCTTTAGTTTCAAGCTGAATTCGGGCGAAGTGTAAATCGTCTTGCTGATGACATAACTCGATATAAAGGGAAGCAGGATGCTTATGTATAAAGTAAGCAGCAGAAAGACCAGCAGGAATGAGACGATCCTGGCGAAAACATATTTTCCGGGCGCCGGATTTTTATAGCCGGGTCTGGGTAGCGGTTTTCGGTTAAATGCCGCAGCCCTTGTCCGCGCCGCGGGTTTTGCGGCGGGCAAATCAGGTTTTTGAATGATGCGCGGTGTTTTTCTCTTTTCATTACGCTCCATGTAAGTTCCGCCGGCGGGTTTGGCCGATTTGCGGGTCTTTTCCTCCTTTTTCGGAGTTTCTGCGGCTTTAAGGGCCTCGTCGATGGTGCGGTTCATGTCGTACAGGGATGCGGCCGCGGGTTTTGCGGCTTCTGACGCTGTTTTTGCCGCCACTGGCGCCGGCCTACTCCCTTCATACAGTGATATCGCACCTTGTTCAAGTAATGCGAGTAAAGTCGTCAGAGTGGATGAATAATTGTGGAACGGCATTTTGTCGAATATGCCCTTAATATTGTGTCTTTTGTTTATCAGCTCTATTATGCCGCGCTCCATGCTGTTGTTCGCCATCTCCAGCGCTTCCGGCCTGGCTTTAAAATATTGGGAGAAAGAGTCGTCCAGGAAGTCATATTTTCTTTTCATATCACAGGATGAGATGAATATCTTGAGCAGATTGCTCAGTGTTATCGTATAAGGTATTTGAGGCATCCTTTCGGGCATCTCGCCCTGCGCAAAAGTAAAACGGCCCGCGGATATAAAGGAGATCTGAAAGATCATGTTCTCTATCTGATATGTCAACGTATCCAGCAGCTCCGGCGGCGTGATATAGCCCTGTTTCAGCAGCAGGTCTCCCAAAAACTCGTATTTGTTGTTCTGCTGAATAAGCAGTGTCGAGGCGAGCTGTTCTTCCGAGAGGTATTTCCTGTTTATCAGGACGTTACCTATCCTCCTGTCTGAATCGACCGGATGTTCCTTTATATATATGATCTCGCCGTTTTTCAGATAAAAGTAATACTTCTTCTCCTCTTCGCGGTCCTGGTCCTCTATCAGTAATATACCCGTCTTTTCGAGAAGGGAGATGTTTTCCACCGCTTTTCTGAAAGTAGCCGGATCATATTGCTGCCATTGTGTGTTCATCCGGCCCTCCTTTGCGGGATGAACAACAGCAGCACGGAGGACAGCAGCGAGATAAGCGGATAGAACAGAGCCGCTTTTCGCAGGGCGTTGACCGTACGCGCGCTGACCAGCATGAAATTACCCGCGTAAAGCGCTGTCATCAGAAATACCGCGGTCAGTAGTATCCAGAAAAAACCTGATACAATGCGGCCGCGCAATATGTATCCGCATCCCGGGAAAACGAGGTTTATCATAAGCGATTTGAAGTTCTTCATGCGCCCGGGTATGTCTTTGCGGGGGCGGCTTCCGGGCCCTCGTGTGTCGGGAAGCATGAAATTGCACGCCGCGCAGAGGATGACGCCCTTTCTTGCCGTGCTTGCGCCCCCGGCTATAATCGGGTCGCCGCAGGAGTCGCATTTTACAAAGGAAGCCCAGTAACCGGTGAATGGCGCGAGCAGCAGTATGGAAACAAAGAGTAAAAGTATGACAGACGGGATCAGCACCATCTTTTTTATTGAGAAGGCCTTCTCACGAAATTTTACCGTCATCATGTTCTTGTATACGCTCGAAAGGGCCGCGCCGGGCGGGAGCCGCATCTCAAGCAGCACGATATTGTCCCAGTCCAGCACGGGGAGCTCCAGTTCGCCCTTGAGGCTGAAAGCTTTGTCATAGTATGTGCGCGCGCTGTTATAATCGTCAATATAAAGATAGTACTGTGATATGTTGAAGAGTATCACAGGGTCTTCCGGCCTTTTTCTCAATGCCTCGTTGTAGCTGTACAGTGCTTTTTTTGCGTTGCCGGACAGAAGCATGGCGTTGCCGTAGCTGTTGTATACCGACGGGTGCTGAAGACCCGCCTCCATGGCGGACTCTATGCTCGCAGCCGCCAGGCCGTAGCGCGTCTTGCCGGACGAGGGTTCCGCCTTCAGATATTCGGCTCTCAAATAATGGGTCAGGGCGAATTTCTTCGCGGTCTCATCATAGGGTATTTGCTTAAACACGCCGTCTTTTTCCCATTTGTCATAACTTTCAAGTATCTTGACGGGTGAGCCGGCTGCCAGGCCGTCAAAAAAAGAAGGGAAGGTGGCCATGATAAAAAAAGGCACGATCGTTACCGCCAGACAGAGCGATATGAAGAGTATTTCCTTTTTTTTGAAATTATGTATGTTGATATATGTAAGGGGAAGCCATCCGCCCAAAAAGAAGGCCAATGAAAAAAGGGTGTCAAATATAAAGACATATGCGGGCGAGAGGGGGTTGATGTAAAAGGTCCTCAGCATCCTGAATTTAGCCGTGTCGAGATATTTGAACCCTACGGAGATGATCACTGTCATCGCGGAAAAAAAAAGCACATATCCCGAGAGCCATACCGCATTGGCCGAAGCGACATATTTGGCGGCCGTGGATGAGGACAAGGTCCCCGACAACAGGGCCAGCGACTCGAAAAAGCCCCCGAAACCGCCGCCTGGTGAAAATACGCCCGTGCTCAAAGCAGTCAGTAAGGTTATAAATCCCATATACCGAGTATATCCGGAATCGGGCCGATTGCAAGTTAAAGCTACGGATGGCCAATGAGGTGAAATGTCTTGAAATGGTGAGTTATTAATATATAATTGCCTTAAGGAGGAGGGCTTATGACCATGTATCCGGTGTTGGTAGGCGAAGCTTCCCCCAAAACCGAAGATGAGGGAAAGAAACATTTTCATTATCATTATGCGGAGGATGTGCCGGAGTTCAAGAAAAGAGGTTTCCTTTTTTCTGTCATCTCGGATCCTTTGAACCAGCATGACGATATCAGAGAGACATTGGGCGATTATGCCGTTTCAGCGAACGACAAGAAAAAACTTTTTTCGCTGAAGATGGCCGTCCGTTCTTCGGGCCTTGACGGGGATTTTTTTATAGGCATATTGACTAACAGGACTTTATATTTTGCCGCCACCGACCATTATCGGGGTTTTGTCACAAGGCGGGAAGAGCTGAAACGCATAAACGGCCCCGACAACGACAAGATGCATTTTGAGGGTGACGTGCAGTTTGGCGAATTCCAGGTGCTGCCGGGTGACCGCATCACCGTTGTCTCCGAAAATGTCGAAGAATCACTGAGCGAGCGTATTTTGACCGATGTGCTTGAAGAGTACACGGTGCAGCTGGCCGCAAGCGAGTTGTCAAAAAGGTCCTATGACTCCGACGGCATAGTCAATTCACAGGTGATCAACATATCGTCCGAGTTTCCGGCGAAAAAAAGATTGGTGAATGTCCGGGTGCTTTTGTTTGCCCTGGTCATCAGCGTGCTTCTGGCGGCAGTCGCGATGATGCTGTCAAGGCGTATAGAACCCGGACGGCATATTGTAAAGGAAGACCCCGTGCGGCCCGCGGATCCGGATCCGAAACGTCCTGACATAAAAGTCCTTAAGGGCAATTTTCCCCTGGAGCACAAGATCCTGTGGGAAAAACATTTCGACGGCAGTGTGACCTCATCTCCCGCGGAGGGGGAGGGCATGGTGCTGGTCGCTTCAAAAGACACATATCTTTACGCCTATTCAAAACCGGAAATGGAACTGAAGTGGAGAACGCGCATGGCCTACGGCATAGCCGCACGGCCGCTCATAGACGGCGATTCGGTTTTCCTGGGCACATATAAGGGCTACATGTACAAGCTCTCACTCAAGGATGGCGCGATCATATGGAAATACCGTACCGGACGCAGGATCATCACACATGCTGTCAGCGACCGGGAAAACATATATTTTGTCTCAACGGACGGATACATATATGCGGTGGATAAGGCGAATGCGGCGACAAAGTGGAAATTTCCCACTAAAAGTGTTATCTGGAGCGCCCCTCTTCTGGCCGGCGACAAGGTGATAGCCGCATCTCTCGACAGAAATGTCTACGCTGTCAGCCGGGATACCGGAAAACAGGTCTGGAGGATGCACGTGGGGTCCGACATATACTCCTCTCCCGCGGAAGGTGCGGGGATGGTGTTTGTCGGAGCCGATGACGGTTTCCTTTACGCACTGAGCGTCGCAAACGGCAACATGCTATGGAAAACGGCCTGCGGCAAGGAGATATCAGGGCTTGTCACCTTTGACTCGGGATGTGTTTATTTCGGATGCGAGAACGGAAAGGTATATTGCCTTGACGCAAAATCGGGCGCGATACGCTGGGAGTATCAGACCGGAGATGCAGTGCTGTCCGGCGCGGAGATACACGAGGGTATATTATACATTGGAAGTTATGACGGAAACATATATGCTTTAAACAGGGAAGACGGCGGCCTGATATGGAAAGCCCCGATGACGGCCCCGGTGTACGGCAAGCCGCTTTATGCCGGCGGGATGGTCATCGCAGGAGACGAGAAGGGGGCTTTGCGCTGTTTTCAGGCTGACCTCGGCAAACTGAAACCGGTGGTGCTGGAATGAAAATAGCCGTATCGCTTTTCGTGACGACATTCCTGTGTTTTGCCGCCTTGTACGGCGAGATCGTCATAAGGCATGAAGATTCGAGACAGATGATCATTGACGGCAGCGCGTCCGGCAATGCCGGCGGCCAGATCGAGGACGAAGGCTTCAGGTATGTCAATGCGGGATCCGGGAGCCATGATACCATACGCGGACTTATCGCGAGCATATGCAGGGAACAAAACATGGATCACAGGCTCATAGAAGCCGTGGTGCAGGTGGAATCAAGGTTCCAGCCTTATGCCGTCTCAAGGGTCGGCGCCATGGGCCTTATGCAGCTTATGCCCGACACCGCCGATCGACTGGGCGTGAAAAATCCTTTTGACATACAGGAGAATATCAGTGCGGGGGTCAGGTATCTTAAATATCTGCACGGCCGTTTCGGCGGAAATCTGGAATATGCCCTCGCGGCTTATAATGCGGGGCCCACGGCTGTTGAGATGTATAACGGCATACCCCCTTATCCTGAGACGATGCGCTATGTGGATACGATAATGTCATTGTTCAGGGATGCAGGCGGCATATCCGCCGTTCCGGGGGATATGAAAGTAAAAAAAGACGCCGCCGGCCTTACGATAACAAACAACATATACAAAAAAGGGAGATGATATGAAAAAATTCACAGTCAGGATCATGCCCCCTTCAAACAGAAGGGTTTGGCAGATAGACGTTCCGGTCTATCTGTTCTGGGTGATGGTCACGGGAGTGTTCCTGATCGTATTCGTGGCGTTGTTCGATGTCGCGGACCTTATGGACAAGGAACGTCTTAAGGGCACCGTGACTGTGCTGAAGGCCAGGAACAGGAATCTGAAGAAAAACTACCGCAAGCTGGATGACAGGCTCAGGACATATGACGATAAACTTGTGGACCTGCAGGAGATCTGCGACAATGTCCTGATATTGAACTCACTGCCGCCCATATTCGCAAAGCAGGAAAACCTCTCAATGGGAGGCATCGGCCTTTCCAGCGAGAAAGCCTTCGAGACGGTCGATGAGGATTCCCTCACAACAGATTTTAACATCGTCTTTTCACAGGTGGACCTGAAGCTGAACCTGCTTAAAAGCGGTTTTTACAAAGTGGTCGAAAAGATGGAAAACAGCATACAAAAATGGGAGCATGTTCCCACCATATGGCCTGCCGACGGATGGATATCATCAAAATTCGGGTGGAGGGCGTCCCCCTTTTCGGGGCAAAAGGAATTCCACACGGGCCTTGACATAGCGAATATGCCGGACACGGCCATAAAAGCCTCCGCCAACGGTTACGTGGTGTATGCCGGCTGGTTCGGGGTGTACGGTAATGTCGTCATGATAGAACACGGCTTCGGCTATGAGACGCGATACGGGCATATGGACCAGATAAAGGTGAGGAAAGGGCAGTATGTCTCGAAAGGACAGCTGATAGGCATAATGGGGGATACCGGGAAGAGCACCGGCACGCATCTGCATTATGAGGTCTTCCATAACGGAAAGATCGAAGACCCGATGAAATATCTTATACCCGAAGAAAATAAAATCCTAAGGAGTGTATCCCGGTTAAATGGCAGATAAAAAATACCATGTGATCATAGTTTCCGAAGATACCGAGGAAATCCGCCGTTTTTCGCTCGGCAGGCGCAGGCTCAGATCGGCTGTCTCGCTGTTGCTGGGCCTTTTTATGTCCCTGGCAGTGGTGGCGGTACTGTTGTTTGACGATTATTTCGACATGAAAAGGTCGGTGTCTCCGCTGCGGCGTGAATATGAATCCGTGATGAAGCAAAACCTTAAGATACGCAGGGAACTTGACGATACCTGCTCACGGCTGCGCGAGGTGACATTCAGTTTTATGGACTGGCGGCGGAAGACAAAAGAATCCTTTGACGACCTGAAGGATAAGATCGAGCATATAGCGGGACTTTACGGTATCGCGGCAGCCGCCGATACCGGGGGCGGAGTCGGCGGAACCCGTTATGAGGAACTCAGCATGATGTTTGACAAAGGCGATACGGGCGTTTTCAACGAGTCTTATCTGGCTCTGGAATCCGGCATGAAGGATATCAGCTGGTTTTTGACAAATGAGGAAAAGAATATAATAAAAAGACAAATAACCGCCAGAGGCCTTTCCTTTGGCTGGCCCGTGCAGGATGCCAGGCTTACTTCTTATTACGGCAAACGCTGGGACCCGATCGACGGGAGCGTGTACTTCCACCACGGAATAGACCTCGGGGGCAGGGCCGGCACGCCGGTGTACTCCGCGGAAGAGGGAACAGTGACGTGGAGCGGCATGGTCAGGGAATACGGGAATCTGATTATAATATCACACGGCAGGGGCGTCTCGACAAGGTACGCCCATCTGAGCGTAAGGTCGGTCTTGACCGGCAGTACAGTGAAAAAAGGCGATTTGATCGGGTTTGTCGGCATGACCGGCAGATCCACCGGTCCTCATCTTCATTTTGAAGCCAGGATCAACGGGGAGAGTATCAATCCCCTTAAAATATTAAGGTAGGTGCGAAGGATGGCGAATATTCTAAAGATCCTTTTCGGGGATTATCAGGAAAAAGTGACGAGACAATACGCGAAAAAGACCGAAGAAGTCAACGGATGGTATGAAGAATACGAAAAAACCCTGACGAAGGAAGAGGATTTCAAACGCATGACCGCCGATTTCAGGCAAAGGCTTGCCGCAGGCGAGGATCGGGACGCAATGCTGCCCGAGGCGTTCGCGCTGGTGAAAAGGGTCTGCTCATATTTGAAGGAGCATGGTGTAGAGGCCGAGGTGGCGGGGCAGAAAAAGGCGTGGGACATGGTGCCGTTCGACGTGCAGCTTATCGGAGGCATGGTCATCAACGACGGACACATAGCCGAGATGGCCACGGGCGAAGGTAAGACCCTGGTCGCGACCATGCCCGCTTACTTGAACGCCCTGGACAGCCGCGTCCACATCATCACGGTAAATGATTACCTCGCGCTTCGTGACAGCCAGTGGATGGGCCTTGTGTACAGGACGCTGGGAGTGACCGTTTCATGTCTGCAGAACGGCATGAACACCGAAGACAGAAAAAAGGTCTACGCGCATGACATCGTCTACGGTACAAACAGTGAGTTCGGATTTGATTATCTCAGGGACAATATGGTCGGATCCGTGCACGAACAGGTACAGAAATACAGGGAGTTTGCGATAATAGATGAGGTCGACTCCATTCTTATAGACGAGGCCAGGACACCGCTTATAATATCGGGCCCGGTAAAACGGAGCAACAATTCCTTTTTCAGGGATTATAACCCCAGGGTAAGGAAGCTTGTGGCAGCCCAAAAGGAGAAAGTGTCAAAACTGGTCAGAGACGCGGAGGCGCTGCTTGAAAAAGGGGAGACCGCCGAGGCCGGACGTCTGCTGCTCACTGCGGAGAAGGGGCTGCCCAGGCATGACCGCCTCATGAAGCTGAAACAGGAGACATCGATCATGCGCCTAATAGGCGATACGGAGATGCTGTATCTTCGGGACAAAGCGCTGCATCTGCTCGAAGACGACCTTTTTTATGTGATAGACGAAAAAAGGCATGTCGCAGACCTCACTGAGGACGGCAGAAAGCTGTTGTCTCCCGACAATCCCGCCCTTTTTGAACTCACGGATATAGGAAGCGAGTTCGCGCGGGTTGACGAGGAAGGCCATGAAGAATCCGAAAGGGAGAGCCTCAAAAGGAAAATACAGCGAGATTATTCCGAAAAGAGCGAAGTGCTGCATGCGGTGAGTCAGCTGTTGAGGGCCTATTCTCTGTTTGACAGGGATGTCGATTATGTGGTGCAGGAAAGCAAGGTCATGATAGTCGACGAGTACACCGGACGGCTTATGCCGGGAAGGCGTTTCAGCGACGGGCTGCATCAGGCTTTGGAAGCCAAGGAAAACGTGACCATAGAGGGCGAGACGCAGACTTTTGCCACGATCACATTGCAGAACTTTTTCCGCATGTATGACAAACTCTCCGGCATGACGGGCACCGCGGTCACGGAATCGGCAGAGTTCAAGGAGATATACGGCATGGAGGTCATACTTGTGCCCACCAACAGGCCCGTCAGGCGAAAGGACTACAACGATCTCATATATAAGACGAAGAGGGAAAAGTTCGATGCCGTGATAGACGAGATCATAAGGAAGAACACCCTGGGACAGCCCATACTCGTTGGAACGGTATCCGTGGAAGATTCGGAAAAACTTGCCAGGCTGCTGGTGAAAAAGGGCATAAAGGCCAATGTGCTGAACGCCAAAAACCATCAGAGGGAAGCCGAGATAATAGCTTCCGCCGGCCAGGAGGGCGCCGTCACCATCGCCACCAACATGGCCGGGCGAGGTACGGATATAAAGCTTGGCGAATCGGTCAGAAAATGCCCCGAATGCCATCTGCTCAGCGGCGGCGTGCCGGAAAACGGCATGGATATAAAGGAATGCGAGAGGGATGTGCCGTGCGGGTTGTATGTCATAGGCACGGAAAGACATGAGTCCAGGCGTATTGACCGCCAGCTCAGAGGGCGAAGCGGAAGACAGGGCGATCCGGGCCAGTCGAAATTTTTTGTCTCGCTGGAAGACAATCTTATGAGGCTGTTCGGTTCGGACAGGATCATCGGCGTGCTGGACAAACTTAATATGGAGGAGGGGCAGTCTATAGAGCATCCCCTGATCTCCAGACAGATAGAAAACGCGCAGAAAAAGGTTGAGCACCGCAATTTTCAGATACGTAAACACACGCTGGAATATGATGATGTGATGAACAAGCAGCGCGCCGTAATATATGAAAACAGGAATTTCGTGCTGGAAGCCGTATATCTGAAGGAATTTTTTGACGCGACGGACAAACGTGATTTCGCGGACCTGCCGGCATTGAAAGAGCATATAGCCGCCAAGGGATTTGAGCGTTTTGTCTACGACCTGCTTGTGAAATACGAGATGGTAGGCGAAGAAGAGGGCAGACTGCACATATCGGATTCCGACCTGCTCAAGGGCGAAGTCTTCAATATGATAGACAACATAGTTGAATACGGCGTGGATATGTACTGCCCCAAAGAGATGCGAAGCTATGACTGGGACTATGAAGGTCTTGCGGATTACCTGTCAGAGTTTTTCGCGTTGAGGTTTGTCTTTGACAACGACCGTGACACCGATCGCGACGGCATCATTGAAAAAGCGGTAAGGAGCGTGCGTTCCATGTACGACGAGATGTCGTCATTGGTTGGCGAGGAGACTCTGCGCGAGATATCGCGCATAGTGTTTTTGACGAACTTTGACGGCAACTGGAGAGAGCATCTCTACGCGATCGATAATCTTATGGAAGGAATAAACCTCAGGGCATACGCTCAGAAGGACCCGTTGTTTGAGTATAAAAAGGAGTCTTTCGAGATGTTCTCCGAGCTGGACAGCGTGATAGAGCGGAACATCATCAGGCAGATATTCCATCTCAAGATCGAGAAAAAAGGCGCGCTGCCCATGGAGGACGAGACAAAGGACCTGCAGTATACCACTACGGGCAATTCGGGCGAAAACAGGAAACGCAAAGGCACCACGATCGTCAAGGCCCAGAAGGTCGGCAGAAACGAGCCGTGCCCCTGCGGCAGCGGTAAAAAATACAAGAACTGCTGCTGGCCGAAGTTCGGCGATTGATATTGCGGCGGGATGCGTTTTGAAGGGTTTCCTGGAAGACGATTTTTCATCCGATGCGGAAGCGGCGCGGCGCCTTTGTCCCGCGGCCCTCTGCAGACAGGTGCACGGGGACAACATACTGTACGCCGGCGGGCCCGGCGTGTATGAGGATTGCGACGGCCTTTACACGGATAAAAAGGGGCTCAATCTCTTAATACGCACCGCTGACTGCAACGCTGTGGCGCTTGAGTCGCCCTCGGCGGGCGTTGTCATGAACCTTCATGTCGGATGGCGCGGAGCCGCAGCCGGCATAGTGAGCAAGGGCATTGATATTTTCCGGGAGCGTGCGGGCGCGCCGCGCGATATCAGAGCTCATATATTTCCCGGCGCCAGAGCATGCTGTTATGAGATACGCGAGGATGTCTTTTCCATGCTTGGAAACGGGTTGGAGGATTTTGTGGCCCCGCGAGGCGGATGCTATTATCTTGACCTCCGGGCTTATATAGAGAGGGTATTACACGAGGAGGGCGTGGCCGGGGTATCTTCGGATCCGAGATGCACCATATGCGACGCCGCCCTTTTCAGCTACAGGCGCAACGGCACGAAAAAACGCAATTGCGCCTTTATAAGGAGATAGATGCGCGGAGGCAGCACCAGGGACATGACATATGCGGCGCTTTTTACGGCGCTTATCATTGCAGGCGGTATGATCAGGATACCGCTTCCCGGCGGCGTGCCCCTTACAATGCAGATTTTTTTCGTCATCACGGCGGCCGCTTTTCTCGGCCCTTCGGCATGGATGCCGCCGTTGCTGTATACGGTCCTCGGACTTGCCGGCCTGCCCGTGTTCAGCGGGGGAGGCGGCCCCGGTTATGCGCTTTATCCGACATTCGGTTACATACTGGGATTCATACCCGCATCGCTGCTTATAGGAAAACTCTACCGTCATGACGCGCATCGCGCGAAGCGGCTGGCGGTGTTGCTGTCCGGCGTGCTGGCGGCATATATGATAGGCGGGGCGGGCCTTTACATCGTGAAGAACATTTATCTTTCGCTGAACGTAAGTATTATGAATGTCATTAAATACGGCATTATCGCATTTCTGCCCTATGATTTTGCCAAAGCCGTGCTTGCTCTTTTTGCCCTTGAGAGGCTGCATCTTTTGACGGGAGCGCGGCGCTAAGACCTAAGATTTATAAGTTATTCGTATTATAGACTTTACAAAAGCCTATAATATTTATGTGATTCTCCGAAGCGCTTTAAAATTATTATCCCGCCGGAATATTTTTATTGACTATGCAAATAGAGGTTATTATAATTAACTCAAAACAGAATAGGGAGGTTTTTATCATGATGGAACTATTTGCTAGAGGTGGAGCTACAATGTATATCATAGCCTTGATAACATTGGGTAGTTTGGTAGTAATTATCGAAAGATTTATCGTTTACACAAAAGCTACGAACTCCGCGAAAAAATTTCTTGTTGAATTTAAATCGCATCTCGTACAGGGTAACGTAGACGAGGCCGTTGAGGTATGTGAAGTCACACCCGGTCCCGTGCCCTCAATAATGAGAGCGGGCCTGTTGAAGTATCAGCAGTCCAACGGAAACATGGATGAAGTCGAAAAGGCCATTGAAGCGGTTGCCAATACTGAATTGGCTTTCCTTGAAAAGAACCTGACTTTCCTTGTTACCGGTTTTACGATTGCGCCGATGACCGGTTTCCTGGGAACAGTTATCGGAATGATCCATGCTTTTGACGCCATAGCCATGGCGGGAAGCGTTGAAGCCACTGTTGTTGCTTCCGGTATTTCAGAAGCTTTGATAACAACGGCTTCCGGACTTGTCGTGTCAATACCCATAAACCTTTGCTACAACTATTTTACCGCTAAAGTGTCCACTATCATCCTTAGCGTTGAAGAAAGTACCAGGGAGTTTTTAGAGATTCTCAAGACCCAGTCAGCAGCAAAGTGATAGGGGGTTCATATGTTACGGAAAAGTCGCTTGAAATCAGGAGGCGGGATACCGGACTCTTCAATGTCCGATATCGCATTTCTGCTGTTGGTCTTCTTTATGGTGACCACTGGTTTCTTCAATGACAAAGGTCTGTCGATCATGCTTCCCGGTGAAGCGCAGGGATCGGCAAAGATACCTAAAAAGAACCTCTGTAAGATATTTATCAACAGTGCCGGTGAGACATATGTCGATGATCAGTCCATGGAAGATATGAGTACGATATCCAATTATATACAGGCAAGGATGAAAGAAAACGACAAACTCGTCGTCATCATCAAAACGGATGAGAACGCGAGGTATGAATGGATGTTGAATATCTTCGATGAGATGAAAAAGATCGGCATGAAGAAGATTTCGCTACAAGTGAATAAGAAAAGATAGCGGGGGGGAGTTATGTCTGTTATAAAAAGAAAAGAAAGAAACGCGACTGCTAACAGCATCCCGAGTTCGTCTATGTCCGATATCGCTTTCCTCTTGCTGGTGTTCTTCATGGTCACAACGGTGTTTAAAGTTGATAACGGAATTGACATTAAATTACCCTCAGCTGAAAAAGTTGAAAAGCTTTCCAGGAAAAACCTGTCGGTGATCTGGATAAATGAGCAGGGCAAAGTCGCCATAGAGGACAAGTTTGTCCCCATGGAGTTTGTCAGCAATATCATGGACCAGAAGATGTTTGAGACCAACGGAGAGCTTATTGTTGAGGTAAAAGCCGATAAGTCCACAAAGTACGGCGCCATTGATAATGTCTTTGAGGAATTGAAAGCTTCGCAGGCGTTGAAAGTGGTGCTCGGAGCTAAAGTGGATATCGGAGGGGTAAGGTGATGGAAGTGGCTACGGAAACAAAAAGAGTCAGACTTCAGGACCTGGATTCGCTGTACGGCAGGATTGCCGCCGTCGCCAGCCTGCTGGTCATGCTTATTATGTTCTGGGGCATACCCAGTCCAAAACCCCAGCCTTACAGGCCCAAGAAGATCAGGGAAGTAAAAGTAGACGTGATCGATCAGACCGAAGTCATACAGGAACCCACCGAGCCGCAGGTCGTACAGAAACCCAAGCAGGTGGTCGAGGCCGAGAATGACGAAGAAGTGGATGAAGAAGAGACAATCGCGGATACGGATCTGAACCTGGACCAGCAGGCCGTCGATACCGACGTGCCGCCGCCGGATGCGTTCATACCGTACTCCAATCCGCCCATCGTCAAGTACAAACCGGCTCCGGAATATCCGGAACTCGCCAGAAAAGCGGGGCTTGAGGGCAGAGTTTTCGTAAAGGTGTTCATTGGACTTGACGGAACAGTAAAAAGGTCCATACTCCTCAAGGGAACAGCCGAGGCACTTGACAAGGCAGCGCTGGAAGCGTCTTATAAGGCCACATTCCAGCCCGCTGAAAACAATGGCCAGCCGGTTGCCGTGTGGTTTGCTTTGACGTACACCTTTACCTTACGATAATTACTTAGTGTCATATCGTTTCGATTAAGGCGCGAAGGCTTACCCCTTCGTGCCTTTTTTTATGAAAAGGAGGATTGATCGATATGGTTATCAGCAAAAGAATGAGTACCATCCCGCCCTCACCCATAAGGAAGCTGGTGCCTTTCTCGGATGCGGCGAAAAAAAGAGGCATTAAGGTATATCACATCAATATAGGACAGCCTGATGTGCATACGCCTCCCGAATGTTTCGACGTCCTTAAGACATTCAATGAAAAGGTGTTGAAGTACGCCCCTTCGAACGGTATTCCGGAACTGCGCTCGGCCATGTGCGGTTATTTTAACGGGCTGGGATACGGCATCGGCGAAAACGACATAATTGTCACAAACGGCGGCAGCGAGGCCATATACTTTTCTTTCATGGTCACAATGGACGCCGAAGACGAAGTGCTCATTCCCGAACCTTATTACGCGAATTACAACGGTTTCGCGAAAATGGCCAATATAAAGATAGCCCCTATTACCACGACAGTGGAAAACGGTTTTCACCTTCCGCCGAAAGACGAGATCGAAAAACGGATCAATGACAGGACAAAAGCCATTATGATCTGCTCGCCCAATAATCCCACCGGCACGGTACATACAAAAGAGGACCTGCTGAAAATATTCGAGCTTGCGGAAAAATACGACCTCGCGATCATCGGCGACGAGGTGTACAACGAATTTGTGTATGACGGCAGGGAACACTGCAGCGTCATGGATTTTAAGGAATACCAGGACCGCGTCATACTTATAGACTCTGTGTCGAAACGCTACTCCGCCTGCGGGGCGAGGATCGGCGCCATGATCACAAAAAACAAGACCTTTATAAACGCCGCGATGGTGCTGGCACAGGCGAGGCTTTGCCCGCCGACCATAGACCAGCTGCTCGCCGAGAGCCTGTTCAAGACCTCCAGGACATATCTTGAAGAGAGCTCGGATGAATACAGAAGAAGGCGCGACGTCGTGTTTGAAGAACTCTCCAAGATCGAAGGCGTGACTTTCCACAAACCCGCGGGCGCGTTCTATACGGTGGTAAAGCTTCCCATAGAGGACAGCGAAGACTTCGCCAAATGGCTGCTTGAATCCTTTGAATACGAGGGCGAGACCGTCATGGTGTCACCCGCCAGCGGATTTTACGCCACCGAGGGCAAGGGCAGGGATGAGATCAGGATAGCATATGTGCTTAAGGAAGAAGATATGAGAAAAAGTATAGGACTTCTTTCCAGGGCGCTTGATAAATATAATAACGGATGATATATTACCACTATGCTTGAGTTTTTTAATAATCTCAACGCCGGAGCTATGGAGGAGTGCATTGCCTCCTCCATAGCCCCGGTAAAAGAGATCATGAATTCATTTGAAGAGATGATAGAGTCCGGCAGGGGTTTCCCCGACATACTCTACCCCTATACGGTGGTGCTGTATAATTCGGGAAAAAAAGAGGACGCTTCCGAGAACCTGAAACGGCTGCTGGCTCTTAACAACCGTTACTCGAAGTATCTGGAACTCGCGGATTATGTACTGTACGGCAAAGAGGACAGCACCGACATGTTCCGCATCGTCCCGTCGATCGGCGGGCACGGCGTCAAACTGGAAGAGATGAGAAAGCTGGTCAACGTCGGGAAGACGGGCCGGGTCTATTCGGAGTACTATTCCATCATCGGAGATTTTTATCTGAAAAACATGGATTACGAAAAAGCCTTTCTTTTTTTCTGTGTCTCCTACTGCTATGGAAAACCGGTGGATGAATTTCTTTTCGGACTTGGTTCCGTCGCCTATAGCCAGGGTATGACGGAAGAGGCCGGCAGGATGTTCAGGGAGGCGCTCGAATTCGAGCCCGACAATATGAAGGTCTGTCTTGAGCTCTCTCATGTGGAAGCGGAGCTGGGCAACGACGAGTCATCCTTCAGGCTGTTAAATCTTGTGCACAACAAACATCCCGACTGGCCCGATGTCTCCTTCAGGATGGCGGAATATTATCTCTCGAGGAATGAACGCGGCAAGACCGAGTCTTTCTTAAGGAATTCGCTGAAATATAACCCGGTTTATTTTTCCGCCAACATACTGCTGTTCAAGCTGCTGGTGGAAAAGGGCGACGCGCAGGAGATAGAGGCCTATCTTAAGGAGATACCCGACCGCAACCTCCGGGAAAAGTTTGAGTTCCTTTACGCCATTTCCAGAAGCGAGGAATATCACAGGCTGAAAAAACTGATGTTGAGGACGGAGAACATATCCGAAGAGATCATCGAAGGGCTTTGGGACGACATACTGGGGTCTGTCGACAAAAAATTCCTTGCAGGGTATATGGAATATCTTTATAAAGAGGATGTAATCTCCATGAAAGAAATGCAGGACGGAATCAAAAGGCTATCTTTTAATCATGACGATATCTGATTTTCAAATGACTTCAATGGTCAGACGTGTTGTTGTGAGTCTGGGACTTCAGACTTCGTCCATGGATATATCCGTCATAAACGGCGTGGCATATCTGAAGGGGCGTGTCGAGCGCACCGATGTCACTGTCATGAAAATACGCAAGGAATTCTATTATTCCGAAAATCTCATTTCCGAGAAACTTGGCCATGAATACAAGGCCACGCTTGAGGCGCTGGACAGGCAGATAAGGGTATTGCCCGGCATACGCGGCGCGGTGTATAAGTTCAAGGGCTGGCAGAAAAAGATCGGACACGGCTGGATACAGGTCATGGAAGGAGAATGACATGATTGATTATGCGGCTTTGGCCCGCGACATCACGGCTTGGATCAAAAAACACATAGACGCGGCGGGCGCTTCCGGCGGAGTCGTCGGCGTTTCCGGCGGAGTGGATTCCGCCGTGACCCTGCTGCTGACAAGACTTGCATTCCCAAAAAACACACTCGGCATCATAATGCCATGCGGCAATCCCGGCGAAGACGAGGCACTGGCCATACGACTCTGCGAAAAATTCGACGTGCCGTATCATATCGCGCCGCTGGAAAACATGTTCGGCGAGTTCAGAAAGGCCGCGGGTAATAACGGCCGCGACCATGACCTGTCGGACGACCATGCCAAACCGGAACTTCTTGCCCTGGCGAACACCAAGGCGAGGCTCAGGATGGCCATGCTCTATTATTACGCGCAGATAAACGGTTATCTTGTGATAGGCACCGGCAACAGATCCGAAGAGATGATCGGCTATTTTACCAAATACGGAGACGGAGGGGCGGACATACTGCCCATAACTGACCTGTTTAAATATGAAGTCAAAAAGCTGGGCGCTTTTCTGGGTGTGATCCCCGAAATACTTGAAAAGGTGCCTTCGGGCGGATTATGGCGGGGCCAGACGGACGAAAAAGAGATCGGGCTCTCCTATGACGAGATCGAATGCGCGATAAGGAAATCGGAAGGGCTTTCCATACCGGACAGGCTCAAAGGCGTGGACGGCGAAAAGGCCGCCCCCAGGCTAAAAAAACTTTTTGACGCTTCGGAACACAAGCGCGTGATGCCGCCTGCGTTCAGGACGGGGCGGTTCAGATGAGCCCCTTTATGATATGGGTGCTGGCGGGCGCCCTGCTTATGGTGGCCGAGATATTCACTCCCGGCTTTTTTCTTGCCAGCGTCGGGCTTGCCTCAGTGCTGACGGGCATCTTTTCACTCTTTGTAAGGCAGAGCGTGCCGTGCTGGATCTTTTTCGTGTTTGCCAATCTGATGATATTCACATTCATACGAAGACTGGCCGTGAAGATGTTTTACGGCAAAGGGGAGATGAAGACTAATTTTTACGCGATAGAAGGAAAAAAAGGCTTTGTGGAGGAGACGGTGAACGGGGCGGCCGGAGGCTACGTACGCATATACGGAGACTCATGGAGGGCATTGGCCTTCGACGGCGGGTCCATAGAAAAAGGAAAACAGGTCATCGTGGTCAGCTCGGACGGAAACGTCCTGACGGTGAGGCCGGTTGCGGAAGGAGAAGAATGATCGGGTTTATTATTGTTATTGCGATCCTTGTGCTTATCTTTATAGCCAAAGGCATAGTGATAGTCCGCCAGGCGGAAGTCATGGTCGTTGAAAGGCTCGGCCGTTTCAACAGAATACTGCAGAGCGGCATACACATCATCATACCCATATTTGAAAGGTCGCGCCAGATGATGGTGCGCAAAGTAAAGGAATACAGGGGCGAAAATTTCATCACCCAGTCGTCTGTGGAGCGCATCGACCTGCGCGAAACGGTATATGATTTCCCCAAACAGAACGTGATCACCAAGGACAATGTTACCATAGAGATCAACGCGTTGCTGTATTTTCAGATCACCGAGCCGTCAAAAGCCGTATATGAGGTGGAAATACTGCCTGAAGCCATTGAAAAACTCACACAGACCACGCTTCGTAATGTCATCGGCGAACTTGACCTGGATGAGACACTTGCAAGCCGCGACACCATCAACACCAAGCTGAGGACAATACTTGATGAAGCCACCGACAAATGGGGCGTGAAAGTGAACAGGGTGGAACTGCAGGATATCAACCCGCCTCAGGACATAAAAAACGCCATGGAAAAACAGATGCGCGCCGAGCGTGACAGAAGAGCCACCATACTCACCGCCGAAGGCCAGAAGACTTCCTCCATACTCACCGCGGAGGGAAGCAAACGGGCAAAAGTGCTTGAGGCCGAAGGCGTTGCCGAGGCAAGGCTTACAATCGCCAGAGCGGAGGCCGAAGCCATCGAGAAGATCAATGCGGCGCTGGGCAAATCCGGTACAAGGCCGGGCGATTATCTGATCGCCATTAAATACATAGACGCGTTTAAGGATATGATCTCCGTGGGAGACAAGACTGTCCTCCTGCCTTATGAGGCGACCGGCATACTCGGCTCCATAGAAGCCGTGAAGACCATGTTCGACAAGACGCCTGTCAAAAAGACAAAGGAATAAGACTGCGGGGGCGGATTTTCACCGCCCCCTTTTTTTTATGAAAATTTAATGAAAGCCCCGTCCGGCGAATAAAGAAGTGTTCAGGGCGATGCCGTTGTCAAGCACGGTGCGGGAATAAAGAAACCCTGGCGGCAGAAAGGCATTCCTCAAATATCCGCCTGTTGTGCCGTCATCACTGACTGTGACAAAAAAGCTGTCGTCCATATAAAGCAATGTGATCTCATGTGTCTCCCAGAATGAATAATATTCCTCCAGCGCGAGTTCCGAAAGCGACATGATGGCGGCATGGGGGAGGCCCGCATAGCGCAGATGCCATGGCTCATGTATGATGCCCGTGACATGACTTTTCCCCTGCGGGTAACGGATGACGAAGCCGTATTCATAACAGTGGTTTTTTACCCAGCGGCCCTGCGGGGTGTCCGCGAGCGCGCCCGTAAGCGCCATGCCTGCCGCGGCCAGGGCGGGCGTGGTTATGTCAACGGCAAGGCCGGTCTGATGTTCGCTTGTGCCTGGTACGGCTATGTACGCCGCGATCGCCTCCCTGCTTTTGCCCGTGTTCTTTATTTCCCGTTCAAAGATCCGCTTCTGCGTCGCAACGGACCTGTAGCCGCTTACGGCCGCTATTTTACCGTTGCCGCTGGCCGCGCATGCTTCCGCCATGAGCATAAAGGCCCCGGCGGCTTCCGGAGCCAGCCTTATATTTTTCGCTCCGTAGCAGAGTTCCGGCTCAAGCCGTACCGTCTCCGGCGCATGGCCTTCTTCCACGGGGTTGTCCGGCCCGACAAGCATCAGGCGGCCGCCGCGGACATTAAAAGACAATATAATGAAAAAAAAGGAAAATAATATAATACGTCTCATATCATCCATCACCTCGTCTCTATTATAGCAGTTCTTTTGATAAAAGAGCCATACGAAAAAAGTAATTATGCATATTTGAAGACACTGATCCTGCAGGAATGCGTATTGATGATCCGGCCGTAAAAAACGGCCCGGAATACGTAGTTTTATGAGAAACAAAAAAAATATTGAAAACGGGTGAACGTGTGGTATTATGTATGCATGAATATTTTCTAAGCCTTACATATAATCTTTTGTATATTCCAACATCATATTTATCAACAGACGAGGTATTGCCATGAGTATAATCATATTTGACAGGATGTCATATTATTATCCCGACCCCTATCGGGTCATATTCGAAGATGTCGACCTTACACTGGATACCGCCTGGCGCACAGGCATCGTGGGCAGAAACGGCGCGGGAAAGACAACGCTTTTAAAGATCATAAAGGGCGGCATCACGCCGACTGAAGGGCATATGTCCGTCCAAAAGAAGTTCGAGGTCTCCGTCTACTCACAGTATGAATACGCGCCCGGCACAAAGGCCATGGACGCCATAACGGATATGTGCGTCCCCTTCGGAATACTCAGGCGAAAGATCGCTGAGCTTGGGAACAGAACGGACGCTTCATCCCTGAAGGAACTGGGCGAGCTTATGTCACGCTATGAACTTCTGGGCGGTTACGAGCTTGAGTCTGATATCTTGCGCGAGGCTTCTCTTCTGGGCTTTTCGGAAGCGGATATGGACCGCGACATCACTGAGCTCTCTCCCGGAGAGCGTACAAGATGCGGCATCATAGCCCTTTTCCTGAGAAAAGGCGTGTTTCCCCTTCTTGACGAGCCTACAAACCACCTGGATGTCTCCGGAAGGGCCATGCTGGGGAGATACCTTTCACAAAAAAGAGGGTTCATGGTGGTCTCGCATGACAGGGATTTTCTGGATTCATGCTGTGACCATACCCTTTACATAGGTATGAACACCATCGAGGTGATCGCGGGCAATTTCTCCGTCTGGGCCGAGCATAACAGGAAAAGGCTTGAGGAGGATGAGAAGAAAAACATCAAGCTGAAGGCTGAGATCAGTAACATGAAGCGCGCCATGACAAACAAGGCCAGATGGAGCATGGCGGTGGAGAAGGGGAAAGCCGGGGCATATGATAAGGGGCATGTCGGCGCCCTGGCCGCCAAACTCATGAAGACATCCAAGGTCTACGAGGCGCGGGTGAACAGGGCCATAGAGGAGAAGGAATCGCTGTTTCAGGAAAAGGTGAAAAAAAGGACGCTGAAGCTTAATACGGAAAACGCACGTGTGGGGACTACCGTGGCCGCCGTGTCGGAACTCGCCGCGGGATACGGGGGAAGGAACGTTTTTGAGAATGTGAACTTTTCGCTGAATAAAGGCGAGAGGCTGGCCGTGGAAGGAGGCAACGGTTCGGGAAAGACGACGCTTTTAAGAACACTGCGTGGCGAGCTGGCGTATACCGGGCGCATATATCTGCCCGGACACGTGAAGGTGTCATGGGCAAACCAGGTGCCCCGATGGGCAGAAGGGTCCCTGCGCAAAAAGCTCCTGGAGTCGGGAATCGACGAGACGGTCTTCAGAAATGTACTGGGCATCATGGGCGTGGAGGGTGAGATCTTCGAACAGCCGCTGGAGACATTCAGCATGGGCGAATTGAAAAAGGTGGAGCTCTGCAGATCCCTCACAGAGGAGGCTCATCTGCTCATATGGGACGAACCCATGAACTATGTGGATGCTGTCACCCGGGAACAGATCGAGGATGTCATCCTGAAGTTTCAGCCCACCATGATATTCGTCGAACATGACCGCAGATTCGTGAGAAAGATCGCCACACAATCGGTGGATATGGATGATTTAAAAACAAAAGAGGTATAATACTTAACGGTTGTATTTTTATTGACAACTGTTATTTATATGCCATCATGATTTAGTGAAGTTTTTTTTATTGCAGTGGGTTTAAAACAAAGGAGATGTCCGTGAAAAGAATTTCTTTTCTGATGCTGTTTTTTGTTCTGTTT
>CAZJQC010000013.1:0-47416 GCA_964548195.1 uncultured bacterium | reverse complement strand
GCCCTTATGGCGCCCTTGAGTATGATGCCGTTTCCGCATCCGTAGCACCATATGTGCGGAAGTTTGTCCATTCTGAGATATTTAGCATAATCAAACATATCACAACACTCCCTTTACGGTATCTATGATCTCCGTGGGAGATATCATCTCGCTGTTCAGCCTGTTAAGAGGGACAAGCTTGTCAGCGCCCACGTATTTTCTGATCTCATCGGCCATCTGGCCCTTGTTCATCTCCACGACCACGACTTTTTTCACTTGTTGTGACAATGCGGCGATCCTCTCCTCGGGCATCGGCCACACGGTGACCGGACGAAGCAGTTTTGCCGCAATGCCGTCGCGGTTGAGTTCGCGAACAGCCATCTTGACGCTTCTGGCCTGTGTGCCGAAAGCTATGAAAAGGATCTCGGGAGTCTCGGAACCGGTCTCTTCCCATCTGAGTATCTCGTCAAGGTTTCCTTCGATCTTGCCGTACATCCTGTCTATGTTCTTCTGTATGTTTTCGCCGTCCATGTCAGGAAAACCCGTCTCATCATGGAAAAGCCCCGTCACGTGAAAACGGTAACCTTCGCCGTAATTGGCCATTTCCGGGACGCCGCCCTCCATCTTGTAGGGGCGATACCCGTCTACGGGCGCGTCGACCTTTTTTCTTTCCAGTATCTCTATGTCATCCCGGATCTCCACCGATTCGTTCATCTTGCCCAGTATCTCATCCATGAGGAATACCACGGGCTGTCTGTATTTTTCCGAAAGATTGAAGGCCCTGATGATCTCATAATAGGTCTCCGGCACCGATGCGGGGTATATGGATATCATGGGATGATCCCCGTGTGTGCCCCATCTGGCCTGCATGATATCTCCCTGAGCCGGGCCCGTGGGATGTCCTGTAGACGGCCCGCCGCGCATGACGTTTACCACGACAAAAGGCACTTCGGCCATGATGCCGAAACCAAGGGCTTCCTGCATCAGCGAAAAACCCGGGCCGGATGTGGCCGTCATTGATTTCGCGCCCGCAAGCGACGCCCCTATCACAGATGCAATGGAAGCTATCTCATCTTCCATCTGTATGAATCTGCCTCCCTGCGCGGGAAGATACTTGGAACATTTTTCAGCCACCTCGGAAGACGGTGTGATGGGATATCCTCCGTAAAAAGTCAGGCCGGCCTTCATGGCGCCCAGCGCGCAGGCTTCATTTCCCTGCAAAAATCTTATCTCGCCCATCCTAATCCCTCATTTCTTCTCTTCGATTTCAATGACAAAATCGGGACAATAGTTCTCACACTGGAGACACCCGATACATTTACTTTCATCCTTGACTGTCACACGCAGTTCTTTGTCGGGACCCAATGCTTTGGTAGGGCAGTAACTGTAACAAAGGCCGCAAGCTTTACAAAACTCCAAACGAAGTTTAATCGCGAATTCTCTTTTCTCAGCCAAATCGTCCTCCTTGTTAAACCGGTTTCCACGGCAATTATAATAGTCAGCCTTCTTATGTAAAGCTTTTTATAACAGGTTTTTCATGGCATCGGCTATTTGCGTCGGCAGGTCGACGACTTCGGCGCCGGCTTCTCTGAACATACGCACTTTGACGTCCGCGGAACCCTTGCCGGCGTGTATTATGGCGCCTGCATGCCCCATGCGCTTCCCTTTGGGAGCGGTCTTGCCGGCTATGAAAGCGACCACAGGTTTGTCCATATGATCTTTGATGTATTCCGCAGCGTATTCCTCGTCGCTTCCGCCTATCTCACCTATCACCACCACACCTTCGGTGGCGCTGTCGGCATTAAAAGCTTCAAGGCAATCCGTGAATTTTGTTCCTATTATGGGATCCCCGCCTATGCCTATGACCGTCGACTGTCCCATGCCGTTAGACGTGAGATTATGCACCACTTCATATGTAAGGGTGCCGCTCCTGGATATCACGCCGATGTTTCCCGGCATGAATATATGGCCGGGCATTATGCCGATCTTTGTCTCGCCCGGCGTGATGACGCCCGGGCAGTTGGGCCCGAAAAGCCTGACATCCATGCCCTTTAAAAACGACATTACCTTCATCATGTCAGTGACCGGTATCCCCTCTGTTATGCATATGATGTTTTTCAGGCCCGCTTCGGCGGCCTCTATTATGGAGCCTGCCGCGAACATGGGCGGTATGTATATGATGGAGGTGTCGGCCCCGGTGCTTTCCACGGCCTCCAGTACGGAGTCGAACACGGGAACGCCGTGCACGGACTGCCCGCCCTTAAAAGGCGTCACTCCCCCGACGATGTCGGTGCCGTACTCGATCATCTTTCCCGTGTGAAAGGAACCGTCCCTTCCCGTTATCCCCTGGACTATCACCTTGGTCTCACTGTTTATGAAAATCGACATAGCTACTCCTATCTCTTCAAAGCCTTGTAAGTCTCCGACAGCCTTATTATGGATTCCTCAAGGCCGGTATATGTGCCGTATCCGATCTCTTCCAGTATTTTGCGTCCTTCTTCCTCATTGGTGCCGGTGAGCCTGATGACCATGGGTATGTCGATCGGCCTTTCTTTCAATGCCTTCTTAAAACCGTTCGCGACGTCGTCGCATCTGGTGATGCCGCCGAACACATTTATGAATATCAACTTGATCTTCGGGTTTTTCATGATTATATCCAAAGCCTCTATCACTTTCTGCGGATTTGAAGAGCCTCCGATATCAAGGAAGTTGGCGGGCTCCATGCCGTAATGCTTTATGATGTCCATGGTCGCCATGGCAAGGCCCGCGCCGTTGACCATGCATGCCACATCGCCGTCAAGACTGACAAAGCTCAGCCCCTTTTCCCGGGCGTCCACCTCCTGCTTTTCATCGTCGGGGACCTTTCTAATCTCCACAAGGGCGGGGCATCTGAACAAGGCGTTGTCATCGATGATCACCTTGGCATCCAGGGCCATGAACCCCTTGCCGGAGGCTATGATCATAGGGTTGATCTCCACCATGGCTGCATCTTTTTCCATATATATGGCGTAAAGCTTTTTCACAAAGGACATAAACTCCCCGAAAAGGGATTTGCTGAGGCCGAGCGGTTTGAAAAGCGCCCTGACATGATGGTCCTGCAGCCCTGTAAGCGGGTCCGGCCACACCTTGATTATCTTCCCGGGGTTTTTCACGGCGATCTCTTCGATCTCGACTCCGCCCTCTTCCGATATCATCAGCACGGGACGCTGTGTCTCCCTGTCATAGGTGATGCCGAAATATATCTCGCGCTGTATATCAACCTGCTCCTCTATGAGGACGGAATTGACCATCTCACCCGCGGCATTTGTCTGATAGGTGACAAGTCTTTCCCCCAGGAGTCCGGAGGCGGCTTTTCTCGCCGCTTCACAACCTTCCGCGGTCAGGACGCCGCCCGACTTGCCCCTGCCGCCGGCAAGCACCTGCGCCTTTACGACCACCCTTCCGCCGAGTCTGGCCACGACATTCTCGATCTCGGAAAGCCCCTTAAGCAATACGCCGCGCGGAACGGGTATGCCGTATTCACTCAATATGTTTTTAGCCTGATATTCCAACAGTTTCATCTGACTTTCCTCCTATATTCCGTATATGTCGTTTCCCTCGGAATCGACAGCGACTATGCAGGGGAACCGGTCGAACACCAGACGATGCACGGCCTCGGGCCCCAGTTCCGGATAAGCGAACACTTCGATCTTTTTTACTCGTTTGGACAACAAAGCAGCTATGCCCCCCACGGCGATCAAATACACGGCTCCGTTTTCTCTGCAGGCATCCGCCACGGCCGCGCTTCGACGGCCCTTTCCTATGGTGGCGCGCACACCTGCCGCCAATAAACCGGGAGTAAACGGGTCCATGCGATAGCTCGTCGTGGGCCCCACCGCGGCGGTGGACGCGTCCGGCCTTTTCGGCACCGGGCCCGCATAAAAGATCACGGCACCCTTAAGCGGAAAAGGGGGTTCGCCGCCGCCGCGGAGAGCTTCCGCGATCTTCGCGTGAGCCGCGTCCCTGGCAGTATACACCGTCCCCGTGAGCAGTACTTCGTCACCGGTCCTCAGATCCAGAAAACGTCCGCGGTCAATATCCAGGTCTATCTCTATCATATCGTCACCCCCGCGTGTCTGGACGAATGGCAGTTGAAATTGACCGCCACGGGCAGACTTGCGATATGGCAAGGGTATGTCTCTATAAAGGTATCCAGCGCCGTGACGCCCTCGCCCAGCCCCTGAACGCCTACTCCGGAAAGGGTGTTCACGGCTGCGGTAATAGACTCCTCGAGCTCAGCGACAGCCGGGTCTGGATTTCTTTCCCCGATTTTCCTTAACAATGCCTTTTTCGCCATATAGGGAGCCAATTCAAAAGTGCCGCCTATGCCGATGCCCAGTATCACGGGCGGACACGGGTTCGGGCCGGCAGTCCTCACCGCGTCGACCACATAACTGACAATATCCTCCCGGCCGGCGGAAGGAGAAAACATCTTCAAAACGCTCATGTTTTCGCTGCCGGCCCCCTTCGCCAAAAAATCCATGACGATGTCCTCGCCCGGAGACTGTTCGAAATGTATTACCGCCGGCGTATTGTCGCCCGTGTTTACCCTCTCCAGAGGATGCCCCACCACCGATTTTCGAAGATACCGGTCCCGGTATACTTTCCTCACCGCCTCGTTTATGGCGTCACGCACCGTGCCGCCCTCAATGACGACCTTGTCGCCTATATTTACAAAAAAAACGCCTATCCCGGTATCCTGGCAAGGCGGTATCATCTCCTCCGCGGCGATACGGGCGTTCTCAAGTATGTCTGATATTATCCTGAACGAACGGGTGTCCGGAGCGCCGGCGCAACGCCTGAGCTTGTCGGTCACATCCCCGCTTATATTGAAACTCGCCCGCAATATGAGCTTCTCGGCTTCATCCCGGACCTTGACAAAACTAACGCTTCTGCAAAACATCAGTTCCCTTCCCGCGCCGAGAGATTTTCGAATCGCCCGTATTCCTTAAGGAAGACAAGCTTCTTGTTGCCTATGGGGCCGTTTCTGTTCTTTGCTATGTTTATCTCTATTGAATTGTCAGCGGCGTCGGAGCCCGATTCCGAATAATACTCCTCACGGTAGAGAAACATGACCATATCGGCATCCTGCTCGATGGATCCCGATTCCCTGAGATCCGAGAGCATGGGTTTTTTCTTGTCCCGGCGCTCCACGCTTCTTGAAAGCTGTGAAAGAGCGATCACAGGGACGCCGAACTCTTTGGCTATCTCCTTGAGCATCCTGGATATGACGGTTATCTTCGTGTTCATGCTTTCAAACTGCTCCGCGGTGTTCATAAGCTGAAGATAATCCACTATGACAAGCCCGTATTCCCTCTGCGCGAAAAGCCGCCTCATCTTGGCCTTCATCTGAAGAGGGGTGATGCCCGCCGTGTCATCTATGAATATGGGGTACTCGACAAGCTCCGCGGCCGCCCTGTGTACCTTTTTAAAATCATCATGCGTGATATAACCCTTCATCGCCTCATGCCCCCGGACTTTGGACTGCATGAATATAAATCTCCGCGCTATCTCATCCTCCGACATCTCAAGGCTGAAAAATGCCACGCCACGTCCGGTGGTCTTTGCCACATTGCGGGCTATGTTGAGGGCGAACGCCGTCTTCCCCATTCCGGGCCGGGCGGCTATTATTATCAACTGCCCCGGCTTGAAGCCGCCGGTGATCTCATCCACAAGCTCATAGCCCGTGCGTATGGTCTCATCGTCAACGCCCCCGGTCTTCTTGATATTCTCTATGTATTCCACCTGTTTTTCGATGATGTCCTTCATGGACGAAAATGATTTTTTGACCTTTTTGCCCTGAACGATGTCGAATATGCGCGTCTCCGCCATCTCAAGCACACGGTCTATGTCATAAGATTGAGTCAGTGTGTCGTTATATATCTCGCCAAGCGCGGCGATAAGCCTGCGTAATACAAATTTCTCCCTGATTATGTTTATGTAGCCGGCATGGTTGATAAACGCCGAACTCTTTTCCCAGATCTCGCCGATGTATTCAAACCCGCCCGCCAGGTCCAGCAAAGTGCGCCCGTTTTTTAGTTCGGTGCCCTCGGGCGTGACAGCCCGGCTGCCCAGATAGTCCTTAAGCAGTATGGGGTCGATAGCCTTGTTTACATCGGATTTAAAGATCTCAATAATGGCGGCATATATAAGCTGATTGGGGCGGTGATGGAATATCTCTATATTCTCCCCAAGCTCTTCCAGTACATGCGGAATCAGTTTATTGTCGATCAGAAGGGCGCCCAGCAGGGCGCCCTCAGACTCACTGTCATAAAGCTCAAGAGAAATCGACTTGCCGTTGAGCCGGATTTCCTTGTCCATAGATCAAGCTCCGTTCAGTCATTCCTCTGTTTCGTTTTCAACAACTACCTTGAAGGGGGCATCAAAGCCCTGGGCAAATTTGACGCTGCAGTCATACTCGCCGACATTATTGATATGATCCATGACCACGAGATATTTTTTGTCCACTTCTATCTCCTGCGCTTTCAAAGCCTCAATAATATCCGCGGAGGTCACCGACCCGAAAAGCTTGCCGTTCTCGCCGGCCTTTTTCCTGATCACCACGTTAACGCCCTTGACTTTGTCAAGAACATCCTGATACTGCTTCTCCTGCCTGTTGACTTTGGCCTTCTGAAGCTTCATCAGATTCTCCACTGTTTTCTTGGTAGCCTTGTTATACGGGACCGCGAACCCCTGAGGGATAAGGTAATTACGGGCATATCCGTCTTTTACCTTGACGATCTCTCCGACTTCTCCCAGTTTAGGGACATTTGTCTTCAGTACTATCTTCATTCAAATCACCCCGCTCACGATCTTCTGCTGCTTCTGTAGAACTCGACCTTGAAGGGCAGCAATGCGATCATCCTGGCGCGTTTGACTTCTCTGGCGACCAGCCTCTGATGTTTCGCACAGGCGCCCGATCTGCTTCTGGAAGAGATCTTGCCCCGCTCGGTGATGAAGTTCTTAAGGACATCTATGTTTTTGTAATTAACATCCTTCTCCTTGATCTCACCGGAGCAAAGCCTGCAATATTTTCTTCTTCTGAAGAACCTCTTTTTATTGTCAACCATTTCGCCTCCTCTTAAAACGGAATGTCGTCGTCTTCGGGGTTTTCATTATAAAACTCATCCCCGGATTCGACCTTCCGCTTGACTTCCCGCTCCATATCCGTCTTGTCCTCGCGTCTGTACGAACCGCCGTTATCTCCGGAACCGTCTCTTGAACCTCCGGAGAGAAATTGTACGTTCTGGGCTACGATCTCCACAGAACTGCGTTTTTCGCCGTTCACTTCATACGAACGGCTCTGCAGACGGCCTTCCACAAGCACCGGACTTCCCTTGGACAGATACTGATTGCAGTTTTCCGCCGACTTTTCCCATACCACGACCCTGAAAAAAGACGCGTTCTGGGAATGATAGTCATTTACCGCCACGGTAAAATTCGCCACAGCTTTGCCGGAATTCGTATATTTCAACTCCGGGTCCCTGGCGAGATTGCCCGCGATGATGACCTTGTTCATCGACACAGCCATGTCAGTCTTCCTTTTTAACGAACATATGTCTCAGGAAAGATTCGTCAATGCTCATTATCCTTGTCATCTCGTCCAATATGGCCGTGTCGGCCGTGAACTCCATGTAAGTGTAATAGGCATCGGATTCCTTCTTGATCAAATAGGCCAGCCTTTTTCTTCCCCATTCATCCTTCTTGAGCATCTTACCGCTTTTCTCGGTGATAATGCCCTCAAGTTTCTGAATGAGAGAATCGCGCTGTTCATTGTCAAGAGCAGAACGGGTCAGAATGACTCCTTCATAGATTCTCATCAATGCACCTCCCTTCGGCTAAAAGTCCCGCGTCAAAGCACGGAACAGGGATCAGGATCATTTTCCGCCGGTCAGTTTATCGTTGATCCGGCCGATCCTGTCAAGAAACTTCCCGGAGTCCTCCTTAAAGAGCTTGTCTCCGAGAGCCTTGAACTCTTCCATATCAAAACCATGTTCGGCCAGGATCCCGTTTATGCCGTCCATGACGGCATTTTCGTCCTTTTCGGCCGAAACGTACGTGAATGCGGCTATCTTTTCGTAAACGGCAAAGTATCTGTCTGTCTCGCTGACCGTCTTGTCCGAACGGCAGGCGGACAGAAGTGCCAATACCATCAGAAAAAACACCGTATGTCTCATCTCGTACCTCCGTGTTTATAATAGTAAATTTTCAGCACATGTCAACCGTATATCTTAGTTTTGGCTTGACATAGTATTTCTTTTCTGTTAGCTTTCCTAAGCAAAAGGTTTAAAGGAGGGTGAAATGCCGCATATCAAACAACAGAAAAAAAGAATGAAAAAGGATATAGAGCTCCGTCTTCGCAACAGGGCTTATAAATCTCAGGTAAAGACAGCGAAGAAAAAAGTGCTGACAGCCACACAAAAAGAGGAAGCCACAGCGCTGCTTCAGCAGTTCTATAAGATCGCCGACACCGTCGCCGGCAAGAAGATCCTGCACAAAAACAAAGTAGCCAGAGACAAATCAAGACTCAGCAAATACGTCAAGTCATTGGGCTGATCTTACATATCTTTTTCAAAAAAACTCAGATATAAAAAAAGGAAGCGGAAGCTTCCTTTTTTTTGTCCGTGACGCGCACGGACCCGCGCGCGTCCGGCATATCAGCCGAAAGACACATATTCACTATTTTTTGATCAGATTCTTTAATCCGAGAACCGCTTCCTGAGTGCGCTCCATCCTGCCCGCGTCTCTCACAACATCCTCATAAGTCTCACGGTATTTCTCAAGAGCACCATCGCCCTCCGACTCATGACGGGCAAGCTCGAAGATGAACTCCAGTATCTCCGAAAGGCCTCTCAACACGGGCTCCCCGGTCTCGATGGTCTCATCCCAGTCCAGCTGATCCGAATTAAACCTCTGCGTGTAGGATGAAAAGACTATGCCGTTCATATCAGGATAGATCAGTTTAAGCTCTTCAAACTTGTCCGTGACTTCTTTCATGGGTATGGGCACGACCGGATCGTCCAGCAGCAAATAATCAAGATAGCGGTTTATCGCGCCGATCATGAGGCCGGCGGCGCTGTTGGCCATATCGTATTTGCGTTTTTTCTTTCGCTTGAACACATTCCCGAAGAGATTTTTATTTTTCTCGACATCGATGCCCGATCTGGCGATCTTGTCCTTGTATTTCTGCACCTTTTCCTCTTCACTCATCTTCACGTCCACAAGGTTCGCCTTGATAAGAGACGCGACTATTTTGCTCGCCTCCACATTGTCCAGCCCCGTTTTTACGATGACCTCTTCCACGGTCCTTTTGCCGTTTATCAGGGACAGCACTTTCAGATCGCCGTTGTTCAATTTTATATTGTCTATATTGCCCTGGTCTTCCTCTATAAGCACCAGTATGGCGTCGTTCTCCGGTATGGTCTTCTTGATCTCCGACAGCTCGTCCGTCCTTCTTGCGGCTTCGAGTATAAGGTTTTGCCAATCCACCATCATGGTCTTCTTTGCAGGGACCGCGTCGACATCAAAATCAAAGCGTCCGTCACTCCAGTTGAACATCTTGTAGACGGCGTCTTCGGACTCCGTACGTCCGTATTTAGCGTAAATGATCCAGCCTTCGCTGAAATAGACTTCCCCGTTTCCACCGGAATTCTGCAGACGCAGACACCCGGTCCGCTGCCCCAGACCCAGCAACTGAAACAGATCGGCAATGGAAAAATCCGACAACGTTCCTTGCAGTGACATGTATTCCCCCTTTACATATCTTTCAGCAGGTTATTAATCTCCTCCCGTAAAGTGTTGTTTACCTTTTTAATCGGCTTCTCAGCCACTTCCGGTACCTGACTGACGACTTCTTCGAGTTTCCGTATGGTCTTTTCGGTCTCCTCCCTCAAGTGACCTATGACCGTCTTCTGTCCGAATATCGTGATCAGGAGTAATTTGTCCCCTACTCTGTTTATGTCTATGTTCTCGGTAAGTCCCTTATGGAACAATACCGTAAACTGCTGTTCGCTCAGCAATCTGGCCAACGCCACCGTAGCCGCAAAATGGCTCGCGGAGAGTGACGCCAGCGCCACCGTGTTGATGTTGCCGGTGAACCCGGCAACGGAGATCAACTCACCGTTGATATCCACAAGAAAGACGCTTTTGGAAGACGTCTTCCAAATCAGTTCCGACAACACTTCTTCCAACTGTTTTGACTGTTCTTCACCGATTTTCATGTTATCTGCCCTCGCTTATTGATTTCAAAACCAGTTTGCTTATGGCTTTCAGCGTATCAAAAACGCCGATACCCTCAACGGCTATTGCCTCAAACGACAAATATCCCTTCGGATTGAGCTTTGACTCCATCTCGTCCGAACTCATGACATTTGCCAGGTCCATCTTGTTGTACTGTATTACAAACGGTATGGCTTCCGGGTCCAGGTTCTGACTGATCAGATTCACACGGAGGTTCTCAAGGCTCTCAATGTTCTGGTCCAGCCGCTCGCGCTGGGCATCCGCCACAAAGACAACGCCGTCGGCGCCTTTAAGTATCAGGCGGCGGCTCGCGTCATAATGGACCTGCCCCGGGACGGTGTAGAGATGAAAACGCGTCTTAAAACCCTGCACCTGACCCAGGTCAAGGGGAAGAAAATCGAAAAAAAGCGTTCTGTCCGCCTCCGTGGCAAGGGAGACAAGTTTGCCTCTGGCCGAAGGATCTATCTGCTTGTACACATATTTTATATTCGTGGTCTTTCCGCCCAGCCCCGGACCGTAATAGACGATCTTACAGTTTATCTCTCTGGATGCGTAGTTGATAAGCGACATGCTTCCTCCTTAATCTTCAATCCTGAAACAGGCTGTCGATCTCATTTTCAATTGCCTGAGTAAACGATTCGTCCAGTCTTTCTATTTGACCGTCGGTCCTGCTGCGCTCAACCATATCCTTCAACACATGCGCCAACTGCTCAATACTTTTTTTGACTTCAAGCCTCACCAGACCCAGAGAGGTCTGATTTACCTGAAAAACGACCACCATGATAATGCTGCCCGCCACAATGGATATATGTATGCTGTCATTGACGCCTTCATGGAAGAGAACGGAAAATTCGGTTTCCCCTATCAGTTTGGCCAGTTCGCTGGTCGCCGCGAAATTTCCCGCGGAAAGTGACGCGAAAGCAGTCGAATCAAAGCGCTCCATCTTGCCTCTCATGGTAATAAGCTGCCCGCTTTTGTCCACGAGAAAAACGCATTGGGACTTGGACGACCGCATGAGTTCATCCAATATGGCATTTATTTTTTCAAAGCTATCTTCATACATTATCAAGCCATCCTGAAACATAGAGACCTCCCGTTTATCCCCTCAAGTATAAAAGTACACAAAACTATTGTCAACAGTATTTTAAAAGCGTATTTTATTGTAACAAAGGCAATTTATACCGATTTCAGCCTTTCAAGCGCATGGAAAGGACAGGATGCTGTCAGTCGACCTTCACATACATTCCACTTATTCCGACGGACTCCTTTCTCCGGAACAGGTGGCCGACAAAGCCGCGGAGATGGGTATAGACGTGATCTCGGTAACGGATCATGATTCTATGGGCGCCTATCATAAAAGCCGCATAATGCTCTTAAAGAACATCACGGTCATTCCCGGCGTTGAGATCTCATGCCATATGGACGGAAATGAATACCATGTGCTGGGATACTGCATAGACCCCTTTGACCCTCCCCTCATGAACGCCCTGAAAAACATACGCGAATCTCGGCTCAAATGGGCGGCCGGCATACTCGGCTCGTCCTCCGCGCTGATATCGAAGGGGAAGACGCCCATGCGCATAGACGTGCTGCACAGCCTTGTGCGCTCTGGCAAAGCCGCGGATTACCGCGATGCCTCGGGAATACTGCGCTCGTTCGGCACCGGCTTCACAAGGCTCACGGTCAAAAAAGCGTCGGCGCTGATCACAGCCGCGGGCGGCATACCCGTGCTTGCCCATCCCGGCCTTTACGGGAAAGATACGGACGTATTGCTTTCCAAGATGCGCTCCGCATCGCTCAGGGGCATCGAGACGTATTACCCCTATCATATGCGCTGCCCGTCGCGTTTTCCGTCGAAAAATGATTCCGACCGGTACTGCAGTTCCGTCAACACCCTTTCCGAAAAATACGGACTGGCCGCCACCTCGGGTTCGGACGCTCACGGAAGCGATCTTTTTTCACATAACATGAAAAAAACCGCATTGCCGGGTTGTGATTTCAAACGCTGAAAACTATATTTGAACATGAAAATAAAACGCCTGCTTTTAACAGATATAAAGACGCCTCTGCGGCTTAAATGCCCGATGTGTTTTTATGAGAACATCTACATGCCGGGAACGCCTTATCTTCACTGCCGCAACTGTGATTACGTATACGCCTGGACGCAAGGCAAAGAACTTGTCATAGAAGATGACCTGGAAGGCATAAAGAAAAAGATCGTGTAGGCCCATTATTCCGTTGCATCTCAAAACATTATTCGATATTTTCAAGAGGGAGGTAATTTATGGATTACAAGATAGCGGACATAACCCTGGCCCCCTGGGGCCGGAGAGAGATAGAGATGGCCGAAAAGGAGATGCCGGGGCTCATGGCACTGAGAAAAAAGTATGCGAAGTCGCGCCCCCTTCAGGGCGCCCGCATAGCCGGCTCGCTGCATATGACAATACAGACCGCCGTGCTGATAGAGACGCTCACCGTTCTGGGCGCCGACGTCAGATGGGCTTCATGCAATGTCTTTTCGACACAGGACCACGCCGCCGCCGCGATGGCGGAAAAAGGGATACCCGTATTCGCGTGGAAAGGCGAGACGGAAGAGGAATACTGGTGGTGCACGGAACAGACCCTGAAATGGCCCGGCGGCAAAGGGCCGACATCCATAATAGACGACGGCGGGGACCTCACCCTTGTCGTCCACCAGCGTCATCCCGAACTGCTTGAGGGCATCATCGGACTGAGCGAGGAGACCACCACCGGAGTCCACAGGCTTTATGACATGGAACGCAGGGGGACGCTGAAAACACGCGCTCTCAACGTGAACGATTCCGTGACGAAATCAAAGTTCGACAACACATACGGATGCCGTGAATCGCTGGCAGACGGCATAAAACGCGCCACCGATGTGATGATAGCGGGGAAGACCGTCGTCGTATGCGGCTTCGGCGAAGTCGGAAAAGGCTGCGCCCAGTCCATGAGAGGCCTCGGCGCCAGGGTGCTCGTCACGGAGATAGACCCGATCTGCGCCCTGCAGGCCGCCATGGAAGGCTATGAGGTCACCACGCTGGACAGCATCATCGAAAAAAAACAGGGCGATATCTTCGTCACGGCCACAGGCAACTGCGACGTAGTCACATTCAAACACATGGAACACATGAAGGATGAGGCTATCGTGTGCAACATCGGACATTTCGACAATGAGATAGAAGCCGCGCCCCTCTTCTCCTCGGATGCGGTAAAGCGGATAAACATCAAGCCTCTTGTGGACAAGTTCATCTTTCCGGACGGCCATTCGATCATACTGCTTTCAGAAGGCCGGCTTGTAAACCTGGGCAACGCCACGGGGCATCCGTCATTTGTCATGAGCGCCTCTTTTACAAACCAGGTGCTGGCTCAGATATCGCTGTTCACGGAGACAGAAAAATATGAGCGGGGAAAAGTATATATGCTTCCAAAACTGCTGGATGAGGAAGTGGCCCGGCTGCATCTGGACAAACTTGGCGTCAGACTGACCCGCCTCTCGGAAAAACAGGCCGAATACCTCTCCGTGGACCCGGAGGGGCCGTACAAACCCGGACATTACAGATACTGATATAAAACAGGAAGGAGCCGCCTCACGCGGCTCCTTTTCGAACGCATATTCATGCGCTCATTTTGAGAACATAAATCTTTTGACCTTGTTTGTCGACGTCTTCGGGAGTTCCTCCAGAGTTATCTCAAACTCACGCGGCACCTTATATGAAGGTATGCCCTCAGTGACTCTGAGTATCTCTTTTCTGATCAATTCCCTCATGGCCTTGGTCTCGCCTGTCAGGTCATGTTCGGTAACATGTGTCTCTACGGCCTCAAGGTTCGGGCATATGACCGCGAACGGCTGTTCGAAGCCGTCTTTGGCGGCTTTCGGGATCACGACAGTCTCGGAGATGAAAGGGCTTTGAAGCAGGAGGTTTTCGATCTCCTCGGGATAGATGTTCTTTCCCCCTTTTGTCACTATGATGTTTTTCAGCCGTCCCGATATGTACAAATACCCGTCCTCGTCCTGATAGCCGATGTCGCCGGTCTTCAGCCAGCCGTCCTTTAAAACGGCGTCTGTGGCTTCCGGGTCTCCGTCGTAACCCTTCATCACGGTCGGGCCCTTGATATATATCTCGCCGTTGCCTTCGGAGTCCGGCGATTCTATGCGGACCATGACGTTCACCAGCGGAAGTCCGACTGATCCGACACGGTCATGGGCCGGCACGCAGGAGGAGACCACCGGAGACGTCTCCGTAAGGCCGTAACCCTGGCATACCCTCAAACCTATTATGTTCATGCCGTGTATGATCTCAGGGGGTATAGACCCGCCGCCGCAGATAAAAGCCGTGAGATTGGAAAGCCCGGCTTTTCGCCTCACGCTGGCAAAAAGATATTTGCCCGCATGCCAGTGGAAGGCCCTGTAAAAAAACGAGGACAACCCGAACAACAGCCCGAATATCATCCTCACAGGCAGCGCGCTTTTCATCACGTTCGACATGATCCTCTTGTATATCTTCTCCACAAGCAGCGGGACGGAGGGGACATACGTGGCCTTTGTCTCAGCCATGATTTTGGTGAGTATGTCGGTGCGGAAAGTGGGTATGGTCGTGACCCTGCCGTAGTTCAGAAAGGGCACGAAAATACCGGTGATCGTCGGAAAAGTGTGGTGTAAAGGCAGCACAAGTATCCAGTTGTCGTCCTTGCCCGGCACAGAGGTCTGCTGTATGGCATCCCCGTCGGAGACCAGGTTGTCATGGCTGAGCAACACACCCTTGGGAATGCCCGTGGTGCCGGAAGTGTAGATGATCGCCGCGGTGTCGTCAGGCTCCACGGATGAGTCCGAAACCATATCTTGGCCGTTTTGCATCGAGACTTTGCCCATCACGGAAAACTCGTCAAAAAACAGGATCTTTCTCTTCGCATATGGCGTTTTTTCGGCGGCCGCCCTGCGCGCAAGTTCCGGCCATCCGGTCTCAAAGCGTATATTTTCCCTGCTTTCCAGCAGGCCCTTTTTTGAAGCATCTTCCACAAGAGCCGGATGCATGTCAAAGAGCACCGTTGTCTCTATGTCATACCCGTTTTCAATGAGGTCCCTGAACTTGTCGAAATACCTGTCGGATGTGAACAGCATGCGTATGGAACTGGAAGAAAACAGCAGCCTCAGCGAATCCTCGCTCAACAGGCTGTCAAAAGGCACTATGACAGCGCCGATATAGGTGACTGCAAGATAGGTGAGTATCCACTCGTTGCGGTTTTCAGACAAAAGCCCGATCCTGTCGCCACTGCGTATCCCCGATCTTAACATCGCATTCCCCAGAGACCGGACAGTATCGCGCATCTCCCTGTAAGTGAGCGATGCATACCCATTGTCCGTCATCATGGTCAAAGCAGTCCTGCTCCAGACGTCGTCACGCACATTGTCAACCATATCCCTGATAGTATGAAGGTCCCTGGCCGGCCACACTTTATTGATCAATCCCATATTTCTCCATTCACGTCTTGCCGGTTCCCCGGCGCCGGCCCATCCGTGTCACACAGACCGGCTAAACTCATCCGCTTCTTTCTTTATTATCTCAAGAGAGCCCTTCCAGAAGGAGACATCCTCCACGTCAATACCCATGTAAGCGGCCGCTGTCGACACATCGCTGCGGCCGGTCAGCCGGAGAAACTCGTCATAACGCGCCACAAAAGACTCCCGGTCTTTAAGATACTCCGCGTACAGGCCCTTTGCGAACAACAGCCCGAAGGTGTAGGGGAAATTATAGAAATGACGGCCCGTCATATAATAATGGGGCTTGTTGGCCCACATATAAGGATGCAGGACATCGGGATCAAGCCCGTCGCCGTATGCGTCCTTCTGCGCCTTTTCCATGAGTTCTTTTAATTCCCTCGCAGGCAGAGTGCGCGTGTCCCTTAGGGCGAAAAGCTCTGTCTCAAAGAGGTATCGGCTGTAAATATCCACAACGATCTGGGCCTCTCCGCATAGCGCGTTCTCCAGAAAAGCGGTCTTCTCGTCGCCGCTCATGCCTTTAAGCAGCGATTCCTTTACAACTGTCTCACAGAATATCGAGGCCGTCTCGGCCAGGGGCATGGGATACCTCGAATCCAGCAGTGTCGAATCCATAAGGCAATGGCCATGATAGCCGTGCCCCAGCTCATGGGCCAGTGTGATCACGTTCTTGATGCTCCCGCTGAAATTCGCAAGTATCCTGCTTTGGCCGATCGGATGGATGTTGGAACAGAAAGCGCCGCCCCGTTTTCCCTCCCTCGGCTCAAGGTCGATCCAGTTTTCGTCAAAGGCTTTTTCGGCAAACGACGCGAGAGCGGGGCTGAAACTGCCGAAATTGCCCGTCACAACTCCTCTGGCCTCTTCATAGGAATACGTCTTGTCCGATGAGCCCAGGGGCGCGAAAAGGTCATAAAACTTGAGTCCGCCTTTGTAGCCCAGCGCCTCCGCTTTTTTCCTGAAATAGGACCTGAACACCGGAAGATATTCGCGCACCGCCTCCATCATGGCGTCCAGCGCGCTGCGCGTCATGCGCGACTCCGTCAACGTCATCTCAAGGGGCGATTCATAACCGCGCAGCTCCGCCATGGTCAGCACTTCGCCTTTGATCGCGTTCAACGCAGCCGCCGAAGAGTCCTCGATCTTTTTGTATGCCGCCAGCTCTCCCTCATACGCGGCTTTTCTCGTCCCGGCCGACTGCGAATGCGCAAGGTTTCTCGCCACCGTAAGAGGCACGCTCTTTACTTCGTCCTCCGCCTTATATTCCACCATCAGGTTCGCCGAAAGGAGTCCCTGCAATGTGCTCCACGCGCGCCCGCCCGTCGTGGAGAGCCGCGCGACTATGTCTTCCACGGTGTCATCAAGCAGGTATCGCCCTTCCCGGGCAAGTTCCGTCAGGACAAATTCATGCGCCTTTATCTTTTCCGAAGACCTCGCAAGACCCTCAATGTCTTTTTCCTTTACCCAACGCTGAAACCTGACACGCGGCAGCCTGGCGGACACCATGATCTTTTGAAGCGTATCCATGTTGGACTGGGCCTTCTCGTTTTTTGTCTCAACGCTGAGCGTAAGCGAACAAAATGTAAAAGCCTTGGAAACAAGCCTTCCCAGTTCATTTTCCATATCTATGTATTTTTCCACCGCGGCGGTTTCATCCGTCATCTGATCCGCGGACGCGGTCCATTTGTCGTATTCCGCTATCATATCCCTGATGCTGTCAATGTCCTGTTTGAATTCCGCTGATTCGAATGACGCGTACAACGGCGTCAGATCCCATCTGTGTTCCATCTGCGCACCTCCCGTTTACTTTATAATACTACACCCGTTGAAGTGCCCGCTCAAGATTTTATTCGGCAGGCGACAAACTTTAGCCCCGGCTCCCGCCTTCTCTTTTTTTTAAAAAAACCGCCCCGCGGAAAGGGACGGAGCGGGCATTGCAGCCCGCCCGTCTCAATAGCTAAGCATGAAACACACGCCCCGGCTCAGACGCCTGTCTCGTCGAGTATGCGTTCCTCTTTGTCCTCCATAAACTGATTGGTGTAAAGGCTGTAATAATAACCTTTATGCCTGAGCAGCTCGCTGTGAGTGCCGGATTCCGTGATGATGCCGTTTCTTATGACCAGTATCAGCGAAGCGTTCCGTATCGTGGAAAGCCTGTGCGCTATCACGAAGCTGGTCCTTCCCCGCAGCACGGTATCGATGGCCTGCTGTATCATCGCCTCCGTCTCGGTATCCACCGAAGACGTGGCCTCATCCAGCACAAATATGCGGGGATCCGCCAGCACGGCCCTCGCGAAAGAGATCAGCTGTTTCTGCCCTGTGGACAGCCGCCCGCCGCCCTCGCCGACTTCGGAGGCATATCCGTCGGAAAGCTCTGCGATAAAACCGTCGGCGTTTACAAGTCTTGCGGCAGCCATGACCTCTTCATCCGTGGCCTCCAGCCGCCCGTAACGTATGTTTTCCATGATCGTCCCGCTGAAAAGATGAGGGGACTGGAGCACATAACCAAGGTTAGACTGAAGCCAGAGCAGGGAGCGCTGCCTGTAATCAACGCCGTCAATCAGCACCTCTCCCGACGTGGGCTCATAAAAGCGGCATGCCAGGTTCACGATGGTGCTTTTGCCGGACCCGGTCTCCCCCACAAGGGCGATCGTCTGGCCGGCTTTCACCCTGAGATTGAAGTCATCGAGCACTTTTTCGCCGTTCTCGTACTGAAAGGAGACATGTCTGAATTCCACATCGCCCTCCATCACGGGCCATCCGCTTCTTTCCTCGGTAAAGACATCCCCGAAGATCCGTTTGACCTCCGCCGAATCCTTTACAGAAGGCTCCGCATGTATCATGCCGAGCACCCTCTCTGCGGAGGCCTGCGCATTCTGCATCTCCGCAAAGATCGCCGCAAGAGACATAACAGGTTCGAAGAACTGCAGCGTATAGGATATGAACATGAACAACGTCCCGTACGTTATAGCCCCCGCAAGCACGGCTTTGCCGCCGGAAAACAATGCCAGCGAAGTGCCTATGCTCCCCAATGTAAGGACGACCGGCAGATAAAGCGCGCTGAAGACCGCGGCCTTTACAGAAGACCCGTACATCCTGTCCGTGAGCTTCCCGAACGCTTTCAGGTTCTCCCGCTCAAGCACAAGCACCTTCGTGGTCTTCGCCCCCATGATGCCTTCGTTAAACGCTCCGGTTATCCTTGAATTCGTCTTTCTGACCTTTCTGTAGCTTTTCAATATCACCTTCTGAAAGAAGAAGCTGACGGCGGCAAGCACCGGCGTCACGGCCATGGCAAGCAATGTCAGTTTCCAGTTCATGACCAGCATGAACAGAAGCATGCTCACCATCAGCGTCAGCCCCCATGCGACATCCACAATGCCCCAGGAGACGATCTCTCCAAGCCTTGTGATATCGGATGTCATCCGCGCCATCATCCATCCAACAGCCGTCTTGTCATAATAGGAGAATGAGAGCTCCTGCAGCCTCTTAAAGCCGGCTTTCCTGATATCATAGCTGAGATTCATCTCAAGCTTTCCCGCCAATGCGATAAACGCCCATATGCTCACCGCCTGCACTGCCACCAGCAGGGCGTAGTAAAATATATAGGTTTCCACCCCCGCGGTCTGACGGGGTATGATAAACCTGTCTATCACTATTCTGTTGAACTGTGGATACAAGGCGTCGGCGCCTCCTACCAGAAACATGAAAAACACAAGCATGATCACATGCTTCCGGTAGGGTCTCATATATCCGAATATGCGCCCCCATGTCTTTATATCAAAGTTCTTGTTATAGTCTTTCTCTTTCATCTTACTCATGATCCACTCCTGCCCTGTTGACGGACATCTCCGCCTCCAGGTCCCGTTCTATCTCGTTCTGCAAACCGGCTATGCGCCTGTACATACCCTCTTCCCGCATAAGCGATGCGTGATCGCCCTGCTGGACTATCCTGCCCTTTTCAACCACTATGATCAGGTCGGCTTCCGCCAGTGTGTTTATCCTGTGCGATATTATAAACGTGGTGGCCCTCTTGTTCCTCCGCTTAAGCGATTCTCTGATCGCCGCATCCGTCTCGGTATCCACCGCGCTCAGGGAGTCATCGAATATAAGCACCGGATAATCCTTCGTAAGCGTTCTTGCGATGGCGACCCGCTGTTTCTGCCCCCCTGATAATGTCACGCCCTTTTCCCCCACGTCAGTGTCATAACCGTTCTCAAAATCGAGTATGACATGATGTATGGCGGCGTCTTTGGAAGCCTCGAATATATCAGCATCCGCGATGCCTGGTTTGACTACCCCTATGTTTTCCCTTATCGTCCTGGAATAGAGAAAAGGCTCCTGAAGCACCAGTCCAACATGGCTCCTGAGCCACTTGCGTTTTATCGTGTCGATGTCATTGCCGTCAAGAAGTATGCTGCCCCCGGTGCATCTGTACAAACCGGAAAGCAGATGGACCATGGAGGATTTGCCGCAGCCCGTCGCTCCGAGTATGGCCACCGTCTGCCCGGGGGCGACTTTCAGGTCTATCCCCCTCAGCACGGGCACGCCCTCGCCATAGCTGAAATGCACGTTGCGGAACTCTATTCCGCCCGATATCTCGGGCTCTATGGCGCCCTCCGGGTCTTTCTCCTCGGGCTCGTCAAGTATTTCCATGATCCTCTTCACAGAGACGGCCGTTTTGCCCATGTCGGTAAGTATGCGGCCCATCTGCCTCACGGGCCAGAGCAGCCTTCCCTCATACAGCACAAACACCACGAGAGTGCCTATGCTGAGAGTCCCGTGGACTGCAGCCAGCCCTCCCACAAAGAGTACCGTCCCTATCTGCAACAGACACAGCAGATCGGAAAAACCCCAATAATATGCCAGCAGCTTTATCAGCCTGTAGGTGAGGTCCCGGTATTCCGCATTTTTTTTCTCAAACTTATCGCTTTCATATTTCTGGCGCCCGAAAGCCCTGACGACTCTCACGCCCGACAGGTTTTCCTGCAAGACGTTTGAAAGCCGCCCTTCGGCCTCATCCGACTTTTGAAAGGCTTTTTTCACCTTTGTAAAGAAAAGATAGGAAAAGGCAAAGATCACCGGGACCACTATCATCGAATAGATGGTCATCATCACATCCAGTGACAACATGAAATAGAGGGTAAACCCCAGCATGAACATCGCGCGTCCGATCTCGACAAACTGCACCGCGAGGAATTTGCGTATGGTCTCCACATCGGAAGTCGCCCTCTGTATCAGGTCTCCGGTCTCCGCCGTGACATGATAATCATAAGGCAATTCCTGAATATGGCCGTATATGCTGTCCCTTATCCTTTTTGCCAGGGACTCCGAGGCCATGGCGGACCATTTCCCCTTTAAATAGAAGAACACGCCGCGCATCAGCGAGACGCCCATATACACCGCCGCGAAAAGCAGCAGCACAGAAGCGGAACGGCCCTGCCCGGAAGCGGCTATTGACTCCATCAGTCCTCCTATGACAGGAGGTATGTCAGAGGTATCCCCGCCCAGTACACCGTCAATGGCCGCTTTTATGATCAACGGCGTCAGAAGGCTTAAAAACGTCGCGAGTCCGACCGATATCACCGCCCCGAAATACTGCAGACGGCTGCCTTTCATAAATCTGAATATGCTTTTAAATAAATTATCCATAAATTTCTCCGTAAGTATAAAATAAAATCTGTTAACCGGCATAGCCTCCGCGGAGGCACATCTGACTATTTGGAAATGTTAAAACGAATCATGGCGCTCCTTCTCAGATCCTTGATTCCATTGAGTGTAAAGACATAATCAGATTTGACACCGCTGCATCTCAAAAAGTTTCATCTTTACCCTTTTTATTTTTACTTAAGTTTACAATCAGCCCCGCAACGATAAAAGCGGTGCCCAGGAAAAAGCGCGGGCTAAACGTCTCTCCCATGATATAGCTCGCAAAAAGCGTCAGCGGAAGCGAGGAATATGCGATGATACTGCCTGTTGTGGGGTGTACATACTTGAACCCGTATGTCATGGACAACTGGCTCGCCAGGGAGAGTACGCCGATAAGGGCCAGCGGCATGAGCGACTCTCTCCATGGAAAGACGCCGGTCAGGGCCTGCGGCGCCGTGAACAGGAGGCCAAACAGCACAGCGCTTCCGTAGACTACGGGAGTGCTGTTCCGCCGCCTGCTTTTCTGCACATAATGTATGGCGACCCCGGCCATCATACCCGACAACAGGCCGGCCGCGTCCCCGGAAAGCGGGTAGCTGCTGCCGTCATAAAATACCCCGGCCACCCCGGCGGCGCATAATAAAAGGCTCAGTATATGCCTCGCCTCTATGCGCCTGTGGAAAAACATCGCCCCTGCGAGGGCGACAAAGACCGGATATGTGTTAAACAGCAGCGTGGCGCGGCCGCTGGATGTCGCATTTATAGCCACAAAATAAAGCACCATGGAACCTGCTCCGAAAAAACCCCTGAGCAGCCATACTCCGGGCTCTTTGACGGCAAACCCTTTTTTTGACATGATTATTATCAGTATGCAGAGCAGCAGTTCGACCGTAAAACGGGCGAACGCGATCGCCGGGCCCGAAAAAGCGAGCGACATCGACTTGACGGCCAAAGCGGTAAGGCTGAAAAACAGCGCTGAAAATGCCAGCGCCCATTCGCCGCGCCGCCCGCGCTCTCCGGCCAAACGTCAATCCCTTCCCGTCATCCGGGCCGCCGCCGTTTCAAGCGCGGCCGAGATGACAAGAGCCATATCATTCAGGTTCATGCACGGAGCGGCCTTTTTCCCGGCCACCTGCCCGCATGAGTACGGCAGATGGAGAAAACCCCCCGCAGCCACGTTTCCGCCGGATTCTATCCATTCCATGAGCCTGTAAAAGACATGGTTGCAGACAAAACGCCCCGCATCCCAGGAAACTGCGCAGGGCAGGCCTGCGGCATGCGCGCCCTCAGTCATGGCCCGTACGGGCAGATTGGAAAAATACGCCTGAACGCCTCCGTCCGTTACGGAAGTGCCGCATCTTACGGCGCCGTCATTGTCCGGACTTTCCGACTCGTCGATATTCACAGCCAGCATCTCGAACATCGGCACGGGACGCCCGCCGGCCTGTCCGGTGCAAAGCGCCAGCGCGGGACGGATGGTGTCGAGCAGGCTTATTAACATCGTCTCCGCCGCGGCGTAAGAGACGGGAAGCACCGCCTTGACCACCTCGGCGCCGGCAATGGTGTCCGGGACAAGCGAGACGGCCTCCGCCGAGGGATTCTGCAGTTCGCCTCCAAAGGGCTGGAATCCCGTCAATAATATCTTCATACCGCGCCCCCTTTGTCATCCTTCATGCCGAGCATGACGGCCGCCTCATACAAACTGCCCGCCACATGGTCCGGCCTGGCCGCAGTCCCCGGCCCGCTGCCGGACGCGTCTATCCATAGCGTGTCTATGCCGCTGCGGTTTCCTCCCAGTATATCCGAAGTAAGCCCGTCACCTATGATCAATACTTCGTCAGGGGAAGAGACGCCCATGGCGTTCATCACATATTCAAAAAACTGTATTTGCGGTTTTGTATAGCCGACGTCTTCCGAAATAAACACGTCCCCGACATATTCGGGTATAAAAGAACCCCGGATGCGGGGTCTCTGCACCTCGCTTATGCCGTTGGTTATGACAGCGGTCCTGTATCGCCCGCTGCAGAAAGCCAGCGCCTGCCTGGCGCCCGGCAAAGCGAAAGAACCCCCGGAAAGAAAACGCACATAAACAGAAGCCCATCGCGCCGGGTCCCCGTCCAATCCGGTTTCGCGCAAAAAAAGAGCCGCGCGCATGTATTTGAGTCCGGGCACGTCTATCCTGCTATTTTCAAGATCACGCCACAGCGATTCGTTTATGCGGGAAAAGGCCTCATAATACGCCTCCTCCGGACCCGCGCCCCTGATCTCAAGAAAGGTGCGCTCCAGCGCATGACGCTCGGCCTTTTTAAAATCAAGTATCGTGCCGTCGGCATCTATGAAAAGGAAAGCGTATTTTTTCACGTCACTGTCCGGACATCAGCTCGCCGAACGCGTTTAATATATCAATAAGCACATATGGTTTTTGAAGGAAGGCGTAGCCCTTCTTTTCTATCAACGCGCCTTGTGAACGCTCGTCCGCATAGCCGCTGCAGAGCAGTATGCCCACTCTTTCATCCCGCCCCTTGATCAGTTCCGAAAACTCAAAACCGCTCATGCCGGGCAGTATCACGTCGCTGAACACGATGTCCACCTTTCCACCGGCTGACTCGTATATCTCCAGCGCCTTTTCGGCGCTTTCGGCGGAAAAGACCGTCAAGCCCCGCTCTTTGAGGGCGCTTTCCGTCATGCAACGCACGTCCTCATCATCTTCCACATACAAGACATTGACCCCGGTCAGATCCCTGTCCGTCCTGGCCCTGACCGCCGGTTCCGCGGAAACGGCAGACGGTTTCACAGGGAAATATACGCGAAACGAGGACCCTACTCCCCGCTCGCTTTCGACCTCCACCCATCCGCCGTGCTGAGTCGCCACGCCGTATACCACAGAGAGGCCCATTCCTATGCCTTCCCCGTTTTTCTTCGTGGAATAGAACGGCTCGAAAACGCGACCGATATTTTCGGCTTCGATCCCCGCGCCGTCATCGGCGAACTCGACCATCACATACAATCCCGGACGGGCCTGCGGATAACGTTCGCAATGTTCCGCGTTGACCAGCCTGTCCGCGGCGGCGACATTGAGATGCCCCTGCCCCGTCATCGCTTCACGGGCGTTTATGGCAAGATTAAACAAGGCTTCCTCTATTTGAGCGGGATCGCCGTACACCGGAGAGATCTTGTCTGACGTATCAAGCCGGAAAAGGACGTTATCACCGGTGATCTGGCGAAACATCTCCTTGTTGCTCTCCAGCAAAGCGTTCATGTCTATATGTTCCCTTTTCAGTATCCTTTTTTTACTGAAGGCAAGCAGCTGCCTGGTCAGAGTGGTCGCCCGTGCGCAGACCTTGGATATGATATTGACATTCTTCTGCACGGGATTTTCCTCGTCAAGCGAATACTGTATAAAGTTGATATGCGCTATCATGATCTGCAGCAGATTGTTGAAGTCATGAGCCATCCTGCCGGCCATCCTGCCGATTATCTCCATACGCTCCGAGCCCTGTTCACCATACTGGACGGAATCGGCTGTCTGCATGAGCACCGCGCGTATCGTGCCGTCCTGCTCGAATACCGGTGAAAAAGAGACAAACATGCTTATGTAAGAGCAGTTCTTTGCCTTAAACATTATGTGCAGCCCGTTTACCGCCATACGGTCGTCAATGCATCGCTGGAAAGCCTTCTGCAGCTTTATACGCCCGTCATCCGTGGTGAACCATTTTCTCTGGCCTATGATCTCGCCGGGAGAATAACCCGTGATCTTCTCGCAGTTCGCGCTGACATAAAGATAGCGTCCGTCGCGGTCAAGGATGAAAAGAGGGTAATGAGTCGTCTCAACAAAGGCCCGGAACAGAGCCTCGGACCTGTGCAGCGCCTTATAAGCCTGCTTATGCAGGGTGACGTCGCGGGCTATGATCTGTATGTAGCTTTCACCGGCCGCATGTATGTGGCCGAACATCAGCTCAAGATCGCGGTGTTCGCCGTCTTTTCTCACGACGGGCACCTCTATGGTAAACTCTTTTTTTCCGTCCAGCGAAGCGGAGATCATCTTGTCCCGTATCTCTTTCCTGTTTTCAGGATGTATATGGTCCCATAATGATTTCGTCACAAAGTCATCCAGCGAATAAAATCCGAATATGTTGAGCAGCCTCTTGTTCGCGGCCACGAAGACATTGTCCTTCATCACGCCTATGCCGACAAAGGTATTGTCAAAGAGCGCAAAATATTTTTCCGAAGAACCGGCGGCAAAATCGGAAAAAAATTCCTTCTGCAAATCGGAGTTCTCATACGCGGTGCAGCCGGTCATGTCACCGAGGGCGTCAAACTCGCAGACGACCTTCCACAGCTCCGAATCGCTGCTGCCCCGGGGCGAAAGCCTTAGAAAGACCGCGGGTTCCACCGCCGACCGTTCGGCAACCTGCTTGCGCAGCTCATCAGGGGATGGAAAATCCCAGATGTCAAAGAAACTGTCGCCGATCACGGCAGCCTCATGGGCCGCGCCCAATCCGACAGTCTCCGCGATTATGCCGGTGGCGTCAAATCTGATAAAGCCGTCGGACTTTTCCGAATCACTCAGAGATATCACTCTCCTTTAACTTTAAAAATATGATATTGTCTTATATAAAAATAACACAATTCCCTGATTTCTCAACTTAAATAATAATTTGTGCGCATTGCGGCTTTAATTGGTAAAAGTCGTCAGGTATCGCATAAAACAGCTTTTAAGCCAACGCCGTTTAAAGGGGCAGTGAACTGAAGGCATTGAGTTTCAATGACTCTTCGGGAGAGAGGTAATCGCCTTTTTGAAAGAGATAATAACCCAGCGAAGCCACCATGGCGGCATTGTCGGTGCACAGGCGCACCGGAGGTATATAGGACGCAACCCCGAACTTTTCAGCCAACGCCGCGATCTCCGCGCGCAGCCTCGAATTCGCGGCGACGCCCCCGGCCACAGCGATGTCCAGCGGCCCGTGTTCCCTCATGTATTTTTCCACACGCATGGTCAGCGCCTTTATGGCGGTCTTTTGAAAAGAGGCGCATATGTCCTCCCGGGGAGCCGCGGGATGGCTGGCATAATAGTTTTTGACAGCGGTTTTCAGGCCGCTGAAACTGAAATCGTAAAAGCTGTCTCTGGGGACCGGGATCTTGAACTGCACCGCATCCTCATCACCCGAGGCCGCCATGCTGTCCACCACCGGCCCTCCCGGGTAACCCAATCCAAGCATCTTCGAGACTTTGTCATAAGCCTCGCCCACCGCATCGTCCCTTGTCCTGCCGATCACGGCGTAATCATGATGTCCCTTTACAAGGAAGAGTGTGGTGTGCCCTCCGGATACGATCAGGCCGAGGAAAGGGGGATCCGGCTTTCCATAATGCAGTATATTGGCATACAAATGCGCTTCGACATGGTTTACCGGTATGAGAGGCCTGCCCACCGCGTAGGCAAGCGACTTGGCGGTATTAAGCCCTATAAGCAGTGCGCCCACAAGACCCGGCCCGTAAGTCACCGCAAAGGCGTCCATATCCTCCAGCGTGTTGCCGGAACCGCGCAAAGCCTCGTCAAGTATCTCGTGTATCTTGACCACATGGTTGCGGGAGGCAACCTCCGGGACCACGCCTCCGAACTTTGCGTGTATGCTCTGGGTATGCACGACATCGGATATAATACGCCGGCCGTCCTCCACGATAGCCACGGAAGTCTCGTCGCAGGATGTCTCTATACCCAGTATTTTCATGCTCATTTCCCCTGTTTCAGGAGTTCAAGTGATTTTAATACCATGGGGTCGTCCTTGATCCAGTACTTTCTGGCGGCCTCTTCGCCGGCCGTGGACGTCAGTATCTCATACTCTATGCGCTTGGTGATGTCCGGCCTTAGTTTTTCGAGCAACAGCTCTCTCCAGCGCGGAACCTCGCTCTTCAGTATCTCACCGGTAAGTTCATCCTTAAAAAAGCTTTTCTCAAAATCGTACCCTTCGGCCTCAAGATATTTGACAAAAGCCTCAAACGGGTCGGGCGTGACATGCCCGCCTTTCACGGAAAACTCGCCTGAACGCGCGGAGACAAACCCGGAGAACTCTCCAAGACGCACGAGATCCGCAAGCTGCGCCGAATAAAAGACGGATTTGATCGGATAATCGGGTTCAATGCCGGTGCCGTCAACGCATATGCCCGAAGGGGTGTAATAATGAGCCACCGTCACCTTCAGCGCGGAGCCGTCTCCCAACGAGAATATACGCTGCACGGAGCCCTTGCCATAAGTCTTCTCCCCCACGAGATATCCGCGTTTAAGGTCCTTTATCGCGCCGGCCATTATCTCCGAAGCCGAGGCGGAACCCCCATCCACGAGAAGCACCAACGGCAGGTCCCTGTAAGGCGTCTGCGCGGTGGATACGAACTTGTCGACCAGTTTTCCGCCGCGGCCCTTTGTAGACACGAGCACTTCCCCGTCGCCGATAAAAAGATCAAGTATCTTGTGGGCCACGGTAAGCACGCCGCCCGGGTTATAGCGAAGGTCGAGTATCAGCGACTTCATCCCGGCTGCGTCAAGTTCTCCCAGCACACGGACCATCTCTTCAAAGGAATTTTCCTGAAAATGGGTGAACCGCACATAGCCTACGGAATCACCTATGATAAAGCTGGAGGTTATGCTGGGCATCTCGATCTTATCGCGTATTATCTCAAACGGCAGTATTTCGGAAAAACCGTCCCTTGATATGCCCACGACCACCTTGGTGCCGACATCGCCTCTGAGCAGGTCCATCACGGCGTCAAGGGTCATGCCGACAGCGCTCTTGCCGTCCACTTCGACGATGCGGTCTCCCGGCTTCAACCCCATACGGTAGGCCGGCGTCCCCTCTATCGGCGAGACGACTATTATGTATTCGCCTTTTTTATCTATCCTTATCCCCAGCCCGCCGAAAGAACCCTCTATGTCTGTAAGGAAATCACGGCTTTCTTCGGGGGTGAAGAACGCGGTATGCCGGTCCAGGCCGGAGAGCATCCCCTTTATCGCGGCGTAAGACAGCTCCTGATCGTCCAGGACGGCTTCGTCCACATACTTGTCCGTGATCAGGCTGTGTACGTCGTTAAGCAGGGAAAGCCCGCCGAAAAAATCCGTTACGGGAAAAACCATATTTATCGAGAAAAAGACCAGCAGCAGCATCAGCAGCGTGAACAGTCCTTTTTTAAACATATAAAACCTCCATTCGGGTTTTGGATTATATATACATAAATCCCGTTTACAACTACTTTTTCCCGGCCTCCCGTCAGGAGGCGGGCCATGCCGTAAAAGGGTTTTTACTTGTATCATACCTTCCCATACACTATACTAACGTAAAAACTCCCGGAGGTAAAATGGTTTGTGAATTCCCGGTTTTAGAGACCGAACGCCTTACGCTCAGAAACATCAGGCCTACGGACCTTGAAAACGTGTTCAGGATATTCAGCCTGCCGGAAAATGTCAGATACTATGACGAGATAAGGATGCGCGACATCACCGAAGCCAGGGATCTCATCGCGCGCGCGAACAACGGTTTCAGAAACGGCCGCGCCCTGTGCTGGGGGCTGGCCGGGAAAAACGACAATATGATCATAGGTGTGTTTTACGCTGACAGGTTCGACATGCGAAACGGCTCATGCAGGATATCCTTTATCATGGACGGCAGATCAAGGAAGAAGGGGCTTATGAGCGAAGCCTTTGAGGCTCTGAGCAATTATCTTTATACGGAGAGACACATGAACAGGATATGCTGCGAGATATCACCCGCGGACAAGAAATCGGAAAAACTTCTCCTCTCCTACGGATTCGCCAAAGAGGGCGTCGCAAAAAGCAGCGTCAGGACGGGAGAGGGAGAGTACCGCGATTCATCCGTCTTCGCATTCACAAGGAAATGAGACATATTGAGATTCGACGGCCACACTCTGCGGGATATGGAGATATTCGCCTCGGCCGACGGCGGGCCGGGTGTCTTCGCGTTGATGGATCTGACCCTGACGGAGGGAGGGAGCAGGTATTTGCGCGGCCTCTTCTCAAAAGGCTGCAGCTCCCCGGAAGAAGCCTTGGCCATATCGGAAGCAATACGCTTCATGCAGTCCCATCTCGATAAAAACGCCCTTAAAATACACAGAAACCAGTTTGTGTTCATAGAACAGTATATCAAATCAAAACTGCCCGGATTGAAACGGGAAACCCCAGGTGACTTTGCGATAACCGCAATCAGAACGGCACTCAGCCATAAGGAGACCGGCCTCTTCTCAAACCTCGAATACATCACCGAAGGCATACGCTATGTCAGCGGCTTTATCTCCGTCATGACCGCCTTTCCGGACGCCGTCAGCGGCGCCCGGCAGCCCGGACTTATACTCAGGGAGGCCTCCGGGATCAGCGCCATGTTAAACACCATACCCGCCGGGATCCGCGCCTCTTTCGACAAGGAGGGCCGCAGCGTCCTGAACGTCCTCAGAACGGACAGATGGGCAAGAGGCAAGGGCAAAAAGGTGATATCAGATCTCACGGAGTCCTTTTACAGACTTGACGCATTAGCCGCAGCCGCCAAGGCCGCCGAAAGACACGGGATGCATTTTGCCGTGTTTGACCCCGAGGGAGGGCTGAATGCGAGAGGTCTCCGCCATCCCTTTCTTAAATCGCCCGTCAGACAGGACCTTTCCCTCAAAAAAAACCTGCTGTTCCTTACAGGGCCGAATATGGCGGGCAAGACCACGTTCCTTAAGTCCCTGGCAATATCGGTGTATCTGGCACATATCGGCCTTCCGGTGTTTGCGGATCATCTGAGCACACCCTTTTTTGACGCGCTTTTCACGGGCATACACACGGATGACAATATACGGGCGGGATACAGCTATTTCTTCAGCGAGGTAAACAGGGTGAAAAAAGCTGCCGAACTGCTGCAGGGCGGGGGGCGCTGCCTCTTCATCTTTGACGAGCTGTTCAAAGGCACAAACGTCAAAGACGCCTTTGACTCGTCGAAGCTGGTCATCGACAAGTTGTCGGACTGGGATTCCAGTTATTTCATACTCTCCTCCCATCTTCTCGAACTCGCCGAGGAACTTGAAAAACCGGAAAAGATCAGGTTCATGTGCTTCGGTTCATCCGTTGTGGACGGAAGGCCCGCCTTCGATTATAATATGACGGACGGCGTCTCGGCGGAACGGCTGGGGCTGGTCATACTGCGGCTTGAGGGCATAGACAGACTGCTTGAAAACAAAGGAACTTAAGAGACATTGGCTTGTTACATGTTTAATGCGTAAAAGGAGTGATCCGAATGATTTTTTACGACTGGACAATAATACTCATAATACCCGCGGTGATACTCGCGATATTCGCCCAGACAAAAGTGAAGACGACGTTCGCAAAATATTCAAGAATACCCGCCTCAAGCGGACTTACGGCGGACAAAATAGCGGAGGACATACTCGCGCGCACCGAGGTGGACATACCGGTGGAACACGTGCGCGGCAACCTTACCGACCATTACGACCCCAGGGCAAAAGTGCTGCGCCTCTCCGATGCGGTATACGGAAAGAAAAGCATAGCCGCTCTCGCCGTCGCGGCCCATGAAGCGGGCCACGCCATACAGGATGCCAGGGATTATCTGCCGCTGAAGATCAGAAACGCCATCCTGCCGGTAAGCTCCTTCGGATCGTCCATGGCCTTTCCCCTCGTAATAGGGGGATTCATATTCGCGCTGCCCGTTCTGGTCAATATCGGCATAATCTTCTACGCCGCGGCGGTGTTCTTCTCCGTCATCACCCTTCCGGTCGAGTTTGACGCCTCATACCTGGCGATGCGCATTATAAAAAAACGGGGCTATCTTGACCCTGAAGAGCTCAAGGGCGCGGGAAAAGTACTTAAAGCCGCGGCATTGACATACGTGGCTTCGACACTGGCGGCTTTGCTGAACCTGTTGAGACTGCTGATACTCTCACGCAGAAACTGAAACGCATAAAAAAACCGTCCGCGCGGAACGCGGGACGACAAAAGTCATACCGTCCGGGAGAAGCGCTCCCGGACGGTAAAAAGGTCAATAGTCAAAATGCATCCACTTGACAATAACGCCCTCCACTGCGAGCAGCTCTTTCTCCATGGCCTCCCATTCGGATTTGTCTCCGATAAGCTCAAGCAACATAAACCCCTTTTTGTCACAGTAATTTTCCGAGACTTCATGCATGCCGAGACGTGTCTTGATGGAACAACCGTATTTGGTCAGTATGTTCTGCACACTGCTTGCCTCGGTGACACGGTCTGTAAGCAGTAAGCCCATAATGCGCATTTGATTCATAAAACCTCCTTCCTCCATTATCAATGATAATCATCCCCGCCTCTTTTGTAAAGGCGTTTATTGCTTTATTTCTCCACTTCGATGGTGTATTATCTCCCCGGAGGACGCATATGTACAATTATTACAAAGGCATCGTGGCCTATGACGGGACAAACTATAAAGGCTGGCAGATGCAGAAAGAGGGTATTCCGACTGTTCAGCGCACCATGGAAAAAGCCGTAAGCAAAGTCTTTGACGCCGAAAGGATACCCGTCAACGGCGCCAGCAGGACCGATTCGGGAGTGCACGCCCGGGGCCAGGCCTTTCAGTTCAGATGCATGAAATCCATGGACCCCTATAATATACTGAGAGGCTGCAATTCCTTCCTTCCACCTGACATAAGGATCATGTCGCTGGAGGAAAGCAACCGCGATTTTCATCCCATATTCTCCGCCACCGGCAAGGAATACGTTTACAGGTTCATCCACCCCGACGACCCCCTCGCAAACCGCTACGCCTATATACTGCAGAAAATGCCCGATACTGAGAGGATGGAAAGAGCACTCGCCCTCTTCAAGGGCGAAAAAGACTATTCGGCGTTCCGGAACCTGCCGGGCAAAGCGCCGGAAAAAGACCCCGTATGCCACATAAAAGAGATCTTCATCTCCCGCCATGCGGGCGGATTCAATATCACCGTGATCGGCAACCGCTTCCTCTACAATATGATACGGATAATGATGGGCACACTGCTATACCTTGGCTACGGCGCCACTGACGAGGAACATATCATAAAAGCATTTGAGACAGGCGACAGAGAATATACCGGCAAGACCCTGGCAGCCCAGGGCCTCACCCTTGAAAAAGTCTTCTACGACTCCCTTTGAGATTTTTTTATCACTTTTTTCGAACTGGTCTTTTTTCCGTATTGCTTCATAAAATGCGAAATGAATGAAAAGCTCTCGGCAAGGTTCTCGTCCTGCACGAACACATCCGCTTCGACTTCAAGACGGACCGGAGCGAAATTCCATATAGCCTTTATCCCCGCCCCCACCAGCTCGTCCACCACAGACTGAGCGGCCGAAGCCGGGGTGGTGACTATGGCTATGCGTATGTTCCGCTTTGTGATGAACTTCGACAGCTGCTCCATGCCCAGCACAGAAAGCCTGCCGATTTTCGAGCCGACAACCTTCGCGTTTTCATCAAACACACCGACTATCTTCAAACCATAATCGGCAAAACCGCCGTAAGCCGCGATCGCCGTGCCGAGATGTCCGGCACCCACCAGCAGCGCGTCATTGACATTGAAATATCCGAGATAATGAGCCAGTGTGTTCTTCAACTCCTCGGCATTGTACCCCACACGGGGCTTGCCGCCTATATCCAGATACATCATATCCCGCCTGACCTGGGAATCATCCATATTGAGACAATCCGCAAGATATACGGACGATATGTATTCATCATCAGATTTATTTAAAAACGAAGTCGTGACATGATAATATTTAGGAAATCTTTCCAATGTAGGCCTGGGAATCTTTTTGTCCATAACGTCCCCTTTCGTGCTTGGCTTCACGATAATTATATTCACAATCTTTGAAAAATCAATCTATTTTTAAAAATTTCGTGATTTTATACGCTGTTGCCTCGCCTATTCCCGGGACTTTGAGAAGATCTTTGACGGATGCGGCCCTGACAGCCTCCACGGTACCGAAGAATCTTAGCAGCGTCTCCGCTTTTTTAACGCCCAGTCCGGGCATTTCTTCAAGGGGATTGGACGTCATCTTTTTGCGTTTTTTATTCCTGTTGAACGTGATCGCAAAGCGATGCACCTCATCCCTGGCCTTCATAAGAAGCAGCCGCGCCTTGCCGTGGCCCTCAAGGTCTATCTCAACGCCGTCGGCGCCTATGAGGCGTTCTTCCTTTTTCGCCAGCCCGGCAAGAGGCGTCTCCGCGCCGAGTTCTCTCAGCGACGCCAATGCGAATGAGACCTGTATGCGCCCGCCGTCAATAAGTATGAAGCCCGGCAGCCCCCCCTCTTTGTATCGCCGCCGCACTATCTCGCCGATCATCCTGAAATCGTCCTGCGACTCCCCCGCTATATTGAAGTGTCTGTAATTCCTTTTGTCAAAACCGTTTCTGGTGAGCCTGATGCAGCTGCCCACAAACTGCTCGGATCCGTAATTGGATATGTCAAAGGCATCCAGAGATTCCAGTCCGTACAGCCCGGTAAGTTCTTCAAGGTCGTCAAAGTAGCCGTTAAGGCCCGTCATGAAATGCTTCTTAAGGTTGAAATTCGCATTCTCCCCGGCCCTTTTGAACATCGTCCTCTCGGAATCGTTTTCCGGCGGCCTCACCGACACGGAATATCCGCATATGGCGCTGAACTCCCGGCTCAGCGCCGGGCCGTCCTCACCCGTTTCCGCAACTATCACCGGCGGCACGGAAGGCATGCCGGAATATCTCAGATAAATATAGGATGTCAGGGCGTCGTCATCCGCGCTTTCAAACACCTGGCTCTCCTGAAACACGACCTTACCGTCCTTCATGGACAAGAGAAACAGCGATTTTGTCTCGCCAACGCTTTTCTGAGCTATGGTGTCGTATGTGTTCATCGAATATTGCTCCATATCCGGCATGAACACTATCTGCCTCAGCCCTTCAAGCTGCTCGCGCATCTCAGCCGCCTTTTCAAACTCAAGCTCTTCCGCATATTTCTTCATCTTCTTTTCCAGTTCCTGATACAGGCTTTTGCCCCTGCCCCCGAACAGTGATATGAGGGCGCTGATCGACGCCGCATATTCCGATGCCGGCACGTCTTTCTCACACGGCCCGCTGCATCTGCCCAGATGATACTGCAGGCAGACCTTTGACGGCATCCTGACACAATGCCGGAACGGAAAGACAGACCTCAGTCTGGAAAGCAGATGCCGCACCGAACCCACGGACGTGTAAGGGCCAAAGTATTTTGACCCGTCATTGCGCGGCTTTCTTGTCACAAAGACCCGGGGATAGGGCTCTTTCACCGTTATTTTTATGTAGGGATAGGTCTTGCCGTCTTTCAGAGACACATTATAGTGTGGCTGGTTCTCCTTTATCAGGTTCTTTTCAAGTATAAAGGCGTCCGTCTCGCTGCCCACGACGATGTATTCCACATCGGCCGCGTGAAACACCATAACTCGCTTGCGGTATTCAAGGGCGTCTGTCTGCAAATAGGACATCAGCCTGTTTCTCAGATTTTTGGCTTTGCCCACGTACAGTATGCCGCCGGCAGCGTCTTTGAAAAGATACACACCCGGAAGGCCGGGGGCGTCCCGTATGATCTTCCTTAATTTTTTCAGATTATCCATTGTCCGCGAATGCGGCGGCGGCAATATTAAGTTCGCCGGCAACCTTTGCGCAGTCCCCTTTCGCCATGGAACACAGCCCCACCCGTATCCCCTTTTTCAACGGCACGAGAAAGATGTCTTTTCTTTTCATCTCATCGCATAAAGCCGCGGCCTCTCCGCATATCACCGATGTGAAAAAGCCTTCCCTGTACGGCATTGCCAGGGCAGGGTCGATGACGGAAAAAAACGCTTCCGCGCGCGAAGCCAGTTCTCTTCTCCAGCGGTCCCGTTCACCGTAATAAACGTCGAGGGCGGCCTTGTCCCTGAACAGGGCATCCAGTACAAGTTGTCCCGTGGAGGCGCAGCTTCCGTACGTCGCCCTGTTGCTCAGCACGATGGAATGGAAAAACTCGTCAAGCGCGGCCCTCTCCCTGTGTATGCCGAAAAGCACGGCGCTGCGCAGCCCGTATCGGGTAAAGCCTTTTGAAATACTGTAGTCCACGATGGTCAGCACATGCCTTTTCAGCCTGTCCGTCATCCTGAAAACCGATTTTGACTCCGGACGGGCGAATTCCATATAAGCCGTGTCCAGAAACAGGATGATCTTCGCGTCTATCTCGTTAAGCATGTCTATGAAAGCCGAAAAATCGGCGTTTTCTACCGTATATCCGGTCGGGTTATGCGCAGGCGTGTTCAGCAATATCATCACGCTTCCCTGCCGGCTCGCCGCATCCCGTATGCGCCGCTCAAACGATGCGGTGTCAAAGGTCCCGTCGGTGCTCATGGGCACGGTGGCGATCCTTCGTCCGGTCTCGTTCAATATGGACTCATACGGCCCCCAAAACCAGTCGGTGGTGATCACTTCATCCCCCGGCTCGGTAAAATTGACCACGGCATGATGTATGCCCGCCAGCCCGCCGGATACGGAGACGCCCCGTATTTCAGATTCGGGCCTGAACCCGCCGAAACAAAAATGTTCGGCCGCGGCGATAAAACCCGGATACCCCTCCATGGGGGCATAGCCCGACTGGGCCCTGACATCAAGTCCGGCGTGTATCCTGTCGATGCTCTCAAATGTGACCAGCCGGCCCTCATCATCAAGCAACGCGCCTATGGTGCCGTTGACGACCACGCCCGGACCCGCCTCCGACGCCCGCTGTCTCGCTTCATTATTGTTTTTGAATATCAGATCCTGAAATGTCTTGCCGGTCTTGGCAGAGTTTACAAACATGGAGAACCCTCCTGAAAAAAGATGTATGCCCGGGAGGAGATTCGAACTCCTACAGGCGTATCGCCCACTAGATCCTGAATCTAGCGCGTCTACCAATTCCGCCACCCGGGCCTGCTTTGACAGAGCGATTATATATGCAATATGATTATTTTCAAGTGAAAAACAGCGCCGGAGCCAATATTTTATTCGGCTTGAAAAGGCCTTTACGCGGCGGCAGGCTCCGCGTCATACCATATGTCTTCTTATTTCGGCAAGCAGATCCGCAGCGTCCCTGCCTGCGCCCTCCTCATCCACGCAGCGGACGGCTTTAAAACCCTTTCTGCGGGGCTCCTCAAAGTCATTTATGCGGTCATCGCCCACAAACATGCACTCGGCGCGCGCATATCCCCTGCTCTCAAGCGTCTCCCCAACCGTCTCATAAAAAATATGATCCGGTTTTGAACAGCCGATCTCATATGACATGAAAAAATACTCGGACATGAAGTGATCTTCAAACTGACCGCCGTAACGCTCCGAAAGTTCCGGCACCGTGTACCACTGTGCATTGGAAGCCAAACCCTGTATCAGCCCGTCACCGCCAAGCGACGCGATCAGTCCGGCGTAACCGGGCGCCGCGGCCACCGGGTTCGCCGCCTTTTCAAAGATAAGAGAGGCCTCTTCGCTCTGGACGCCGCTGACGCCGAAGCGGCGGAACATGCGTTCCCACAGCTCTCTGATGTCCAGCTCCGGATAAGTGATGCCGGGACGCCCGCATACGGCCTCCTCGTGAAGCGTTTTTATCAATGCGTAATAGGCGCTGACGCCGGCGCCGGGCTCGATCGGGACCCCGTGTCTGTTCAGAGCCTCAAAGCCGGACAAAAGGCCCTTTTCGCCGCCCTCGGGAGGACATCCGCCCGAAGCCGCAACAAGCAAAGTACCGTACACATCCCACAACAGCACTTTAATCACAATTATTCACCCCGAACACCGAAGAAAGGAGAAAAGTGAGTTCACGCCTGAGCAGGTCAAAAGAATAATAAGACTTGCCAAGCCTGTAATTCACATCCACCATCATCTGTCTGTATTCTTTGTCGTATAGCAGCCGTTTCACGCTGGCAATAGTATTCTCGCCTATAAACGAGTTGATGCTTACCGTCTTAAACCCCTTGGGCTCTATGTCGGCTATGAATATCGAATACCGGTTCACAAGTATCGGCTTTTTGAAATAGATCGCCTCAAGAAATGCATTGCCGAAACCCTCAAACGAGGAGGGGTATGTTATGAAATCGGCGAAAGGGTAGACGTCCCACAGCGTGTATATGCGTTCCCAGCCTATTTTATATGAGTTCTTGTTATGCAGCTTGTTGTTTATGAAATGTATCGGTATGCCCTGGTATGTGGCCATCTCTATTATGCGGTGATAATACTCCAGCCCCTCGTCGGAGGAGGAATGGGTGATGACCAGCTTTATCCTCGGATCCTCAAGCCTTCGTATAAGCTCTATCGAGTGTTCTATCCCTTTTCTTGACACGATCCTCGTAGGCTGCAGGAAGATGATGTCATCCTCCTCAAAACCGAAATCTTTTCTGAAATTTTCAACATGCTCCTCCGAAGGGCCCTCCTTGGCATCAAAGTCTATGACATTGGGTATCACCAGGGAGGCGAGCCCCTTTCGGGCGGCAAGCTGTTTCTGGGCTATGGAGTTTATGACCACATGCTTTACGGAGGGCAGGTCGGGAGGAAAACTCATAGCGAGTATGTCCGACATGGCATTGTGCAGGTAACGGTCCCTTTCCCAGGCAAAATCGTGATGATGGCCGATGACCGGTATGCATGTTTCGGCTATGTACTCGGTCAAGGCCATGCCAAGAGGCAGGTTCATGGGAATACTCAGCGCATTCTCCACGATGAGCATATCCAGACCGAATCCGTCCACAAAACGGCTCAGCTCCTTTTTGATCACGGATTTTATCTCATAGATCTTTTCCGTGATATGAGGCGGCCTTTTATAGACGCCGGTCACGGACCCGTTGATCTCTTCTATATCAAGGTTTTTAAAATAAGCCTGCGGACAAGTCACTGAGATCTCCGGCGGCTTGTCAAGTTCGCCGGCGAACCAGAAGGCCTCATGCCCCATCTCCGTGATCACTTTTGCCCATTTTGCGGCCTCCAGCGACACCCCGTCCAATCCCGCAAAGCGGGTGCCCACAAATCCTACCCTTTTACCCATTGCCCACCTCCGGCCATACAAGCATTATCCTGAAATACTCGGGCTTCAGGAAAGAATCCAGCACCACATTGTCATCGGCGAAGCCCTCTTCCCCGTCATGCGGCCATGATTCCAGTAATTTTCTGAACAGCACGCCTATACGGCCGGGCGAAAACGCATCCGTACGGGCAGGCCTGTTGCCCAAAGCCTTTTCCAATCTGTCAAACACATCGCCGTTCATGGCTTTTGCCTCCCTTACCGCATCTTTGTCGGCACAGATATCCCTCTGCGCGGGAGGGTCCAGAAATGAGAACTCGCCCGTGCCGCGGCAGAACATCGCCGACAAAGCGTCCCTGATAACAGCCATCTTTTCCGGGGCTACGCCCGGCGGAGCCGGCATGTCGCCATATGCCTTTTTCAGCCTGCGCGACTCATCCGGCCTCAGCGGCACCTTCAGCGAATCATATATGTTTTCCCCGCCCATTCCGGGAAAATCATCCAAAACCGGTATGCGGCGCGAGAACACGTTTTTTCCCCTGGCGGCGGCTTCGGCAAAAAGCATGCCGAACCCTTCCATCAGTGACGAGGAAAACGCCAGGGCGGAGGCGTTCATCACGTCCTCCAAAAAATCATGGCTTCCCTCTCCCGGCGCCCAGCCCCCGCGAAAAGAGCCGGAGCGGGCGGCCTCGGCCACAAGCCTCTCATACGGACGCTCGGGCTTCGAGTTCGCCGGCAATGTCACAACCACATTCGCATCCAGGGCGGAAGCGCATAAAAACGACTCCAGTATGTTCTTCCTGCGTATCGTCCTGACCGGGCATGCCAGCAGCGGGGCCTCCTCATCGAAGACATAGCCCGACCGTCTGCATACACCCGCCACCCGTTTCAGAGCCTCCCGCCCGCCGGCGGATGCGGAAACCGAAGACGAATGCATGTTCGGCAGCCTCGCGCATGAGGCGGCGGGAACACCGGCCCTGATGAGTATGTCCAGGTCCCTGCTGTTCAGGGTGACATATTTGATGTTCTTCCCCACGGGATAAAGCCGGGGCACAAACCTTTTTAAAAAAGCGCGGTTTTTCCATCTTCCGCATTCGGCAAAGTCATGTATCTGAAGGACCACGGGATTCAACCCTTTACGGGCATGCTCTATGACCGCCGCTGTAAAAGCGGGGTTCTTACCGATCGAGTGATTGTGTATCCAGAAAAGTGTGTCGTCGGCGCAAAGTCCGGCTAATCTCTTTGAAATGGCATCACGCAGCGCGGAAAAGTCCTCTTCGTCAAAGCCGTCCGGGTCAGCGTATCCCGCGCCCTCCACGGAAACAGTCTCGCCGAATCCGCCTTCAAGCCCGGAAAAACCCATGGCGGGGTCGCAGGCCGCCGCCGCGGAGACCCCCTCCGGCAGCTCTTTTGCAAGGCGCGAAGTGACCGCGGAAACACCGCCTCTCAAAAAATGATAATGGAAAAAAATCACCTTCTTTATATTCATCGCCCGAACTTCTCCCGGTATTCGCTTACATCGATCATAGGCGGCCTTTCGACAGACTCCATTGCCGTCCTTTCCAGGACATGCTCCCCGTCTTTCAGGTTTATCGCGATATGCTCGGAAAAGATCCGGTCTTTCAGCTCCAGCTTTCCGTAGGATTCAAGACGCCTGATGACGGTGTTAAGCAATGCGAAAGACATCCTGCTGAGAGCGCGTATGGACTGGTTTCTGTGTATCCGGGTATCCAGGTCGACCTGTCCGATCACATCCACGCCATGCATCCTCGCTATGTCGAGCAGATGCCCTATCTCGACTCCGTAGCCGACGGAAAAGGGCAGTTTTTCCAGCAATTCCCTCCTGCCGGCGTACTCGCCGCTCAGCGGCTGCACAAGAAAAGCCAGTTCCGGGAAAAAAGTCGAAAACACGGGACGCGTCAGTATCTCAGTCACCCTGCCGCCGCCCGAAGTGCGCATGCCCTCCTGCCCGGATATCGGCCTTTCATAAAAAGCCTTGACATACTTCATCCCGGGATTGAACAGCAGCGCGCCCAACAGCCCGTAAACAAACTTCGGATGTATGTTGTATATGTCGGCGTCTATCCAGACTATGATGTCGCCGCGAAGCATGAAGAGGCTCTTCCACAGGTTTTCACCCTTGCCTTTGTAGGAACCGTATTCCGGAAGTATCTTGGATGACTCCATAACATGCGCTCCGAAACGGGCGGCTATCTCCATAGTCCTGTCCGTCGAGCCCGAATCTATCACGGCTATTTCATCCAGCAGGGGAAACCTGTCCATCAGTTCGCTTTTTATTACCAGTATCTCCTTGCCTATGGTCCTCTCTTCGTTAAGAGTGGGCAGGGCAAGCGATATGGTCAGCCCCTGCCGCTCCTTTTCATCCACCGAACGCCTCAGGTCGGAAAAGTCAGAATGGTGAAAAGTGTTCTTCAGCCCGTCCATATAATCACACCTCCCGCCCGCATCCGTGACCCAGAAGCCGGTCAAGCACGTAGAACAGCTGCCTGACCCCGGTGTTCACGGGGGCGATGTCTATGTATTCCTTGTCAACGGACACCTCTCCCGTGGTGATGCCCAGAGAGAGTGCGGGAATATCCCTGGAAAGCAAATAGGCGGCTTCATCGTTTATAAGCGTCAGTTTGGACTTGAGATGCAGCGCCTTATGTATGGAGAGTATCTGGCTGAGCATGGGGTTGTTTTCCATCATTATGTTCGAAGGCACATGTGCTATTTCCCTCACCCCTATATGCGTCCTCAGTTCCCTCGACAGCTTTGACACGGTATGCATGAGCAGCTCTTTGGCAAACTCCATATGTTCATTGTCGGAACTGATCAGTTCCAGCCGCATGATGGCCTCATTGGGTATTTTGCGGAGCTTCGCGTTGCTCCGTATGTTCGCGATGTTGATGAAGACGCCCGACCGTGAAGGCCATCCGATGCTTTTAAGGCGCGAGGCCAGTTCGGTCAGCACATCCATGGCCGACACCACGTCTATCTGGGCGGGATTGTCGGTTATATCCATTAGCGTGGTGCGCGAGATTATGTCAAAGGTATATTCGCCTACAGACCTGTATCCTATGCTTCCCAGCCCGATGCCGTTGAGCTCCAGAGCGAAATGTATGCGGTCCCCGTTATTGTTTATAAAATGCTCAAGCGCCGTGAAGCGTTCCGAACTGTCCGGAGGAGCCGCAAACAGAAACGCCAGCCTGTGTTCCGTCATCAGGCCCGATCCCGCAAGCATGTCGGCGACATTAAGGAGCGCCGATACCGCCAGCGCGCTTTCAGCCACGCCGGAGCCGTATGCCCTTTCCCCGTCTGTCTCGATAAACCGGTCGGCGGTGCTGAACCTTCCGTTGCCCATCTGTACAAATACAAGAAGCGATTTGTCGTCTATCGTGTCGGAGAGTGAGCCGCTTACGATTATGTTGTTCTGTTCGGTCACCCTGTAGCTGCCGACATCCCTCTGGTCAAGCTTGCTTGTGATAAATTCGACCTCGGCGGGCACCGTCCTCTTGCCAAAAGAAAGCTGATTATAAATAACGGCATCGCTCAGTATCGAATCCCTCATCCCGGGCACCCGGCCCAGCAACGCTCTCAGATTATTTTCCATATACTCCCTCCGGCGGGCAAACCCGCCTATTTTACTATACCCCTACAAACCCCCGTATTCAATCATCTTTTTTTCATCTTGTTTTTCTTTGACCTTGAATTCCCCCTATTCTTTGCTATGATAATGGTTATTAGTCGTTATTTACGAAAGGAGCCTTAATGAAAAAAGATGAATTTGTCGCAAAATTGGCTGAGAAACACGGTATGTCAAAAAAGCAGACGGGGGAAGTGCTGAACAGCGTTTTCGACGAGATCGCCGACATCCTCAAAGGCGGAGACAAGATCACTTTTCTTAATTTCGGGACCTTCAAAGTCTCCGAAAGGTCAGCCAGAACGGCGCGCAATCCGCAGACAGGTGCCACCATACAGATACCTGCCCGCAAAGCGCCCGCTTTTAAAGCCGGTAAGACTTTAAAAGAAAAACTTAACTGACCCGGGTCAATACCACGGCCCGGCAGGTCCGGGCCGGCCATTTCAAAAACAGTTGAAATACGCTACTACCTTGGTATACTCTCTAAAAAGGGGTATGAATGAACAGTATCGCAATATTGTTGTCAGGCAGCGGCAGGACTCTTGAAAATATCATACGCTCTCTGCCCGAAACGACCGTATCAGTAGTGATCGCTTCCAGGGAGGACGCCTACGGCGTCGTCATCGCGAAGGATCACGGCATACCGGCTTATGTGGTCCCCCGGCGCGCTTACGCAGACACGGCATCATTTTCAGTATCCATAAACACAATACTCTCGAAACACCCGGCAGACCTGATAGTGCTGGCCGGGTTCATGCATCTCTACGACTTCCCGCCGGAATACGAAGGGAGGGTGATGAACATACACCCCGCCCTTATACCCTCATTTTGCGGCAAGGGCTTTTACGGCATGAAAGTGCATGAGGCCGTATGCGAAAAGGGCGTGAAGATCACAGGATGCACCGTCCATTTCGTCGACAACAAATACGACAACGGCCCCATAATACTGCAAAGCTCCTGCCCGGTAACGGCTGAAGACACGCCGGCTGACGTGGCGTCAAGAGTATTCGCTTTGGAGTGCGAGGCTTACCCCCGGGCGATACGCCTCTTCTTTGACGGCAGGCTGAGCGTATCCGGCGGAAAAGTCCGTATAAAAGATGAATAGGATCAGAAATATAATAATAACGTTAACCGGCCTGACCGTCATCCTTTCGGCCGCGGTGATCTCCTCCATGCCGAAGGCGGAGACGCGTTTCGACATAAGGACAAAAAGGGAAGACCGGCTGCTTTTCCCCGGCGAAAGGCTCATAAGCGCGGAGTTTTCATTTCCGGACTTCAATCCCGGGGAAAACGGCGCCACCTTTCAGCAGGTCACCACATTCAGCACCGGCAAAAAACAAAAGACCGGGCGCATATACATATACATACATTCCATACAGACATTCACAGAGTTCAGCTTTTTAAGCGAACTGCTTGAGATGCAGATACGCGTGCGCGAACCAGGCGCGCCGGGAGATTATTTTGTGGACGCATTTATGATAGAGGACACCGGGGCAGGGACGCTGCTGAAAAAGGATATCAGCCTGGGAGGCCGGGCGGTCACCCTTGTGATCGGGCGTTCCGTCCTGCGTACTGAGGACAATTACGTGCCCGTGACAACGGTGGACCTGCTCTACGGCGAAAGCGAAAATAAGCCGCTTAACCTTTCCTTGAGCAGGATATACTCGTGGAAGGAACAGCCGCTGACGCCGCAGCTCGCCCGCTATGACAAAGACAATGACACATATTCCGTGACCGGCCGGTTCAAAGGTGATCTCTTTTGAAAGGCCGTTCAATACGCGGGGAAATAGTGCGATACGGAAGAAAACTGCTGCTCTCCGGCCTGGTGAAAGGCACCTGGGGCAATATAAGCGTGCTCGTAAAAGACGTGATCTTCATCACGCCGTCAGGCGCGGATTATGACAAACTGCGGCCCCGCGACATCGCGGCGGTGGACGCCGTCACGCTTGAAAGGATCTCGGGGGCGCCGCCCTCTTCGGAACTTCCCATGCATGCGGCAATATACCTGAAAGGGCGGACAAACGCCCTGATACACACCCATTCCGAGTATCTGACGGCATGTTCAGTCACCGCCTCGGCCGTGCCTCCGCTTACGGAAGACCAGGTCATGATCATCGGCGGCGGAATACCCGTTGCGGATTACCATCTCTGCGGCACGGCCGGACTGGCCGATTCGGCGGCGGAATATTTTTCGGACATAAACGGAGTAATACTGGCAAACCACGGATATGTCGGAGGCGGCCGCAATCTCAGAGAGGCCTTTGTAAACTGCCTGATCGCCGAAAAAAGCGCGGCCGTCTATTTACACGCGCTGGCCTCCGGCAGAGAGATATCGGCCATCTCGCCCGGGAACTGCGAGTCGTTAAGAAAAAAATACATCTCATACGCTAAGGGAGGATTATGAAAAGACTGTTCTTTGCCTTTATACAACTGTTGCTGATCACGGCGGCCGCATCTGCCGGGCCGGTCATCACCTACCCGGCCCTGTCGCCGGACGGCGCTGAAATAGCGTTCATGTATGACGGGGACATATGGGCCGTCTCCCTGGACAACGGCAGTACCAGGGCGCTGACGCGCAATGTCGATTATGACTACAGGCCCGTCTGGTCGCCGGACGGAAGCGCCATGGCGTTCACTTCGAACAGGTCGGGAAATTACGAGATATACACAATGCCCTCGCAGGGCGGAAAACCCGTAAGGCTCACTTTTCACTCAAACTTCGATTCCGCGTTCGACTGGGGCGCGGACGGTTATATATACGCCGGCTCATACAGAGACCCTGCGGGAAAACGTTTTTACCGCCTCTCTCCCGAAGACGGCTCTATGGAGCAGGTGGCCGATTATCCCGTGTTCAGGGGCAAGGTGGACAAAGCGGGGAGGATCATATTCTTCACGGACGACACCGCTTTCTGGAGAAAATCATATAAGGGAAGCGCCTCCTCCTCCCTGATACTGGCCGAACAAAACGGCGCGCTCACGGAACTGTCCGTCAATGACGATATGGAGACATACCCGGTCTGGAAAGACGAGAACACCGTATGCTTCCTCTCCAATGCCTCCGGCAGGACGGGATTGTATTCCCTGAACATAAAAAGCGGCGTCCGGACAAAACTGCTTGTCTTTGACGGCATGGACATGGATCAGCTTACAGCCTCTGCCGACGGGGAGACGCTGGCTTTCATAGCCGATTTCCGCCTTTTCACCTACAAGACATCCTCCGGCACTGTGACCGAGATAACGCCTGCGCTCGCAAGCGACTTTCAGACGGATCCGCAGAAAAGTTATAAGATCGGCATAAGGGAATTTGAGGAGGGCGAGGTCTCGCCAGACGGCAAAAAACTGCTGTTCGTCGACGCAGGCGACCTCATACTCAAAGACCTTGAGGAAAATACCCCGGAAGGCGCGCAGTCCGAATTCAATCTCACCGATTCCGAATACTGGGAACATGACGCCGTCTGGAGCAAATCCAGCGCTGAAGTCGCTTACGTCACCACGGAAGACGGCAATTTCAATATACGCATCATGGATATAAACAGCCGCGAGACCACGGCCGTCACAACGGGCGCCTCTTTGAAAAGCGGATTGTCATACTCGCCTTCGGGCAGATACCTGGCCTATGTGGAAGACAACGCGCGCCTTATGATATACGACACAAAAGAAAAACGGAACCGCACCCTTCTCGAACAGGGGCTTTTGAGACATCCGGTATGGTCTCCGGACGAGGAGATGCTCGCATTTACCGTCACCGATGAGGACTATGACTCCAATGTATTTGTCATGAGCGTCGACGGCTCCGTGTACAGGGATGTGTCGCTCCATCCCGAATACGACTACTCCCCAGTCTGGGACCTCAAAGGCGAGAACCTGTTCTGGCTCTCAAACCGTTTCGGCTCCACCTCGGTGGTACGGCTTGCGCTGAGCGAGACGGACGGAGCGGATCTGAAAAGAGACGACGACCCCCGCCTTAAGGACAAACAAAAAATGGTCTTTACCACCTCCCTCTCCATCACCGCCGCGGCCATGCTGCCCGGAGACAAGGAGATCGCGCTGATCATCGATGCCGACAAGTCCGGAGCGCTTTATTCCCTGGACGTACTCACTGCAAAAAAAAGAAGACTCGGCGATGAGGACAGTCCGCAGACCATACGCGTCGATTATATAAACAACAAAGTCTATTATCTGACAAAAGACTCCTTCAAATCGATTCCCGCGGGCGGCGGGGCGGCGACGGCCTATTCCGCGCCGGTATACAAGCATGAACACAGGCAAAGGCTCTTTAAAGAGATACTCGCCGAGTCATGGACACTGCTGCGCGAGAAATTCTACGACCCCGCCATGCACGGCGCAGACTGGGACGGCATGTTCAGAAAATACAGCGCTTATCTCGCGGATATTAACAGAAAAGACGCGCTCTACACCGTGATACGCGAGATGCTCGGGACGCTCAACGCCTCCCATCTCGGTATATGGGGCCGCGACGAATCGCCGGCAAATCCTGCCATAGGGACGGCGGCATGGGGCGGAGTCACGGATTCACGGATGAAAGTCACCCGCGTGCTTCGTTTCGGGCCGGCAGCGGGAAAAGTGAGGCCGGGAGACACCTTGCTGGAAATAAACGGCATTCCCGTCTCTAAAACGGCGGAAGCGGACCGCGCGCTCGCGGACAGAAGCGGACTCCTTACCTCGTTCAGGTTTAAAAAAGCCGGCAATATGGACATACTCTGCGGCACACAGGCGGAGATGGCCGCGGACTGGCGCAAGGAGGCCGATCAGCTCAGAAAAGAATACGTGGAGCTTAAGACAAACGGCAGGGCCGCTTACATACACCTGCGCCGCATGTCACAAGCGGATCTGGATCAGTTCATGGAGGAACTGGGCCGTGACGCAAGGGGGAAAAAAGGGCTTGTGCTTGACGTGAGGGACAACGGCGGCGGCCGCATAGCGGAACAGCTGCTTAATATGCTGGAGAGAGAACCCTATGCGTATTCGGAAAACCGCGACATGGGCATCATCAAGAACTGGCCGTCCAAATACGCCTGGACCGGGCCTGTGATACTGCTGATCAACCAGCGCTCGTTCAGCAACGCGGAGATATTTCCCGCCGGCTTCAAGGAACTCGGCCTCGGAAAAGTAGTGGGCGTTACCACTGCCGGCGGCGTTATAGGTACCGTCGACAGAAAGCTTGTGGACGGCTCCACGTTCAGGACGCCGTTTGTGAAATGGATGACAAAAGACGGGCGGAACATGGAAAACCTCGGCATCCGCCCCGATATATATGTAAGAAACACGCCGGAATCAGAGATGAACGGCGAAGACACCCAGCTGGATACGGCTCTAAAAGA
>CAZJQC010000012.1:43603-51015 GCA_964548195.1 uncultured bacterium | reverse complement strand
GTTCGGATCCGCCATCAAGGGTTTTGAAACCTTTTATTATCATCAACCGTGATGCCTTTAAATTTAGCCGCGGGATAACGCGACATTTTTTGTGACGGCACCCTGTTAAATACAATGAAAAATACAGATTTTTTTATTGAAAGACTTTATAAATGGCTGTGTTCATAATCTAAAGCAAGGTCATATTTTATCGTTTAATATCAGATTCAATACCGCAGACAGATCATCTCTGGTATAGGGTTTCGGGACAACACCATAAAAACCGTATTCTTTATAATTCGCCATGATCATATCATTCGAATAGCCGCTGGAAACAAGCACCTTGGCATCTTTATCAAAGATCAGGTTTTGGGGGAGGATCCGTTGAAAAGTAATTAAAAAGCCCCGGCAGGAGCCGGGGCTCGGGGGGGATAAACTTTTTTGTCTGTTATTTATACAGCGGGTTATCCGTCACTGCGATGGCGAAGGTGCGGTAATTTGCTTCCGGCCGGGGCCTGCCCATAGCCTTGTCCACCATGCCGCCTGCGTCGGAGAACTCGAACACCAGTTTTTCCTTGTCAGCCTGCAGTATGCGTATGAATCCTCTGATGTACGGGATCTTGTCTATGCCCAGGGAAGCCGCCTCTTTATTGGTCTTGCGGTCGAACACCGTCACGATGACTGGCGCTTCGCTGTATTCGAACATCCTGCCCTGGCCGGATTCGTCGCCTGTGTATTCATAGCCGCCTCCGTAGGTCACGTATATGTAATTTTCATCAAAGGCTATGCCGCCGATGACGCGGTCCCCGTCCTGTGTGATGGTATTGGACCTGGTGATGCACCATGCGCATTCAGAGGAAGAATCAAAGCGGTCCGAAGTAAAGGTGTTCAACTTGTTCAGATCCATGTCATACTGCTCCATCCTAAACGGTTTTGCGTAGTACCCCAGGAACAATGTGTTTGTGTAGGAGTCGTACTGAAGGAGCCCCGCCTGAAAACGGTCGCCGTTTTCCGGGGTGTCACTGTACTTCTCATAGTCGATCTTTTTAACGATCTCATTGCCTGACAGTGAATATTTCAGCAGTTTATGCTTTATCTTCCCGTTCATATAGAGATAATCGCCCACCACGGTCGAAGTCATCGGGAGTCCGATATCGCTGTTCAATGCGTAGTCATCCACGTGTTCGCCGTCGGCCTTGTAGACGCATAACTTGCCCTGGGCGTTATCGAATATTGTGACCACGCCATCCTGCACGTCTATGGCCTGGAAGCCCTGCAGCTCGCCCGGCCCGTTTCCCACGGTAAGCGGCATGCTCCTGATCTCGGAGCCGTCTTCCAACGCCATAAAGCCGAGAGAACCGTTAACATCGCCTCTCCGCGCGAATATGATGGCATTGTCATCATAGCTCACCGATGACATAGCGTATGCGGGATAAAAGTCCTGCGGTTCCCATATGTGTTTCAGGACTGCGGTCAGGTCTCCGTTTTGACTGAAATCCGCCGCCTTTGCGCCGCATCCGCTTAAAGCGAGGCTTATAAGGGCCGCGGCAAATATTGAATAGACTGTCTTCATAGTCAACCCTCCTTGGCTATATATAATTGACTCTGCGGCGGAGCCTACGGTTTCAAATCCGGGCATAATAATCGGCCCCGTATGTATTTTATCGGAGCCGGGTTTAAGGGTGGGCATATTGTTTTAATAAAAGCCTTGATTCCCCGATTTATTATGCGTTATAATGCAGGGTGGTTATGCCAAAAAGAAAAGGAGATGACATGGATATATTTGAGGCCATATCAAAGATGAACAAGGAGGAGAAGGAGACCTTTTATTCATCCATAGTGTACAAACGCGGCCATAAGAACGCGTTTCTCCATCTGCTTGACCGCGGCGGCGATGCGGCGATGGCTGCGGTATGCGATGGGATGGAACAGGGCGCTGAGAAGTTCTGGCGCGCGGAGATGACGAACATGACACCCATGTCGGACGAGGAGCTCAGCCATATAAGCGAAATACTTGCGGCCTCCTTTACGGAGGTCGGAGCCATCATGTCCAACATAAAGAAACACACGGACGACATAAACAGCAACATGCAGACATACCGCGACATCATGCGCGGTTATGACGACAGTGTTTACGACTATGAAAGCGATCAGTCCAAAGGCATGGAGATGCCGCCCTATCAGCGTCCGCATGACAAGGACGCGATGACGATAAAGCTGCCCTCTTCTGAGAACGCGCAGCTGAAGGAAGACGACGTTCGCCGATGCATAGGAAACAGGGAAAGCAGACGCGCCTATACGGACGAGCCGGTCACGCTTGAGGAGCTTTCATATCTATTATGGGCCACCCAGGGCATACGCGGCAGAAAGGGCAAATACCAGTTCAGGATGGTGCCCTCCGGCGGCGCCCGGCAGCCCTTTGAGACCTATCTGGCCGTGAACAATGTGGCGGGTCTGGAACAGGGCATTTACAGATATTTGCCTGAAGACCACAGCATAGTGTTTGTGAAAAGATGCGCGGACCAGGTCGGAGAGCTCTCTTCGGCCTCATTGGACCAGCATTTTGTGGGTGAAAGCGCCGTATGCTTCATCTGGACGGCGGTGCCGTACAGGACCGAATGGCGCTACGGGCCCACCTCTCATAAATGCATACTGGTCGAAGCGGGCCATGTATGCCAGAACCTTTATCTCGCAGCCGAATCCATAGGCTGCGGCACCTGCGCCATACTTGCGTATTCGCAGGACGACCTTGACCGTTTCATAGGCGTTGACGGCAAGGAAGAGATGTCCGTCTACCTTTCGCCCGTAGGCAAGGTAAAATGACACTATAAGCGCGTGCAGCGGCCCTCGCATATAAAACATGAAGGCCGCTTCCGCGCCTCTCCGAACCCATAGCGGAAATCAAAAAATTGGTATATAATTTTTATTATGAAATTGGATATTTCTTAAGACCGATATTTCATATATAACCGGAGTGGAGGAATTTTATGCTGCTTTTGCGCGTAGACAAGTCCGATTCGAAGCCGGTATACAGGCAGATCACCGATGCGATAATCGCCATGTCCGATTCCGGACGGCTGATGGCCGGGGACAAGCTGCCCTCTTCGCGGGCCATGGCCAGGCAGCTTGGCGTAAGCCGTTTCACGGTATACCGCGCGTATCAGGAGCTCTGGTCGATGGGTTATGTATCGAGCGCTCCGGGGACGTATACGCGCATCAGAAACCGCGCGGGGTCCGGCAGGCCGGTATCCTCATGCAGTTCGTTGTTTGACTGGCCCGGCGCCTTATGTGACTTTCCGTCGTATTTTGAAAGCGGAGCGCACAGGGACATCATCGATTTCAGCGTCTTCAAGCTGGATGAGTCGTTATTTCCGGTCGACGACCTGCGGAGATGCTCCAACTTCGTGTTGCAGCGCGCGCATGCCGCCATATTCAATTACGGGGACATACGGGGGTACGCGCCTTTTCGTGATTTCCTTGCCCGTCACATGGCCACTTACGGCGTGGACTGCGACCCGGAAGACATACTAATCACACCGGGCAGCAGCCGCGGACTATCGCTTATAACGGAATATCTGGGCCGCAGCGGCAGGCCGGGATGTTCCGAGGACCCGACTTATTCCAATTACATAGACCTGATGAAGGTATCGGGCCGTAAAAACCTCAGTGTGCCGATGAACCCTGACGGCTGCGACACCGATGCACTGACTGACGTGTTCAAAAAGTCGCGCCCCTCCTATTTTTACACGATGCCCTCATTGCACAACCCCACCGGCGTCACATCGGATCAGCGCCACAGGGAAAAAGTCCTTTCTTTATGCGAGGCATACCGGGTGCCTGTGATCGAGGACGGATACAATGAGGAGATGAAGTATTTTGACAAGGCGCTTTTGCCGCTGAAATCGATGGACAAGAACAACATCGTCTTTTTCCTCGGCACGTTTTCAAAGGTGCTTTCGCCCGGTTTCCGCCTGGGCTGGATACTATGCCCGTGCGGCTCTTTGCCCGGCCTGATCGAACTGAAGAGGGTCAAGGACCTTTCGACCAATCTCCCGGCTCAGGCGCTTATGTACGAGTTCTGTTCCCGCGGCTATTACGAACGGCATGTGCGGAAGATGAACAGGGTGTTTACCAGGCGCATGCAGCTGCTGCTTGAACTGCTGAAAAAGGAGTTGAGCCCTTTCCCGGTGAGATGGGATGCGCCGGCGGGGGGCTATCTGGTATTTCTCTCCACCGGGCTTTCCCCCGCGCAATATCCCGATTATACGGACCTTTTTATAAAGCACGGTGTCTTCGCGGCGCCGGGCTCGCTGTTTTCCGCGGGCAGCTATGACGAGATATCATTAAGGCTGTCCATCTCATCACTTGACGAGTCACGCATCACTGAAGGTGTAAAGAGGCTGGCAAAAGCGTTTGATGAACTTTATGAAAGGAGGACGCTTAAATGAAAATAAAAATCACACCCGTTCCGGAGGAAAAACTCGGAAAGATCGATTATGACATCATGAAAGTCCCGTTCGGGGAGGTGTTCAGCGACCACATGTTCACCATGAAATACAGCGCGGACAAAGGCTGGCATTCGGCCGAGGTGCGTCCGTTCGGCGACCTGGCTTTGAGTCCCGCGGCAGTGGTGCTACATTATTCGCAGGAGGTGTTTGAGGGGCAGAAGGCCTATCTGTCGCCCGATGGCGACATACTTCTTTTCAGGCCCCGCGACAACGCCCGAAGGCTGAACCTTTCGCTAAGGCGCATGTGCATGCCTGAGATCGACGAGGACATGTTCATCCAGGCTGAAGAGGCATTGCTGCGCGCCGACAGACGGTGGATACCGTCGCGCAGGGGCGCTTCGCTGTATCTGCGGGCGGCTGTCATAGGGACTGAGGCGGCCATCGGGATAAGAGCGTCGAAGGAATATCTCTTTTTCATAATCTGTTCGCCCGTGGGCCCATATTTCAAGGATTTTTCGCCCATCAGGGTAAGGGCCTGCGAGGAGTACATAAGGGCGGCCGACGGCGGCACCGGCGAAGCCAAGACCGGCGGCAACTACGCCGGCAGCCTGCTTGCGACGATGGACGCTAAAAGGGACGGGTTCAGCCAGATCATATGGCTCGATTCCTCCGAACGGCGTTATGTGGAGGAGATGGGCGGCATGAACATCTTCTTTGTAAAAGGCGACATGCTGCTTACCCCGCCTCTTAGCGGCACCATACTGCGCGGGATCACCCGCGACTCGGTCCTGCGTCTTGCGGGCGAGCTCGGGCTTAAGGCCGAGGAACAACGTCTTGACATAGAGGAGATACTCAGGGAAGCGGACGCGGGCCTCATCACCGAGTGTTTTGCCTGCGGCACGGCCGCGGTGATATCGCCGGTGGGATCCATATCCTACAAGGGCCGCGAGCATGTGATCAGCAAAGAGACTGGAAGATTCACCCGCATGCTTTATGACGCGCTCACCTCGCTGCAATACGGCCTGTCCGAAGACACACACGGCTGGATGCATGTAATAAAATAATGTGAGAAAGGGGGCGGTTTTCCGCCCCCTTTTTAAAAAAAGACAAGCCGCTTCTGCGGCATCATTCAGAGTACCGTCTCGGGTCCGTTTGCCGCCACCACCATCATCCATGAGTCATACATAAGCTGCGGTTCAAGTGTAAGCTCCCCCTCTTTTATGGAGGCCCCTATTTTCTTATCGGTTACCGCTTTCAGCCCCTTCCTGTCGAACGGGCCGAGCTTGAGTTCATACATCTTTTTGAACCGGCCGCAGTATTCGCCGTTGAACTCCGCTTCCAGGTATATCTTTTCGGGTTCCGAGTGGACGGCCGCGAGGAAGCGGTACGGATCGGAAGGATCCGACAGGGGGAGACTTACAACGGACTCCCCTTTCAATGCCCCGACTTCCTTCCTGAACTCAAAGCACGCGCCCTCCATGATGCAGAGCAGCTTCAGCCTGAGCCCGCTTATTTTTTCCCGTCCGGACGGCCTCAGCCGCATGACGCTTTCAACCGTAGTCACACCCTCGGTAAAGGAATGCGCCATCCTGAGGTTCAGCGCCTTGATCCGGAAGTCGACCGGCAGACAGCAGGCCTGTCCGTGGGCCATGGAAGCTATACGCGCCTCGGTAGCGATGGCGTAGGCCGAGAACAGTACGATTATACCGAGCCGCACGATAAGATTAAGCGCATGCTCATGATAGTGCAGATATGCGTTGACCGTGAGCCCGGCCAGTATCATCCCTGTGACGATTATCAACATCTTCTTCATTTCCACCTCCATGCTTAAGAGACGAGGGGCCGGATAATCCCGCAGCATACGTCCGGGGGAACATATAGCCTGCGAGCCCTGTAAGGCCAACACCCGTGATGACAGACGGAAGCCCCTCGCTATTCCCTGCCATCCTCTTCCTCATCACCCTTGCGCATAGCGCATATTCTCTTCATCTCCCGCGCGCGCCGGCTGTCCGCAATATAAAAGAACCCGGCGATCAGGCCCGCCGCAATAAAAAACAACGCGCAAGACCCGCCGCCTCCTCTGCGCAAAAAACCGGACACCGCCGCCAATGCAAACCCGTACATATACACCCCTTTTTCCCGGCATACCCACCATTCAATACTACACTATCAAACGGTATGCATGCAACAAATATATGTTACATACAAAAAATATAAATTGAAGACATCAAATTTTTTTATCTAAGGTTCACCTTGTTTTTTTATGTCGTTGAATAGTCTCATGTACTTTCTATTTTATGTCCATGGGGTTCACCGGCGGTGACCGGCGGCGGCTTTTTGAAAATGGGATGAAAGAAAGTTGCGGGCGTCTCGGGAGCGCGGAAGTAGTGACTTAAGATACGGGGGATGCGCTTGTTATGCGCATCCCCTGACGCTGTGTCAGATCTTTTTTGTGGCTTTTTCAAGCCATATTTTTTCGGCGTCATCGCACAACGGCGCGATAAGCCTGAATGTCTCCGCGTGATAATCGTTTATCCATACCCGTTCTTTTTCCGTGAGCATGGATACGTCTATGCCTCTGATGTCTATGGGCGCCCATGTCAGCGTCTCAAACCTTAAAAAGGCGCCGAACTCGTTTGACGCGTCTTCTGCGACATAATACATGTTTTCCGTGCGTATTCCGTATTTGTCCTTTTTATATATACCCGGTTCTATGGTGATGTTCATGCCCGGCTCAAACCTTACGGAGCAATCGCGCGGGCTGAGGTTCTGCGGCCCTTCATGCACGCTGAGAAAATAACCCACGCCGTGGCCGGTTCCGCATCCGTAGTCCATGCGGTGTTCCCAGATGGGGGCTCTGGCCAGCGCGTCAAGCTGGGCGCCGACCGTTCCCGCGGGAAACCTGGCGGAAGCCAGGGCTATATGCGATTTAAGCACCAGTGTGAAGTCCTTTTTCTCTTCCTTGGAAAGCGGGCCCAGCGCCAC
>CAZJQC010000012.1:0-43503 GCA_964548195.1 uncultured bacterium | reverse complement strand
CAGTTGTCCACATCTCCGCCGCGCAGGTTATAAAGCCATGCTATGTCGTCAAGCGTGGTAAGGAGATACACAGTCGCGCCTTTATCGGCCATCTCGGCCCGCACCCTTGCGAGCTTTTCAGTCCTTGATTCACCCGCGAACTCAGTCTCATGCACAAAGACTTCGGCGGACGGCAGCGCCGGCCTGTCCGTCCATATATCGCCCACAAGGTCTTTTGAAAAATCCAGGCCTATGCCTTTGGGCGTCAGGCATGACAGCAGCGAGCGGCTGTCTGCGGCGGAGACTACTCTGCCGTCAAAACCGGCTTTATCGCCTTTTTTTAACGCGCCGGCTATCCACTCCTGATATGACGGCACTCCGGGGTCGAACATCCTGAACAGCGCTATGCCGCTGCCCTCGAGTTCCGCTTCCGCCTGTATGAAATAGCGTCCGTCCGTCCACAGTCCGGCTTTGTCTCCGGTGACCACAACAGTGCCGGCGGAACCGGTGAAACCCGATATCCATCGTCTGCTCTTCCAGTGATCCGCCGTGTACTCGCTCTGATGATAGTCGGAACTCGGTATGATATAGGCGGAAACGCCCTGCGCTTTCATAAGCGCGCGCAATGCCTTCAACTTCTCGGGTACGGTCATAACAGCCTCCTTAATATCGTTTATGACTCATCGTCAACACAAACAGGATAATACGGTTTGCGGGTAATTCAACAGAAAAACGCATATGCATGCGATGAGCGGAACGGGACTCAGGCGGGTCAGCAACCGGACAGGTATACGAGCCTTGCGACGGCCCTGCCGAGCAATGCGAAATACGGCCTGTCTCTTTTCATGGAATACCGTTCCGAATTGATCTCCATAAACACACTTACGGCGGTATCCGGGCCGAATGAATAGTCGCCTGCCCTGTATTCTTCCGGCATATCTACAGCCGGCCTTCCGGCATATTCCTCAGAGGCGTCCTTGCCGAAAAACTCTGTCTTTCCGCCGCGTGTCACATAGACATGGAACCTGTCCACACGGAACATCTCGACGAGTATGTCATAGACCGTATTCATAAGCGCCGGCGTCTTATAGGAGCAGGATTCGATCTCTTCAAGAGCCAGCAAAGCCGCTATTTTCTCTTTTTCTCTCACGGGGTCGTCTATGATGTTCTTTTTCCTGTATGTGTCACCGGTTTCTTCCGGCGGTATTTCGGTGCATCTTACGGTCCTGTTGCGGCCCGTCTTCTTCGCGTAAAAAAGGGCGGCGTCTGCCTGTTCTGTCAGCGTCTCAAGGTCGTTTCCGTCTTCCGGATAGACCGCATACCCCAAACTGCAGGTAAGGTTGTATTTCTGGTTCATGGAAGACCTTTCGACGACGCTCCTTACCCTGTCCACGATCTTTCCGGGGCTGACCCCATGGGGTATCAGCATCGTGAGCGATATCTCTTCGCCGCCGTATCGCCCCACTATGTCGGCCGTCCTGACGGTCTTTTTGACGAGATTGCCCATGTCCCGCAGCACATTATCCCCCCGCGAGTGGCCGTATCTGTCGTTTATGTTCTTAAAGTGGTCCAGGTCCATTATCGTGACCACCAGCCGCTGATCGTTTTTCCGGCAGAACTCCAGGTTTTTACGGGAGAGGTCTATCCAATGTTCCCTTTTGTAAAGGCCCGTGAGCTTGTCAAGCAATGCGGTTTCCTTGAGGTATTCATAATATGCCGCGGCATTGACATAATCCCTGAGCGGGCCGAGCCCGTCGACGATCTCCCTGCCGGGATACAACAGCAGCCTTGTGGTGTCCATATAAAAGCACCCTTTCAGGGCGAAGTAATGAAAACTTGACTGTCTGCTTTCCTGCCCGGCCTGTTTGTTTCTGCCGAGTTTTTCTATATCGAGTATGGGTATGATCATGATGCCGGTCAGGTTTTTGCCGTTGGGGTTTTTTTCCGCCTGCCAGAGTATTTCGGTATGTGTGTCTTCAAAGAGTATTTCATTCAGCAACTCGGTGCGCATGGGCACGGGTGCGTGAAAACGGGGCGCGGTCTCGACTGACAGTATGTTCTGCCATCCTTTGTACATGTCATATTCGAAGTATGCGCCTCTGGTCATGCCGCTTAGGTCCAGGAACTTCCTAAGCAGGGAATCATACAGCTCCTCGCCTCTGCTCATCGGCGACATCCTGTAATCCAGAAGCACGGCCTTTTTATGCGCTATCAGATGCCTTTCCGCGTTCTTTCTGTGTATGTTGTGATATATTTCCGGGTCGAAACCCACAGGATCGTATCCGAGTCCTTTAAGGAAGCGGTAATGGCAACCCCATTCGGCGTTATTCTCCACAAAAGAGTCTCTGTACTGAAACGGTATATTCGCAAGCCAGTTCTTCATGATCAAAAGCATCTCGCCCGCATATTCAAAAAAGAGGGCGTCTCTTTCCGTCCTGCTCACCACCATTGCATGGAGCCGCAGCAGTGAGAGTGAATAGCCGGCGAATCGGGACTCGACGCTTTCCTCGAAGGACTCTGAAACACCTGTCAGGTATCTGACTATATTATACGTCTCCGCGTTGCTGTCCTCGTCTGCGTCAAATTTTTCGGGGTCTATCCTTTCGATGTACTGGCGGGCAAGGGGATAATCCCCCGCGCAGAACGCCACATGGGCCAGCGTCATCAGCGGATGGGAGAGATAGACCTCATCTTCCTCGCCGGTGAACCTTTTTGCGATTGAACGCACATAAGCCTCCGCGGCTTTTTTCCCTTTTGTGAGGTACAGCAGCGAGACCATCACATCGTAATATTCATAGCTCACGCGAAGGCTTTCGCGGCTCTCGTAAAATTCCGCGGCGTCTTCCATATGCGCGAAAGCGCCGGCAAAATCACCCACCTCCATCAGCATATCCGCGTACAGCAGATTGATCTTGCAGTTCTCCCTTGAGGCGTTTACCCTTTCCAGATAGGGCTGGGCCTTGGCGAATATCTGCAGCGCCCTCTCATACTGATGCAGCAGTTTGTGTATAAGAGAGAGGTTTATTGAATTTGTGATGATGGAAAAATACGATTTTGACCGTTCCGCCGCTTTAAGGGATATCGACCAGAATTCCGATGACTTCTCATAATCGCCGCGGTAATAGTGTATCACACCTATGTTTATGGAGACAATGCCTATATATCGGTAGTTTTTCAGTCTTTCCGCTATCTCAAGGCCCTTGTCATAATACTTCAGCGCCTCTTCTGTCTCCCCCGACCGTCTCAGCACTATGGCCTGGTTATTATAGGCTGTGAAAAGCGAGCTCTCGCCCAGGTCGTCCGGATATTTTTCCACGACAGCCAGCATGCGCGCGGACGTGTCGCGCAGTTCGGGAAGCTGCATCTTATCCATATAGGATGAAAACATCTCGTTAAGGACGCTCATTTTATATTCCGGCGATACGCCCTCAAGCCTCTCCTTAAACCGGCCGTATATCTCTTCAAGCTTTTCATACTCGCCAAGGAACTTCAGCTTATGCATATAATGCTGGAGCACAAAGGCCCAGAGCCCGTTTTTCTTCGCGAACAATTTATCCATCACGGGCAGCAGCGCTTCGGCGTCTGCAAGTGAGGCGTTTTCGTCGTATGTCAGGCGCGTGCATTCGCAGATGATCTTCCGTTCCGGCGTATCGGCATATTTTTTCATCTGTTCCAGTATATAATCATGTTCGTACATGCTGTTGAAATCCATCTTATTGATGTGGAAATAGAGATCAAAAAGGTTTATCCCATTAAGTTCGTCCCTGAATCTGTCAAAATGCTGGAATATTCTGAAAAACAGTTCGTAATTCTCCGATTTTTTTCTTTCGGACAGCGTGGAGTAAAAATGCGAAGCCTTCTTATAAACGGCGGCCCCGCTGCCCGAGTTGAGTGAAAGGAACACATAGGACTCGAGATAATCGATCTCCGTGAACGCCCTGTCTTGAAGAAACGACTCAATTTCCCGCGCGACGCCCGCATCCGGTTTATCTCCGTGCTTCAGCAGCACGGGAAGCCTTATATTAAAAAACCTTTCGTCGGCATATGCCGCCCCTTTTTTTATCAGGCGGTCGTACACATCCCTCAGCGACCCGGGGACATGCTCATACACGCATAGCGGCATCTTCCCGCCCATGGCTTTCACCAGGGCCACGGCCCTTTCCAGTCCACGGCCGGCCGGCCCCTCCTCATCGCCGATATCAAATGTGATCCTGAAACAGTCTCTGCCCTTTTCGAGATTACCTACGCCGCCGCGGACATTGATGCAGTCTCCGTCCGCTATGCCGCGGAAAAGGGAAGCGGCCAGGGCCGGTTCGCCGCCGGTCGAGTCAAACAGTTCTTTTCCGGAACTTCCGTGATCCTTGAGAAGATAGGCGTAATATGCGACCGCATCTCTGCATTCCCCCTCATTGAGCGGCTCCTGAGCGAGGTTCCTTTCCACACATGCGAGTCTTTTGTCGGAATAAAACGCAAAGACCAGGTCATCCGATGCGTAATGCCTTTCCATCAGTGATATAAGTTCAAGGTCATTATCTGAAAATCTTCGGGCAGGCCCTAATGCGAGCAGGACGGGGCCGAAGGATAGTACTTTGTCTATGCAGAAAAAAACCTTTTCCGCCTCATCTGAAAATTCTTTGTCGCCGATGTTTTCGCCGTTGAAATAGAGCAGCCCCGAAAGTGTTCCGCAGACGGCTTCAGCGAGCCCGTCCGCCGCGCCGGGTATGTCGTATTTTTCATAGCCCGCGCCTTCCAGGAATGGCAGAAGCCCTTCATACCAGCTGCGGGCGTTTTCCGCAGACCTGTAATCATAGACATTCAATCCGGAACGCTTCCCCGGTATGGCGCCTATGCCCCGTTTACTCAGTATCAGGGACGACGGAAAGGGTGAGTGCGCCATATGGCTGAGCAAGATCTCACGCTGTCTCTTGTCAGAGACGGAGGCCTTCATCACATTGCTTTCCAGGACATTCCGTTCCGCCTCCGCGGGCAGTTCATAATCAAGCGTCCTCATCATGGAACAGATATTTATCAGGTCGTTTCTGAGCCCCATCTTCTCGTTTACGAACAGCGGGCTCATGTCAAAAAAGACGGGCCCGTCGCCGCCGGCGAGTATGTTGTTTACGCGCAGGTCCCCGTGATAGGTATCATTTGAATGGAGAAAGCGCATGAAGGCGTATATGCCGTTCATAAATCCGCACTCGCTATCCCTGTTCAACGTGAACAGGCCGGGGTAATAATCCGCTATATAGAACGTCCGGCGCGATTCGAGGAAACGGCCGTCTACGGACCGCAGTCTGTGCAATGCTTTTACATGCCTCAGAAGCGGGTGACGGTAATAGGCGCCGGCCATAAATTCCTTGTACATGAGGTCTGTCTGAAACTTGTCCTCTGACGCCGTGATCTTGAGTATGAGCATGCGGCCCGGTTCCAGCACATCCTCGGCCCTGTACACCAGGAAATTATTGTTTTCGTTTATCTGTTCCAGCAGCCGGAAACGGCCGTTAATTTCTCGCATACATACATTTTAACCCATAAAAGTGCTTCCGCAACAGGTTTTTATCTCAATATGCGCTTGTCCGCCAGGATGTAGGTACGCCATTACCGGTTGTTTTTGCCGCCGGGCTCCTCAATTACAACGAGTTTTCCCAATATTCTCAACTTTTCGGCCACCATCCTTATGATGCTGTGGCGGGGCGTGATGCCGCGCTGTATGAAGGATATGTCCTCATGGGCGACATTTTCGGCGCCTCCCAGTATGATGTTTATCCTGTCCGCGAGGAGCATGTAATAGCATAGCTGTGTCACTCCGGTGTCCAGTCTGTAAAGGGAAGGGTCCTTGTCTATGATGTTAAAGACCTGGTTGAGTGTGACCGCGCCTTCGGTGACAAGGTTGATCCCCTCCATGAAGTAGCAGGGCGGGGCTATGAGGCTTTTGGGGTTTTCCTCCATCTTTATGGGCAGTCCGGTCTCCCTTGAGACTATGTCCGCGGTGGTGGAGCCGCATATGGCCTTGAATCCCTCGCGCGACATAAAATCCCTTACCGCGGCCCCGTCCTGGTCTCTGTCCGCCGGAGGGCCGGTCAATATGTTAAGCACTGTGCCGGGCCTGGCCTTCGCCATAAGTATTGTGATATCGTCGCCGTTTGTCCCGCCGTTGATCTCCCGGACGTATCTGAGCAGCATCTGCGGTATTTCGCGTATTTCGGCGCCCTCTCTGAGGAAGTCGTTTACGATCTCGGCGGCCCCTTTCATGGTGAGCCCGATGCGATGGGTGGTCCCCAGTCCGGCCTGCGATACGCCGTCGCTTGCGAGCATGATGGATTCGGAGGGGTCCAGAAAGCAGTTTGACTCATATACCACCTCTCCGGCCATGGTAAGCGCCCTGCGCGGCAGCACTCCCGCGTGGCTGTTCAGTCCTATGAACAGCGTCTCGGGCATCTCATATGACAATATTGATATCTCGCCTTTTTTGCGTATTCTAAGCAATGTGAACACCGCGTAGGGGCCGTCGTTTTTTCTGGCTTCATGCATGCTGGCGACGACGCGTTCGAATGACTCATGGGCCGAAAAGCCCTGTTTCAGGAGTTCCATCAACCGGTTTGCGCACATGGTGGCGTATATGTGAGCGCGTCCGCCCGAGCCTATGCCGTCAGCGACTATGATGGTGGTGACTTCCTTCGCGCGGTCTATCAGGCATGTGTCTCCGCAGGCCCTGTCGGGTTTTTTCGACACCTGCGCCAGATGTGTCTCGATGAACAGCGATGTGCGGGGCATATCAGCTACTCCCTGCCCGCTGAGTCTTCGGACGCGATCGCTATGAGTTTTGAGACGATCTCCTCGCCTCTGGCTGTGTTTTCGCCGAGGAATTTTGCCATACTCTCCGCCATGGTGATCTGATGTTCCAGGAGTTCGCGCGCCTGCAGCACCGCTTTTTCCTTCATGCTCTCAAGCTGTTTTGTCCCGGTGTACGCCTTTGTGTTGTCGACAAATATCCCTATATACTGTTCATCCTGCCTGAGCGCGTATGCGATCCTTCTGCAGTAGAGGTTATAGCGGTCAAAAGAGATGTTCTCGTCGGTCTTTTCGGCGGCGCCTGAGGCTATGTATTCGAATGCGTCGGGGTCCATGAGATAGGATATGTTTTTACCGGTCACGGCGTCCGTGCATCTGAACATCTCGCGGAATGCCGGATTCATCCCTATGATGGTGAGCTGCCCGTCGAGTATGACTATGCCGTTGGGGCTTGTGTCAAGTATCTTATCGGTGCGCCTTTCGGCCAGCCGCCTCATGTAAGGCATGCACATCTCGGGCTCCGCCATCCCTTTTATCACGGCGACGGCCTTTTCCCGGCAGGTGTCATATCCGCAGGCTCCGCAGTTGAGCTGATTTTCGGCGTCGCCTTTTCCGGTCATCTCCAGTACTTTCCTTATTTCATCCTCTGAGACCTCTTCATTTTCCAGAGGCATTGCCCCGTATGCGGCCGTTACCGAAACATTCACCTCCGCTGCCGCGCCCCTGACCGGTTCCATGGCGTATCTTATGACCTTTTCCTTACGCGAAAGCAGGTCGCCGCCATCCGGCATTCCGGGGCCGTTTATGCAGCCGCCTTCGCAGAACAGGGGTTCGACGAATATGGGGCGGGGATCCTTTTCAAGGCTTGAAAGCATGTCCTCTATCTCCCTGAAACCGCTCACGGCGACCCTGTTGAGAGAGACATGGCTGTCTTCCTCGCCGGCCGTCCTCATAAGGCCTCCGCTCACGGGAAACATCCTGGCTGACTGCACGGGCGTCTCGTCGAAACCGCTGGGCTCCAGATTATCCAGTCTGATATCCTCTTCGTCCAGCCATTGGAGGAACTCGGTGAAAGTGAGCACGCAGTCGACGGCGCCGCTGTCGTCCATCCTGTCCGCCTCGAATTTTTTGGATATGCACGGGCCGACGAATATGACTTTCCAGTCGCGGCCCAGCTTTTTTTTCAGATGTGCGGCGTGAGCCAGCATAGGCGACATAACCGGCACCAGAAAATCGGCCGCGGCCGGGTGATATTTTTCCACGTAGTTTACCAGTGTGGGGCATGCGGTCGCTATAAAGGGCTGCTCCGGCCTTTTGGAGGCCATCTCAAACGATTTCATCGAGACCTTGTACGCGCCCACCGATGTCTCGGCGACAAACGAGGCGCCGAGCCTGCGCAGCGCCGACGGCACGTTCATGCGCTGGTTCTCCTCCGCAGCGGCCGCGAAAGCCGGCGCCAGGCTTACGGCGACTTTCCCCGGGTTGTTTTCCATTATTTTTTTTGCGGTATGGACATCGTTCCTGAAGGACTTTGCATGCTGCGGGCATTCCGATATGCATCTGCCGCAGGCGATGCAGAGATCCTCCTCCACCATTGCCTGCCCTTTTCTGATGCTGATAGCCTTTACGGGACAGACCCGCAGACATCTGTAACAGTCGACGCATCTGGCCCTGTCCGTGAAAATGACCTGCCCGGGTTTATGCTTCATAAAGCCTTCCTTTTTTTTCATATTATATCGTGTATTTTTTCACGTGTCAATATTTTCCGTATCCGTCATTTTTTTCAGGAGTCGTGTCGCGACTTCCGGCGTGCTGATCGAAGCATTTTCCGGCGCATACGGATCCTCTGAAGTCTATGCTTCCGGCCAGGCCGTTCTTTTCGATGAATTCCCTGATGATGACGAGGTTTTTGCCGTTTCCCCTGGAGCAGCAAGAGCTTCCGAGGCATATCCTTACGGATACCTTTTCTGCCATTTACCCTCCTTAAAGGTCACCTCCGGCCTGCAGCAGCCGGAGGTGCGGAGATTGGTGTGTGGTTAGACTGATGCCTTGAGCCCGCGTTTTGCGAGTTCCTCCTCGAGCGAATCGATGACATCCCGGAGTGTGCATTCCGATATTATTTTTTCGCCCACGCGCGCCACGGGAGCGCCGCTGCATTTTTCAAAGCAGAATGCGGCTTTTGCCTCCACGAATTCCTGCAGGCCGCGCGACTCTATATACTTAAGCACTTCGGTCAATATTGTCTGGGAACCTTTCACGTAGCAGTTCGTGCCGACGCAGACCCCCACTTCCACCTTGTTGTCGGCGCTGCCGCTGAAGATGGACAGCCCCTCATCGGATATCCTTTTGCGGTTCTGATAGCCGGTATGAAGGAGTTCGTGGGCCTTATGGCCCCCCACCTCGCCGAGTATGTTCTTATAAGCCTCCTGCACATAGGGGTTGTCCTGTGACTTATGAAGCTGCAGTGTCTTGTCCACCTCGTAAAGGCTCTGCCCGCGTTTTCGGATCGTCTCCCAGTTGAATGTCGCGGGCTGTCCCGCGCCGCCTATGCAGCCGCCGGGGCATGCCATGACTTCGACAAAATGGTAATCGCATTTTCCGTTCTTTGCGTCCTCGCATACTTTCCTCGCGTTGCCCAGGCCGTACACCACTGCCATCCTGATCTTTGTGCCGTTCAGGTCGACAGTGAGCTCCCGTATGCCCTCTTCGCCGCGCGCTTCCTTGAAGTCCACGTTTTCCAGTTTTTTCCCGGTGACCTTTTCGGAAGCGAATCTCAGCACCGCTTCGGTCACTCCGCCGGAATTGCCGAAGATGACGCCGGCGCCGGTCTTAAAGCCGAGCGGCAGGTCAAGCGCCGCGGGTTTAAGTGCTTTAAAATCCATGCCGGACTGTTCTATCATGTGTCCCAGCTCCTGGGTGGTGATCACATGGTCCACGTCGCGCATGCCGTCCGTTGAGAATTCCGGCCTGCCTGCCTCAAATTTTTTGGCGGTGCAGGGCATGACAGACACCAGGGAGACGTCTTCTTTTTTCACGTCGAGCAATGCGGGCAGCATCTCTTTTGCGAGTGAGCCGAACATCTGCTGCGGTGACTTGCAGGATGATATGTTTCCCAGCAGTTTCGGAAAATACTGTTCCGCAAACTTGACCCATCCCGGGCAGCATGAGGTGAACATCGGGAACGGCCCGCCTGTCTTCACCCTTTCCAGGAACTCGGTGGTCTCCTCTATGATGGTGAGGTCGGCGGTGAATGATGTGTCGTATACCTGGTCGAACCCGAGCTGTTTTAACGCGGCCACTATCTGGCCTGTTGTCACTGTGCCGGGCTTCATGCCGAAATATTCGCCCAAAGCCACTCTTATGGCCGGCGCGATCTGCGCCACGACGGTCTTTTTGGGATCATCTATATCCGCCCATACGTCTTCGGAATCGTTTTTTACCGTGATGGCCCCCACCGGGCAGACCCTCGCGCACTGGCCGCAGTTCACACAGTCCACGTCGGCTATGTCCTTGCCGAACGCGGGGGTGACTATGACGTCGGCTCCGCGGTTTGCGAAGCCCAGCGCCCCTACGCTTTGTATCTCGTCGCAGAACCTTATGCAGTCCCCGCAGAGTATGCATTTATTGGGGTCTCTTACAAGCGCCAGCGAGGAGCGGTCCTTTTCATGCGCCATGTCTGTCTGCTTGAACTCTATCTCATCGATGCCGAAGCGCCTGGACAGCTCCTGAAGCCTGCAGTTCTGATTTTTGCCGCAGGTGGTGCAGTTCTTGTCATGGTTCGCCAGCAGCAGTTCAAGTATGGTCTTCCTGATCTCGCGCAGTTCCTTTGTGTTGGATCTGATCATCATGCCGTTTTCGGGTATAGTGGAGCAGGATGTGACAAGCCCTCTGCCTTCTATGTCCACCATGCACAGGCGGCATGCGCCGTATATGCTGAGCTCGGAGTGATAGCAGAAGCTGGGTATGTCTATACCCGCTTTTCTGGCCAGTTCAAGTATGTTTCTTTCACCCTCTATGGGTATCTCTATCCCGTCTATGGTCAAAAATTCTTTCATATGTCATACCCCCTTGATTGCCCCGAACTTACATGCCGCGGCGCAGGCGCCGCATTTTATGCATTTGTCGGGGTCTATGGAATGAGGTTTCCTTACTTCGCCGCTGATGGCGCCCACCGGACAAGCCCTTGCGCAAAGGGTACATCCTTTGCATTTCAGGGGGTCGATCTCCGGCCTTGCCAATGCCTTGCACTGTCCCGCCGGGCATTTTTTCTGTGTCACATGGGCTTCATATTCCGCGCGGAAGTACTTCAATGTCGAAAGCACGGGGTTTGGAGCGGTCTTGCCGAGCCCGCAAAGCGACGCCTTCATGATCACATGTCCGAGTTTTTCCAGCCGGTCAAGTGTCTCAAGCGTGCCCCTTCCCTCGATGATATCGTCGAGCAGGGCCAGCATCTGTTTTGTGCCTTCGCGGCAGGGTATGCATTTTCCGCATGATTCGTTCTGGGTGAACTGCATGAAGAAGCGGGCCACCTGTACTATGCAGGTGTCCTTGTTCATGACCACAAGCCCGCCGGATCCGACCATCGCCCCTATTTCCTTGAGGGAATCGAAATCGAGCGGCATGTCCAGATGTTCCTCGGTCAGGCAGCCTCCGGAAGGCCCGCCTATCTGCACGGACTTGAAGCCGTCACCGGTGATCTGGCCTTTCGCGTCAAGCACTCCGCCGCCGATATTGTATACGATCTCTCTCAACGTGGTCCCCAGCGGCACTTCTATAAGGCCTGTGTTGGAGACATGGCCCGTGAGGGCGAATGTCTTTGTGCCGGGAGAGGTGGACGTCCCCATTTTTTTATACTCGGGCGCTCCCATGTTTATGATAAGAGGCACTGTGGCGAGCGTCTCCACGTTGTTTATGATGGTGGGCTTGCCGAACAGCCCCTTCTGCGCGGGGAAAGGCGGTTTCGGAGTGGGCATGCCGCGCATCCCTTCTATGGAGGCCATGAGGGCCGTCTCTTCACCGCAGACGAAAGCGCCGGCGCCCTCCATGACGTTTATTCTCATGGAAAGGCCCGAACCGAAGACATCATCGCCGAGTATGCCCATTTTTTCGGCGTCTTCGCATGCTTTTATCATGCGTTTTACCGCGAAGGGATATTCAGTGCGCACATAGACATAGCCTTCATCGGCCCCTATGGCGCGTGCGGCTATCATCATGCCTTCAATGACGGCATGCGGGTTTCCCTCCATTATGCTGCGGTCCATAAACGCGCCGGGGTCGCCCTCGTCGCCGTTGCATATGATGTATTTTTTCTCGTTTTTTTCCTTAAGGGCGAACTGCCATTTTTTTCCGGTGGGGAATCCGCCGCCGCCTCTGCCTCTGAGTCCCGATTTCAAGATCTCTTCGCAAACGTTTTCAGGGGACATCTCGGCGTAGGCTTTGGCCGCTGCCGCGTATCCGTCGTGGTATATGTACTCATTGATGTTTTCCGGGTCCACGTGCCCGCAAAGCTGCAGTGAAAAACGGTGTTGCCTTTTATAAAAGGGTATTTCCGCGGGGCCTTTGCATCTCTGGCCGTTTGCGGGGTCCACGTAAAGCAGCCTTTCTATGACCTTATGGTCTCTTATGGTGTCAGTAACGATCTGTTCGGCGTCGCTTTCCTTTACCTTGACATAGAGTATGCCGTCGGGCTCTATGGCCACCAGCGGCCCCATCTGACAGAAGCCCTGGCATCCGCTGTGTGAAAGCTGCACGGCATCCGAATCATGTTCGTCCTTGTCCAGTTCCACCACCGCTTCCACCCCGTTGCTTTTGAGGGAGCGCAGTATATGGTCGTAGATCTCCAGTGACCCGTTTGCGACACAACCGGTGCCGGCGCAGATGATAATGCGTTTTTTTATCCTGGCGGCGGTGTCGAGATAAGCCTGTTTGATCTTTTTGAGGTCTTCTGCACCCATCTTATGCCTCCTCTTCCTTTTTAATGATCTCTTCGATGACTTCGACCGCCTTTTCCGGGGTCATCTGTCCGTAGACCTTGTCATTCACTGTCATAACGGGCGCGAGCCCGCAGGCGCCCAGGCATGAGACGGTCTCGAGTGTAAACAGGAAATCGGGTGTGGTCGTCTTCCTGCCCTCAAGGCCCAGCCTCTCCTTTATGGCGTCGTGGATATTCATGGAACCCTTGACGTGACAGGCCGTGCCGTTGCAGAGCCTGATCACGTGTTTGCCTTTTGCCTCCAGAGTAAAGTGCGAAAAGAACGTAGCCACCCCGTATACTTTGGCGGGGCTTATACCCAGGGAAGTGGCCACAAAGTTCAATACCTCTTCGGGGAGGTAGCGGTATTCCGCCTGCACTTCCTGAAGAATGGGTATGAGTTTACTGGCCTTTCGCTGGTGCTTATCCAGAATTTCGCAGACTTTACGGAATTTTCTCATCATCCCGTTTGCGTTAACCACAGCACTCATTAAAACCTCCTACGGTTAGATCCTACTAAACGCATTGACCTTTTTTATAAGAATACCCAGCGACCCCAGCAGGTTTTCCTGCTGGACGATCACTTCATCGGGGACTTTTATCGCGAAAGCGGCGAAGTTCCAAATGCCTTTTATGCCGGCCTCCACCATGATATCGGCCACATCCTGAGCCGCATTTTCCGGCACGGATATTATGCCTATTCTGATATGAAGCCTTTTTATGAGGTCTGACATCTTGTCTATGTGAAAGACCTTTCTGCCCCCGATCAGGCTGCCCGTGAGGGCGTCGTCTATATCGAACCCGGCCACGAGCTGAAATCCGAACTCCTCAAAGCGTTTGTTTCTCATCAGGGCGGAGCCGAGGCTTCCGCATCCCGCTATGACAGCGTCTCCCAGATTGTTCCAGCCCAAAAACTCTTCTATGGACTTGATGAGTTTCGGCACAAAAAAACCTATTTTCGGTTTTCCCGCCACGCCGGTCATAGCCAGGTCTTTTCTGACCGTGATGCTGTCGATCTTCAGCGCTTCCGAAATAAATGTGGACGACACCGTCGTCACGCCCTCGTCCATCAAGGCCTTTAAGAGATGATGATACGTCGGCATCCTTCTCAGTATCGGTATGGACACCTTGCTCAATTCGTCTTTCATCGCGACCTCCTATCGTGTAATTTTTATCGATATATTTATATCTGTTGGTACATTAACACCGGCTTGTTTTTTGTCAACATTAAAGTGATATATTTCACTATTTTATCGTGATTTTTTTAACGTAATAGAAGTGGCCCGCTTACATTTCGAAAATATGCGGGCGGTTTTTTAGTCAGCGTCGAAGGAAAGGGCGATTTGAGGCGGAAAGGCAAAAAAAAGGGCGGCCAGAACAGGCCGCCCCAAACACTGTCATTTCTGTTTTACGGCCCATTTGAGCCAGTCTTCATATGACTCATAGTTTTTATTCCCTGCATTTTTCAGGGATTCCAGAGCCGCCGCCGCTATATCGGCGTTGCTGTCTTTCAGCAGATCGGCAAGCTTCAGGTATATGTTCTTATCCTTGTATTTGGAGGCGCATTCAACCGCGGCTTTTTTCAGCTCGAGGTTTCTGGCCTTAAGCCCGTCAAGTTCAAAGGCTACCGTGAGTTTTGTGTCAATATCGCTCAAGGACCTCAACGCCGCTATGCGGGGGCCGATCTCCTCATCGTCATAAAAGACCTTGATCAGGTCGTTCAATGCGGACGAGTCTCCGGCAAGGCCCAGGGCCGTGGCGGCTTCCTCGCGCACGCCGGCGTCACTGTCCTGCAATTTCGCCATAAAGACGGCCTTATATTCATCCGGCGCGACTGTCGCAAGCCCTTTTACGCACATCCTCCGTATCTCGGCCACGTCGTCGTTCACGTACAGCCCGAACGTCTCGGCGGAACCCTTGTCGCCCATCGCGACAAGCGCCTTTGCGGCGGCTATCCTGACCGCTTCGGACCTGTCGTTCATAAGCGGATATATATTAGGCAGTGATTTTGTATATTTTATTTTTGAAAGGCTTTCAAGGCAGTATATCTTCACCTCCGGGGTGTCATTTGACTTAAGGGACTCGTCCATGACCGGCGTCAGTCTGTATGAATCGGTATGGGGGAGAGCCGCGGCCGTCATTATCCGTATGTTCCTGTCCGGGTCACGAAGTTTTGTCTCCACCAGGTCGGCCACTTCCCTTGTGATCTCATTGAGTGTCACCAGGCCGCTCAGCGCATGGGCGGAGAGTGCCGGATCGGAGGAACTCAATGCCGAACCGAGCGCATCTATCACCGAGCTGTCTTTAAAAACAATCATATTGTCTATTGCAAGATGGCGGATATCCGCCGAGGCCGTTGTCTTGAACAGGTTGATTATATCCGGAAGAAGCGATTCCTCGCCCAGCTGAAGGGTGATCTTAAGAAGATTCGACCTGAGTACGTTGCTGCCGCTCTTCAGACCCTTTCGTATCAACGGAAGCGTCATCGCGCGGTCTGATTCCAGTATGATCTTCCTGGCTTCCGCGGAAGCCTGTTCGTCAAAGCTGTCGAGTTTGAATATAACAGGCTCGAGTATCCTGTTTCTGGGATATACCTTCAGGGAGATGATGGCCTGTCTTTTCACTTCAGCGTCTTCATCGCCAAGCATGTTTATAAGAGGCTCTATGGCCTGTATCATGTTCAGGCTTCCAAGGGCTTCCGCCGTGGCTTTGCGGACCCGCGGCTGCGGGTCGCCTGTCATGGCCACAATATCGTTTATTACCAGCGGGTCCTGTATAAGGCCCAGCGCCCTGGCGGCGTTCGCCCGTCTTTTGGGATCGGGGTCTTTCAGGTTATATGAAAGCGGCTTTATGGCGGGATAACCGAAACTCGCCATGGCGCCGACGGTGGCATCGGCCACCGCATCGTCCGGATCCCCCAAAAGGCCCAGCAGATGGACTATGGAGGCCCGGTTCTTTATATTGCCCAGCGCCTTTATCACGCTCACGCGCACCCCGACCACGCGTTCGTTTTTTGCCATTTCGGCCATGACGCCCGCAGGTTCCGGGTTCCTCAGTTCTCCAAGCACATAGGCGCATCTGGACCTTATCGCCGCCTTGCCGGAACTCAGTCCCTCTATAAGTTTTTCCTGAGCGCCGGCGCCGACGGCTATGAGCGCGGCCGCGGCCTCTCCGGACACTGTGGTAAGGCCCTGCACCTTAAGGTCAGTCTCATCGTCGAGCATCGAGATCAGGTACGGCACGGCTGAAAGAGCCGCGGGGCCCTTTTCCCTCAACGTTATCAGACCCTCGCCAAGCACGTCCCTGTCATCGGAATAAAGGTCGTTCAGCGCCATCCGCACGCTTTCGGGAGCGGCAGAGGGTATGGACGATACCGGAAGCGCCGGCCGTCCCCAGACATCTGAGCAAAACAAAAATGACACCGTCAATATAATAAAAAATAATCGCATTTTCAGACTCCTCCTCTAAAACAAGACAATGATATCTATGAATATAGCTGATTTTATTCGGCTTGTCCAAAAAAAAACTTATATATGGGAGTATTGGCCGCCGCCCGGGCAACCCGCGGGGGAAATACCCCCCGCGGATGTCGTGATGTTTTCTCAGTCCAGCGGCAGCACGTAAGACTTCAGCGGCGGAAAACCGTTAAAGGCCATCGAGCTATAGCTTTTTGTGTACGCGCCCGTGGTAAAAATATAGACACGGTCACCGGGTTCGGCGGTGGCCGGGAAATTCATCTTGGTCTTTTCATACAATATGTCCACGCTGTCGCATGTGGGCCCCGCGACTATGTACTTTTCGCTTTTCCCGTTTTTTTCTATGTACATGGGATATTTGATGGACTCATCCAGCGTTTCTATAAGGCCGCTGAATTTGCCGATATCAAGATACATCCATTTATAGGGGTTGTATTTGGCCTTTTTTTCCACCAGCACAACTTCAGAGACTATGATGCCCGAATCACCGGCAAGAGACCTGCCCGGCTCCACTATGATCTCGGGCATGTTGTCGCCGAAGTCTTCCTTAAGAAACCTGACTATTTCGGTGGCGTATCTGCCGGTCTCCGTGGTCGGTGTGGTGTAATGGGCGGGAAAGCCTCCGCCGATGTCTATCATCTTCAGTTCCACGCCTATGTCCCGCACCGATTGAAAAAGGTAATAACACTGGCTGATGGCATTATCCCATTGTCCGATATCCCTCTGCTGAGAGCCAACGTGAAAGGAAAGGCCGTATGGTATCACATCCAGGCTTTTGCTTTTCTTTATAAGGGAAAACAATATGTCGGGATGCGCGCCGAATTTTCTCGAAAGCGGCCAGTCGGCTCCGCTGCCGTCAGAGAGTATTCTGAAATAGACCTTTGAGCCGGGCGCGTTTTGCGCTATCGAGTTCAGGTCATATTCGCTGTCCGTCGCAAAAAGCCGCACCCCTTTTTCGTAGGCATAAGCGACATCCCTGCTCTTTTTTATGGTGTTGCCGTACAATATCTTTGCAGGGTCCACGCCTATTGCAAGCAGCTGGTCAAGTTCATACACCGAGGCCACGTCAAAATTGGAGCCGAGCGAATGGAGCATCTTCAGCACTTCTTCTTCGGGGTTCGCCTTTACCGCGTAATGGATCTTCGCGAAAGGAAGATTTTTTTTCAATTCTACAAATTTCTTTTTTATTATGTTCAGGTCTATCAGAAGAAACGGGGTCGCCTTTCCTTCCGAAAATTTCTTGAGTGCCTCAAAACGTTCATCCGAAATATAGTCATGTAAAGGAAAGTCATACATGTCTTTTTTCATTTTACCTCCCTGTTTGTATTTGTACCTTTTTCCGGCAGTCCAATAATTACCATAAACGCAGAAAATGTCAATGCTATTATTGCAATATCTATTTGAGATTTTTTTCACATTATATCCTTTTCATATTGACAAATCCGACATTAGTAATAAAATTTGTTTTGAAAGTATATTGCTTACAATAAAGCCAAGGAGGATCGTATGAGCCGAAAAAATGTTAAGGAATGGGCTGACAATGTAATAAGACAGGATCAGATAGACAAATATCTTGCGGACGGCAGGGATTTCATCGACGAGGACCTGATAGAATCGCAGCTTAAGGCCAATGCTAATCCCGGCAAAGAGCGTATACGGGCGATAATAAAAAAATCACTCTCCATACAGCGTCTTGATCCGGATGAGACGGCCGCCCTCCTGAATGTAGATGACGAGGAACTGCTGAAGGAGATGCAGGAGGCCGCGTATAAGATAAAACACATGGTATACGACAACCGCATCGTGATATTCGCGCCTCTTTATCTCAGCAACCTTTGCGTCAACAACTGTCTGTACTGCGGATTCAGAAAAGACAACACCCATGAAAAGCGCCGCATACTCAACATGGACGAGGTGCGCAGGGAAACGGAAAGCCTGATACAGATGGGACAGAAGCGTATCATCGTGGTATACGGGGAACACCCGGAATCCGATGCCGACTATATGGCCGACACCATCAGGACAATATATGACGTAAAGATGAAGACTCGCAAAGGCGAAGGCGCCATACGCCGTGTAAACATAAACGCCGCTCCGATGTCTACCGAAGACCTGAAAAAACTGTGGGAAGTGGGCATAGGCACATATCAGGTCTTCCAGGAGACCTATCACAGGAAGACCTATGAGAGAATACATCCTTCAGGCCCGAAATCGGATTACAGGTGGAGGCTTTACGCGCTTCACAGAGCAATGGACGCGGGCATAGACGATGTGGCCATAGGCGCCCTCTTCGGACTTTATGACTGGCGTTTCGAGGTAATGGGACTCCTTTACCATGCCATAGACCTTGAGAACCGTTTTGACGGCATCGGGCCGCATACCATATCATTTCCCCGCCTCACGCCGGCGGACAACGCCCCGCTTGCGGCTGACAATGATTACACTGTATCGGATGAAGATTTCAAAAAACTGGTCACAGTCATACGGCTTTCGGTGCCCTACACGGGCATGATCATCACGGCCAGGGAAAAGCCGGAGATCAGAAAGGACGTCATCGCTCGTCTGGGCTGCACACAGACCGACGCCTCCACAAGAATAGGACTGGGCGCGTATTCGGAGCAGTACAGCGAGCAGGAAAAGGACAGACAGCAGTTTGAACTCGGGGACACCAGGGACCTTGACGTGGTGGTGCGCGAACTTGCCGAAATGGGGATGATAACCTCCTTCTGCACCGCGGGATACCGCTGCGGCAGGACCGGCGACAAGATCATGGGGCTGTTGAAATGCGGCACCGAGGGTAAGTTCTGCAAACTGAACGCCGTCCTAACATTCAGGGAATGGCTGGACGACTTTTCCTCCCCGGAGACCCGCGAGATAGGCGAAAGACTTATTAAGCAGGAGCTGGACGAGATCAGAAAGGACCCGTTTTTCAAGGACAACAGGCTTCTCAAGGAATTTGACGAATACTATGAAAGGATATCCGGTGGGGAACGGGACCTCTATCTTTAAGAAACTGGAGTCTTTCCGGGATTCAAGCGCCAATATGGCCGAATACCTCGACCGGGCCGCATCAGCCCTGCGCGGGGAACTGGGAGTGAAGATCTGGTTCTGCGAGCTCATGGGAAAAAGATGGTCTCATATGGCCGGAGAAGGTGTGATCATGAGCGCGGGGATCCGGGGGATCATTCCCGGCAGCAGCAGGTTCGGCTATATACTTGAAGCGGATCCGGAGGCCGATTCCACATGGGATGACGCCCTCTTTGCCATATCCGAGCATCTGGAATCCTTCTCATCCTGATCTTTCAGCGTTTACTATAAAAAAAAGGCGGCCTGTCAACGACAGTCCGCCTTTTTTATTATCCGCTTATGATGTCAGTGTTTATGTGTCAGCTCGTCCACCGCTTCTCCGGAGACTTTGCTTCTTCCGAAATAATTGGTGTGCAGGAGTTTATGAGCCTTTTTAGAGGCGGGTTCGCCGAGGAAATCCTTGTAGCATTTCAGTATTGCCTCATTATGATGCGAACATCTTTTGGCAAGGCCGTGATCTTCCGCATAAAGCCCCTGTCCTCTTCTCGCTCTTTTTGCGATCGAACTGCCGTAAGGCTGTCCGCCGCCGCCGACGCATCCGCCGGGGCAGGCCATGATCTCTATGAAACCGTACTCGCTTTTGCCGGTCTCTTCTATCTGTTTTTTCACTTTGTTCAGCAGAGCCCTGGCGTTTCCCAGTCCGTGAGCCACTGCGACTTTCAGCTTCAGTCCCTCTATGTCGACCTCAGCCTCCTTGACGCCTTCCATGCCTCTCACGGGAGCTATATCCACATTAGTGAGGTCTTTTCCCGTGATCAGATAATACGCGCTTCGTATCGCGGCTTCCATGACGCCTCCGGTGGCGCCGAATATCGTGGCGGCTCCGGTATAGTCGGCCAAAGCGTGATAGGGTTCTTCCTCGGGCAGGTTTTTGAAATCAAGCCCGGCTTCCCTTATCATGCGTACAAACTCGCGTGTCGTCAGCACATAGTCCACGTCGCGGTAACCGGAATCGTTCATCTCGGGACGCTGTGACTCGAACTTTTTAGCCGTACAGGGCATGATGGACACGGATACTATCTTTGCCGGGTCGATGCCCGCTTTTTCGGCGTAATATGTCTTGGTCAGCGCGCCCATCATCTGCTGCGGCGATTTGGCCGTGGAGATGTTCTCCCCGAACTCAGGGAAAAACGTTTCCAGGAACTTGACCCAGCCGGGTGAACAGGAAGTAAGCAGGGGAAGTTTTCCGCCCTCTTTTATCCTGTTTACAAGTTCGGTGCCCTCTTCCATGATCGTGAGGTCAGCCGAGAAATTCGTATCAAATATCGCGTCAAAGCCGATTCTCTTAAGCGCGGCGTACATCTTGCCGACTGTGACTTCTCCCATCTCCATGCCGAACTCTTCGCCGAGCGAAGCCCTTATGGCGGGAGCCTCCTGCACGACAACGTGTTTTTCAGGGTCAAGCAGCGCGTCCCATACCATATCGATATGGCTTTTCTCCTTGAGCGCGCCTGTGGGGCAATAGACTATGCACTGGCCGCAGTTCACGCAGGGGCTGACGCCCATGCCCGCGGAGAATGCTGTGTCGACATGGGCTCCGAAGCCTCTGTCGACGATCTCTATCGCATTGACAGTCTGGATCTGATCGCAGACCGTGACGCATCTTCCGCAGAGTATACATTTGTCGGGATCTCTTATGATCGCGACACTTGTCTCATCGGAAGGCTGTTTGTTCAGGATGTTCTCATACATATGCATATCGACCCCGAGGTCGTTTGCAAGCTTCTGCAGTTCGCATTTTTCATTGGCGGAACATGAAGGGCAATCAACGTTATGGTTTGAAAGCACCAGCCCTATGATCGATTTCCTTCTTTCGCGCAGTTTTTTTGAATTAGTGACGACTTTCATCCCGGGCGCCACAGGTGTGCAGCACGCGCGCTGCATAACGGGCCTGTCTTCATATTCTATTACACAGACTCCGCAAGCGGCGGTGGGAGGAAGATCCTCGTGATAACAAAGTGTGGGAATATTCTTCCCGGCAGCCTTGGCGGCATCCAGAATGGTTGTGCCGGCAGGCACCTCCACTTCCAATCCGTCGATATACAATTTGACCATATCAGCCATACCATATCCTCCTTAATATCTTTCTTATCGATTCATCTTACATATATTGGACATACAGACTCCACGCCTGATATGTTCGAGGACTTCATCCTCAAAATACTTAGCCGCAGTATGAATAACCAAATAGGGAGACTGTCCCAAAGCACAGAGAGCGGTAGTGCTCATCGCTTCGGAAACGGAAAGCATCTTCTCCCAGTCTTCCTGCGACCCTTCGCCGTGATAGATCCTGTCCGCCATTGCATAAAGCTGTGTCGTGCCTATGCGGCACGGCGAGCATTTGCCGCATGACTCATGTTTGAAGAAAAACAATATGTTCCTCAGCATGTCCACTATGCAGCTTGAATCGTTCATGACAAGTATCGCGCCGGAACCGAGTACAGCCTTGTATTCCCCAAGGTTGTCATAATCCATCTTCACGTCAAGCATCTCTTCATCAAGAAACGCGCCTGCGGCGCCGCCTACGAGAGCGCATTTGAACCTGCCGCCCTTCACTCCGCCCGCGTATTTATATATGATGTCTCTCAGGGGCGTGCCCATCTCCACTTCCACAAGTCCGGGGTTGTTGACATGTCCCAGTATGGTGTAGACCTTGGTGCCGGAAGATTTCTCAGTGCCGATGGATTTATACCATTCCGGCCCGTTGAGTATGATGGATGTTATATTGGACAGCGTCTCCACGTTGTTGACGACCGTGGGTTTCTGCCACAGCCCCTTGACGCCCGGAAACGGGGGCTTGACACGGGGGTTTCCCCGTCCCCCTTCGAGTGAGTTGATCAAAGCCGTCTCTTCGCCGCACACATAAGCACCGGCGCCCTTTTTTATCTCTATGTCAAAATTAAAGCCCGAACCGAAGATGTCTTTGCCGAGCAATCCGTATTCGCGCGCGTCTTCTATGGCCTTCTGTGTCCTGGATATGGACAGGCCGTATTCGCCTCTGATATAGATATAGCCCATCTCGGCGCCTATAGCATAAGCGGCTATGGCCATGCCCTCTATGAGCTTATGAGGATCGCCTTCCATGATAAGCCTGTCCTTGAATGTTCCCGGCTCTCCCTCATCGGCGTTGCAGACTATGTATTTGGGCTTGTCTTCAAGCGGCGCTGTAAAAGACCATTTGAGTCCCGTCGGGAACCCGGCTCCTCCGCGTCCGCGAAGTCCGGAGGCCTTTACCATATCCACTATTTCCGAGGGTTTATGTTCCGTCAAAGCCTTGCCGAGAGCCTCATATCCGTTTACCGCTATGTATTCGTCTATATTTTCAGGATCGATAAGCCCCGAATTAGCCAGTACTATCCTGCGCTGGTTTTTCAGGTCCTGCGGGGTCTCCCTGAAGGAGATCAGGTTCTGATCCAATTTTCCGGAAAACTGAAGCCTTTTTACGGGGCGCCCCTTGAGAAGATGCTCATTCACGATCTCCCTTGCGTCCTCAATGGTCACGTTTACATAGTATACGTCATCGGGCTGCACGAGTATTACCACGCCCTTGCCCATTATCCCCATGGGGCCTGTCTCGACCACCATGATCTCATCGGAAAGCCCGGCCTCGCTCAGCACTTTTTCAAACTGAGCCTTGACCTTTCTGGCTCCCGCCATGAGCGTATCTTCTTCGATACTGAACAGCACATATTTTGTGATCATCTTCATACATTCCCCCCCCTATAATCATCTATGATCTTCCTGATCTTCTTTGCGGTCAGGTTTCCGTATACGGTCTCATCGATCATCATGGCCGGAGCCACGCCGCATATGCCCAGACAGGAAGTGATTTCCAAAGTGAATAACATGTCGGGAGAAGTCTGTCCGACCTCTATTCCCAGCAGGTCCCTCAACACATCAAGTATGTTCTCGGAACCCATCAGGTGGCAGGGAGGAGAATCGCACAATCTGACCACATGTTTCCCCCTGGGTTTGCGGGATATCATGGAGTAGAAGGTCGCCGTCCCGTAGACCTTTGAATAAGGCAGGCCGACGTAATCCGCGATCTCTTCCATATCCTCCTCCGTGACATAGTTATAAGGACTCTCATCCTGTATGTCATGGAGTATATAGAGCAGATTGTCCGGTTTGGCCTCATACCTTTTCATTATCTCTTTTCTTTTCATACCGTTTCCCCTTTCAACATATATCTGACGCGGGAAGCCGGCTCCCGCGTCAAGCTATTTATTCGTCGTCGCCCGATATCTTTCCGACGGCACCGAACGGGCACACATCGAAGCAGTTGCCGCAATTGATGCATTTATCGGGTTCGATCCTGTGTTTTACGCCCCGTTCGCCTCTGATGGCATCAACGGGACATTTTTGCGCGCAAAGCGTACACGCCTTGCATTTATCAGTATCGATCTCATAGCGTATAAGAGGCTTGCAGACAAGAGCCCGGCACTTTCCGTCTCTGATGTGTTCTTCATACTCATGTCTGAAATATTTTATGGTGGACAACACCGGGTTGGGGGCCGTCTGTCCCAGGCCGCATAAAGCGGTCTGCTTTATGACGCCGCCGAGTTTTTCGAGTTTTTCGATATCCCCGTCTTCGCCCTCGCCTTTGGTGATCCTGTCAAGCATGTTGTACATCTGTTTCAGGCCGACCCTGCAGGGCGTGCATTTTCCGCATGACTCGAAACATGTGAAATCCAGGAAGAACTTCGCGGTATTGACCATACATGTGGTCTCATCCATGGCGATGACTCCGCCGGAGCCCATCATGGCGCCCAATTCTATGAGCGATTCATAATCAATGGGCGTATCGAAATACTCCGGGGTGACGCATCCTCCCGAAGGGCCGCCGAGCTGCACAGCCTTGATCTCATGGCCTGCGGGAGCCCCGCCGCCGATCTCGTATATAAGTTCCCTTATGGTAGTTCCCATGGGCACTTCCGCAAGACCCGTGTTCTTGATGGTCCCGGAAAGCGCGAACACCTTGGTGCCCTTGCTTGATTCCGTGCCGATAGCGGCCATCCAGCTGCCGCCGTTGTTTATTATGTGACGCACATTGGCGTATGTCTCGACATTGTTCAGCACCGTAGGCTTGCCCCATACGCCGGACTGAGCCGGATACGGAGGCCTGGGCCTGGGGTTGCCCCTTTTGCCCTCGATGGAATGTATAAGAGCCGTCTCTTCGCCGCATACAAAAGCTCCGGCGCCGACCCTCACCTCCAGGTCAAAGGAAAAACCGCTTTCAAAGATGTTGTCGCCGAGGAAGCCGTACTCTCTGGCCTGCCCTATGGCTTTATGAAGCCTTTCAATGGCAAGGGGATACTCCGCCCTCACGTAGACATATCCTCTGGAAGCGCCGACGACGTAGCCCGCTATGGCCATGCCCTCTATCAATGTGTGAGGATCTCCCTCTATAACCGATCTGTCCATGAATGCCCCGGGGTCGCCCTCGTCGGCATTGCATATGACGTACTTTTCATCAGACTCAGTGTTTTTTGTAAACATCCATTTCAAATGGGTGGGGAAACCTCCGCCTCCGCGCCCCCTTAGTCCTGATATTTTGATCTCGGCAAGCACCTTGTCGGGATCCATCTCCGTAAGCGCCTTGCCCAGGGCCTCATATCCGCCCGTCGCTATATATTCGTCAAGGCTTTCAGGGTCTATGTTTCCGCAGTTCTTTAATACGATCTTTTCCTGCTTTTTAAAATAATCGACTTCGCTGCTTTTTTTAACAGGCATCTCGGTCAAAGGCGACTTGTACAGAAGCCTTTCAACGGGACGGCCCTTGAGAAAATGCTGTTCGACTATGTCTCTGACATCCTCGACCTGCACCTTCTTATACAATATCTCATCGGGATAGACAAGAATGACAGGCCCAAGCTGACAGGGACCCATGCAACCGGTCTCAATGACCTTGATCTCCTCAGTGAGTCCGAGTCTCCCGATTTCGGCGATCATCTCTTCTTTGACCTTTAAGCTGTTATTGGAAATGCATGATGCACCGCTGCACACCAGCACATTCAACCTGTGAGCCATAAAAGCACCCTCCTAACTGACTACTTACTTTTCCTCCATCGAGATCATGAATTCATTGACGGCCTTACCGTTAATAATATGTTCAGCCACGACTTTCTTTACTTTGGAAGAATCCATTTCACCGTACAATATAACGGGTTTTCCCTCTTCGTGGATCTCGACTATGGGTTCCATGGAACTCATTCCCTTTTCACCTGTCTGGGTGACAACACAGTCCTTGATATTTTTTTCGTTTATCTCGTTAATGAATGCCTTCAGGACTTCCCTCGCTCCGGCCGCTATGCCGGATGTCCCCATGCCCACGACCACTTTGATCTTGGCGTCCTGGGAACGGAGTTTGATCTCATTCTGTGCTTTTTCGCGCAGTTTTCTCAATTCTTCAAGATTTTTCATAAGAATCCTCCTACCTGTTAACCGATATCCTTATATTTGTTAATGATCTCAGCCACCTTTTTCCTGTCAACATGCCCGTAAACATCCTCATTCACCATGAGCACCGGCGCCAGTCCGCAGGCTCCGAAACATCTTGCCGTGGTCAGTGTGAACATATTGTCTTCCGTGGTCTCGCCCTCTTCTATGCCCAGACCGTCTTTGAAATAATCGACGACCTGCGCCGCGCCCTTGACATAACAGGCTGTGCCCATGCATATATTGACCACATACTTTCCCCGCGGAGTCATACTGAAAAAATTGTAAAAGGTGACCACCCCGTACACCGTGCTCAACGGAATGTCAAGTCTTTGCGAGATGAATGTCTGAACTTCCATTGGGAGATACCCAAATATCCCCTGAGCCTTGTGAAGCACATTGATCAAAGGCCCCGGCATATCTCCGACCGACTCAATATAGGTCCCAAGCTCTCTATACTGCTCATTGTCGGGGATATGAATCTTCAACGATTCCATAAAAAATCCTCCTTCCGATATATCACATCAATCACTATAATGTTACTCTCGGCTAACTTAAGCAGAGTTATATTGTTCACGAAATCACTATACTGATTAGTGAGTTAAAATCAACATCTTTTTTAATAATTTTAAACTTTTAAGCGTTATATCTATAAATTACGATGTATCGATGTATCATCTCTTTTCAAGACCCAGCCTTTGTATCAGTCCCGAATCTGCGGTGTACAGCACGCGTACCGCATCCGAAGCGCGGGTGACCGCCACATACGCCATCCTGGAGCCGGAATTCGTGGCGGGGCTCTCGTCAAGCCCGATGACTATGACGCCGCGGAACTCAAGACCCTTGGCAGAGTGTATGGTGGACAGCTTCACCTTGCCGTCCAGCAGCCTGTATGTGCTTTTATTCCTCATGGATGAGATATCCATTGAACCGATGCCCGCCTCTCCCAGCGCCCGCGCGATCTCCTCGGATACGTTCGCACAGCCGTAAACACGCCTTTTGGGATACGTTATCAGTATGTCATGGCTTTCGTAACCGAATCGCTCCATATAAAGCCTTGTCCCGTTAACCAAGCCGTTCATAAGGGATTCCCTGTCTGAAAATCGTTCAAAGACCGGCTGTATCCCTTGTCTGAAGATCTTTTCCGGGCCGGGAGTGAAAAGGTCCCTGACAAAGAGCGAGGCCAGGTCCGTGACCGGCCGGCTGCTTCTGTAAGAAGTCTCCAGAAAATACTCTTTTACAGCCCTGTTTTTGAAGAATCTTCCAAAATCCCGTTTGTACAGCTCCTGTCTGTGGTCTATGGCCACCGTCAGGTCCGCCTTCTCGCGGTCGGCCATCGACAATACGATCTCAAGTTTTGTCTCATCGAAATCCTGTCCCTCGTCTATGAACACGGCGTCGTATTGCTGCCCAGCCCAGTCTTTTTGCCTCATCTCAGCAAGCACACTGCTGTAAAAATCATCAAATGACCCCGGCTTCTTCTCAAAACCGGCATCCCTGCACAGCTCATAAAGATAACATACCTTCACAGCCCCTTTTTTCTCGGTGATGCCCTCTATCCTTAAAATATTCTTTATATAGTTCGCAAGCGACGCGTTGAACGTCACAAAAAGTATGTTTCTGACATGGGGAAATTTCATCAGAAGGTATTTCAGCCTGTGTATCAGTATGACGGTCTTTCCGGTGCCGGCCGCCCCCCTTATGATCTTAACCCCCCGTTCACCGTCCCTCGCGATATAGACCTGGCGGTGGTCCAGGAACTTATAATCGGATTTGACGCCTGAGATCCCCGTGATCATGTCCGTCCTGCTGAAGAGAAACACTTCCGCCCGGTTGAATATCTCCCGTACAGGCACAAGTGAAAAACCCATGTCTTCAGATATGGACCTTAAAAAGAACTTATTATAGCTTCTTTTGGAAAGCCTGTTGTCAAGGAAGACAAAGACGCCTCTGCCGGACGCCGAGCGTATCAGCCGTCCAAAACCCTGGCGGAACTTCACAGCCGCGTTGTTCATATAGAAGAGATAATACATCTTTTCGCCAAGCTCTTTGCTCTTTGATCTGAAATATCCGTCATCCGGAGACATGAAGGGTGATTTTATCATCACGACAGTCCTGAGCAGGTCGTCTTCAATATCTATGCCTTCCCACAGGGAATACGTGCCGAAAACGGCATAAAGGGGGTTCTCTCTTACGACGTCATTGTCAAAACTGTTCACATACAGCATGATGCCGTTTTCCTTGAAAAATGGCTCCATGGCGCCGGATACCGTGTTCATATCCTCATGCGATGTGAAAAGCACCAGACATCGTCCTTCCGTCCTGACTATATATTCTTTCAGAAACATGATGACCGCTTCCAGATAATGTTGCTTTTCGGCGAAATCATATTCCGGGAAATCGGACGGCACGAAAAATCTTACATTGTTCGCATAATCATACGACGGCTCAAGGTATCTGAAGACGAACCTTTGGTCTTCCGGCACCCCCATTATCGTCTTAAACATATCCTTCATGACTCCCTCGTCCATGAAAAGCGTGCCGGACATGAATATCACGGAGGGAAAGCGGTTCCAGACCGAAGTCCTGACCCAGGAGGATATGGAATAGGGATACAGACGGAACATTTCGCCGCTTTCCCGCCAGATGCGCTCCACGTGATAGGATTCCCTGTAAAGAAAATACCTCTTTATGACCGCGGCCTTCTCTTCCAGGAAGTATTTTTCCTCCTCGTCGTTGATGTTTTCGGCGGCGGCGTCGCAGTATTCCAGCAGCTTCATCCCTTCCTGCCGCGAGGCCGTCTCGAGTGAAGGGAAAGTCTTTTTCCACTCAGAACATAGGCGCCTCCCGGGATTCCCGCGGACTTTCAAAAAATCAAACTGAGACGAGGAGAGTTCCCCGCCAAGGCTTTCCGTTATTATATGCTCAAGGTGATGTGCCTCATCTGCTATCAGTACCTGAAACTCACCCAGGCGGCCTCTCTTCAGCTCATTGATCAGTATGGCGTGGTTGATGATCACCACGGGCGAGAGTTTGGCCAGCTTTATGGCGGTATAATAGGCGCATACATCATAATAGGGACAGGCTTTTCCCGCGCAGAGAGACGGCGAAAGCTGTCCCCTTATTCCCGCCGGCACAGGCAGTTCGTCGGATTCCGTGACACCCCTGTTGAACACGTATTCTCTTACCAGGTCCCGCAGCACTTCCGACGACGACGGGTCTTTCACAAAAGAGACCGTGTTCAGCATGCACACGTAATTGTCCTTGCCTTTCAGCACGGTATGGGGGACCGGACGTTTTATGATGCCTTCAAGGGCGGGGATGTCCTTGAACCGTATCTGGTCCTGCAGTTTTTTTGTATGCGTCGATATAAGTACGCGCTTCCCCTGTTCAGCGGCTTTCACCGTATTGAATAAATATGCCATGGTCTTGCCGATGCCGGTCGGCGCGTTTGCAAGAAGGACGCCGCCTCTTTCGATGGCGTTTTCCACATCAGCGGCCAATGTGCGCTGCCCTTCTCTTACTGAAAACCCTTTCGTTTCCGACAGGCGGCCTCCTTCGCCGAAAAAACCTTCCGATCCGGGTAGCGCCTCTCTGCCGGCAAGGCACGAAGCCGTCGCGGCGGCTGAGCCCGGCGCCGGGATCAGCTGTCCTCCGTTCTCCTTTTTCCATTCCTCATAACGCTGCGCCGTCTTGAGATAAAGCCCTCTTGTCTCAGCGGCATCCTTCGGCCCGGCGGCCCCTTCCGGGAACACTATCGCAGCGCGGTATTTAAAATCGCCCACTTCGCTTACGCCGGCGGGGCATGACCATGCCGTATATTCATACAATCCGGAGGGATATTTTTTTTTGATAGACCGCCACACCGCATCAAACGGCTTTTCCCGCTCAAGGTCTTCCTTCAATATTCCGGCAATGCGCTCATGCAGCGGCGTCAGTGTTATTTTGGGCCTTACGGCCGTCTCAGCCGAGTCGTCATCGCATACGTACCCCATATGATATACGGAGTCCTTTGTATTGAACAGAGAATGAAAATAAAAGAAGACGGTTTTTTTTTCCATGGGACCGTGGGATTATAGATGACGGCTGGCTAAAGTAAAGAAAAAACGGCGGGCGTCCCCGCGCCCGCCGGCATAAGCCCGTGTCAGAAAGAATACTGCAACATGCTTTTCAGAGAATATTTTTTCCCGTCATTCTCCGTATATGTCTCATACCTGGTGTCAGCCACCTCAGCCTTGATATTCCACACATACCTGAAAAACAGATTATAATCGATCTCTATGCCCGTTACAAACTGTGTGTAGTTCGCGTTCATCTCGTCTTCTATGAAGAACTCCCGCCACTGATAGGAAAGGTCCACTCCGAACGACAATGTCCTGGATATGTCGAGCGAGACTTCCGCATACACATCGTTGATAAAATTACTGTTCTTGGCTTCGGGAAACTCCGTGGCTGTCACGTCGTCTATTTTCTGAAGCTCCCAGTTGTCGCCCAGGTAAAGCGACAACGGTCCCGCCCAGAAATTCCAGTAACCCTCGAGTTTATAAAGACCGTATGAGAGCCTGTTTTCCGATTCCTCGTCAAAATCCTTGCGTCCTGTCCTGACGCTGATACTGAGAGGGTAGCGGAACATCTCTATTTCGAGTCCGGCCTCCCACTGCCTGTAATCGCCGGGGTTGTCCTTTTCGTCATACATGGAGTACTCTCCGGATATATACGGCACAAAAGACTCGCCCAGTTTATGCCCGAGTTTCAGGGAGACGTCCTTCTGGGAATAATCATCATAATCGGCCGTGGTAAAAGCGTAATTCTTTATATCGGCCCCTGCGGAAACATTTATTATCGCATCCCCCGGATAGAAATAACCGTACACATCGGCCGAATATTCAAAATATCCCGGAGTCTCTCCGTCCGCTATGCTCCGGTCCGTACCCTTCAGATTGACATACAGGTCGCCCAGCCCCGCGTTGGCAGACACCGACAGATCATCATAGTCATACAGCCCCGCGGCTTCGTCCCGGTAATCGACATGGTCCCACGCCGCGTCAAACCCCATATAGACCTCATCCGTCACATACTTCACGCTTTGCACATATGCGCTCAGTCTGCCGTTGTCATTGTCAGATTCCGTTATATCGTCAAGGTCCGAATAGGAGACATACGCGGAGACATTCCCCATGAAGGTGTCATACTGCCCGTAAGACAGCCTGCCTGATTTTTCGTAATAGAAATCATCCCTGTTCACATACCCGAAAAGAGACCAGAAGCCCTGTTCACGCTGATATGTAAGGGAGACGGTGGCTTCCGCGTAACCGGAATCATCGATGACTTCCGTGCCGTCTATCTCGTTGCTTCTGCTTCTGTCATACCCTCCGCCCAGATACACATACCCGGTAACGGCTCCATGCAGCGGAAGAAGACCGCACACAAGCAGCAATAAGATAACAGATGTCCTTTTCACAGCAGGCTCCTTCCTTCGGAAGTCATGAAAAAGCTTTTAAGCAGCACAAATATGCGCCTCACCTGTCCGAAATTCATGGTGACCAGACAGCAGCCTTTTTTCACTTTAAATCCTCCCGAGAGTTTCAGCATCTCTTCATATTCCTTTAAGATACGGGCCGATGTATAGAATATACCCTTTCGTTTGGCATCCGATATCAGTTTTTCATAATCGGAGATCTCCGACCTCAGGGCCTCGTATTTATTTCCCAGTCTGCTCCATGTCCTGGCTTCGTATGCATACACTGCGATGTCCACACCCGTTGTGACCGCGTTTACCGCCTGTTCTATCCACAACGATGCTGAATCCGTATGGGATGAAAACGCCTCCAGCTCGGTCTTGAATATATACAGTTTGTCCCTGGTCGCGGAGACCCGGTTAAAGACATAGCTTTCATATTTTATGATCTCCTGCAGGCGCAGTGTCTCGTCTTTCAGGCCGTCGACCCTTTTGGCGGCCTGTTCCCAATACCTTTTTCCCGCCTCGTCGCCGGACTGATCCGCGCCGCGCATGTATCCGCTTATCAGGGCGGAAAGCTCCGGCCTGCGCTGTGTGAATTTCTCAATATTCGAAGCGAGCATCTTGAAATCCACCACGGATGATCTCACACTGAGCAGCGACTCCCATTTCATAAGTTCGTCTTCCACGGTCTTCAGGGCGATCGCCCCTTCTCGGTCGTCTGAATGAGACTGCCCCAGCCTGGCTTTGATCATCTCGGCTTTTTTTGTCAAAGACTCCGCATCCTCGAACAAAATGCCGTATTCGCCGGTGATACGTTCTATTTCCGTCAGATTTGACATAAGCAGTTCATATCCGTCGGCATCGGGTTCCGCCAGAAGCGTCTCCGCAAGTTCGACGGTCTCGTATATCAATGTCTTTATCTTTTCAAGCAATGATGTCAACATGTCGTTTATCACGCTCAGGTCGCCGTATTCCGCCGACTCCCTCTCTTCCGGCCCTATGATCCTCTCCAAAGCGGCAAATTTTGCCAGAAAGAGCCTGATATTATCCTCGCCCGGTTCCGCCTTTACGGCCCTGCCCAGCTTCTGCAGTTCACGTACCGCCTCGAGCACTTCGGGGGAAAAGACACCGTCGCCGGAAGGTCCGAAATCATCAAACCCTCCGCTTTCGGGGCGTTTTACGATGTCCTTAAGCGATCCGTCCGGCCTGATCCCGCATCTCATCCCGGCGGGTATCTCCACCTCTTCGCCGGAAGGGCTTCTCATATATACAGCCCCCTCCTCGCAATCCACATCCAGCCCCTCGGCGCCATCCACTGACACGCCGAACTGCGTGCCGCGCACTCCAGCCGTGCCGAACCTCGTCTCCACCTCGAACTTTTCTGCCACGAGTTTTTTCGCCTTGACCCATATCTTTCCTATCAGCTGTTTCAGGGTCTTCCTTTTTTCCTCAAATTCCTTGATCTCCAATGTGGTGTTCTGATCCACTTTTACCAGTATCTTATCTCCGTAAAGCAGTTCGGCATAACTCCGTTCCCCCGTACGGACGACATCGCTTACCCTCAGCTCATCCCCCGCCTTCACCGGCAGCACCGAGGCTGTCTCAAGCAGTTCAAGTATGCCGACTATGTAATCGGCCTTCGCCGCGACCTTGCGCTCCGACCTGGGCGGCACCGATATCTGTCTCAGGGAGAACTCCGTATCCGCATCGATCAGATAGTTCTTTCCCCTGAAACGTATCTCGGCATAGCTTCCCTCCCCGGTGCGCAGCTGATCATCAATGAACACAAGCTCGCCCTCGCGGACTTCACGCGTCTGCCCGCCGGCCTCCTTGAACAGTTTGCCGTCCAGTCTTGTAACCATGCCGTATTCCGTTTGAGCCGCGCATACGGAAACCAATGCAAATATCATCAAAAATAATATGGTCTTGGCTTTAGTCATAATGCCCCCCTACTTAATCAGTGTTAGTTTATGTGTTATTCTGCCGGTCCCGTCATCGAATACGGCATAATACACGCCGCTGGGGCAGACTCGGCCGTGGCCGTCCCTGCCGTCCCAGTCAAAGCCTCTGATGCCGGATTCCAGAAAACCGCTGAACAGGCGTTTGACAAGCCTGCGTCTCATGTCGAATATCTCCAGCGTGCAGCGGGAATCCTTTTCCACATGCACCTCTATTCTCGTGGACGGGTTAAACGGATTGGGGTAGTTGTATATCCCGGATGAACCGGACAAGAGCGGGTTGACGATGCCTACGGTCAGCACCCTTTCCAGTACAGTCTCATTGCCCAGCATGTCACTGACTATGCAGGTGACGTCATTGGCCCCCTCGGAAAGAAAATCCCCGAGAAAATGGCCGTCATCCGAATGATGCGCGTTGCCTGATGCGTCCACAATAGTGAAACCCTCAATGCCGGAAAGGTCGTCTCCGGCCCGTATCTCAATATTGCCGCGCTCGTACGTCACGCTGTATATCTCCGGAGGCGTGTCGTCCGACAGCACGGTGTATTCCCCCGTTCCCGTGACGGCGCCTCTTGAGACGCCTATAAACTCATAATTTCCCGCGGTTATCTTCCTGAATATGGCCGTATTTTCTCCCGCGCTCTCCCGGCTGATAAAAAGTCCGGAAGGCACGCTCGCTGAAAACACCATCGACACAGTGTCATCGTCTGTCGCCCTGATCAAAGCCTTTATGTCGTTTTCTCCGGTATTTTCTATCTCAAATCCGCTTACAGGAGAGACAGCCCCCGGAGGGAAGAGGCTTACATCGATATCCAGAGCGGGGGAGACCGCATCGATACGGGTGCCTGCCCGCCAGAACTCGAACGTGGCCGTATATACCCCGGCCGGCGCCTGAGTAAGAAAATTGAACCGGGTGAAATCAAGCCCCGGCATAAGCACATGGTCTTCCTCCAATAAGGCGTAATCCGGATTAAACAGCACGTCATGAAGGGCGAAGACCTCCCCTATCTCGACACCCGGATCAAGCCGCATCAATATAAGGTCGTCTTCGGGTATTACCGGCGCAAATGGTATCCATATGTTCACTTTGCCCCTGTCCACGTAATTATAAGCCAGCAGGGCGTCCTCAAAGTCTATGAACATTATGGACATGGCATAGTTTATCTCCTTGTAGTCTGTCCCCTCTTCAAAGGCGGGCATGGACACATAGGAATTATCGGTGCTTGAAAACTCGAACTCATAACTCCCCCAGGTATCCACATCCCTGCCCAGCAGCTCGGGAGCGGCCGAGAAGTTGACGACGGCTGCATATAATTTGCCGTCGCCGGTATAAGTGTCAGACGCATCCGTCTCCGTGAGGTCTCTTATCAGCTCAACTCCTTCGTCAAGGTCTCTGTCATAAAAATATATATGCAGCTTGGTGACATCGGGCAAAAGCGAGGGATTGTTCTCATTAAAGAACTCGATAAGGAACTCATAATCCTCATCCCTTACGCCCAGGTCCGGCTCCACCGCGTTTGATTCAAAACCCGGGTATGCAGGTCCGGGAAACATCAGCCTCACGGGGTCGGTGGGAAGAGGATGGTCCGCATCCGTCAGAGAGACCGAGACGCCGTACGTGCCGTTTCCCGCGGACAGATTGTCCGCATAGGGGTCCGTAAGTTCTATGTCCGAAAAGATGAACCTGTATGCGATAGTGACTGGATCCAGAGAAGGGTTGCTTTGAATGGCGTCGAATATGTCCTGGAAAAGCTCGTTTGACAGTTCCATGTCATACTGTTTTCCATACGCGGTATCGGTAAGAAGCGGATCGGAGTCGTTCATATTGAATATCTCGCCGGTATCGGTGATCAGGTCGCCGTTAAGGTCTACCCACAGCAGGGTGCGGAAGGGAAGGTTCCCGTCGGGATCCGTGTATGTTATTCTGAAATAAGGGCTTGTATCCGGCCCTATGACCGAAATCTCAAGGCCGTTTACGGCGGCGGCGTCCCATGTGACGGACGGGCGCGTATTGTTGAACACCGTCATGTTCTCCGTGAAGAACTGAGTGGCATATTCCGAAGTCGTCCTGTCATCCGCTATCAGATAATGCAGGTCGTAAGTATTGGACGTGAGCAGTATGTTGTTCGCGGAGACATACACATCGGCCCATTCTATGATGTTGGGGCTTCTGGGGTCAAAAGAGGTCTCAGGCGTCCACGATATCGAGGTGTCCGCCGTGTCGAGCACGCCGGAGGGTGAGGCGTCGTCAAGGGCGAGGCTCATCCCCTCGGGTATGCAGTTGATCCTGCCCCGGTCGCTCCAGTATATTTTAAATGTAAGTGGCGTCTGAAAATCCGAGACATTGGGGTCCACGGCGCGTCCCCACGTGTCCGCATCGCCTTCGTAAGCGGGGTCGTCCACGTATTTCATGCCGTCTGCGTTCATATAAAAACCGTAGACCTTCCCGAAGTATTCGATCCCCGTCCCCCCGACCATGTCGTCATAGGCCGATGAGAAATGGGTGGCCGCGGCATAGAGTTCATTGTGGCCGTCCCCGTCAAGGTCAGCGGTCCACAAGCCGTTACCAAGGTCCGAAGAACCGTGTTCGCCGTATATCGTCAGATCGGCCGCGCCGATGGAACCCAGTCCCACGGTTGTCGACAGGTTTATGGCCGAATCGTTGAAAAAAACATACACCGCGCCCGTGAAAAACGATCCCGCTATGGAAAGGGGAGCCATGCATTGGGCGCCATGATCGCCAAGCACTATATCATCCGCGCCATCGTCATCGATGTCGGCCACCAGGCTTTCAAGCCCTATATACATGCCGGGAACCGTCACGGGTATGCGTCCGGTGTCAAAGACAGTATGGGCGGCGGAATCGGCCTCGACGGATGAATTGGCCGAGAGGAAGCTCAGTCCTATGTCAGAAAAATAATAGAACTTGCCTGTGGTGTCATTGCCCGGGTTGCCGTATTCGCCGGCTACAAGATCAGGTATGTTGTTCCCGTTGATATCACCTGTCTGCAGTGTGTTGCCAAGGTAAAGCGACAATGTCAGTCCGGCAGGCTGCGATATATATCCATATACGGCCGGATGCGCCGTATCGAACACCGCAGGGTCAAGATCTATAGAGACATCGGAAGTCCAGCCTATATAATCCCCGGCGGCAAAGATGTTCAGGCAATGTATGCCGCTGCCCGCGTCGCCGGTGCCTCTGTATGAGTCGGATATGAAGAGTATGTCGCTGCCCGCGTCGAAAGCGAGATGCTCTCCGAAACGCTCGGCCTCCTCCAGGGATATGCCCAGATTATAGGGGCGTCTGATCACGATCTTTGTCCCCGGGGCGACATAGGCTCTGGACGTGACGGGATCGGCCGGGTCCAGCGTGTACTCCGCGTCGCCGTCCACCCAGTCACCGCCTCTCAATATGTACAGAGCCGCGCCCAACGCAAAAGTGCCGGCGTCGTATTGCCCCTGGTCGGCGATCAGCAGGTCCATGATATTATCGTCATCGACGTCCAGCAGCTCGACATTTCTCACGTCGGGAGCCATGCCGGCCTTTTGCATGAAAATGACATGGTCGAAGAAGTCCTCCCCGTCAAGTATCATGTCCCGGCTCCAACCGGGGTAGCCGGCTCCGGACAATATGCCTATTCTGGAAGAGACGGTGCCTTCATTGCCGTGGTACACGACGGCGATGTCATCGATGCCGTCGGCGTTGAAATCGCCCACCGAGACATCCCGTATCTCATTTATGCCGTCGTTGATATAAAAGGATGCGTCGTATTGGTCTGAAAACGCGAGGTTTGAGTAATCGCCCGGCTGCACCGCGATGTCGTATTTGATCAAAACCGTGTTATTGTTCCTGTCAAAGAAGACGATGTCCGGCAGCCCCCCATTAAAATCCGCGACGAACATCCCGCTCAGCTTGGGCAGCACCGGATCGATCGACGGCGAAGCTATAAAAGCAAAATCCGCCATATGCCAGTCCGTGATCGACGGCAGCAGGTCGCTGTTGTATTTTTCCATATTGACGGTATTGTAAGGGACCGAGTTTTGCGCCGCCGCGGCAAAGAGCAAAGACAAGGCCGTAATCAGCAATAGCGTGAATTTCTTTTTCATAATCTCTCCCCCGTTTTATATTTCGGATACCGCTATCAGAAGATCATACATCTCTATGACCCTGACATCTGATCCCCCCAGTATCTGCTCCGCAATATAATACTGTCCCCAGCATGTCGGCGCGTTTGGCGGATCATCGGAGGTACCCAGCACCGCGTCAGGATCGGCTGAATTCCTGTGGGTATAAAGATATGCGAGGGCAAGGTTCAGATGCACGTCGCCTGATGATATCGCGACGTCATGTGAAAACAGCCATGGGTAAGGCGTATACGACTCCAAAGGCGTCACGGAGCCTCCTCCGAACACCGCTGTCTCCAGCAGGACTTTGGCGGATTCGGCCTTGTCCATATCGTTTTCCTGAAGCAGCAGGGAACCGAAGCCCACGGCTATCTCCCTGCGCACCTCCCCTTCGGAACAGGAAAGTCCTCTGTTGAAGTTGAGTATCGCATCCGCTTCAAGGTTGATGCGCATATACGACCACCCCAGCCCGTTGTATGCATCGCCGGCATCGGTGTCCATGTAAGCCGCAAGTTCGAACTTCTCTATGGCACGGCAATAAAGGCTTTCGCTGTCAAGAGGATACGTGGTCTCGGCGCTTTCAAAATATTCCCAGCCCTGGGCCGTGACTTCGGCAGCATCAAGGTCCTCAGTGGTCGGGTCTTCAAGACAGCCGGAAAAAAACAGAGTCAACAACATCAGCAATGCAGTTAAAGATCTGGAATACATAAAGAAACCTCCCTGATAATAATATAACACATTTAATCATATAAAAAACACAATACTGAAAAAATTTGGTTTAATATCATTAAAAGTATATGGTATAATCCTGTGGAGGTGATGAGATGAGAATAGTCCTTTTATGCGGAGGCGATTCCTCCGAAAGAGATATTTCGTTTAAAAGCGCTTCGGGCGTCTACAAAAGCGCGGCAAAAAGACATGACGTGACCGCATTGGACACCGGCAGAGCTGAACTCTTCGAAGATTTCAGCCTTCAGTCCGCAAAACCGCCGCGAAACGGCGATGTTTCCTCCGTGTTGCAATTGCTCTCCCTGCTAAGGGAGTCCAAACCGGATCTCTGCATCATAATGCTGCACGGCGGCCACGGCGAAGACGGTCATATCCAGGCTCTTCTGGACATGTGCGCCATTCCCTACACCGGCGCCGGCATGGGCCCCAGTTTTCTGGGCATGGACAAGATATATTCCAAATACATAATGGACGCAATGGGCATACCGACGCCTGCCTGGGCGCAGATCACTTCCCGTGACGATATATATTCGATCACGGACGGCCTTGATTACCCGTTGATAATAAAGCCCGCACGCGAAGGGTCGACCGTGGGCCTTACAAAGATTGATCGCGCTGAGGAACTTGACGCGGCTGTAAAGACCGCCTTTGAGACTGATGACAAGGTCCTGGCCGAGGCGTTTATACCGGGAAGAGAGATGACCGTGCCTGTCATGGACGGCGTCGCGTACCCTGTCGTGGAGATCATCCCGAAGACCGGCCTTTACGATTATGAGAGCAAATACGGCAGCGGCATGAGCGAATACATATGCCCGGCGGACATACCGGCGGAGACGGCGCGGCGCGTGTCGGAAGACGCTCTGTCGCTCTACGGCGCGATGGGATTGCGCGGCGTGGTGCGTTTTGATTTCCGGCTGGACGGCGAATACTATTATTTTCTTGAAGCGAACACATTGCCCGGCATGACATCGCTCAGCCTTGTCCCCATGTCGTTCAAAGCCGCCGGCACGGATTACGACGGCCTGATCGAAAGGATCATCAGTGGCCGGTGACAATTTTATAGAGATAGTGCTTGTGGAACCGGAGATCCCTCCCAACACAGGCACCATAGGAAGGCTGTGCGTGGCCCTGGACATAAGGCTTCATCTGGTAAAGCCGCTTGGCTTCAGCCTTGAGGACAAATACCTGAGACGCGCGGGACTTGACTACTGGCGCCACCTTGACCTTAAGATATGGGATTCCTATGCCGCCTTTTCGGACGCGACAAAGGAAAAGACGAAATGGTATTTCACCAAAAAGACATCGCGCTCCTATTTTGAAGCCGTTTTTTCCCGGGGAGACATGCTTGTGTTCGGCAGGGAGACCGCCGGGCTTGACGAGGCGTTGCTTGAATCGCATGAGGACAGCTGCCTGTCGCTGCCGATGCCGGGCAGCACACGCTCCATAAACCTGGCTAATGCCGTATCCGCGGCCGCATACGAAGCCTACAGACAGATAGTATTATAAAAAAGGGCGCGTTTTGCCGCGCCCTCAGTCACTTAAAACAAATGCTTTGTCTTACATCATGGTCTGCATTGCCTGCCCTATGCGCTGGGCGGCCGCCATGACCTTCTCATCGGACATAAATGCGCCGATCTTTTCCATGGGTATGTTCTTGGCGTTTTCCTGAAGTTTCGCCTGGCGCTCATTGATATCCTTCAGTTCATCAGGCATTTTATTTTCCTTCATGATCTCGGGATATTTTTCCGTGAGCTTTTTGATCTCAGGGCCGATCTTTTCCATATTGTCGGCCAATGTGTTCATCGCTGCGGCAACGTCTTCAGCGCTCTCGGCGTTGGCCAGCCCGTCCATATAGGCTTCCTGCGCGTCGAGCATTCCGTTCATGACTTCTCTGATATCCGAATAACCCGTTTTGGCGCAACCCGCTACCAAAACAACTGCGACCAGTAAAAACATAATTTTTTTCATGTTTACCTCCTATCGGTAAACTGTACAGTAAAATGGGGAAAGATTCAAGTAAACAAATGAATTACTTTATAATGGCCGAAAATATCGAAAATACTCGCCGCGTCTCTTAATACGGGCCATACATACCCTGTTCGGCGTGCGCAGACCCGCCCGTGACCCGGCAAAATCAAAAAATCAGGAATAAGTGTTGAAGAAGTCATGCCAAGTGCTATTATCGATGCACGTGATTAGGGGTGCCGGGCAACCGGCTGAGAGTAAGGATGTTCCTTTAACCCTCTACCTGAACTGGGTAATGCCAGCGTAGGAAAATGACGTTTTTCTACAAACATCCCCCGCACCCTTAACAAAACCAGAAGGGGGACTCGATGAACACAAAGAAACTTGCTCTGGCGGCGGTGCTCATAGCCGCGGGAGTCCTTACGGGGCATGTGATATTCATTCCCGTGGGGGTATCCAGATGTTTTCCTGTGCAGCACGCGATCAATGTGATATCCGCGGTCTTTCTCGGCCCGGGATACGCGCTGCTTAACGCGCTTTCCATATCGTTGCTGCGCAATATTGCGGGAACGGGTACCATACTCGCCTTTCCCGGCAGCATGTTCGGGGCGCTGCTCGCGGCCATTGCCTTCAGGCGCACTCATAAGACCATAATGGCATGCGCCGGGGAAGTCTTCGGCACGGGCATAATCGGCGGTCTGGCTGCGTTTCCCGTCGCACTGCTGCTTATGGGCAAAGAAACAGGCGCCCTGTTTTTTGTCATACCGTTTCTACTCAGCACGCTGGGCGGAAGTTTCGCGGGATATCTCATAGTCAACGCCCTGCAGGCGCGCGGCAGAAGGCCGTTCGGAGAAAAAAGATGAGGCACGCCCTCACAATAGCCGGTTCCGACAGCAGCGGCGGAGCCGGCATACAGGCGGACATAAAGACCTTCGCGGCTCACGGCATATTCGGCATGAGCGTCATCACCGCGGTCACCGCTCAAAACACAAGGGGCGTTACGGCCGTGGAGGACATCTCCCCGGAGACAGTCGCCGCCCAGATAAAGGCCATCTACGACGATATAAGGGTGGATGCGGTGAAAATAGGCATGGTATCAGCCATACCCACCATAGAGGCAATATACGGAGAGCTTGTTAAATACGGCGAAAAGCGCATCGTACTCGACCCGGTGATGATATCAAAAAGCGGCAGCCATCTGCTCAGGCCCGATGCCGTAGCGGCCCTCTCAAGACTGCTTCTGCCGCAGTCCCTGGTAGTCACGCCCAACATACCGGAGGCGGAGACGCTTACCGGCATGCGCATAGATAACATGCATGACATGGAGGAAGCGGCGAGAGCGCTTCACGGCATGGGCCCGGCTTATGTGCTGATAAAAGGCGGACACTCGACCGGCGACGCGGAAGACCTGCTTTTTGACGGCTTGAAGATGTCCGTATTGCCGCAAAGACGGATCTGCACTGCGAACACCCACGGAACGGGGTGCACATTATCCTCGGCCATCGCCGCCAACATAGCCGCGGGCGCGGATGTCGGACTCGCCGTCAGAAAAGCGAAGGAATACATAACCATGGCCATAACCCACTCCTTTTCCATCGGAGCGGGTCCGGGGCCCACAGACCATTTTTTCGCCCTTTATGAGAAAGCGGGGCTGAAGCGTGAGATATGAACGGGACAAGGACGGCGCGTTTGACGCCGCCCGCATACTGCATGAGGCGGCCTCCGGCCTTTCCCGACTGCGCGGAAGACATGCGCTGGTGCATATGATCACGAACTTTGTCTCGGCGGGATACTCGGCCGACGTGCTGACAGCCGCGGGCGCGTCGCCGGTAATGGCTTCCTGCGCCGCCGAATGCGCCGAGATGACCGCCTTGTCGTCCTGCCTTATATTAAACACCGGCACGCCGTCGGCAGTCTCCGCCCGCGCTTATATGCGTTCGCTCAAAGCGGCTGAATCTCTCGCCATTCCCGTCATACTGGACCCGGTGGGGGCGGGCTCCACAAGACTGCGCCGGAACACCGTATCAAGACTGCTTCGCGGCCACAGACTCAGTGTTATAAAAGGCAACAGGGACGAGATTCGTTTTATCGCGGAAGGCACCGTTTCAGATCATGGAGTCGATTCCGGAGAGGCATCCGGGGAGGAGCACCTCACCGTCCGGAGATGCGCCCGCATCCAGGACTGCGTGTGCGCTGTCTCCGGCGAAACGGATTACGTATCCGACGGGACGGTCGTCTTCGCCGTAAAGGGAGGCTCGACACTGGCCGCGTCGCTTTCCGGCGCCGGATGCGCGGTCACCGCCCTGATCGGGGCTCTGCTCGCTGCCGGCGTCAGCCCGCTCGTTTCCGCGGCCGGAGGGTTCGCCCTCTTCAGGACGGCATCCCTGATAGCGCAGGGGCAGTGTTCGGGCCCCGGGACATTCCGTCCGGCGCTTTTGGACGCATTGTATTCTATCGACGGCGATACGCTTGAAAGCAAAGGGGAAATATATGAGATCCGGCCTTAGAAAAGCGCTTCTTTTATACCTTGTCACCGACAACAGATATGTCCCCGGCGGCTGTCTGATGCCGGCGCTTGAAAAAGCCGTGTCAGGCGGCGTCACCATGGTGCAGCTGAGAGACAAGACACTCAATACGGACGGACTTGCCGCGCTGGCGTCTGTCATAAACGAGTTGACAAAACCTGCGGGAATACCCCTTATAATAAACGATGACCTGGAAGCCGCGTTGATATCCGGCGCGGAGGGGGTCCATTTCGGCCCCGACGATATGGCTGTCTCGCTGGCGCGCAGAGCCGCCGGAAATGATCTTATCATAGGCGCGTCGGCCAATTCTGTGGAAGAGGCGTTGCACGCGGAATCTGACGGAGCTGATTATATCGGGGCGGGGGCGCTGTACGCATCCGCGACAAAGACGAACACAAGGCCGCTTTCGCCGGAGACTTTCAGGGCCATATGCAGGGCGGTGCGAATACCCGTGGTAGGCATCGGCGGCATAACATTCGGGCGCATTGCTTCAGTGATGCGCATGGGAGCCGCCGGAATAGCCGTAAGTTCAATGGTACTTGACACTGCTGATATCAGAAAGACTGCGGAAAAAGCCCGGGCGCAACTTGGATGTTTACTAGAGGAAGATCTTCCGCGTTGAAATATTTGTCTCGCCTTTTAAATATTCACAATATTCCTTAAAGGCGGCCGTCAACCCGCGCAGGGCCATCTCGCGGTCCCAATCATCGGCGTCATCGGCGTCGAATATGGGAGCGGTCTGAAAAGCATGGTCGTAGGACCCCGTGTCCACGGTCTTAAGGTCTCTCAGCCGGATCAGCTCTATTTCAGAATGGATGAACACTGTCCTCCCGTATCCCTTGTTTTTTTCCGCGGCCGCGTAATCGGGATAGATGTCATTTTCGGGTGTGACGTTTTTCGCGGAATAGGCGCCGCTGACATACAGCGCGTACTGCGCGCCGGACTGCCGGGACAAGCGGTATATCGTGGACCTTTCCATCTCTCCGGCTGTGCCGCC
>CAZJQC010000011.1:44537-54108 GCA_964548195.1 uncultured bacterium | reverse complement strand
GGCCTTTTTTTCAGTGTTTACAAAGGGATCTTTAAGTATAAAAAAAAAGTCAAGTGGGAGGAGATCATTGCATCCGGAAAGAAAAAAGCCGGCGCAACCCCGGCAAAAGAGGATAAAAAAAGGCATCATCTCATCGGCGACCTAAAGGGTTTGACGGATATATGCATGGTTAAAGTCGAAGAGAACGTCGATGTTCCACCGGCAGTATATTTTAAATTCTATGCGTTTGTCTTTCCGTTTTTGCCCAATGTATATATGGTGACAAATAAAAATATGGATTATTATATACGTCTGTCGGCTGTCATAGATATGGATATAATCAAAGGAGGAGTCCTTGTATGGAAAAAACTGCTGAAGTACTTGAAAAGCTGAATGATTTTGTGAAATCTCAGACCGTCACGGGAGACCCGATAAAAATGAGCCCGGAAGTCACAGTGATACCCTTCACAAAAGTCGGCTTCGGACTGGGTACCGGAAAGGTCAAGGGGAACGACATGGTGGGGCTTGGCGGTTCGGTGGAGCCTGTTGGCTTCCTGATCGTCAACAAGGGGGAGGTCTATTTTCTCACCACAGGGGAAAAGGGGAGTATACCGGCCAAACTCATAGACATCGCGCAGGACGTGGTCAGAAAAGTGGTGCAAAAACACGGAGAAGATGAATAGAGTCCTTGGGACGCTGTTTTTCCTATTCGTATATCTCTCTTTTTAAGATTGCTATGAACGGGAGGTTCCTGTATTTGTTGGCGTAGTCAAGGCCGTACCCCACAACGAATTCGTCCGGGATCGTGAAACCGATAAAATCTACGTCAACCGGGACCTGTCTCCTGTCCGGTTTATCCAAAAGGGTGGCGATCTTCAGGGAAGCGGGCTGTTTTGATATCAGAAGTTCGACCAGATGATGCAATGTCCTTCCGGTGTCTATGATGTCTTCCACTATAAGCACATCCCTGCCTCTGATATCGGTCTTAATATCATAGTTTATGCGCACTATGCCGGAAGATTCGGTGGAAGAACCGTATGAGGATACAGCCATAAAGTCAAAGCTGACGGGGATATCAAGCTGACGTACAAGGTCGGCAAGAAAGATCACGGACCCCCGAAGTATGCCGATGACCACAAGGTCTTTGCCGGCGTACGCTTTGTTGATCTCATCCGCCATGACGTTAACCCTGGACCGTATATCTTCCTCCGATATTAAAATACGTTCAAAATGCTGTCTCATCATACCTCCCGCATTGATAGTCAAAAGAGCGTGTCTCGCATGTGGGGATCTTTGCAAAGCCCCAAAAAAACGTTTAAAACCTCTTAAGGATGCCACCATTTTTCACCGGTAGATTATAGAGAAGAATGCTTGATAAACAACAAAAAAATTCCTATTATCCATACGGAGGGGTGAGGATGAACGAAGATCTTTTGATAATAAGAGAAAAACGGAATTCCATCAGGGCAGTGTGGTCGAACAAACAGAAAAAATTTGTGGTACGCATGCCGTTGTCGGCCTCCTGCAAGGCGCTGCGGAGTTTTCTCGGCGATCATCACGCGCAGATGGAAAAAATACGCCGGCAGATGCGGGAGATGCATGTCCCCAGGGATCAGTATCTGATTATGGGAAAGCCATTCAGAGTAAAAAAAGTGTTTGGGAAATCCGTTTCCTCCCGTGTAGTGGATTCCGAGGGCGTTATAGTCATAGCGTCTCCTGATGACACTGTTTCTTCCTTTTTTGAGGGGCTTAACCACGCATGCAAAACCTGTTCTTCCGTGCGGCTTATGCCGTCTATTGACCATTTTGCCGCCCTTACCGGGCTGTTTCCCTCCAAGGTGAGTTTTAGGACCATGTATTCGCGCTGGGGGAGCGCATCCGTGTCAGGCCGTGTCTCACTTAATACGAAACTGGTGCTGCTGGATGTATGCATTGCAGAATACGTGATCCTTCACGAGCTGATACATCTTTCCCAGCCGGATCATTCGCCGCTTTTCTGGAATAAGTTGGCCTCCTTTATGGCTGATTATAAAGAGCGACGGCGATGGCTTCAAAAACACGGGATTGAATATTTGTTTTAAAATGTTATAATCTTACTATCGGAGGGTTATGAGATTCGCAGATAACGGTAAAAGCAGTGGCATAAACATAATACCCCTGCTTGACACCATATTTATTTTACTGATATTTTTCTCCGTGATGCTGATCAACGCGGCTGTCACAGAAAAGCTTGCTGTCGATGTTCCCTCCGCCGAATCCGGCGCCATGTTGAGCGGGGAGGAACGGATTGTCACCGTGATATCCGAAGCGGCCGTTGAGTTGGACGGGGTCGGTATGACGATGGAAGAGTTCCGGCTGAAAAAGGATTGGCGGGGTGGCGATAGCTATATAATAAGGGCGGACAGAAAGACTGAGTTCGGACTTGTGGTGATGGTCCTGTCTGTCCTGAGGGAGCACGGTGTCGAGGATGTGGGCATTGAGATACAGTCTCCGTAAAATAACGTTAAAGCCGCTGTTCTGGGCTTTGTTCATATCTGCGGCGGCTCATCTGGCCTTTTTTGGTCCCATGAACGCTGAAAAAGCGGGCGTTGCGGGAAAGCCGGTCACAGCCCGCCTGATAACCCGAAATATGCATGAAAGCGGCGTGGCCGGCGACAGCGGCGCGGATCCCGCCTTTCATGGCGGAAACACTTATGACACTGAACATGCAACGGCACTGGGGAAAAGGGATTCCGCCCCTTCGCCCGCAGGACACGAAATCCCCTCTGAAAAAAGGGGCATGTCCGTCTCACCTGCGAGACTTGAATACTATAAGGTCGGTTATCCCTACCTTTCAAGAAAGCTCGGCGAAGAGGGAGATGTCGTCGTATCAGCCGTTATCTCCAAAGCAGGTGTCGCTGAAAGCGTGGAAGTGGTGGAAAGCAGCGGCTACAAGCGTTTGGATAATGCGGTGAGAACGGGTGTCGAAAAAGCGGTATTTATCCCTAAAAAGGTAAACGGGCAAGCTGTGAGCGCAGTAGTCCTTCTGGGCCCGTTTAAATTCCGTTTGAATAACGAAGCTGTGGAAAAGTATTGATTTTTTCTGCCATACTGTTACCCTTTTAGCCGCATGGAGGTTTATATGAGAGTTCATTTATTTGATTTGCTTGTAACGTTGGCTTCAGCATTGGATCTTGTGGAAAGCTCCATGTATACGCATCATCATCGTGTGGCGTATATTTCGTTTAGGATCGCCGAAAAGATGGGGCTTGACGGCGGCAGGATCAAATCGCTTGTCCACGCGGCTTTGATACACGACGTCGGGGTGATCACCAAGAAGGAAAAAGAGAGCGTGCTCGAGTTCAATGTCAGGGACACGGAGCGTCATTCCGAAAGAGGTTACAACTTCCTGAAAGACAACGATGTCTTCTCGGGGATAGCCCCCATAGTAAGAGACCATCATAAATATTTTGAAAATGAAAACGGTACGACACTTGAATCGGCCATCTTGCACCTTGCCGACAGGATGGAGGTGCTGATAAGGAGCGACCGCGATATTTTCACGCAGTCATCAGAAATAACAGCAAAGCTTTTGAGACAGTCCGGCACGATGTTCGACCCGAAGGCCGTGCACGCGCTGCAGGCTGTCAGCGGGGACATGAATTTTTGGCAGATATTGAAATCCCCCAATATATTCGAATGGCTTTCAAGGAGATTCCGTGACAAAGAGGGGTATCTTACACATGAGCAGATAGAATCGATATCCCGCTCAGTCGCCAAGATCATCGATTTCCGCAGTCGTTTTATGTACGCCCATTCCACAAACGTGGCGATCATCTCAGAGATGCTGGGGAAAAAGTTTTTCACTGATCCCGAGATGATACGCAAGTTGAGAATAGCCGGTTATCTGCACGACATGGGCAAGCTGGTGATCCCGGAAGAGACCATAGACAAAGGCAATGCTCTTACCGGCGCGGAGAAATCCCTTATAAACACCCATCCATTTTATACAAATATACTCCTCAAACAGATGGAAGACCTTGAAGATGTCCCCGAAATGGCCGCATATCACCATGAACGCTTAGACGGCTCCGGTTATCCTTTTCATGTCGATGCGGAGCGTTTTGAAATAAAACATCAGATCATCGGCATCTCCGATATTTTGGCCGCCCTCAATGAAGATCGTGCCTACAGGCTCAAAAAAAATAAAAATTATATCTCGGGCATACTTGAAGAATACAGGAAAGCCGGCCTTTATTCCGGTGAAGTCATCGCCGCGGCCGAAGGATCCATTGAGAATATACTGGAGATGACCGCAGACAATGGAGTCAGGATGCTTAATGAGTACGTGGAATGGAACAAAAACAGGAGCAACCGATGAAGATTCTGGAAGATTTGATCAAAAGCGCTATTGTGGGCGTGATAGAAAAAGAGTTTCCCGGTTTTGAAGATGCGGATCCGGAAATACAAAAGACCGGAAACCCGGCTTTTGGGGATTATCAGACCAACTTTGCATTAAAAAACGCCGGAAAGATGAAAAGCTCCCCGGTAAAGATCGCCATGGCTCTAAAAGAACACATAGCTGCGCTGGACATGGTGGACAGATGTGATGTGGCCGGGCCCGGCTTTATAAACATTTTTCTGGATGATGATTTTCTGGGCAAATATGTCCAGATCATGGACCCCGCGAAGGCTGAATATGATATACCCGACAGGGACGGAACGCTTATCATCGACTATTCTTCCCCGAATATTGCCAAACCCATGCATGTGGGGCATCTTCGCAGCACTGTGATAGGGGATTCTTTAAAGCGCGTGTTCCGGTTTCTGGGGTATTCAGTGGTTGCGGACAATCACCTGGGAGACTGGGGGACGCAGTTCGGAAAATTGATAGTGGGGTACAGGAACTGGCTGGACAGGGCGCTGTACAAGGATGACCCGATTGCCGAACTGGAGCGCATATACATATTATTTGAACAGAAAAGCTCCGACGACCCCACATTGATCGAACAGGCTAGAGAGGAACTGAAGAGACTGCAGGATGGCGATGAGGACAATCTTGGGCTCTGGAAGGAATTTGTATCTGTCTCAATGGACGAATACGCGAAGACATACCGGCGCATGGACATTGAATTCGACACCTATCACGGAGAGTCCTTTTTCCACAATTTGATGCCGGGCGTTGTAGATGAACTGGTCAAAAAAGGACTGGCAAAGGAAAGCGAAGGTGCGCTTGTGGTCTTTTTCGACGAGGCTGAAAACCTGCACCCCTGCGTAATCAAAAAAAACGACGGCGCCTTTCTCTATGCGACATCTGATCTGGCTTGCATTTTGTTCAGGAAAAAAGAATATGATATCAACCGCCTTGTATATGTGACCGATGCCAGGCAAGAATCGCATTTCAGACAGGTATTTGCTATAAAGGACATGCTTGGCTGGGATGTTGCCGCCGAACATGTCCCGTTCGGCCTTATGGGGCTTGCCGACGGCCATTTTTCATCCCGCAGGGGAAATGTGATAAAACTGAAAGACCTTCTGGATGAAGCCAAAAAACGCGCCGCTGCGATCGTGGAAGAGAAAAATCCCGGACTCTCTCCCGGGGAAAAGGACCGCATTGCGGAGACCGTCGGTCTGGGGGCTGTGAAATATTCCGATTTGAGCCAGAACAGGGTAAGCAATATTGTATTTGACTGGGACAAGATGCTGAATTTCGAGGGAAACACCGCTCCTTATCTTCAGTATACATACGCAAGGATCTCTTCGCTTATCAGGAAAGCGCGCGAAAACGGCAAATACGACGGCGGTATGGAGCGTGTCGCCATACGCAACAACAGTGAACGCGTACTTGCCCTCACATTGTCGCAGTTTTTTTCTTCGGTGGCAAAGGCCGGCGAGACCTACCGCCCCAACATAATAGCGGATCAGCTTTTTGAGACGGCACAGAGGTTCAACTCTTTCTACAATTCGCTTCCCGTCCTGAAAGCCGAGGGCGTTTCGCTGCCTACCCGTCTGATGCTGGCCGAAAAAACCGCTTTCATACTGAAGACGGGACTTGGACTGTTGGGTATACAGACGGTCGAACGCATGTAGACTTGAAAAAACCGGTAAACTGGAACATAATTTATATCTGCTTGGAAGGAGGCGCATATGTCAGGTCATGATATGTTAAACGCTTTTAAAGAGGGGATAAAAGGGGAACTTGACAGCATACATCTTTACGAGAGCGCAGCCGCCAGGAGCGCGGGTGAGGTAAAGGAATTTTTTCTGGAAAGGGCTGAGGAAGAAAAAAAGCATTATAATTTTCTTCTTGCCTATTATGCCTCCGTGGAGGGCGGCGGGGATATTCAGGTCCCGGACCTGTCCGGATATACGGAGTATTCACCGGTGATCACCCGGGATTTTCTTAAAAGGATATCATCCGACAAATACCTTTTTTCTGCTATTTCAACCGCAGTGTTGCTTGAGATGAACGCGATAAATCATTACAGAAAAAGTTCCGAAGAGGCTGAAAGTGAGGATGCTGGGAGGTTTTTTGCCTTTCTGACCGCATGGGAAAAAGAGCATTACGAGTCATTGCTCTCCATACAGGAAGAGGCGGAAAGACATTACTGGACCGAAAACAGATTCGAACCCTTTTGAAAGATGGCATGACAGTACATTTCTACCTTTTTTCCGGAACTGGAAACACCCATATATTATATAAGGAGTTGCGGCGGCTGATGGAGGAAGACGGCTGCAGTGTCGCATGCACTCCGATAGATGGCAATTCCGGGTACGCGCATGGCCCGGATGATGTGATTGTGATAGCCGTGCCGGTGGCGGTGCAATCGACCTTCCCGTTCATACTGGACTTTTTGGAGAGGTTCCCTGACGGGGGCAATGATGTCTATTTTATGGATACGATGGCGGTTTATTCCGGAGGGCTCATCGGCCCGATGGGGGCGCTTTTCCGCAAAAAAGGCTATCATACTGCCGGAGCCGCCGAATTCATGATGCCATCGAATTTTTTTAAGACATCGCGCGATGCCGGCGAGGAACAAAGGGTAAGGGAGACGGGACTGTCCCGGATGGCCGGGTTTTACTCTGAGATGAAAAGTGGCGCAGTAAAGTGGAAAAGATCCTCTCCGCTCTCGGCTGTGATGAGCCGCTTTGCCCGAAGCAAAATGTTGTGGAACAAGATGAGGAAAAAGTATACTCTGCGCGCGGATCGCCGGAGATGCATCAATTGCGGACTGTGCGTGCGGATATGCCCTGTGGGGAATATCCGTATGGGGGAAGACATTCATTTTGGCGATCATTGCCAATATTGCATGAGATGCTTCACATATTGTCCATCCGATGCCATATCTGTCAACGGGCATGTCTTTAAGAAGTATGCCGCCGCCGCCGTTGATGATGTTCTCAACCCCTGATTCTCCCCCTTTCCTCTTTACTTTAAAGTGTAATTAGGTATAATTTGGCATACCGACAGTCAGGAGTGGGTCTTATGTCGAATGAGATATTATGGGTATTGTTTATTCTCCTTGATTTCGTGATATCGATCGTGATATTCAAGATATTCAGGAAAGAGGGGCTGCTTGTCATCATCGTGATGAATATCATACTGTGCAACATACAGGTCGTTAAGCTGATAGACATCTTCGGCATGACCGCCACCCTTGGGAATCTTCTGTACGGGGGCATATTCTGGGCGACCGACATGCTTTCAGAGATCTATGGTAAGAAAGAGGCCAGAAAAGGCGTGATGATGGGTTTTGTGGCGTTGTTCACCATGACTGTCGTGATGAACATAATATTATTTTTCGCGCCCTCACCGTTCGATGTCATGCACGGCCATCTCTCCGCAATATTCAGGCTGATGCCCCGTATTGCCTTTGCATCCCTTGTGGCATATATAATAAGCCAGTATCATGATGTCTGGGCTTTTCATTATTGGAGGGACAAGACAGCGGGGAGGCATCTCTGGCTGAGAAATAATTTCTCGACCCTGATCTCCCAGGCCATAGACTCGATACTGTTTACATTCATAGCTTTTTTCGGCACATTGCCGTTTACTCAGCTGATGCAGATCTTTTTAACTACCTATGTGTTAAAACTTGTGGTTGCTTTGGTCGACACCCCGTTTTTATACGCGGGAAGGTTGCTGGCCATACGTATGGGAGAATATTTCCCGGAAAATGATTAGGAGGATATTATGTTTAAGTGCGCGAAGTGCGGATATATTCATTGGGTCGACGAACTGCCCGACAGATGCCCCTCATGCGGCGGGACATCTGATGTTTTCGCAAGATTAAGCGATGATGCGGCCGCAGCGGTCGAGGAATCGCTTTTTGAAAACGAAGTGCTTGTTGATACGTTGTCTTCGTTGAACAATATCATCGAGAATATAAGCGGCATACTTGAGGAAGACCCCGATGTCTCGGCTGTCTTTCAGTCAACTTATAAGAATTCCGTTGAGATGGCTCAGACCATCAAGGCGGAGATAGAAAACAGGGTAAAAAACGGACTCTGGGGGTAATATGTTCCTTGAGAAGATGGAGCTGTTCGGGTTTAAATCATTTCCCGACAGAATAAAGGTAAAGTTCACCCCCGGGATGACTTGTATCGTCGGCCCGAACGGATGCGGCAAAAGTAATATTACCGACGCGCTTAGATGGGTGTTTGGCGAACAGAGCGCAAGAAAATTGCGCGGCGGCAGGATGCAGGACGTGATATTCAGCGGCACTTCCGACCGAAAGCCACTAAACATGGCCGAAGTCAGGATCGTTCTGGATAATTCCCGCCACACGCTCCCCAGCGAGTATAATGAGGTGTCGGTCTCCAGAAAATTATTTTCAGACGGCGACTCCGAATATTACATAAACAAACAGAAAGTCAGGCTTAAGGATGTCCAGCAGCTTATAACCGACACGGGCATAGGGATGAGCGCATATTCCTTCATCGAACAGGGCATGATCTCCCAGATACTTTCTACAAAGGCTGAAGAGAGAAGAGCCATATTCGAGGAAGCCGCGGGTATCATGAAATACCGGGTGCGAAAGAAGGAGACTGCCAGAAAGCTGGAAGGGACAAGCGAGAACCTCAACCGCCTTAAAGATATATTTTTTGAAGTGGAACGGCAATTGAAGACGCTTTCAAGGCAGGTCGACAAGGCCAGGACATATGAAGGCCTGTTCGCCGAGCTGACGGATATAGAGGTCATGTTCTATAAGGTGATATACGACAAGGGGAAAACTGAAAATGACTTGTTGTCTGAAAGCATAGAGCTCATAAAGAGGGATAATTCGGAGATACTCGTTGCCACCAACAGACTGAATGCGGCTTTGGAAGAGTATCAGCTCAGGCTGATGGCGGTCGAAGACGAAAAAGGGCGGATGGAAAGCGAGTATTATTCAAAAAAGATGTCGCTCGAGAAGATAAGGAACGATATAGAATCACTCGGCAAAGAAAACCTTTTTTTGGACGCCGATACCACAAGGCTGAAAGACGAAAACGCGGAGATGGCGGCGAAAAATGAAGAACGGCGCATGGATTGCGGCATGTGGAACAAAGAGCTCAAAAAGCTGGGCATGAGACTGTCCGGTCTGGAAGACGCCATATCCTGCCTTGAAAC
>CAZJQC010000011.1:41569-44437 GCA_964548195.1 uncultured bacterium | reverse complement strand
AAAAGCTGGGCATGAGACTGTCCGGTCTGGAAGACGCCATATCCTGCCTTGAAACAGACGATGAAAAGATGATGGGCGAGCTTTCGAAAAATGAGGAACAGTATCAGAAGATGGTCTCGGGATTGTTGGAAAACATGCGTGATCAATCGTCGGCCAGATCGAAACTGGAAAGTTTTTCTGCCGATATAAAGACAAAAAGTGAACGTATTGAAAGACTGTCTCAGAAAAATATCGAACTGGAGGAAAAGACGGGAGCATTCAGAACGGAACTTGAAACCATATCTTCCGAGATCAAAAACAATGAAGCGTCCCTTTCCGCATCGGCAGCTGAAGAGGAAAAACTAAAAACGGAGATCCTTTCGCTGGATCAGTCGATCACGGCGTTGGAGGACAGCCTGTTCAAAGAGAGAAGCGGCCTTAACGGCATCAAGGCCAAGCTCGAAGGCCTTGAATTCCTGGACAGAAAACTTGAGGGATTCGGCAACGGAGCGAAAGCGATACTGGAAGAACCTGACAAGTTTTCTTTGAGCGGCATCCTCGCTTCAGCAATACAGGTGGACAAGGGGTATGAACGCGTTGTTGAAAATGTGCTCTCCGACCATATGCAGGCATTCATGGGAGACCTTAAGACTTTTGACAACATACGTTCCTATCTGAAAGAACGAAAACGGGGCGAAGGTTTTCATTATCTTGCGGATGACCATGTGGAACCCGAGGTCAGAAACGGCTCTCTTTATGAGAAATGCCGCTGCGAAGACAGATCGGCCGACAGATTGTTGCGCCATCTTCTTGGGACTGTGATACCCGTTAGCGAATACGATGAATCCCTGCTCGATTCCGGCGCCACGCTTGTGATGGACGATGGCACAATAATCACTCCGCAGGGACTTATGAGCTTTACCGACCTTGAGAACCAGGGCCCGGGCATGCTGGGGAGAAAGAAACTCAAAGCGGAATACAACCGCGAGATCGAGAAACTTGACAGGGCCATAAAAGACACGCAATCCGAGATTGCCGATGCGGGAAAGCGCAAGGCCCTATATGACGACAAGATGCTGCAGGTCAGGTCCATGAATGAGAAGCTGCGTTCCGAGATGTATGCTCTTTCATCCAAATCCGACTACCTGAACAAGGAGATATCCCGCCTCGACGATGAATTACGCGCGAACAACAGCGAGGTGTCACTGTTAAAGGCGGAGATCGCTGATCTTACAAAGGATAAAAAGGAGATTGACGTTGAAATATCTCAGCTGAACGTTAAAAATGAGGCCGAGGAGAACGACAAGATCTCCCTTCAGGAGAAGATCGGGACATTGAGACAGAAACGCGAGGAGATGCGGAGAGAGATATCCGCCCGCCGCGAAGAATATGCGCTGCTTGCCTCGGATATCAGGGCAAAATCCAATGACGTCCTGCGCAGCGGGGATGCCGTTAAGGCAAGTGAGTATAAAATAAGTGAGAATGAACGTAAAATAGCCTCAAATGAGGAAAAAAAACAAAATAATAAACTTAAAAACGATGAATATCTTTCCCGGACAGATAGTACTGTAAAAGAAGTGGAAGCTTTTGAGGAACAGATAAGGGAAAAAAGGGAGTCCGCCGCCGGTATAAAGGAGATGATAGCGGAAAAGAACAGCGAACTCAGGGAATTTGACTCCAGATACAGGGTCATACAGGATGAGCTCAGGGAAAAGGAGATCGAGAACGTAAAACAGACGGATAAACTGGAAAACATCAGATCGCAGATCAAAGAAAAATATGAAAAGGACATAGAATCTGTCAGCATGGACATACCGGATGATTACGCCGAGGATGAGATGCGCGTGAAAGTCGAAGAACTGCAGGGAAAACTCAAGTCTCTCGGGAATGTCAACCTGTCGGCTCTCGAAGAATACAATGAGCTGAAGGAGCGATACGACTTTCTTACCGCCCAGAAACGAGACCTTGAAGCGGCCAAGGACCAGCTTGAAGAGGCTATGGATAAGATAGATACGGTAAGCAAGGAGAAGTTCCTTGACACATTTTACAGGATACGGGAAAATTTCAAAACTATATTCCCCATGCTTTTCAACGGCGGCAAAGCGGATATCAGCCTTGTCATGGATGAAGAAAGCGATGATGATGTTCTCGGCTGCGGTATCGACGTAAACGTCAAGCCGCCGGGCAAACGCCTGCAGAACATAGACCTGTTGTCGGGTGGCGAAAAGGCCCTTTCGGCAATCGCGTTGCTGTTTTCCATATTCAAGGTGAAACCCGCGCCTTTTTGCGTTCTTGATGAGATCGATGCTCCTTTGGACGATGCAAATATAGCGCGCTTCATAAATATGCTCTCGGAATTTACAGCCACCACGCAGTTTATTATAGTATCTCACAACAAATACACTATGGAGATGGCGGATGCCCTCTACGGCGTCACCATGGATGAGCCGGGAGTAAGCAAGATCGTGTCCGTCGATTTTAAGGGAGAATGATGGGGAACATTTTTGATAAATACCGCAGTGGCTTGAAAAAGACACAGACAGGTCTTGTGTCCAGGTTACTCCACGCCATCAATGCCAAATCTGATGACGGGTTACTGGATGAGATCGAAGAGATCATGCTTTCCTCCGATATGGGTTATCCCACTGTATCAAGGGTGATAAGCGACGTGCGGGAATCCTCAGCCCGGGGGGCATCCCTTGAAGTGCTTTTTAAGGATTCACTTTACAACATGCTGAAAGACAAGGACCGTGGTATCAAATTGCAGGACGGCCTTAACATAATATTGTTTGTAGGGGTAAACGGTGTGGGCAAGACCACCACCATAGCTAAAGTGGCCGCTGAATTTGACGGTGGGGGGAAGAAAGTGTTGATAGCCGCCGGTGACAC
>CAZJQC010000011.1:35914-41469 GCA_964548195.1 uncultured bacterium | reverse complement strand
TGGCCGCTGAATTTGACGGTGGGGGGAAGAAAGTGTTGATAGCCGCCGGTGACACGTACAGGGCTGCCGGGGGCGATCAGATGAAAATATGGGGAGACAGGCTTGGTATAAGGGTGATAGGCGCGGAGAGAGGTTCCGATCCTTCTTCTGTTGTCTATGATTCCATAGATGCGGCTCTGTCCGGCTCTTATGATGTGCTGCTTGTGGACACTGCCGGACGCCTCCATAATAACAGGGGGCTTATGACGGAACTGGACAAGATCGTGCGCACCATAATAAAGAAAACAGGGTCTTCTCCCCGGGAAACACTGCTTGTGGTGGATGCGAACACGGGGCAAAACGCATTGCGGCAGACCGAGATGTTCAATCAGACAGTGACGTTGACCGGGATCGTGGTCACAAAGATGGACGGCAGCGCCAAGGGGGGCGTGATCTTCCCCATGGAACTGGAGTCGGGACTTCCTGTGAAATATATCGGATTGGGAGAAGCAAGCGATGACCTTCAGCCTTTCGACCCTGTACTCTTCATACAGGCTTTGTTCGAGGTCTCGTGATGTTGTTTCCCCTGAGAAGCAAACGGAACATGGCGCTGGCCCTTGGCGGCGGGGCGGCTCACGGACTGGCACATATCGGCGTCCTGGAGGTGCTGGAGGAACGGGGAATCAACATCGCGTTGGTCACCGGCACCAGTGTGGGGGCCATAATCGGAGCCATATGGGCAGCCGGCTATTCTGCCGGGGATATCGCGGAAATAGCTTCGAAGATACGCAGAAGCGACATACTGCGGCTTACCTTCCCTGACAAAGGACTTTTTTCAATAAAAGGGATAAGAAAGATCATAAGGGAGTTCATACCGCATGATTCCTTTGAAGGGCTTAAACGAAAATTCGGATGTGTGGCTACAGACCTTAATTCAGGCGAGCCGGAATACATTGTAAAGGGCGAGCTTTCACGTGCCATCGCGGCGAGCTGTGCGATCCCGGCCGTTTTCAAACCGGTTAAAATCGGAGAGCGGTTTTATGTCGATGGGGGGCTTTGCGAGAATGTGCCGGCGGTGATGGCCAGAAAAATGGGGGCTACCGCGGTGATCGGCGTCGCATTAAACAACCATTACGAATTTCCCGATGAACCGGACAATATATTTGAAATAATGGCTCACTCAATATACCTTATGGGGAGACGTGTGAAAAGGCAGTCGGATGAGGGGGATGTCATTATTTCACCGCGCATCGAATCAAGGGATTATGCGGGGCTTGACAATCTGGAAGAATATATACAACTGGGCCGCTATGCAGCGGAAGAGATGGTAAAATACCTGAAAAGCCCTATAATAATAAGAAGAAAGGAATTGTGATCCGATGAACAGCTATGCCGGCTTCTCCATCTGCGCCGTTTTGATTGTAGCTGCGGGATGGTATCTCTCTTATTATGCCGATATTATCGCGGAAAAAACCGGGCTTGGCAGGGGCTTTATCGGATTGATATTGCTTTCCGCCGTCACGTCATTGCCTGAACTCATAACAAGCGGCACGGCGGTGTTGATACGCAAGGCGCCTGACCTCTCTTTAGGCAATATTTTCGGCAGCAACATGTTCAATATATTTATCATAGCTCTTCTTGAGATAATCATAATAAGGAAACCTTTTTTGTATTCCATCTCAAAAAAGAACATCTCATATATCGGATATGTGATACTTGCCACCGTGTCGGCGGTCATCGCCATGCTCGGTATGGATGTCACCTTTTTCAATTTGAGCCTTTTTTCCATCATCATCGTAGTTGTCTATTCATCGGCCATGTATACGGGATACAGGAACATTGAAAAGGGGGAAAACGGCAGTATTTACAGAGACAAAAAACTTTCATCCGCATTGGCTGTCTTCACTTTGCTCGGGGCTGTCATTGTTTTCGCCGGCAAGAACGCAACGGTCTTCGCCGATCAGATAGCCCTTTCTTCAGGCCTGGGGCGCACGTTTGTGGGAGGTCTCCTTCTTGCCGCGATGACATCGCTGCCCGAGGTCATAACGTCCATATCCTCCGCGAAACTTAAAGCCTATGATATGATAGTGGGCAACTTGCTGGGGTCCAATCTTTTCAATCTTGCGATAATATTTGTCACGGATATACTGTACAGGGACGGTTCCGTCTTCGGGACGCCCTCTGTAGGTCAGGTCATCCCCGCATTGTTCTCAATATTGCTTGTCTCCTTCATGATGTTCGGGATAATGCGCGCCAAACCCGGCAACAGGCGACGCATAGTGCATCCGGAGACTTTTATGATCCTGATCGTCTATTTCACAGGATTGTATCTGATGTACAGATGGCGGTGACCGGCAGCATCGAATGACGTCGTCGGAACAGACTCTGACCACCGGGGCGGCGGGAAAGGAGTATCGTGTATATTGACATATCTATCCTGCTCTTCATACTGCTTGTAGTGTTTTTTACCATGAAAAAAGGGTTTTTCATGGAAATATTCCAACTTTCAAGTCTGATAATCGCATATTTTACGGCGAAAAGGTTTTATGCGGCCGCGGCGAATCTCTTTCTGCGCTCCATGGAGAACACCGGGCTCAAGATGATACTCTCACACGGGATTGTCTTTTTCGTCTCTTTTGTATTGTGTCTTATAATCTTCTCTGTTTTGAAAAACGCATTGGGCAGTGATTCCGGCGTAAAGGCGGTGGACAAGACGATGGGTGCGCTCTGGGGCGTTCTGAAGGCATTGATCATTATAGAGATCGTCATCATCCTGCTGTTAAGGTTCGAAGTGCTGACCCCCGAGGACGTTGAACGCAACTCCCTGATAGGCAGGCTTCTTATAGGAATATCCAGAAGCCTCAATGTGTTGAAAGGATGAAGATGAAAAGACAGCCCTATCATGATGATCCATATGTGTTCAGGTTTGAAGCCGGGGCAAAGCGCGTAAGTGAGAACGGGCATGCGTACGACGTGGAACTTGACACGTCTTTTTTCTATCCTGAATCTGGCGGCCAGTTGTCTGATTCAGGCACCGTCGACGGGATCCCCTTGCTCGGTCTGACTACGGCACCGGACGGAACGGTTATACACACGCTGGGTGAAAAACCCCCCGCGCACCGCCTTTTATGCGTCATAGATGAGCAGACCAGACTGTCTCATATGAGATCGCATACTGGACAGCATATACTATCTGCCGTGATCGACCGTCTTTTTAATGCAAAAACGGTCTCTTTCCACATGTCGGACTGTTTTTCCACAATAGATGCCGAAGGGTGTCCTTTCGATGGCGATGCGCTGAAAAAGATCCAGGCAGAAGTCAATGAAGTGATCATGAAAGATATCCCTGTGGAATCTTTCTGGATAAGCCAGGACGAGGCATACGCATACAAGTTCAGAAAGATGGGAAAGCATGACGGCGATATAAGGGTGGTGCGCATAGAGGGGACGGATGTTTCCATGTGCGCCGGTACACACGTCGCCAGGACCGGAGAAACAGGCCCGTTTGTGATAAGCGGTATTGAGACAGTAAAGGGCGGGCTGCTTAGGATTGAGTTCAGATGCGGCGCCCGGGCGGTCGAATGGGCGAATATGTGCACAGACGTGTTGCAGGGGCTTAAAAGACTGTTTTCGGTGCCTGTATCCGGCATATTATCGTCTGCCGGGGATATTGTCAAAGCAAGGTCTGAACAAGAACGGTCTCTGAGGCATGCAAGACAAAGAATCGCGGAACTTACCGCGTTGACGGCCTTTAAAAGCACTGATAAGCGTGTGTGTGTCGATACTGATCTCGACGATCCTGAGACGGCGGTCTCCACGGCCAGGGAACTTGTCAGACTCGGCGCTGTAAGGGCGGCTGTCTATGCTTCCCGTATAAAGACGCTTATACTTGTTTCTTCCGACGGGTCTGCCGAAAACGCCGGACGGCGTGTCAAAGAATCATATGGCGCAAAAGGCGGAGGAAAAGGCGATTTTTACAGGATAAGCGAAATAAAACTGGCTTCCTGCGGCGAAGCCCTGGAAGGGGTTTTCTGATGAGTCTGAGCATATCTATAATATTCTGTTTTGCGGCCGGTGTCATACTGACCCGCCTCTTTATGCGGGTCGCCCGGAAAAAGGGCATCATGGATAATCCTGATTCCGATGTAAAGCTCCATAAGAAGGCGGTGCCGTACCTCGGGGGGCCGGCCTTTATCGCCGCGGCTTATATGGGATATTTTTTCTATTTGCTCGTATCGGGCGCCTCCGCACCCAGATCAGAATATATTGTCCTTTGCGGCGGTGTGCTGATATTGGCCATGGGATTTACGGATGATCTGATAAGGATCAGGCCGGCCACCAAATTTATTTTTCAATCATTGGTCGCCGTGATGCTGATACTGTTTGATGTAAGGTTGAAAGTCTATTTTCTCCCGGGAAGTGTCAATATAATACTGACTTATTTCTGGATAGTAGGCATGTCCAACGCCTTCAACCTGGTCGACATAATGGACGGCTTGTCGGGCGGCATAGCAATGATAGGAGCCTTGTTCCTCTTCTTCTCTACGGGAAGTTCGGCTTTTTTCCTTGTTTTTCTGGCGGTAGCGCTTATGAGCTTTCTGCTGTTCAACTTTCCGCCCGCAAAGATCTATATGGGTGATGCGGGCAGCCTCACAATAGGATATCTTCTCGCCGCGTACTCCGTGCTCGGAGCATTTACCGCGAACAATAAGATCGCTTTGATATCTCCCGTTCTGATCCTTTGGCTCCCCATATATGAGACGATCCTTGTGTCGGCACTGCGGATTAAAAAAGGAAAATCCCCATTTTTCGGCAGTAAGGACCATTTTGCTTTCCGCCTTAAGGCCATGGGGTTTCCGACACTTGCCATATTGCTGATCACATATTTTCTTTCGATAATAATGGGGGAATCTGCCCTGATAGCGGTGAAACTGAGCCATGAATCCGCTCTTATAGTGTATTGTCTCCTGCTGTTCTTCTTCTCACTCTTTTTTTTCCTCCTCTCCAAAATAGACGTGGATTCACTCTAAAGAGTTGCTAATATTTCATACGGCAGTATAATGAGTTATGGAAAAATTCACAGCCAGACAGGAAGACATACTTTATGCCACGGTGGATTTGATCTACAGGCACGGCTTTCATGCTCTGACGGTAAAGAGTATAGCGGGGGAACTCGGCATGACGGATGCCGCCCTTTACAAGCATTTTGCCGGCAAACATGAGATCATGTCGGGCGTGCTGGACCTCTTCAAGAAGGACTCTGACGATGTCCTTGCTTTGATAGGCAATAGCGGGTGCGGGCCTGTTGAATGCATACGGTCCTTTTTTATGGACAGATGCCGGGTGTTTCAAAGCCACCCTGCAATGACGATATTCATGCTGAACGATGAACTGATGTCTAATGTAGATTTCATGTCGCGCGTCAGGTCCATAATAAAGGACCATAAGACTGTCATCACCGGCCACATCAGGGCGGCTCAAAAGACGGGGGAGCTTGCGGACATACCTCCCGAACATGTATTTATTATCATAATGGGCGTCCTCAGGCTTCTTGTGCATATGTGGAAATTAAGCGG
>CAZJQC010000011.1:33287-35814 GCA_964548195.1 uncultured bacterium | reverse complement strand
CCTTGCCATTGCGGGTATTATCCATAAAATAGGACAAAAGGAGGCATGCCGGTATGGGAGAATTGAATGACATGCAGAAGCAGGCTGTGGAACATCTGGGTTCGCCTTTACTGATACTTGCGGGTGCCGGGTCGGGGAAAACACGGGTTATTACCCACAAGATCGCAAGCCTTGTAGAGAGCGGGGTTTTCCCCTCACGGATACTTGCGGTGACTTTTACAAACAAGGCTGCCGGGGAGATGCGCGAACGCGTCAGGAGTTTGGCGACAAACATGGATATGGGAAGCGGCTGGATCGGGACGTTTCATTCCGTGTGCCTGCGCATGCTCAAGGCAAATGCCGAAAAGGCCGGGTTGAGAAGCGGGTTTGTAATATATGACCGGGATGACCAGCTTGCACTGGTAAAGGAACTGTTCCGCGATTTCGGCCGTGAGACAAAAAGATCCGATCTATATGAATTTATAAACAAGGTCTCGCGTTCCAAACAGGACTCGCTGGATTATAACGATCCGCTCATATGGAGCAATGAAACGGAATACGAGATGGCGATGGACTACGAGAGGCGCCTTTCAAGCCATAATGCGGTGGATTTTGACAATATAATCAAAAATACTGTTGCCATGCTCCGCGATCATGAAGAAGTGCGGACGCGCTACAGGAATCACTTTGAGTATATACTTGTTGACGAATACCAGGACACCAACCGCATACAGTTTGAGTTCATAAACATACTTGCGGGCGGCACCACGCATCTTTGCGTCGTCGGAGACGAAGATCAGTCAATATACAGTTGGCGAGGGGCTACGATAAAAAACATAATAGATTTTGAGAAAAAATTCCCTGACACAAAAATAATAAAACTTGAGCAGAATTACAGGTCCACCTCCACCATACTTAATGCAGCCAACTGCGTTATCTCCAACAACGTCAACAGAAAAGGCAAAAGACTTTGGACATCGAATGTCCCGGGGGACCCCATAGATGTCATCAGTTCCTATAACAGGGAGGAAGAGGGGATACGGATCGTGTCTTTGCTGAAAAAGGAAAAAAAACGGTTTGAATACAGCCAGATGGCCGTATTTGTAAGGACAAATGCACAGACAAGAGAGGTCGAGAACGCTTTAAGAAGAGCCTCCATACCCTATAAGGTCATCGGATCCCTGAAATTTTACGATCGAAAAGAGGTGAGGGACCTGCTGGCATACCTTAAGGTCATGAACAACCCGTCGGATTCTGTGAATCTGCTCAGGATCGTAAACACGCCTAAACGCGGCATAGGCAGAAAAAGCGCGGAAGAGATCGTGGAGGTGATGAACAGAGGGCATGATTTTTATCATGTCTGCCGGGAGGATATTCTGTCTCCCTCCGTACGCAAAAAAGCCGCAGAACTTGAAAAAATACTCAAAGCTGCCAATGATAGCGCGTCCAAAGAGGGACTCGGCGAATCACTGGAGGAACTGCTCAGGCTGACGGATTACCGGCACTATATTGAATCTGAATTTGAAAATCCCGAAGAACGCTGGGGAAACGTATTGGAACTGGTAAATGACCTGAGGGAGTTTTCCGCATCATCCGACTCGGCGCTCTTGTCGGATTATCTGAATGAGGTCAGTCTGCTTCAGGACATTGATATGCTGGGTAACGACTCGGATGCGGTAAATCTCCTGACCCTCCACAAGGCCAAAGGGCTTGAATACGACATGGTCGTCCTGGCGGGGTGTGAAGAGGGGACCATGCCGCACAAAAACTCCATGTATGACCTGTATGAGATGGAAGAGGAGCGGCGTTTATTTTATGTGGGGATGACGAGGGCAAAGAGGAAACTGGTCCTTTCGTGGGCAAAGAACATACCCTTCTTCGGGTACGGGAAATATGAACCGGCGATCAGATCCCGTTTTCTTGAGGAGATCCCCGCGGAATACCTCAAGACTCAGGAAATACGCCCCGCTCTTGCCAAAAACAGAGCCGCGGGGACCAGGATGTTCATGCGCATAAAATCCGGGACTGTCATCATACATGATAAATACGGACGAGGCAGGGTGATAGCCACCAAATTTAAAAACTATGTGGTGGACTTCAATGGCGAATTAAAGGAGATCGAATCGGACTCTTCCGATTTCAGGGTCGAATGACCTTTGCCATTGAAAAAGTCGTGCGGGATGTTAAAATAATCCCATAAAGCGGTATGATTTTTATGGGCAGTGTGATCCGGAAAGGCGGTAGACAATGGCGAAGACTATTGAGGTTTTGGCTTCGGAATATTCCAAAAGAAGAGATTTTATTGTAAAGAGACACTTAAATGAGACCGAGGGTATGTTGATATCCGCTTCTTCGGATGTTTTGCGAAACGGACTCGATAATGTCTTTCCTCATCGGCAGGACAGCAATTTCTACTATCTCACGGGCATCAGGGAGGAAGATGCCGTTCTTCTGATGTATAAGAACAGTTCCGGGAAATCGCATGAGATGCTGTTTGTACAGGACAAGGATGCGATGAAGGAGAAATGGACCGGCTACAGGCTGGGCG
>CAZJQC010000011.1:31278-33187 GCA_964548195.1 uncultured bacterium | reverse complement strand
TTTGTACAGGACAAGGATGCGATGAAGGAGAAATGGACCGGCTACAGGCTGGGCGCTGAGGAAGCCTCCCGCATATCCGGTGTGGAGGACGTAAGGCCGCTTTCGGCGTTTGAGGGGTGGGGAGCTTCACTCCTAAACGGCATGAGCGCTCTATATGTCAACTATAACTATGCGCGTTCCATCGGCGACTCGGCTATCTCCGAGACTTCCTGCGCAGGGCGCATACTCAAAAGTCATCCGCATCTGAATATAAAAAACGCATTGGATGTCCTTCGGGTGATGCGCACCAAAAAATCACCGGTAGAGGTCAAATTCCTCAAGGAGGCCATCAAAATAACCAAGGCGGGCCTGTATAAAGCCTGGAAGAGGATGAAACCCGGTATGAGGGAGTATGAGCTCCGGGCCATACTTGAGTACGAGTTCAGAAAAAGCGGAGGTGACATAGCGTTTAACTCCATAGTCGCTTCCGGCCCGAACGGGGTGGTGCTTCATTATGTATCCTGTGACAGAGTGATAGAGGACGGCGAACTGGTGCTTTTTGATGTCGGTGCCGAATACGGGCTTTACTCGGCTGACATAACGCGCACGGTGCCCGTAAACGGCAGATTTTCCCCAAGGCAGAGAGACATATACGATCTGGTCTTAAAGGCAAACAAGACTACGATCGCCGAGGCGCGCGCGGGCAGAGACCTCAGCTGGCTTAACAGAGAAGTGACATCGAAGGTCTTAAGCGACGGACTTACGGGGCTGGGCCTCATAAAAGACTCTTCGGAATTAAACAGATATTATTACCACGGGGTAAGCCATCATCTTGGACTGGACACACATGATCTCTCCGACAACCATTTGAAAGGCGCCGCCGTAAATTCCGTGATCACAATAGAACCGGGGATCTATATCAAAGAGGAAAATATAGGCATAAGAATAGAAGACGATATCTTGGTAAAGAGAGAAGGCAGTGTAAACCTGTCGAAATCCATAATCAAGGAAGTTAGTGACATAGAACATTTACTGAACTAAAAAAACAGGAGGTATACCATGGAGAAAATAACAAAAGAAATGGCGTTGAAGGACCTTATAGCCAATTATCCCGAAGCCGCGGGCGAGCTTTCAAAGATGGGACTGGGCTGTATAGGCTGTTTTGCCGCACAGTTTGAGACCATCGAACAGGGCGTTGCCGCTCACGGCATGGATATTGAAGCTGTAATAAAACGTCTCAACGAAATCATCTCGGCATGACCGCACGCCGCCCGTGCATATATTTTATCCGCGGGCGGCATTTAACTTGACGCATGACCAGACATGAATATAATTGGTAGATTCCCTAAATAACTGAAGGAGGGGCTATGCTTAAAAAGAAAAAGAGTGATTACGAATGGGATATGCTTGTACACAGCAGGTTGGAATATCTGGCCAGAGACCTTTCCATAATGCTTGATGACATCGAAAACGTAAAAAAACGTGTCACAGCGTTCCACGAAGAGGTAAAAGAGATGCAAAAGGAGTTTGAGTCTGCATTATATCCGGAAAAAATAAATAAAAGATAAATTTGGAGATGGTAATATGGGTAAATCCGGCAAAAAAAGCAACAAAGGCTGTCTGATAGCGGTTTTGGTCACGGTATCTATGATGATAATAGCTATAATTGCGATCAGCAATAAAGTCAGCAGCATCACATCTGATAAAAATGTAAAGATAAGGCACGGCGCTTATGTTGTGATCGATACAAGGGGCAGCCTTCCCTACACCGATGAAGATCTTTTCGGCAGGGGCGGCAATACGTTCAGAAAAATCATTCTGGCCCTTGATGCCGTGTCCAGGGATCCCGACGTGGAGGGAATAATACTGAAGGATGCGAGCCTGCCTCTGTCGCAGGCCGAAGAGATCGGCAAAATACTTGAAAAGAACA
>CAZJQC010000011.1:0-31178 GCA_964548195.1 uncultured bacterium | reverse complement strand
GCGAGCCTGCCTCTGTCGCAGGCCGAAGAGATCGGCAAAATACTTGAAAAGAACAAAAAGAACGGAAAGAAAATATTGGCCTATTTATCGAGCATCGATAAATCGGGCTATTATCTGGCCTCGATGGCGGATGAAATCGCCATGGTGCCGTCAGAGTCGTCTTTTGTGGATATAAAGGGGTATCATTATTCCAACCTGTTTTACAAAGGCCTTTTTGATAAGATAGGTGTTGATTTCAAGGTAATACACATAGGCGCTTACAAGGGAACCGGCGAGAATTATTCCGAGGAGAGGATGTCGTCCTTCCTGCGCGAGAACCTCACCACGTTCTTTGACTCGATACAGGACCTGTTCATCGCCAAGGTCTCCGCCGAGCGCGGCTTTGACGATGGGGATTTTCGCAGAAACATGCTTGCGGGGGGCTACTTTCTGATCTCGCCTGAGGATTGCGTCAAAAAAGGTATTATTGACACAGTCATGTATGAGGATGAGTTTTATAAAAAGCACGGCATAGAAAAGAAATCCAGGGTCTCGATATTCGACTATGCCGACTCGGTACGTGAAAACATGTACAGAGATAAGATCGCCCTTATCTATGCAGAAGGCACCATAGTAATGGGCCGGAGCAAACGGTCTTTCAGCCCGTTCTCGGGTTATGAGAAATATCTGGGGGAAAAGACATTTGTCGAGCAGGTGCGCAAGGCGGCCGAAGACGAGAAGATAAAGGGTATAGTCATCAGAGTCGACAGCCCGGGCGGAAGCGCCCTGGCGAGCAACATCATGTGGAAAGCGGTAAGCGATGCCGCCGATGCCAAGCCGTTGTACGTCTCCTTTGGCCGTGTCGCAGCCTCGGGCGGATATTACATATCCGCGCCGGCGAAAAAGATCTTTTCGAACCTTGCATCGATATCAGGCTCAATAGGGGTTGTCGCTATGATCCCCAACTATCAGGCATTGCTTTCGGAAAAACTTAATATCAGAAATGAAGAGATCTCGGGCGGCAAGTATTCCGGATTCGGGAACCCTGCCCGCAAGATGACCTCTGAAGAGGCCCGGCTGATGAAGACCTCGATGACCGGGACATACGAGGAGTTCAAGACAAAAGTCTCTCTCGGAAGAGGTATGTCGATGACGGAAGTGGAACGGGTCGCTCAGGGCAGGGTATATGCGGGACTTCAGGCTGAAAAAGCAGGCCTTGTGGATGAGATCGGTACACTTAAGGACACTATAGACGCCATGAAAGAGGAACTGGGCGTCAAAAACATAATGGTGACCGAATATCCCAAGAAAAAATCCTTTTTTGAAGCTTTAAAAGAAAGCATGGGCTCCACCCGCTTGCGGGGTATCAGCGATTATCTTATGGATAATATGGAGACTTTCAGGCCGCTGGCCCTGTTTCCGTATGTGATCGAGGAATAAGGAGGGCGTTTTGGAAGTCTTATATGTGGGGCATTCGGCGCTGTATTTCAAAGGGGAAAAAAATATTCTGGTGGATCCTTTTATCACGGGAAACCCCTGGGCCCGCGGGAAACAATATGAATTTTCTCCGGATTACATATTTCTCTCACACGGGCATGGCGATCATCTGGGCGATGCCATAGACTTCGCGAAAAGAAGCGGCGCCGTAATAATAGGGCCGTATGAATTGGCCACATGGTGCGGTTGGCAGGATGTGCAGACGCATCCGATGCATATAGGCGGAAAATTCGGTTTCGACTTTGGCTGGGTAAAGTTGGTCAATGCGGTGCACGGAAGCGGGCTTATCACCAAACACGAGATCCATTACATGGGAAACCCATGCGGATTTTTGTGGGAGACTGAAGGCATACGCTTCTATTTTGCGGGAGACACCGCCCTTACCATGGATATGCGTTTGCTGAGGGACTATTCTGTAGATTATGCCTTTCTGCCCATAGGGGGGAATTTCACGATGGATGTGGATGACGCCTTGAAGGCTGCCGAGATGATAAGGCCGAGAAATGTGATCCCCATACATTTCAATACATTTGAAGTGATATCGGCATCCCCCGAAGAGTTCGTGAAAAAGATCAAGGACCGGGGGATGGAGGGCATATACATGAAGCCCGGAGATGAGATCAGGATATGAATGACTACTTCAGCGGCATTGACAAGGACGAGGACCCTTTTAAACGGGCACTCTACATACAGGGAGTCGTGTGTGGAGCTGGTTTTGACTGGGCGGACCATGAAGGTGTCCTGCTGAAGATAGTCGAGGAGACCGAAGAGATAAGGGCGGAGTTGGACGCCGGATGCGAGGCCGGTGTCGAAAATGAGGTCGGAGACCTTATATTCTCAGTACTCAATCTTTGCAGACGGCTCTCCGCGGACCCGGCCGAATGCCTGGAGAAGACGAACCGCAAATTTATGAGGAGATTTCAGTATGTAGCCGAGGGTTTCCGGTCGCTGGGCATGACTCTTTCGCCTGAACATCTGCCCCTCATGGAACGGCTTTGGGAAGAATCCAAAAAAGAAACCGATGAAATAATGCTTGATAAATAAAATAATGCTGTTATTATACCGGCGTAAACAGGAGGACGGATCATTATGAGTAGGATATGTTATTTTTGTGGTAAACAAGCTATGACCGGTAATACCGTCAGCCATTCGCACAACAAGACCAGAAGAAGGTTTATGCCTAATCTTCAGAAGGTGACAATAAGCGAAAACGGCGAGAAAAAAAAGACCTATGCTTGTACGAAATGTATAAAAGCCGGGAAAACCTTATCCGTTTAATACGGTTACCCGTTTTTTTCTTAATTTTATTATTTTTCCGACAGGTGACTTTTTCCGATAGTTCGACGGTCGGTTCCATTTCGATCACCGGAAACCGGCTGATCAAAAGAAAACTGATCGTCGACAGGATAAGACTTACCGAAGGCAAAGTCTTTTATTCCTATATTTTCTACGATGACATAGACAATATAAAGAGTTTCTATACAGAATCCGGTTTCCCCAACGCTCTGATCAGCGGTTCATATATGCCCGCCGAAGAAGGCATTGAGATCGTCATAGAGATCGTGGAAAATGAACCCCAGATCATCGATGAGATCAACGCAAAGGGCAAAAAAGCAAAAGAGTTGTCGAAATCATTTTTGAAGAAAAGATGGTCAAAACGCATCAATGACACCATTAAGATCGAGTTGACCGAGTATTATCAGCAGCGAGGCTACCTGTACCCTGAAATAGTGATAGACAAACGGGATATCGGCGCGGATTCGGTGGCTTTGGATATAAGGGAAGATCCGGGCGCCTTGTTTCACTTCGGGGAGATATACTGCGTCGGGCTGGAACATATACCGGTAAAATATGTGACACGTGAGGCGCCATTTGTCCAAGGACGTCTGTTTGATATGCGCAAAGTCCGTGAATTTCAACGCATACTGTATTCACTTGGAATATTTGAAGATATAAACATCAAATTGGCGGATCAGAATGGGATTGTCAATATTATCGTCGAGATCACAGAGGGCCGTTTCAAATGGGTCGGCGTGGAGTTCGGTTATACGTCTCCGGCGGTCGGACGCATCGGGTTTGAGTGGGGCGATTACAATCTCTGGAACAAGCTTCATACACTTACATTCAGCAACAACAACGAGGTGGATTTTGAAAACGACAACCATCTTGTTGAACTGGATATGGCTTATACCACAAGATGGGTCTGGGACAACAAACTCAATCTGGGATTTGTCACCTCGATATTGAATGAAAAAGAGGACAAGGGGTTGAAAAACGAATTGTCCTTTAAATTGTTCGGGCGCAAAGACCTTGGAAAAAATGATTATATTATATCGGGGTATGAAAAAAAACTGAATTATTATTCCGAGCTGTACGATGAGAGCATTGACATATCTTTGAATGAATGGCTGATCACGAACTCGCTGTTTTTGAATCTCTATTTTGATGATCTCGACAACAAAATACACCCGACGATATCCGGTTATTATCTTTCAGGCGGCATATACATCAATGGCGGCTTCATGGAAGGCGATTTTAATTACATGAAACTTATCGCCGACGCCGCATATTACAAGTATTTGAAAAAGGGGGCGACGCTTGCGGTGCTGCACGGCTCATACAAAAAAATAGGCAGGGTCTCCGGCATCATCAACCCTCCATACGATGAGTTGTTCTCGATGGGAGGCGCTTTTGACATACGGGGATATGATTATAAAGAGATCGGCGATGATTTTTATTCGGTGATTGTGGGGAATGCGGAGTTAAGACAGCGTTTTTACAAGACATTGTGGGGCGCTGTTTTTTTTGACGCGGGATTCGCCGCGACAGAAGACGGTCAGCTTGGGGACGACGACCCGCTGGTCACTTACGGAGCGGGGCTGAGGTTCGTCCTTCCATTTATAGTTATACGCTCAGATTACGGTTTCAGAGATTTTAAGGATAAAGGCACTTTACATTTTGTGCTGGGTCACATATTCTAATCATATGAGAAAATATTTAAGGACACTTTTAAAAGACCTCACCGCAGCAGCTTTGATACTGACATTTGCCTATGCGGTCCTTGTATACGTTAAAATAGATGATTACATATTAAAAAATATAATAAAGCCGGCGGCGGACTCATACGGCATAGATTCCACCTCCATACGGTTTTCTTATTCCTTCCCACTTAAGATGAAGGCGGAGGGTATCAATATAGGCAAAGAGAGCCTTGTCAGGGAGATCACGATATATCTTTCTCCCACCGTTTTCATGAAAAGGGGAAATTTCTCCATAATACAATTGAGGATAAAGGACGGAATCATACACTGGGCGGACCTTCGCGCGTTTATCGCCGACATATCTTCGGGCGGCCCCAGGGGAGACGGCACTCCGTTAAATATTTATTCGGTCAGACTTGAAGACGTGTATGTCAACTTTGGGAATGGCCGTTTTGTGAAGATCACAGACTCCTCAATAGCCCTTAACAGTGACGCCGTAAGAAAGCAGATCAGCGTACGTGAGATCCGGGGCGTGTTTTCCGGGGAAGACATCAAGTTGACAAACTCCACCGTGGCTTTCCGGGACGATGTCGCATACTTTAACGTGATGGGGGATGTCTCAGCCGGCAAAATACTCATAAAGGGTGAGCTTGGCTCACATGATTCTGAGATACTGGTGGAAACGGATTATATTCCGATGTCCTTTTTGAACAGCGATATAAGCGGTTTTTTCGGCATCCGCGGTAAATTCAGGGGAAAACCCTCCGCCCCTGGTTTTAAAGGAAATCTGAGCACTACGGATGTCAAATATGCCGGACTGGACCTGAATGACGGGACATATCAGGTATCGTATGGAAACAAACAGCTCAATGTCTCCGATATATCCCTGAAAGCCGGTGGCGGGGAGTTGTTCGGGAACCTGAGCATAGGCTCAGGCGATATGTTCAGGGTGTCGGGAATGCTCGAGTTCAGGGATATCGACGCGAACTTGATCTGGAGCGACCTTGGCATTGATACGGATCTTAACGGCAATATAACTTTTAGCGGCGAAGGCGCTGCCGTAGTTGGGTTGGACGGCAATTTTTCCATGAAGGGTTTGAACGGCAAAATCGGTGATGACACCATACGGAACGGCGACATTGATTTCGTCAAAGAGGGGGACCTGATTCGGATAAGCCGGTTTTACGCTGATGTGGGCGAGGGATTCATAAGTATAAAAGGCGATTATTATAAAAAATACTATAATTTTGAAGTCGATATGGAGGGCATAGATATTAATAAGATACGCCCCATAAAGACTCTCGAGGGCACGGTCAAGTTAAAAGGCCTTGCGAACAGGGACGCCACCGGTGATTCGTTTTCAGGATATGTCGGGTTCAGAGACCTTAGTTATGACGGACGTTATACCTTGGATTCACTGGAAGCGTTCATCTCGTTGGGCGAGACACTTAATGCCGATGTATTTTACCAGGGATTTCATGTGGACGGGAAACTTGTATCGGAAAAAGGCAAATCAGATATCTATTTTAAGCCTGACGGGTTTTTCATTTCAAGAAGGACGATATTCTATTTTAACCCTCGTGAATACATGACTCTTGACCTGAATGCGAAGATGGACCGCGGATCATGGATATTCGAAAGCAGCAGGAATACAATACGTACGGAAGAATATCCCGAGATCAGTTTCGGCTTTTCGGAACTGAGCGCCGACGGAAAGACGGTCGATCTAAGGGGCGCCTATATTGATTCGCCGCGGTCAGGACTTAATGGCGATCTTAGTTTCAGTGACGGGGAGCGAATAAAGATGTCGCTCCGGGGCGGAGTCGAATTGAAGGAGATAAATGATATCTTCGGATTGCTGCCTGACCTTAACGGAAGGATGGACATAGATGCAAATATGGCAATAAGTGACAAAAAGTTTTCTTCGGGCCGGATCAAGATCAATGCCGGCGTTGTCACGGCTGATATTTCAGGTTTTGAAGAGATAGTTTTCGACAGTTTTCTCTTTGATGCCTCATTGAGTGATGACGTGCTCGATTTTCAGAGGCTCATGTTCTCCGTCGGCGGGACGGAGAATGAGCTTGACGGCTATATAAAGCATGTTCCGGACAATGATTTTGAAGTGCTTGTCTCCGGCGAGATCAAGAGGATGTATTCTTCGTTTTTGGTCAATTTCGCCACTGACGGCGTTTCGGTCACCCAGGGGACCTTTTCGGGCCCTGCCCGGTTTCACTACGATGGCAAGATGCATGTCGACGCCGACATATCCCTCTATGACACTCAGTTGATCGTCTTTGGTCTTGGCGATCTTGTGGTGGACGGCCTCCATGGAGACGCCGTGATTAAAAACAACAAGATACGTATCAACTCATTCGCCGGAGTCTCCGGCGACGACGGCAAGTTCAGAATATCCGGCGGCATAAAGGACTTCATATACGACAGTGAACTGTCGCTTAAGATATCTTTCAGCGATGCCGATGTGAGCGGAATATGGTTTTTCAGCGGCAGAGCCGGAGGGGAAGTGGCGTTGACAGGAAAGGGCGAATCGGTGCTGATGGAGGGGAGGGTGGATGTGGAAAACGGCTATGTGGACGCGGAGTTCTCCGACATATTTGACAATCCCTATGCCGAAAAGGAAATAACCGGCATGAACATGAATATCAGGATCGTGGCAAAAAACGACGTCTGGCTTAACAACGGAAATGCCAACCTGGAACTGTCGACGGATTTTTATTATAAAAGAGTCAGAAGCAACGGGGATGTATATTTTTCCGGCGACATAGAGACCGTAAAGGGAACAGTGGATTTTCTTAACGTGCCGTTTCGCATAACAACAGGGCGGCTCACTTTTGCGAATTCTCCCGGCACGATGCCGCGTATTACCCTTGTGGGGGAATCCGATGTCTTTTACAAGGAAAAACTAACAATAACGCTCAAGATCTCAGGTTATGTGGACAACCCCGATGTCTTGCTCATAAGTGACGATCCCACGCTTGGCAACGAGGACCTCGTGTCTTTGCTCACCTTCAACCGCACCCCGGATGACTTTTCGGGAAGCGACGCGGTCGCTGAAAAAATGGGTGAGTTTGCAACGGATTACCTTCAAAAAACACTGCTTGGCTCAATTCACAGCAGGCGGCTGGTGGATACATTCAGTGTGAGGGGCAATCTGCTCTATTCAGACAATCCGTATCTTGATGTCGAGGTGGGAAAATACTTAAATCCCAACTTATATATCACTTACAAGGATGAATTTATAAGAGGCGAGACAAGAAGATTTGATTTTATCTATTATTTCAATAGAAACCTTTCCGTGGAGACCGGCGCGATGGAGGACAGCGGTGACTATAAATATAACATCGGCCTGAAATTCAAATTCCGATATTAAAAAAACCTGTTGCAAAAAAAAGCTAAATTGATATAATGGGCTGCGAAGGAGGAAAGATGAAACTACCATTCGCTGAACCATACAGAATTAAAAGTGTTGAGATGATCAAGCGGAGTACGCGCGAGGAGAGGGAGGTGTGGATAAAGGAAGCACGCTACAACCTTTTCAACCTGAAAAGTGATTATGTTTTTATTGATCTTCTGACTGATTCGGGGACCAATGCCATGAGTGACAAACAATGGGCCGAAATAATGATCGGTGATGAAAGTTACGCGGGCGCGCGGTCTTATTATAAATTAAAGGATATAGTGGAAAATATTCTCGGCATACCCCACTTTCTGCCCACCCATCAGGGCAGGGCTGCTGAAAACGTCCTTTTTTCGGCCTTGGTAAAGAACGGCGATGTCGTGCCCGGGAACTCACATTTTGATACCACAAAGGGACATATAGAATTCAGGAAGGCACATGCTGTGGATTGCACCATAGACGAGGCGTTCGACACTACGGTGTACCATCCCTTTAAGGGCAATGTCGACCTGGCAAAGCTGGAAAAAGTCTTCAAGGAGACGCCTGCTGAAAAGATACCTCTGGTAATACTGACAGTGACTTGCAATTCCGCCGGCGGACAGCCGGTGTCCATGGAAAACATCGAGTCTGTCTCCAGGATGTGCAAAAAGTATGGAATAAGACTGTTTTTTGATGCGGCCCGTTTTGCCGAAAACGCTTATTTCATAAAGATCCGCGAGAAGGGCTACGCCGACAAGACGATCAAGGAAATAGTCAGGGAGATGTTCTCTCATGTGGACGGGTTCACGATGAGTGCTAAAAAAGATGCCATTGCCAATATGGGCGGCATGGTAGGTTTCAGGGACCCCTCGCTGAAGGAAAGCGTCTCGGTATTCAGCATCATGTGTGAGGGATATCTTACATACGGCGGCCTTTCGGGAAGGGATCTCGGCGCCATGGCTCAGGGACTCGACGAAAGCACCGAGTTCGATTATCTTGAATCCAGAGTGAATCAGATCGCCTATCTCGGAGAAAAATGCAAGGAATACGGGGTGCCCGTGCAGGAACCTTTCGGAGGGCATGCAGTTTTTGTGGATGCGAAGAGATTTTTCCCCCATATACCTCAGGAAGAATACACCGCACAACTTCTGGGAGTCGAGCTGTATATTGAGTCCGGAGTAAGAGGCGTTGAAATAGGCACACTGCTTGCCGACAGGGACCCCGAGACCGGCAAAGACAGATTGCCCCGCCTTGAACTGCTGAGGCTGGCCATACCCAGACGAGTATATACAAACAACCATATGGATTATATAGCGGCATCACTGAAAAACGTCATGGATCGGCGTGACACCCTGAAAAAAGGCTTCAAGGTGGTAAAAGAAGCACCTATTCTCAGGCATTTCACCGTTGAACTGGAAAGAAAATAAAGAAAGGCTGGTGTAGCTCAGAGGTAGAGCAACGGTTTCGTAAACCGTCGGTCAGCGGTTCAACTCCGCTCACCAGCTTAGAAGGCCCGCATAAGCGGGCCTTTTTTTTAAGCTATTGATATTTTATCTTATTGACATATAATTCCCTATGGAGGTGTTTTATGAAAAAAATATTTATGTTCACACTGCCGCTTCTCTTTCTTGCGGCGGGCGCAACGGCTGAAAACCTGACGGTTTACAATGACGGTTACGCTCTCTACGGCGACAAGGTCAGGTTCACAATGAAAGATGGCGTGGAGACATATGTCCTGGATGATGTGCCCGAAACTATAGATACGGGCTCAATAACCATATACCCTTCGTCGGGCGGGAGCGGAATAGTCATACTTGAACAGAATTTCGATTATGACCTCGTAAACACGTCGGCGATGCTCAAGAAAAAACTGGGGAAGACCATACGCGTCTTTTCAAGGGACAAGAACGAGTACAAAGGCACTTTGCTCGCAGTAGACTCCTACTCAGTGATGATACAGACCGACAACGGCATCATATCGATAATAAGCAGCGAGATCATGAAGATCATATTCGAACGGACCGGGGATTTGAATATCAAACCGACCCTTTCATGGCTCATAAAAAGCGATGTCACAGGGGGGCGGGATTTCAACCTCTCTTATATGCTCAACGGTATGAGCTGGAATGCGAAATACAACATGACGCTGGAAGAAGATGAAAGATCAGGCATGCTGATATCCTGGATACAGCTCAACAACAACTCCGGCAAGAAATTTGAAAAGACCGAATTGCAGCTTATGGCCGGGGATGTGAAGAAAACAACCGGCTATTCAAACAACAGAGCAAAGTCGATGGCCGTGGAGATGGTGGCTTATGATGAAGAAGCCGGCGTCTCGGAAGAATCATTGATGGAATACCATCTTTACACCGTGGGCAGAAAGGTCTCGATAGGTCCGAGACAGGACAAGGAACTGCCTTTTTTCCCGCCCGTAAAGGCAAAGGTGAACAAAAGGCTTGTGTACGCTATCAACGATTACAATAAAAAAGTCAACGTCAAGATAGAGTTCGAGAACAAGGAAAATAACGGTCTGGGCATCCCCATGCCGGCGGGGATATTCTCAATATACAAGAGGGATAAGAGGGGGAATGTGCAGTTTGTGGGCAATGACAATATCGTCCATACGCCTAAAAATGAAAAGATATCCCTCTATATCGGCGATTCCTTTGATGTCACGGGTTCCACCGAGACATTGAAAAGGGAAAAGATCAGAAAAGACACCTATGTCACGGTTTATAAAGTGACATTGAAAAACAGGAAAGATGAAAGCGCGACCGTCTATGCCGAGTTCAGGCGCCAGGTCAACGACGAGCTGACGGTAAGTGAGATAGAGCCGGAAGACAAAAAGAGCCGCAACCTTGTCTTCCCGGTGAAGCTGACGGGAAACGAGGAAAAAAGCTTTCAGTTTGAGATACGGACCGAATATTGACCGCGGTCCCTATTTAAGTCCTTAAAACGGGTGGCAACGAGTCGTTGCCATCCGTTTTTTATGCGTATGAAAGCATATGGGTTTTCTTAAAGATCGAAGGTCTTTCCACTGGATAAAGGTGATCTTTTGCCGATGCGGATATTATGGGGCATGTGAAAACTAATAAAAAGGAAAATCAGATGAAAAATCCGGTACTGACGATTATTATTCTCTTGACTGCTGCCCGCTTATTCGGCCAAAGTATTGAAGTTTCAGAAAATCTGACACTGATCAAGCTGTCTGAAAATTGTTATATTCATACACAGAATAACAATAATGGGATGGTTTACATCAGTGAGGGGGATGCGATTATCGTCTCAACGCCCGATTCGGACATCGAGACTCAAGAGCTGATCGACTGGGTAAAAAAGGAATGCAAAGCCAGGATCGTCGGATATATAATCGACAGGTGGCATACGGACGCTATGGAGGGACTAGATGTAGTGAAAAGAAATGATATAAGATCATATTCTTATGAATTAACAAAGATAATAGCAAAAGAGAAAGGATTGCCGGTTCCGGAGATCGGATTTGACCCCAGACTTGAATTAAGAGTCGGCGCCAACAAAGTGATTTGCCATTTTCTTGGAGAAGCGCACACGAAAGATGGAATCGTCGTATGGTTTCCGGGCGAACAAGTCCTTTTTGGAGGAAATGGAATAAGAAATCACAATGGATGGGCAGGAAATATTGGCGATGCGAACTTGGAAAAGTGGTCTGAAACAGCGGAGCGGATAAAAAAAGAATATGGCGCGGCAAAAGTTATCGTTCCGGGACACGGAAGACACGGAGGCCCGGAATTATTGGATTACACAATCGAACTGTACAAAAAGGGTGACAGAAATTGGGTCCTGAATAAAAAGGAAGCTTTTAAACGCCCTGATCTTGGAAACTATGAGGATTTTTTAATAATTTCCGGATCTGACTCTGTTCAGGATGAGCGCGGAATGTTAAAAAATGCGACTGTCTATGTTCAGGATCGCACAAAATACGTAAAAATCAAATCTGCATCGTTAAGCTATAAGGCTGAAAACAAAAGAGTCGATTCGGATGCCGGATATATAGAGATCTATGACAAAACTCCACCCGGTGACATATTAAGGATCGGCGTTGCTTATAAAAAACTAATTCTTTTCAGACAAGACGACTCGATCGGATTGAGAATAATCTTAAGGGGATTTGAGGAAGAATAACCCCCGAGGATAAGGCTGTCGATGTTTCATTTTTTAAATTGACATTTTTACTAAATGGCATATCCTCGTTATGCATATGAAAGCACATGGATTTATGTTAAAGATCGAAAATCTTTCCCTGGACAAAGGTGATTTCAGCCTCAGGGACATCTCACTTGAGGTCAATAAAGGCGAGTTTATGACCATAGTGGGTCCCACGGGAAGCGGCAAGACACTATTGCTGGAGACTCTGGTGGGGGTCAACAGGATGAAAGCCGGCAGGATCATCCTTGACGGGAGAGATATCAGCCGTGACCCCATAGGCAAAAGGGATATCGGCATAGTCTATCAAAAGCTTTTTTTGTTCCCCAACATGGATGTGAGGCAGAATATCATGTTTGCATTGCGGCATATGCGGCTGTCGCGGTCGGAGTGCGGACGCAGGTTTGACGAGATGGTCGAGATGATGGGGATAGAGGATATAATAAGCCGTTCAATCTATAACCTTTCCGGGGGAGAGAGGCAGCGTGTTGCGCTTGCCAGGACGATGATACAAAACCGAAGGCTTCTCCTCCTCGACGAGCCTTTTGCAGCCCTTGATTCGATCACGAAATGGGATATATTGAAACAGCTTAAGTCGTTGTATAATCTCAATAAGATGACTGTAATACATGTCACTCATGATATTGAGGAAGCCATGTTTCTTTCCGACAAACTCGGTGTCATGGACGGGGGGCGCATCATACAGACTGGCAGCACGTGCGATGTATATGAAAAGCCCGTATCGGAACAATGCGCGCAATTGGTAAAGAAGGAAAATATTTTTCTCATGAAATACGATGCAGCCGAGCATCGCCTTTATAATGCCAATATCTCACTATATAAAGAGGGGCTTAAGGACGGCAGCGAATACCTTGTCCATATACCGCCGCAGGACATAATACTCTCCAATACCAACATCGTCACCAGCGCCAGAAATACATTTCAGGGTGTGGTAACAAACACCACCATAACAAGTTACGGTATAAAAGTGAACATAAGCTTCAACAAAGAGGAAATAACCGCTTTTATTACCAAGAGGTCTCTGACTGAGCTCGGCCTCAAAGCTGATGCGAGGGTGTATCTGATCTTTAAATCCGGGTCCGTAGAGGTGTCGTGATGAGGGACAGGTTGTTCAAGGCTTTTTTTTATCTCTTTGCGGCGGGTCTGATACTTGGTATAACGATACCGGTGGCAAACATGCTTCTTTCGGTATCACCCGATTTCTTGAGGTATATCAAGAGCGATCCCAAGATAATCCGGTCTGTCTTGTTTACGCTGGAGTCGTCTTTTTTTGCCACGGTTGCGGGTGTTCTCCTGGGCATACCCTGTGCTTATGTGCTGGCGAGATCGGATTTTTGGGCAAAGGGTATTATAGAGGCTCTTGTGGATATCCCTGTCATGATACCTCATTCTGCGGCGGGCATTGCCTTATTGAGCGTATACGGAAGCCGTTTTTTTCTGGGGCGGTTTTTTTCACTCTTTGGCGTCAAATTCGTTGATACGGCTTACGGTGTCGTCCTGGGCATGTTTTTTGTGAGTTTTTCCTATTTGGTCAACAGTTCAAAAGAGGGGTTCAAGAAGGTGGACCGCCGTCTCGAATATGTGGCGATGAACCTGGGCGCCTCGCGAACGGAAGCATTTTTCAGAGTCGTGCTGCCATGCTCCGTATCAGATATCATATCCGGCATGATCATGATGTGGGCGAGAGGTTTAAGCGAATTCGGAGCTGTGGTCATACTTGCGTACCATCCCATGACTGCTCCGGTCATGATATACGAGAGGTTTACATCTTTCGGGCTGAAATATTCCAAGCCCATAGCCGTCGTCATGATATATATTTCTCTGGCGGTGTTTTTTCTATTGAGGCTTATACAGCACAGAATAAAGAAAAACAGCCTTCGGTAAAAGCGGTTTTCGTTAATCTTTGAACTATTATTATTGACACTTTTCGAGTTATGTATATTATCAGTTTCAGGGTTTGTTTGTATTTTCATACTACCTGAAAGGAGTAAATATGGCTGTTGTTAGACCTTTCAAAGGTTTGCGTCCGGTTCGGGAGTTCGCCGATAAGATAGCGTCCCCCCCGTATGACGTTGTCAATTCAATGGAAGCCAGAGAGATGGCATCGGGGAATGAATATTCTTTTTTACATGTGGTGAAGCCGGAAATAGACCTTCCGGTCGACACGGATCTCTATGATGATTCCGTATACGCTAAAGCCAGGGAAAACCTTGACAGGCTTATTGACAACCATTGGATGCAACAGGATGATAAAGAGACATATTACATATACCGCCAGCAGATGGGCGAGCATGTTCAGACGGGCATAATGGCGGCTGCATCCGTCGATGATTATGAGAACAATATTATAAAAAAACATGAATTCACAAGGCAGGACAAGGAAGACGACAGAACAAGGCATGTACACACTCTTCTTGCAAATGCAGGGCCGGTATTCCTCACATACAGGGCGAAAGAAAGCCTTGATACAGTGATCCGCCAATACACGGAGACCAAAGCCCCTGAATATGATTTCAGCACGGATGAGAATGTCGTCGTCAGGCACACGTTCTGGGTCATCGATGACCCGGATACTGTTGACCGCATAATGAAAGAGTTTGCTGCCATCGACTATCTCTATGTCGCGGATGGCCATCACAGGTCGGCTGCCGCGACAAGGGTGCGCAGCCTGATGAGGGAGAATAATCCCGGCCACACCGGGGATGAAGAATATAATTTCTTTCTCTCTGTAATCTTTCCCCACGACCAGATGTATATAATGGACTATAACAGGGTCGTAAGAGATCTGAACGGCATGACGGAGCCTGTGTTTCTGGATGAAATAAGCAAGAGTTTTGATGTAAAAAAGGCGGGAAGCACGGGGCATCCGTACTCGCCTGCCGCCACCCATTCCTTCGGCATGTATTTGTCCGGGCGGTGGTATCAGCTCACGGCCCGGCCGGAGATCATCGACAACGACGACCCCATAGAGTCCCTTGACGTGGCCATACTGCAGAAAAACCTGCTTTCGCCGCTTCTTGGGATCGGAGACCCGAGGACCGACAAAAGAATCGACTTTGTAGGCGGCATAAGGGGGCTCGGTGAACTTGAAAAGCTCGTGGATGAGAAGGGGTTCTCCGTGGCATTTTCGATGAAAGCGACTTCGATGGAAGAGCTGATGTCAGTGGCGGACGCGGGCAAGGTCATGCCGCCGAAATCCACATGGTTTGAGCCCAAACTGAGAAGCGGTATGTGCCTCCACCTTTTGGATTAGGGGTATTCATGGATTTTATATCTGAAATAAGAAATAAAGCGTCATTGCTCGGGGGGGTCGTCTGCCTGCCTGAAAGCGACGACGGGCGTATGATAGGGGCTTCGTCCATACTCTTGCGCGAGAGACTGGTCTCGAAAATAGTATTGATAGGCGACTCGGAAAGGCTGAGCCAGGTCTGCGTGAAAAACGGAATAGACCCTGATGCAGTTGAGATCCGGGACTACCGCACAGATGAGGACTTTGACGCGCTTGTCGCGAGGTTTCATGAAAAAAGGAAGCACAAGGGATTGTCCGAGGAGGATGCCCGCGCCGCCGTGCAAAAGCCGCTTTATTATGCGGCCATGCTTCTTGAAAGAGGCCTGGTAGACGCTGTGGTCGCCGGGGCTGTGAATACGACGGGAGACGTCCTCAGGGCCGCCATACAGGGCGTTGGCCTCAGGGCGGGCATAAAGACCGTGTCTTCGGTCTTTATCATGGTGACCCCCGTAAAAGAGTTCGGTAAAGACGGATTGCTTGTGTTCGGCGACTGCGCAGTGGTGCCGGACCCCGATCCTCAGCAGCTTGCTGACATAGCGGAAGCGTCTGCCGCCACCACAGAGAAAATACTGGGCGTGAAACCCAAGGTCGCCCTCATGAGCTTTTCGACAAAAGGCAGTGCGGCGCATGAACGGGTGGATAAGGTCGCCGCTGCCGCAGATATATTGCTGGACAGGGGAGTCACCTTTGAGTTTGACGGGGAACTTCAGGCAGACGCGGCCTTGATATCATCAGTGGCCGAAAAAAAAGCGCCCGGTTCACCCATAGGGGGCATTGCCAACTGTCTTATATTCCCGTCACTTGAGGCTGGGAACATTGGTTATAAACTGGTGCAGCGCATCGCGGGGGCCGAGGCTGTGGGCCCTGTCATACAGGGGCTTGACAAACCGTATAATGACCTGTCCCGCGGATGTAATGTTGATGATATTGTTAACACCGTATGCCTTACGCTGTTAACCAAATGATTAAGGGGATGATTCAAGATGCCTTTTTCCGAAATAGTAGGTATGCTGACAGAGTCACCGACGCTGAAAGTAACACAAAGGGTAAATGAGCTGAAAGCGCAGGGAGCGCATGTGCTTTCATTCGGAGCGGGAGAACCCGATTTTGACACGCCGCAGTATATAATAGATGCCGCCATAGAAGCGCTTAATCAGGGGAAGACTCGCTATACCACGGCTTCCGGAATACCGGAACTCAAGCGGGCTGTGATAGATAAACTTGCCCGCGACAATGGCTTGAAAGGTTATGAGTGCAGCAATATACTCATATCATCAGGCGCAAAACACGCACTCTGGAACGCGGTTTTCACAATACTCAACCCCGATGACGAATGCATAGTCTTTTCGCCTTACTGGGTCTCCTATACGGAGCAGATAAAGACAGCTGAAGCGAAACCCGTGGTGGTGCCGTGCAAAGCGGAAAACCATTTTCAGCCGGCCATGGCTGACATAGAAGCTGCGCTGAGCGCCAAAACGAGACTTATCATACTGAACTCACCCAACAATCCGACCGGCGCCGTGTATTCCAAGAAGTTTCTCAAGGAACTTGCGGAGTTATGCCGCATGAGAAGCATATGGGTCATTTCGGATGAAATATATGAAAAACTTATATTCGACGGCAAAAAACACTATACCATCGCAAAGTACCTGCCTGAAAAGACAATACTCATAAACGGCGTCTCAAAGGCATACGCCATGACCGGATGGCGAATAGGGTTTGTGGCCGGCCCGCAGTGGATCATCAAAAAGATGTCCATGCTTCAGGGGCAGATAACCTCATGCCCCAACTCGATAGCGCAATATGCTTCTCTGGCCGCCATACAGGGCAGCGGTGAAGAGGTCGAGATGATGAGAGCCGAGTTTGAAAAAAGGCGGGACTATATCATTGAAAGGCTGAATAAAATAAACGGTGTCAGCTGTAAAAAACCATCCGGCGCCTTTTATGTCTTTCCCGACGTCACCGAAGCCATTAAAAACATGAACATGTCGGGAGCCGATGAATTGGTGGAGTTTCTTCTGGAAGAGGGGCTGGTGGCCGCGGTAAGCGGAGCCGCTTTCGGCAAAGAGGGTTATCTCAGGCTTTCTTATGCCACTTCGATGGATGAGATCCGCGAAGGAATGGATATCATCGAAAAGCTTCTTAAATAAGGCTTCACTGCAGGATCCTTGTGGGGAGGCGGCATGAGGGCCGTCTCCCTTTTTTAATCGTCAAGTCATATTAACAAAACGGGGGTAAAAGCTGCTATATGTTTTGAGGATAACAGATATATTAAATCCGATTAAAAGTGATAACGCGTATTTATTTTTTATGGTATCGTTTTTTACACCTATATCTGCATACTGACATCCATTTACGGGTCTGAGACGCCTGAGAGGGTAAATAGGCTTGACACTAAATTTTAAACCCTTACAATCCATAGGAAGAACAACAATCATTAAGGAGGTTTACATATGAGTAAGTTGTTGCCGAAGGATGTCCATTCGACCATCGCGTCGCACATGTTGATGGACGGTTTTGACATGGTTTATGATGTTGTGAAGAGCAAGGGGAGTTATATCTATGACTCCAAAAATGACAGGATGCTTCTGGATTTCTTTTCGTTTTTTGCATCACAGCCGTTGGGGCACAACCATCCAAAGATGACAGAGGATGCGTTTCTCGACAAGATCAAAAGGGTCGCCATATCCAATCCCTCAAACAGCGACATCTACACCGTTGAGATGGCAGAGTTCGTCGACGCGGTGGCCAGGATCGCGATGCCTTCGTATATGAAGTATCAGTTTTTTGTGTCAGGCGGGGCATTGGCTGTAGAAAACGCCCTCAAGGCGGCTTTTGACTGGAAAGTCAGAAAGAACCAGGCCAAAGGCGTGAAAGGCGAAAAGGGTTTCAGCGTCATACATTATGAGCAGGCTTTTCACGGCAGGACCGGATATACCTTGTCGTTGACGAACACGTTCGATCCCCGAAAAACAAAATATTTCCCCAAATTCAATTGGCCCAGGGTATCCAATCCCAAAGCCGTGTTTCCCGTGGAAGACCATCTTGATGAGATCATCGCGGCTGAACAGAAATCTCTTGCCGAGATTAAAAAAGCCATTGCGGCAGATCCTGACGATATCGCCGCGCTTATCATAGAACCCATACAGGGCGAGGGCGGAGACAACCATTTCCGCGCGGAGTATATGCAGTCATTGCAGTCCATATGCAATGAGAACGACATACTGTTTATAATGGACGAAGTGCAGTCCGGCGTCGGCATCACAGGAAAGATGTGGGCTCATGAACATTATGGCATCATACCGGATATCATCTGTTTCGGGAAAAAGATGCAGGTCTGTGGTATCTTTGCCGGAGAGCGCATTGATGAGGTGGAAAACAACGTGTTCCACGAGTCAAGCAGGATCAACTCCACCTGGGGCGGAAATCTTACCGACATGGTCCGTTCAACAAGATACCTTCAGATCATCGAAGAAGACGGGTTGGTGGAGAATGCTGAAAAGATGGGCGCTTACCTTATGGAAAAACTGAGGGGGCTCGACGGCAACATCACCAATATCAGGGGCAAGGGACTTATGATCGCGTTTGATCTTGAGAGCACTGAAAAACGTGATTCCTTCAAAGCGGCGCTTTATGAAAAAGGGCTTATCGCTCTTCCCTGCGGCCAGAGATCTATCAGGTTCAGGCCGTTCCTGGATGTGACTAAAGAGGATATTGACAAAGCTCTGGATATAATGAGATCCAGTCTGTAAAACGGCATGCGGGGGGTGAGCTCATCCTCACCCCTCGGTCTTTTCGCACTCTTCGGGGTGTCTGATGAAATATTCCCTGGCTGTGTCGGCAGCCTTTTCGAAGTCTTTTGAATTACTGATTTTCACCGTGAACGAATGGTTCCAGAACAAATTCTCTGAAAAGTACAAGCAGAATCTCTTGAACCGTCTGAGCCTTAATTCCGCGGGCACATGTTCATACGACAGGCGTATATAATTATCCAGGCATGTCCGCATGTCAAAGGCCGCCGGGATCCCGTTTCCTTTTGATCGTTCCCTGATATATGAGAAGAACCAGGGCGCGGCAGCCGCCTTTCTCCCGATCATGACCCCTGAGACAGGGTAGGAGTCCCTGCATCTTTCATAGCCCTCGTAGGAGCGTATATCGCCGTTTCCTATGACGGGAATGGAGGCGTTCTGTTTTACTGCGGTTATAAAAGACCAGTCCGATCTTCTTTTAAATTTTTCACTTTTGCTTCTTCCGTGAATGGTGATGAAATCAGCTCCGCCTTCCGAGAGCGCTTTGACTACCATCGAAAGATGGGCGGCGTCCTTTTCAAACCCCAGGCGTATCTTAGCGGATACAGTCCTTTCACCCGCGATCTTCCTGATATCACTGATCAAAGGGGTGATCTCAGGTATGCGGTTCATCCAGGACACCCCTCCGCCTTTTTTATATATAAGAGGCGCAGAGCATCCCATATTGATGTCTATGCCGTATAGATCCGGTTGGATCTCAAGGACTGCCTCGGCGGATTCCCTCAGCAGGCGGCCGTCATGCGAAACAAGCTGAGCCACGGTCTTTTTCGGCACGGGGGAGAAATCACGGTAATAATATTCAAAGCGGGAGCCGCGCACAAGCGCTCCCGAACTGAGCATCTCGGTAAAATAAAGGTCGCATCCGCCGTAGTCCTCGACCAGGGCGCGGAACTCGGGCCCGGTGATGTCGGCCAGCGGAGCGAGCAGCAGCGTGTTTTTGTCAAGCATGAATGATAAACTAATACATTATTACGATATGTCAAGAATGAAACCCCGGCAAAAATATTTGCAATACATCTGATATATGATATATTAATACAAAAGGCATCAGGAGGTAATATATGTCAGGCCATAATAAATGGAGCACAATAAAACATAAAAAGGGCAAAGCCGATGCTGCCCGGGGGAAGATATTTACAAAGATAATAAAGGAAGTGACCGTGGCTGCACGGCTTGGCGGCGGTGACCCCGAAGGAAACCCCCGTCTCAGAATGGCGGTGGAAAAGGCCAAGGCAAATAATATGCCGAAAGACAATATAGAGCGAGCGATACTCAAGGGCACGGGCGAACTTCCGGGCGTGATGTACGAGGACGTGGTGTACGAAGGCTACGGGCCGGAGGGCGTTGCCGTTTACGTGGAGGGCATGACAGACAATAAAAACCGAACCGTTGCAGAGATAAGGCATATATTCTCAAAAGTCGGCGGTAATCTGGGCGAGAACGGTTCCGTCGCGTGGATGTTTGATAAAAAGGGGCTTATGAGCGTAGACAAGGCAGTGGTCAGCGAGGAAAAGCTTACAGATATGGCCATAGAGGCGGGGATCGATGATATTGCCGACGGCGGCGATATGTTCGATCTTTATTGTGACCCCTCATCGCTCATGGAAAGCATAAAATTCCTTGAAGAGCGCGGTGTCGCAGTGAAGGAGTCCTCGTTGACGCTTATTCCCAAAAACACCGTCAGCCTTGGAGAAAACGGCGCTTCCAAAGTCCTCAAGATGATGGATATGCTTGAAGATAATGATGACGTGCAGAATGTTTACGCGAACTTTGACGTCGACGATGACGTCATGGAGAAATTAGCCGGTGAATAATGATTGTCATCGGTATAGACCCGGGCTTGGTAAACACAGGCTTTGCGGCAGTGGAACAAAAGGGAAGCCGCTTTGCCGTACTCGATTTCGGTGTCATATGCCCTGCGGCGGAGCTGCCGCTTGAGCGGAAGCTGCTTGAGGTATTTGAAAAAATAGACGCATTATGCGTGAAACACAAACCACTGCACGCTGCGGTGGAGGAGATCTTTTTTTCGAGGAATGCCGGTTCCGCGCTCATGGTCGGCCAGTCCAGGGGAGCGGCGCTTCTTGCGCTGGCGCGCAATGGCGTCAGGGTGTTCGGATATTCGCCGAAGGAAATAAAACTTGCTCTGGTCGGCACTGGCACGGCCGAGAAGAGGCAGGTCTCCAAGATGGTCTCTTTGTTGACCGGCATACGCGAGAAGCAATATACATACGACGCATATGATGCCGTCGCGGCGGCTATTTGTCATTGCAATAAATACGGCAGCGGGGTGTGTTATGATAGCTTATCTTAATGGTTTTCTTGAGTTCAGCGGCGATGACCTTATCATAGTCGAGGTGAGCGGGATAGGGTATGAGGTAAGCGTATCCTCATCCACAGTATCAGGCCTTCCGGAAATAGGCTCTGATATAAGGATATTCGTATATCAGCATATACGGGAGGACGAGGAGACGCTTTACGGTTTTCTTGACAAGGCTGAAAAGGCATTGTTCACGCGCCTTATCAGCGTTTCCGGCATAGGCCCGAAAGCCGCCATGAAAATACTTTCACAGACCGACTATATATCGGTGGTTTCCGCGCTGCGGTCGTCAGACATAGTCTTTTTGGCATCTTTGTCCGGCATAGGGCGGAAAACGGCTGAGAGGCTCGTTTTGGAGTTGAGAGACAGCTTCGAAGACATAAGCGCCGCCCGCATGGAACGGCCGGAGTCAGAGAACATCAAACGGGAGGCTGTCGAGGCGCTTATCGCGTTGCAGTTCCCCGCGTCCAAAGTCAGGTCTGTTGTCAATGACCTGATGGCGGAGGGCGGATATGCCGACACGCAGGGACTTATCAGGGAAGCTCTGAAATACCTTGGGAAGGGGTGACTTGCTCGGAATGGCGGATCAAATAACGGACTCAAACCTTATAAACGGCGACAATGAGAACGATCCGGGGCTGCGTCCCTCCAGGCTTGAAGATTTTATCGGGCAGAAAGAGCTGATAAGGAAACTGCGCATATATCTTAAAGCAGCGAAGATGCGGGGCGAACCCGTGGACCACACATTGCTTTACGGCCCTCCGGGGCTTGGGAAGACGACACTCGCCCACATAATAGCCCATGAGATGGGGGTCAACATAAAAGTCTCTTCAGGACCGGTGCTGACAAAGACCGGCGATCTGGCAGCCATACTTACAAATCTGGAGAAAGATGATGTTCTTTTTCTTGATGAGATACACAGGCTGAACAGAAGCGTGGAGGAAGTGCTTTATTCCGCCATGGAGGATTTTGAACTTGATATTATAATCGGAAAGGGCCCCGGAGCCAGAAACATAAGAATACCGGTCCAGCCTTTTACACTTATAGGAGCCACAACGCGCGCAGGATTGCTTACGTCGCCGCTGAGAGACCGCTTCGGCGTCATGGAACATCTTGAATTTTACGATCAGGAGGAGATCAATACCGTCATATCAAGGTCGGCCTCCATACTTGGCGTGCGTATTGACAGCGAATCGTCGCATGAGATAGCCAGACGGTCAAGATATACTCCGAGGGTGGCGAACAGGCTTTTAAAACGCATACGGGACTTTGCAGAGGTAAAAAACAATGGCGTCATCGACGCATCTGTGCTTGAAGAGGCTTTCGGCCTCCTCCATATAGACTCCCACGGCCTTGAGAAGATGGATAGGATGATACTTTCGGTCATCATAGAGCGTTTCGGCGGCGGGCCGGTGGGCCTTGAGACATTATCCGCGATAATCGGCGAAGAACGTGATACCATAGAGGATATGTATGAGCCTTTTTTGATAAGGTCCGGGTACCTGGAACGGACTCCGAGAGGCAGAGCAGTCTCATCATCGGCCTATGGACTTCTGGGCATCGACCGTGCGGATGACGGAACGGAGTCCGGGTATGACGGCTGAAAGAGTCCTGCTCCACGTCTGCTGCGGCCCCTGTGCGGTCTATCCGCTAAAGGTATTGCGGGAAGAGGGATACGAGGTACACGGGCTTTGGTTTAATCCAAACATACATCCTTTTACGGAGTACTTGAAACGCCTTGAGGCTGCCAGAGAATATTTCAGATCTCAGGATGTGCCTTTAATAGAGCTTGATGAGTACTCGCTTGTGGAATTTTTGAGGGATTCGGCATATCGTGAGAATGGCAGATGCCCGAACTGTTACTCAAAAAGACTTGAAAAAGCGGCGGGTATCGCACGCAAAGGCAAATTCGACTATTTTACGACCACACTTCTCTACAGCAAGATGCAGCGCCATGACCTCATCAGGGAGATGGGCCTTTCGGCGGCCAGGGGATACGGCAGAAAATTCCTTTACCGCGATTTCAGGGAAGGCTGGAAATACGGCATAGAGAAATCCCGTGAAGCGGGGATGTACCGGCAGCAGTATTGCGGGTGCATATACAGTGAGATGGAGCGTTACCGGGGGAAACTCGGTGACAATTGACAAGGAGAAAGGAGCGGACATGAGAGATATAGTGATGACGGGCAACGCCCCCAAAGCTGTGGGGCCGTATAGTCAGGGCGTCAAGTGCTGCGGACTGGTGTTCACATCGGGTCAGCTGCCCATCGACCCTGAAACGGGAAAATTTGCGGAGGGCGGAATATGCGAGCAGACCGCGCAATCGATGAAAAACGTCGGGGCGGTGCTTGATGCGGCGGGGTCTTCGCTTGAAAATGCGGTCAAAGCCACTGTCTATCTGCAGGATATCGGTGATTTCAAAGAGTTCAACCGTATTTACGAGACATTTTTCAAGGGTGACCCGCCTGCCAGAAGCGCATTTGAGGTCGCGGCTTTGCCGTTGGGAGCCCTTGTTGAGATCGAAATGATCGCGGAATCGAAGTGACATGAAGCTCATACAGGTGACCGGATATAAAAAGAGCGGGAAGACCACATTGATATGCGGCCTCCTGGAAAGACTTGCGCAAAGAGGTATGAATACAGGCGTCATAAAACACGTTCATACACGCCCGGAAGCCATGGCCAATGACAGTGCGGCATTTTTGCAGGCGGGCGCCGGCAGAGTGATGATAGATGACGGGACCTATCTGTTTGATCAGAAGAAATCGGTTTCCATCGAATCGGCGGCGGCGGAATTCACAGGCGTTGACGTCCTTTTTGTGGAAGGGATGAAAGAGGTCCCGCTTCCCAGGATACTTTGCGTGAAAGGCGATCCCGGCGAGGCTGCCCTCAGGGCCAATCTTATAGCAGAGGTCTCTATGGAGGAGGGCGCCTCCTCGTTTTCTGACGACATACTGGAGATGCTCATACTCAGGATATCAGAAACCGACGATTTCATGGCGGATGGCCGGCGCAATAAAGAGATGGGCGGCGAGTGTCGCGGTTGCGGGGCGGACTGCAGGGACGAAAATGAAAAAGAGCGGTCGATAACGGTGGATATAGATGGAAAGCGCCTTGGGCTTATGCCCTTTGTGGAAAAGGCGTTGGCTGGTACGCTGACAGGTTTTTTGCGTACCCTTAAAGGTTACAGTAACGGGGAGATCACAATAAGGGTCTCCGACAAGGAGGAAAAATGACAAATTTACTTATCGCGACTGTCTTGTTTCAGACAGCCGGCGCGCAGAACCCGCTTATGGGCCTGTTGCCGATAGTTGCGTTTTTTGTGGTGTTTTACCTGATATTGATCGTTCCGCAGAAAAAACAGAGAAAAAAACACAGCAGCATGCTTGAGGCGCTCAAACCCGGCGACAGGGTGCTGACGAATGCGGGCATCTACGGGACTATTGCAAAGATCGAAGAAAACAAAGCCGTCATACGCGTAGCCGACGGAGTGAAGATGGAATTTGTAAAAAGCATGATAGCGGGGCTGGCGTCTGATCCCGCCGCGGAACAGGAAATACCGAAAAACTGAATCCACACGAAAAAAAAGCAATAAAAAAAGGCTGTCATCGGACAGCCTTTTTTTATGATCCCAGTAGGACTCGAACCTACGACCCGCTGATTAAGAGTCAGCTGCTCTACCATCTGAGCTATGGGACCCTGGGGTGGATGATGGGACTTGAACCCACGACCAACGGAGCCACAATCCGTTGCTCTACCAGCTGAGCTACACCCACCATAACTCAAAAACAAATACGCCCGACAGGATTCGAACCTGTGACCCCCAGATTAGAAGTCTGATGCTCTATCCAGCTGAGCTACGGGCGCATTTCCGCATTAAATCCTGCCATCGGGGTGGAGGGATTTGAACCCCCGACCACCTGCTCCCAAGGCAGGTGCGCTACCGGGCTGCGCTACACCCCGTTTCCAAGGCAGGGGTATATTAATATATGTGCCGAGTCTTGTCAACTGAAAAATCTTTATTTGGGAATATGGCTGGTATGGCGGGAATGGGTCTTGCGTATAGAAAAATGTTGTATTTAGCTATAAATAATGTAAACTTCTCGAATGGGAGGTATGAAGATGGAAATTAAAAACATGATCAGCTCTATTGAAGAAGTGTTGAGGGAAAACTGGGACAGAGAGGCTTTTTCGGATTATGGCGGTGAAAGTATCACATACGCGGAGGTCGCCGGGAAAATAAAGACATTTCATGCTATTTTTGCCAGTTTTGGCCTAAAAAAGGGTGATAAAATCGCGCTTTTGGGTAAAAACTGTTCAAACTGGGCAGTGGTCTATTTTGCCGCATTATCGTATGGAGCTGTCATAGTGCCCATACTTATAGATTTTCATCCGGAAGACATACAGCACATATTAAATCATTCCGAAGCCGAATTTCTTTTCGCCAGCGGGGTCATGTTTGACAAATTAGACGAGACGATGATAAAAAAACTAAGGTCCGTTATTTCTCTGGACGATTTCTCTTTTTTGTATACAAACGTAAAGAATTCCGATGAGATCGTTAAAAAACACCGGGAATCCGGCGCCGGCAGGCAACAGTTGCTTAAGGACGATCTGCGCTTTCCCGATGACATATCCCAGGATGACTGTGCGGCTTTGGTATACACATCGGGCACTTCGGGTTTTTCAAAGGGGGTAATGCTTCCCTACAGAAGCCTTATGATAAATATCATGTTTTCACGTGAAAACATGCCTCTCAAAGGGGGGGACCGCATACTCTCTTTCCTTCCCCTGGCTCATGCTTACGGATGCTCAATAGACTTGCTTTTTCCATTTTTCACAGGCTGCCACATCACTTTTCTGCCTACCATACCTTCTCCAAAGATATTATTGAAAGCGTTGGCCGATATAAAGCCCCGTCTGCTCAATATGGTCCCGCTGATCATTGAAAAGGTCTACAGGAAACAGATCGCGCCGATCCTGGGCAAAGGGTCGCTCAGACTGCTCACAAAAATACCTGTATCACGCAGGCTTGTCTATTCCAAGATCAGAAAAAAGTTATATGAAGCGTTCGGCAATAATTTCTTGGAGATCGTCGTGGGCGGCGCTCCGCTTAATCCGGATGTGGAAAGTTTTTTTAAAAAACTTGAATTTCCGCTTAGTGTGGGGTACGGGATGACGGAATGCGGGCCCCTTATCTCTTACGCGCCCTGGGACAAACATCCCGCGAGATCCGTCGGCAGGTCCATGAATTACTGCCAAGTCAAAATAGCGTCTCCGGATCCCGTCACAGTGGCCGGAGAGATCATGGTAAAAGGCCCCAATGTGATGCTTGGATATTACAGAAACAACACGGCCACGGAGGAGTCTCTCGACAGTGAAGGCTGGCTGCATACGGGGGATCTCGGACTCATGGATGAAAACGGTTTTATATACATAAAAGGGCGCAGCAAAAATATGATACTGGGCCCCTCCGGCCAGAATATCTATCCGGAAGAGGTGGAAAACAAATTAAACAGCATGCAATTTGTTCAAGAATCTCTTGTGCTTGATGATGAAAACGGCCTATATGCCCTTATATACCCCAATTACGATGAACTGGATTCTCTGGGATATGATTCTTCCGATATTGAGGAGCTTATCAGGGGGAAGATGGAGGAGAACAGGAACGCCGTAAACGCAATATTGCCGTCTTATGCCAAGATCAAAAGGATCGAGCTTCAGCCGGAGCCTTTTGAAAAAACACCTACAAAGAAGGTGAAAAGATTTTTATATCACAAATGAAGAGGTTGACTGAAAAGATAAAATAACTATAATCTTCACAGGGCCTTTAGCGGGCTTATTACGCGTATCGGGAGGATTTTTTTACGATGAATGAATTCTATATAACCAGAGACAAATATCTTGAATTGGTGGCGGATCTTCAACGCCTGAAAAAAGAGGAAAGGCCTGCGATAATAAAAGCCATACAGGAGGCCCGCGCCTTGGGCGATCTGAGTGAAAACGCCGAATATTCGTCGGCCAAAGAGAAGCAGGGGCTTATTGAGACCCGTATTTCGGAGCTTCAGGCCAAGATCAGCCATGCGAGGATACTTGACGAGAGCAAGATCAGGACTGATGTGGTGGTGGTCGGTGTGCGCGTCAGCCTCAGGGACCTGGATACCGGTGATATTGTCGTATATACGATAGTCGGAAGGGATGATGCTGATTATTCTGTAAACAGGATCTCCAACGAATCGCCTGTCGGAAAGGTCATGATCGGCAAAAAAATAGGGGACAAAGTGTTGGTAAGGGCCCCGGGCGGCTCTACAAAATATGAGCTGGTGGGGATAGAGAAGGCTTTTAATTAAGGAGGTGTTTGGTGTGTTGACATTCAAAGGGGGCGTGCACCCGCCCGAGGGCAAGGAGATGTCCGAGGAAAGGGCATTGGAGACACTGCCTTTGCCCGATATCGCAATAATTCCCGTCTCACAGCATATCGGAGCCCCTGCGGAACCGATTGTGAAGATCGGCGACAGGGTGAAGAGCGGGCAGAAAATAGCGAAATCAGCCGGGAAGATCTCCGCAAACATACATTCCTCCGTAACGGGGGTGGTCAAAGCCGTGGGAGCGTATCCGAACCCTGTATCCGGAAAGGGCCTTGCCGTTGTTGTGGAAAGGACCGGCGAAGATGACTGGTTCGATTATCCGGCGTATGACCCTGATGCCATTGAAGGCAGCATTATAGCGGGGATAGCCGAAGAGATGGGCATTGTCGGCATGGGGGGGGCCACCTTCCCCACACATGTGAAGATCACACCTCCGCCGTGGAAAAAAGTCGAATATGTGATACTGAACGGGGCCGAATGCGAACCTTTTTTGACTTGTGACGACCGGATCATGAGAGAGCGCCCCGCGGGCATTGTCACTGGCCTCAGGCTTTTGATGAAAGCGACCGGCGCCGCCAGAGGATATGTGGGCATCGAACACAATAAACCGGCCGCCATAGCATCCATGGAAAAAGCATGTTCCGGGTTTGATGACATCGAAGTGAAGAGAGTGAAGACCAAGTATCCCCAGGGCGCGGAAAAACAACTCATCGACTCTATACTGGGGCGAAAGGTGCCGAACGGGGGCTTGCCGCTCGATGTGGGCGTTGTAGTGCACAATGTCGGCACGGCCTATGCTCTTTATGATGCCGTTGTGAACGGAAGGCCGCTTGTCGAGCGGGCCGTCACTGTAAGCGGCGGCGGTATGAAAGGCACCGCGAATTTTATAGCAAGAGTGGGGGATACCTTTGAAAATCTTATCGCCAGAGCGGGAGGGGCAAAGGATAATGCCGCTGAAGTGATCTCAGGGGGGCCCATGATGGGATTTTCACAATTTACCGTAAAAGACCTTCCTGTTACAAAAGGCACCTCGGGCATACTTGTGTTTGAAGAGGGTGAGATCGCTGATCAGCCCGCCGCAAACTGCATATCATGCGCATCATGCGTCGATGTCTGCCCCATGAAACTCCTGCCGGCCAGGCTTGTAGCGCTTGTGAAGAACGGACGATACGGCGAATCCGGCGACATGAACCTCATGGCCTGCATCGAATGCGGCAGTTGCGCTTTTGTCTGCCCGGCGAAAATACCCATAGTGCAGTACGTGCGTCTGGGCAAGACCTCATTGAGAAAGATAATGGCCAGAGAAAAGGCAGCGAAGGGAGAAGCGAAATGACGGATAACAGGCTTTTTGTCTCAACATCACCTCATATCAAAAAAAACATATCTGTTGCCAAAGTGATGTGGGTAGTGTTCATATCGCTGATACCTGCCTTTATGCATACGGTATATTTATTTGGAGTCAGGACTTTATGGGTCGCCCTTGCTGCATTGGCTGCGGCTCTGGCGTCCGAGGCCGCGATGGAGCTGTTATTCAGAAAAAAGGTCACGGTGTCAGACGGCAGCGCAGCGTTGACGGCCATCTTGATAGTGTTCAATATGCCGCCTCAGATAGAATTATGGAAGGTCGCATTGGGCACCGCATTTGCTGTCATAGTGGCAAAACAGCTATTCGGCGGTCTGGGGTATAATATTTTCAACCCCGCTCTGGCAGGCCGGGCTTTCCTTGTGGCTTCGTACCCGGCGTCAATGACATCGGGCTGGACTGCGCCGAAAGGCGGGCTTTTGTCCATATCGGACATGGCCTTCGGTGTCATAAATGACCCGGCAACCGCGAAATTTGTTGAGACTGTCACTTCCGCCACCCCTTTGGGAGCCATAAAGACCGCCAAGGCGGCCATCAGTGATCCGGCCCTAAAGGACACCGCGGTCAAGGCTGTCGACACCCTGTTTTCCTCCGGTATGACGGAGAATGCCTTTTTGGGCAGGATAGGCGGCTGTTTCGGAGAAATAACCGCATTGTTCATCCTGTTGGGCGGACTGGCGCTGATCATTATGAAAATCGTCGACTGGCGCATACCCGCCGGATATTTGGGGACAGTTGCGGCTTTGTCATGGGCCTTCGGCGGTATACACGGCCTCTTTACGGGCAATCCGCTTTTCTACCTCTTCACCGGAGGATTGATGCTCGGCGCATTTTACATGGCGACAGACATGGTCACTTCCCCGATGACAAGAAAAGGAAAGTGGATATTTGCCGTTGCGCTGGGATTGTTGACATTTACCATAAGGACATGGGGCGGTTACCCTGAAGGGGTCTCGTACTCCATACTTTTAATGAATATATTTGTTCCGCTTATTGACAAATATGCCGTTCCGCGGGTTCTGGGAGAGGTGAAAAGATGAAAGAGATATTAAAACTGGGACTGGCTATGATCGTCGTCACCTTTTTTGCCGGTTTTGTTTTGGATTATGTATACAGGACCACAAAGCCGAGGATCGATATGATCAAGGCCGCAGAGGAAGAAAAAGCGCGGATCGATGTCATGCCGGATGCGGATGCGTTCAGAGAACTTTTACTCGATCCTGACGCGGGAGCCACCAAGATCATAGACGGAGTGGCCGAGAATCTCTACTGGGCGGCTGAAAAAAACGGCGACCTTATTGGATACGTGATAAAAGTCTACTGTTACGGCTACGATGCATCTCCCATAGTGGTGATGCTCGGCCTTAGGCAGGATGCTGCCGTGGAGGGCATAAAAGTGATCGCCCAGGCGGAGACGCCCGGACTTGGCGCCAGATGTCAGGAGACTGAAAAACGTGACGGAGTTCCTGTCGTATGGTTTGCCGAGCAGTATAAAGATCTTTCCGCCGGAACGATAGATGTGGTCAAAAAAACGGTCGGGGACGGAGAAAACAGTATCTCGGCCATCACCGGAGCGACTGTGACGTCCAAAGCCATAACGGACGGGATAAACAAAGCCGCTCTATTGCTGTTTTCCTCGTTTGAAGGGGGAGGTGATCGCTGATGAAGGCATTTAAAGAGTTTTCAAAGGGTATAGTCGCGGAGAATCCCACGTTCGTGATGCTGCTCGGCCTTTGTCCGACGCTGGCCGTGACGTCTTCGGCGGTCAACGGACTCGGTATGGGACTTGCCACTTCCTTTGTCCTGCTTGGGTCGAATATCGTCATTTCCTTGATAAAGGGATTAGTGCCGTCCAAGGTGCGTATACCGATATTTATTGTCGTCATCGCCACTTTTGTGACAATAATACAGTTTTTTCTGGCCGGTTACGCTCCGGACTTGAACCGTTCCCTCGGACTTTTCATACCGCTTATCGTGG
>CAZJQC010000010.1:54671-58228 GCA_964548195.1 uncultured bacterium | reverse complement strand
AGCCGATGAGTATAAGGCTGCAAGGCTGGAAAAAGCGCTTGAGGAGATCAAGGCCGCGTATAAGACTAAGGACGGGCAGAAGGCGCTTTCCTTGTACATGGCGGATTGCGATGAGGCGGAGCGGGAGATAATCGAGAGAGAATCGGAGATAGAGCATCCCGAGTTCACGCCTTTGCCTCCCATGACGCAGGATGACATACTTGATTATGAAGAGTCCCGGACTGAAGGTTTTTCGAGGGTGTTCCGGGGTTATTTTGACAACATGAACACGGTGACCGCGTCAATTTATTTTGATCTAAACGGCGTGGAGGAAGACGAACTGATATATCTGTCGCTTCTGCCGGAGATACTGACAAGCAGCGGGGCGGTGAAAGACGGCAGGCGGTATTCGTCCCTGGAAGTCGAGAAGATATTAAGAAGAGAGATAGCGGATTTTGACGTCTCGATGTCGGGCAGCATGACCACGGGAAGAAATGAGCTGAAGATCTCTATATCGGCGTTGGGCGAGGATTTTGAAAGGGCGTTTGACGCGTTGAGTCTGATCTACCGTCATATCGACCTTGGCAAGGATTCCGCGTCCGATATTTCTGACGCGGCGGCGCGGAGTTTCAAGGCATTGCTGAACATCACGCAGGGCCGTGAGGAGAGTTGGGTCGGCGATCCGTTCAACGCGCTTTTTGCTGCGGGTGACCCGGTTTATCTGGCGTCCAGGTCCGGCTTCACAAGACAGTTCAATGCGCTTCGCCTGAAGTGGCGTTTCATGGATACCGGAGAAAAAAAGGCGTTTAAAAGATCCGCGCTTGGGGTCATTGATGCGTTGAAGGCCCGCGGCGTGGATGCGCTTGACGATGTCCAGGGGCCGGCCGCCGGCCTTGCGCAGGACTTAAAGAGCATAACCGGCCTCATGCCGCCTGAAAAAAGAGACGAACTGGCTGTTAAGGCGGCGGGCATACTGGCGGACGAAGCGATGTACGGCAAAAAGGCCGCCTGCAGGGAGATTGAGAGCTTTGTTAAAAAGGTGATGAAAAAAACGCCCCGACGCGCGGTCTTTACGGGCAGCAGGGTGAATATAGCGGCGGCCGAGAGGCTTGCGGCCAAGGACCTTGCGCAATCGGGCGCGTTGAAAAAAAGCGGAAAGCCCGCATCGGGCGCGAAGCTTTCTTCCGTCACGGAGGAAGGCAGGATGTTTGCGCTCATCAACAATGAGACAAATGTCGGCGTCATACAGTCGAGGAACTACGGCGCTGAGTTTGACGAGGATGACATGTACGGCTACATAGCTTCCGGACTGCTTGGCGGTTCGGGGGCCGACGGGCTGTTTATGAAGACATGGCGCTCGGGCCTTGCTTATTCGAACGGAGTCGGGAGCGACATGGCATACGGCTATGTGTCGTATTATGCGGAACGTTGTCCGGATGTGGTCATGACGCTGAAGTTTGTCACGGACACGCTTAATCAGACGCCGGACTCCGAGCGCATGGCCAAAAACGCCCTTATGAACTTTTTCTGGTCAAGAAGCGGCAATGATTTTTCTTCAAGGAGCGAAAGCATGGCCATAGAGGTCATGGAGGGCCGGACTGCGGAAAAATACAGGGAGATGAGGACAAAGCTGCTTTACGCCCTGAGCGACCCCGAGATGCCGGCGAAGGTATACGGCGAGAAAAACCGGCTTCTCAGCGCGGTCATACCGGGCCTTGACGGACCCATGGGCCGGGACTCAATACTCATGTTCATCATTAACGACGAACAGGCCGGGGATGTCGAAAAATATCTCAGTGAGACAGACGAGACAGGCGGGCTTATAAAGATCTATCCGTCAGATTTCTGGATGGGACTCTGACGTCGCGGGGCGCGGGAACATCATGTTCCCGCGTCTCTTAATTCCGAAAGACATTTTTCAAGATCGGCGAGTGTGAACGGTTTGGGCAGTATGCCGTCGAATCCGTATTCGGCGTATGACGCCATGACCGCGTTGTTGGCGTATCCGCTGGAGGCTATAAACAAGGTATCGGGCCGGAGAGCTTTCATCTTTTGGGCGGTCACTTCCCCCCCGGCTTCTCCGGGCAGGACGAGGTCCATGATCACCGTGTCAAACGGGCTGCCATGACCCAGTCCTTCCTCAAACAGCCTTATGGCTTCCGCGGAACCGGAAGCGGAGAAGGTCTCGTATCCCATATGGTCGAGCATATCGGTCAGGATGTCCGTGATGCTTGGTTCGTCATCCACTATCAGTATTTTTCCGGAATGGTCCCGGCTGTTTTTGCCGGGGCTGTCTTGTGAGTTTTTATGGGATCTTATCTCTTCGGAAGCTGGTATGAAGATACTGAACACGGCTCCTCCCCGGGGGGCGTTGTTGAATGTGATGGTGCCGCCGTGTCTTTTGATGATGGAAAAGGAGGTGGGCAGTCCCAGCCCGGTGCCCGCCTGTTTTGTGGTAAAGAAGGGGTCGAAAATATTGTCCGCCAGCGAAGGCGGTATGCCCGGCCCGTCGTCTTTGACGGTGACCATCACGTACTGCCCGGGCGGAAGTCCGATATCGTTTGTCTTGCCGAATCGTTCGCTGCGGCATTCTATCTCTATGTTGCCTTCTCCGTCCATAGCCTGTATGGCGTTGATGATGACGTTGTTGAATACCTGGTTGATCTGACCTGTGTCAATATCCGCAGTTGAAAAATCGTGGTGTATTTTATAGACCGGCTTGATCTTGGAGCCTCTGAACAGAAACTCGCACGACTCCCTGAGAAGTTCGGCCACGGATGCGGTCTCTTTTACCGGCGCGCCGCCCGTTGAGAATGTGAGCAGCTGACGGGTCAGGCTTTTGGCCCGGTTTACGGCATCAAGCGCCTCGGCTATGTAGGATATGGTCTTTTTATGGTCATCCATCAGTACGCCCAGCGAGAGGTTTCCGGTCACGGCTGTGAGTATATTATTAAAATCATGCGCGATGCCTCCGGCGAGCAGCCCCAGCGATTCGAGTTTCTGGTTTTTTATCAGTTCGTTTTCAAGGGTGAGCAGTTCGGTAAGGTCATTGCCCATTATTATATAGTAATCATCCAGGTCGGGTATTTTGACTTTTTTAACACTCAGATCCAGTGTCCTGAGTATGCCGTCTTTGGCGCGCACGGCCACCCGTTCGCTTATGGCTGCGTTGCCGTCGTGAGAGTCCGCCTTTTTTATGAGGCTGAGTCCGACATCTTTTCTCGGAAAGATTAGGCTCCAGGGGTCACGCGAGTCGCGTATCTCATTGAAACCGTAGCCGGTAACACGTTCGGCCGCTTTGTTCCACAATGTTATTTTCAGATTTGCATCCGCCACGCATATCAGCAGTCCCGTGTTGTCTATGATGACCTCCCTGAACTTGCCCAGTCTTTTTACGGCCAGTTCGTTGATATAGAGTTCATTGATATCACGGATGAGCCCCTCCACGGCCGGTTTGTCTCCCGGCGCGGCGGATTCGCTGACGTGGGCGTTGATGGATACCCACAATGCTTCGCCGTTTTCTTTCCGTATCATGGTCCTGAAATTGTTCACCCTTCCCTCGCGGGCGAGTATGTTCA
>CAZJQC010000010.1:49748-54571 GCA_964548195.1 uncultured bacterium | reverse complement strand
GGTATGCCTGTCCATTTGCGCTCGATCGCTGAGAATGTGTTTTGGGGCATGGCGTGAAAGCCGCTTTCGACTGCGGCGAGTGTCTTTTCATTGCCTTTCAATACGGCTCTGTGAAAGCTGCCTGTATAGAGGTTGAAAGCCTTTCTGAATCTTTTTCGCGCTCCGAGCCGTGAGATGTAGTAGAGGGCGGGCGGTTCATCGATGCTGAATACGAACACCTCCTCTTCGGCGGCGGCGTTGACGATGGCCTCATAGGAGGGGTATTCCTTTAGATTGTCGATGCCTTTGTCTTTAAGGTAAGTTATTACGTTATCGCCGCTTTTGACCCCGATGATGAAGCCCTTGAGCGTCGATATGTCGGATATGCCCTGAAGTGAGCGGTCGACGAAGACGGGGACTTCGATCTCGACATAGGGCTTGCCGAAGCTGAAGGAACGGGCCCGTTCTTTATTGAAGAACATGGTGTCTATGACATCGGCGCGTCCTTCCGCCATGTGCTGCAGGGCGATATTCCAGTCCATGCCGGCCAATTCGACTTTTCTGCCCGTATGTTTTTCCCAGGCCTGCCAGTATTCCACGAGTATGCCCCTCAGTTCACCGTCTTCCGTCCTGAAGACGTAAGGAGGGTAGTTGTCGTCCAGGACCACTCTCAGGGGCGCGGACAGAGCGAAGAGAGGGATCGATGCCAGCAGTATGCAGGTCAATATTGCCTTTTTCATAAAACACCTCGCGATGGTTCAACTTGATTATAGTCGTGTTTTTCGAAAATTAAATAACAATATGATTGAAAAAAAATACCAAAAGGTTTATATTCTTATTAGGAAAGGAGTGAGAGTGGGCGAGTTTTGTGGAAAAAAGGAAAAAAGGAAGAGAGAGATACTAAGCGCTGCCGAGGCGTTATTTGACAGCCACGGATATAATGGTTCCTCCATGTTGATGATCGCGGGCGAAGCCGGGATATCTGTGGGCACTTTATATAATTATTTCGGTTCGAAGAACGATATCCTGATGCGGATCGCTTCTGACAGGGTGATGAGGTATCTGCGCGAGGCTTTGGACGCGGTGCCCGGGAAAGGGAGTGTCGTCGACAGGGTATGTGTTTATGTCAACCATGTGATAAGGGAGATGTCTGAACACAATGGGGTATTGTTTCTTGATGCCGTGAGTTTTACGTTGTCTGACATGGAGGGGTCCAAAGATGTCTGGGGTATGACCAAGGAGATATTGAAGCACAACAGCCTTCTTCTTTCGCGTGTCGTGCCCTGCGGGGATCCCGGCAGATCCATATACCGTGAGGCTTCCGTATTGCTGATGTACATCATGAGGATCGGTGTTGCCAGGAGTCTGTATTGTGATGATATTACCGAAGTCGATTTTTCGCTTAGGGAAATGATAAAGCTGCTTCTCAGCGGCCTCAGCCATTTCGATGAACGGCTGTGACGCGCGGCGAAGCGCGGTTTTTCATCGGCTTTCATTATCCGCGGCCATTGATTTTGCCCCGCAAAGGTACGTATAATCAAACCTGATATCAGTATGCCATTTAACAGTATTGGCCGCTGACAATATTTTTATTGACAGCCGCTTAAAATGTTATTATTCTGATAACAGAAGGTAAGCGAACGCAAACTAACTCGGAGGTGTGTATGGAGGTCATTGTCGCGGCTGAGGTTGTGCCGGTAGGGGAAGGGGCCGGGGTGGCCCGGATGTTTCAGGGCGGGGGCGTCACTTTCGCAAGGATGACGATGAGGCCCGGAGGAAAGGTCGGCGACCATTCTTCCGATGCCCGTCTCTGCGTCTATGTGGAGCGCGGGCGCATAATCTATGTCTCATGCGGGGAGTCACGGGTATGTGAAAAGGGGACTTTGATAGTCGACGAGCCGGGAAACATCCACTCGCTTGAAAACGTCTCCGATGCGGACAGTGTGCTGCTGATCGTAAAGATAGAAAGATGAAAGGGGTTATTATGTCTATGTATTGTTTTCAATGTCAGGAGACGGCGGGCAACAAGGGTTGCACCGTCAAGGGCGTATGCGGGAAGCCGGAGACCACGGCGGCCCTTCAGGACGCGCTCATATACGGCCTTAAGGGGCTGGGAGTGCTGGTAAAAAAAGAGGGGTACGGACACGCGGCTGCCTTAAACGGCCCGTTCGCCGCGGAGGCCCTGTTCGCCACGATAACAAACGCGAATTTTGATGACGACCGCATCACGGCGTTGGCTTTGGAGGCTTTCCGGCGCAGGGACGCCATGATGAAGGGGCCGTCCGACAAGCCTTTTCTGCGCTACAGCCCCGCGGGCAGGGACGACCTGCTGAAGATCGGCCATGAACATGGCGTGCTTGAAACGGCTGATGAGGACGTGCGCTCACTCAGAGAGCTTTTGATCATAGGGCTTAAGGGCATCGCGGCGTATGTCGACCATGCCCGTATACTGGGCCACAGGGACGAAAGTGTCTTCGAGTTCTTATTTGAGGCGCTTTCATCCGTCACCGAGGATATTCCCGTCGATCGGATGGTGGCCATGGTCATGAAGGCCGGAAAGACGGCTGTCGACGGCATGGCGCTTCTGGACAAGGCCAACACATCGGCTTACGGCTCGCCGGAGATCTCGGAAGTGAACATCGGGACACGGAAAAACCCGGGCATACTGATATCGGGCCATGACCTTAAGGATATGGAGGAGCTGCTGCGGCAGACCGAGGGTACGGGCGTGGATGTATACACGCATGGCGAGATGCTGCCCGCCAACTATTATCCCGCGTTTAAAAAGTACAGCCATCTGGCGGGAAACTATGGCGGCTCATGGTGGAAGCAGAACGAGGAGTTCGCCTCCTTTAACGGACCGATACTCATGACCACAAACTGCATCATACCTGTCAGGGATTCCTATGCGGGCAGGATATTCACCACCGGTATGGCCGGATATCCCGGCGTCACCCATATTGCGGACAGGCCGGAAGGGGGAGAAAAGGATTTCTCGGCCATCATAGAGCTCGCCTTGAAATGCGACCCCCCAAAGGAGCTGGAAAGCGGCAGCATAGTCGGCGGATTTGCCCATGATCAGGTCATAGCGCTTGCGGACAAGGTTGTCGATGCCGTTAAAAGCGGGGCCATAAAACGCTTTGTGGTCATGGCCGGCTGCGACGGGCGTTTCAAGTCCAGGGATTATTTCACCCGCGTCGCCGAGGCATTGCCGGCGGACGCCGTGATACTCACGGCGGGTTGCGCCAAATACCGTTACAATAAATTGAAACTGGGCGACATAGGCGGCATACCCAGGGTCCTTGACGCAGGGCAGTGCAACGACTCCTACTCGCTCGCGGTGATCGCCCTCAAACTTAAAGAGGCGTTTGGGCTTGACGACATCAACGAGCTTCCCATATCATTCGACATAGCGTGGTATGAGCAGAAGGCTGTGGCCGTGCTCCTGGCGTTGCTGCATCTCGGGATCAAGGGAATACGGCTGGGGCCGACACTGCCGGCTTTTGTATCACCCGGCGTGTTGAAAGTGCTGGTTGACAACTTTGACATAAAGCCCATCGGCGAGGTGGCCGCCGATGTGGCTGCCATCATGGCGGGCAAATAGCATCACGGTCTCCCGGGCGGGGGCATCCCCGCCCGGGGGCTCAGAACACAGATTCATCGTATTTTAATATATCCCTGAACATCTCCGATTGGAAACGGGAGCGTTGACGCAGCAGCGACCATGTCCTGCAGTCGTTGCTGCCGTACAGGTCGTAATAAGCATTATGCGTATATATTTCCACCATATACAGGTCGAATCCGGTCAATTCGTCCTGAATGAATTCCTTGATCTCCTCTCCGGTGAGGAATATCCTGTGTTTGCGTTCCATACTTAATTATAACCCTCTTTGAGGGGTAATCAAGCGGCGGAATATTGCATTGATTAAAAGAAATTACATGGTATATTTAAGCGGTATTGCAATGGAGGGCCTGATGATAAGTACATTAAGAGGGATGAGGGACATTTACGGCGAGGATTCCGTCCTGTTCCGGCGCATCGAGGACGCCGCCAGAAAAGTCTTTTCCAAATACGGATTTGACGAGATAAAGATACCGGTCATGGAGCGCACGGAATTATTTTCGCGGGGCATAGGCGGGGACACCGATATAGTGTCGAAGGAGATGTACACATTTCTTGACAGGAAAAACAGAAGTGTCACATTGCGTCCGGAGGGTACGGCCGGCGTGGTGCGGCATTATATAGAAAAAGGGATGGACAAGAACGATGCGGTGAAAAGATATTTTTATTCGGGGCCCATGTTCAGGTACGAGCGCCCTCAAAAAGGGCGTTTCAGGCAGTTTTACCAGATCGGTGTCGAAGCGTTCGGGGAGTCTTCGTTTCTTCTTGATGCCGAAGTCATAATAATGCTGACAGAGTTTTTCGCGGGGCTCGGCATGGATGATGTCTCCGTATCGCTCAACAACATAGGCTGTCCGGCATGCCGTCCCGCATATGACCGGCTGCTGAAGGACTATTTTATGAGCAGGCGCGACGAGCTTTGTCCTGATTGCGCCGGAAGGATAGAAAAAAACCCTTTGAGGATACTCGATTGCAAAAAGGACTCATGCGCGCCTGTTATCGCCGGCGCACCTCTCATATCGGACCATCTCTGCGGGGAGTGCCGTGACTTTTCGGCAGGACTGCTTTCACTGCTCAAGGGGGCCGGCGTAAACCACTCTCTTGACACCCGGCTTGTCAGGGGGCTTGATTATTATACGAGGACAGTGTTTGAAATATATTCCCGGGAACTCGGGGCGCAGAATGCCATCATGGGCGGCGGGCGTTATGACGGCCTGGTGGG
>CAZJQC010000010.1:44971-49648 GCA_964548195.1 uncultured bacterium | reverse complement strand
TACGCGGATAAAAAGGGGTACAGATATGTTGTTTTTCTCGGCGATGAGGAGATCGGCAGCGAAGAGCTGCATATCAAGGACCTTCGGAATGGCGCTGAGTTTTACTCGCGCCCTGAAAACCTGACTGATATTATAAACTGATTCGGAGGAGTTATGTTGCTGAAAAGGGATGCGTATTGCGGAAAGATCAGATTGTCGGACGCCGGAAAGGAAGTCACCCTTAACGGCTGGATAAGAAAGGTACGCGATTTCGGAAAATTCGCATTTGTAGATATGTGGGACCATACGGGACTTGTGCAGGCCGTCTTTGACATGGGCGACGAAAAGCTCAACGGAGTGAAAGGCTGTATTGTGGGCGACTGTGTCGGCATACGCGGCACGGTGGTGGAGCGTAAGGACAAAAACCCGGACATGGCCACCGGCGACATCGAAATAACGGCAGGCGCGTTCATAAGGTACTCTGTCTCGGAGCCCCTGCCGATATCTGAAAACCCTTCCGAGGAGATCAGGCTGAAATACCGCTACATAGACCTCCGCACCGATACGATGCAGGGAAATCTCAGGTTCAGGCACAAGGTGATAAAGGCGATCAGGGAACACATGGATTACAAGGGATTTATTGAGGTCGAGACCCCCGTGCTGTCCAAGAGCACGCCGGAGGGCGCCAGGGATTATCTTGTCCCATCAAGGATGCAGAAAGGCGCTTTTTACGCCCTCCCGCAATCCCCCCAGATATACAAGCAGCTCCTCATGATAGGAGGCGTTGACAAATATTTTCAGATAGCCCGCTGTTTCAGGGACGAGGACCTGCGCGCGAACAGGCAGCCGGAATTCACGCAGCTGGATGTCGAGATGGCCTACGCGGCGGAAGAGGACGTATTTTCCGTCACGGAAGAGCTTTTTAAATATACTGTGGAGAGCGTGACCGGAGAAAAGCTCGACCTGCCGTTCAGAAGGATGACGCACAGGGAGGCCATGGCGGATTACGGTACGGACAAGCCCGATCTGAGATTCGGCCTGCGCATCACGGATGTGACCGAAGAGATAAAGTATGACGGTTTCAAGGTGATGGAAAGCAACGCCGAAAAGGGCGGAAGGATACGCGGCATAAAATTGAGCGGCTTCGACGTGACGCGCAAGATAATAGACGGCCTTACGGAGACTGCGAAAAAGAGGGGCGCCGGCGGGCTGATGTGGTTCCGCTATAAAGACGGCGTGATGATTTCTCCCGTGTCCAAGTTTCTGCCCGACGCCGGCAAAAGCGTCGAAAGGGCTTTCGACATGTCCGAGGGAGACATGGTCTTCATGGTAGCCGCGGATGCCTCTACGGCTTCGGCAGCGCTCGGCGCGGTACGCCTCGGGCTGAGGGATATTTTTTCACTGGCGGACGAGGACAGGCTCGAATTTCTTTGGGTGACAGAGTTTCCCATGTTTTTTTACAATGAGGATGAGGGACGTTATGAGACCGAACACCATCCCTTTACCATGCCGGACCTTGACGATGTCGCCGCCTATATGGAAAGCGACCCGTTGAAGATACGTTCGCGCTCATATGACCTGGTGCTTAACGGCGAAGAGATAGCAAGCGGAAGCGTAAGAAACCATATTTCCGGGCTTCAGGACAAGGTGTTTGAAAAGATCGGCATCACGCCCGAGGAACGTGAAAAACGTTTCGGTTTTTTTATCAAGGCTTTGAAATACGGGACTCCGCCTCATGCGGGGATAGCCCCCGGCATAGACCGTTTTGTGCAGATACTGCTTAAGGCCGAGTCCATAAGAGACGTGATCGCGTTTCCGAAGACGACCAACGCCGCATGCCTCATGACGGAGTCTCCGTCGGAAGTCGGAAAAAAACAACTTGATGATTTGGGAATAATGGGGGATAATAAAAAGTGATTGACAGTAAAGAGAATTGTTTTTATAATCGGTGTATGATGTTAAGTTCGTATAACCTGAGGAGGTGAGTGTTTTGAGAAAAAGCATTCTGATGATTTTAGTTGCGGTTATGTTCCTCATGGCGGGCGCTGGCTGCGTTAAGAGAGTAGAGACCATGGATCATGACAAGATGGTGGTCATACCTGAAAAAGCAGTTCCCGCTAAAGATGCTGCAGTAGCCGCAGAAATCAAAGTCGTTGAGATGGAGAATGAGATCGATGCCAACGAAGCCAAGCTTGTTGAGTCGAAGGAAAATCTCCAGAAGGCGAATGAAAACAAAGCTGAACCTGAAAAGTATGACCTTGTAAAAGATTCACAAGGCAAGCTTTGGTAAGCGAGGGGGAGTCTATGAAGAAGATAGCGATTATTATTTTGGTTTTTGCTTTCATAGTACCTGTGATGGCACAGGAAATTACTGCACCTCCTGAAAAAGCTTCAGCGGAGGAGTACATCACATACTATCAGCAGAGGGAAGCTATTGCGAATCAGCAGTATGCGGAGCTCAGCGGCAAGAACAGCGAGTTGGAGTCACAGATCTCTGCTGTCAATCAGGAAGCAAACAGCATCGTGCAGTGGACCGCCGATGAAAAAGCATTGTTGAGTGAGTTTGACAAAAAGGTCAAAGAGTACACCGTTAAAAAAGGTGACTGGCTGTCAAAACTTGCCGAGTATGAAGAGATATACGGCAAGGGGAATTACTGGAAATGGCCTGTGATTTACAGAGCCAACAGAGATCAGATCAAGAATGTCGATCTTATCTATCCCGGACAGACCTTCAATATACCTCGCACATTGGCTGCCGAGTGGAAAGTCTACAAAGGCGAGACACTCAAGAAAATAGCCTCTTACTACGAAGTGTATTACAAAGACGGCGCGAAGAGATGGAAAGGCATATACGAAGCGAACACGGATAAGCTTTCCAATCCCAACGTGGTTGAAGAAGGCCTCGTTCTTTCGATACCCAGACCGTGACTTTTAGGGAGGGGGGATCTTATCCCCCCTCCGTCCCTTTTCGAAGAGGTGATTCCCCAAGTGGATAACGGAGTTGACAGCGATTATCGATTGAACGTTCCCGAGGACATCGATCTTCGGGTTCTCTACGGGATTAATAATTCTTTTGTAAATGATGTCAGAGCCGGGCTGGGCATTGATTTCCGGGTGCATGAGAGGGTCATATCCGGCGATGCCGAGGGCTTCGAACAGGTCGCACTCGTCTTCCGGGAGCTTATAGACCTCGTGAAGAACGGTTATCAGCCCCGCGAGACCGATCTGCGCTATATTATATCGATGGTCTCCCGCGGACAGCGGCCGAGGCTGCACGAGCTTTTCGCCAAACGCATAGTGATCACCGCGAAGAACAAGGTCATAACGCCCAAGACCCTTCATCAGAAGGAATACGTTGACGCCGTGGACAAGAGCGACATAGTCTTCGGGATCGGACCCGCCGGTACGGGAAAGACCTATCTTGCCGTGGCCAAGGCCGTTGACCTGTTTAATTCCAGGGCCGTGGAACGCATCATACTGGTACGCCCCGCCGTGGAGGCGGGCGAGAAGCTGGGTTTTTTGCCTGGCGACCTGCAGCAGAAGGTGGATCCTTATCTCAGGCCCCTTTACGATGCTTTGTTCGATATGATGTCATCTTCAAAGGCGGAGTCTCTCATAGAAAAGGGCGTGATAGAGATCATCCCCCTGGCCTTTATGAGAGGGCGCACCCTTAACGATGCTTTTATTATCATGGACGAGGCTCAGAACTCGACGCCGGAGCAGATGAAGATGTTTCTCACCAGGACCGGATTCGGCTCAAAAGTGGTGGTGAACGGGGATATCACCCAGATAGACCTTCCCGAAAACAAGATGAGCGGGCTGGTGCATGCGGAAAAAGTCTTAAAGGACATAGGCGAGATAGCATTTGTCTATTTCTCCCATGTGGATGTTGTCAGACACAAGTTGGTGCAGGATATCATAAAGGCGTATCAAAATGATTAAAAATAAAGGCGAAGACAGATCCAAAAGAAAAGCGGCCGCAGATATTATTGCCGAGGCGGCATTCCTGCGCAAGATAGCGTTTATTTCGGCTGTCGTGATGGCCGTTGTGATATTCCTGTTCTTTTTCGAGAACAGGTATGTGAACATCTCTCTGAACGAAGGCGATGTCCTGAAAGAGGACGTCTATGCGCAGACCTCCTTCTATTGGGTGGACAAGGTCACTTCGGAATCAAGACTTCAGGAACGCATTGACAGCGCCCCCAAAATATACCTTCTGGACGATGAGGTGGGCAAGGTACAGAAAAAAAGTTTTTTGGGTGACATGACCAGGGTGAGAAAGGCGATGTCCTCAGGGATGTCGCCGCAGGAAAGACTTGATTTTGTCCGCACTGTCTGGGGAGAGGGTGACAACACCTTCTTCAACAGGATAAGCGCCGAACGCCTGGAAACGCTTACTTTGGTATGTGTCGATGTGCTGGACAACATATACAGAAACGGAATACTGGATGACACTTTTTTTCTCGACAGCAATTCCATCGGCGTGGAGATACGGCGGAAAAGCGATAATATACTGATGGACAGGGAATCGCTTATATTGAGAAAAGACGCCGAAAAGTATCTTCGGACGCTCATCAGAAAGTACCTGTCGGGCGATGAGGCATATATTGAATTTACGGAATATGTTCTGAAAAACTATCTCTTTGAGAATGTCTTTTTCAGCGAGGAACTGACAAAAAAGAATATAGAGCAGATACG
>CAZJQC010000010.1:0-44871 GCA_964548195.1 uncultured bacterium | reverse complement strand
TACTTTTTTGTGATGAACTCGCTTTTATATGTGATCACGCTGGCAGTCTTCCGTATATTCACCGAGTTTTCATTTTATTTTTTCCCTTTTCTGGCGTTTGTGATCATGACCTATTTTCTCGCCGATTACCATACGGCGATCATCTCGCTGTTGTTCAATGTCTCATTGGGCTTTGTCTTTTTTGACGACTATGGCCACCTTTTTCTGTGGATATTGACCGCATTGATGTTTATACATGATTCCGACCGGTTCAGGACGCGCATACCCAAGATCGATTATCTGCTGAAATACCTCATGTTCACATATGTCATGGTCGTATTGTCGCGCCTTTCCGAGCACAGTGATGAGCTCTTCAGTATATTCACGGGGTCTCTTCTGCAGGCGTCCGCCTATGTGGGCGGTTCCTTCGCCCTGGGCTATACGGCGGTGTACGTGCAGGAAAAGATACAGAACATCACTACGGAGGTCAGCCTTACAGGGCTGCTCGACTGGAACAACCCCATGTTGAAGGAGCTGATGGCGCTGGCGCCGGGCACGTATCGCCACAGCCTCATAGTCTCCGAACTGGCGGCAGAGGCCGCCAAGGACATCGGCGCTGACCCGCTGCTTTCAAGGGTCGGCGGCCTGTATCACGACATAGGAAAAGTCAAACGCCCCGATTATTTTATCGAAAATCAGATGTTCGGGCCGAACAGGCATGACAGCCTGCTGCCTATGATGTCGGTGAGGATCTTGAAAAACCATGTCTCTGAGGGCGCCGACATGGCCAGAAAAGGCGGCCTGGGGATACGGCTGCGTGACATAATACAGGAGCATCACGGCACCTCGCTTATCAAGTTTTTCTATTTAAAACACAAGGCGGACGATAAAAACAGAGAGCTGGACGAAAAATATTTCAGATATGACGGCCCGCGGCCCTCTTCCAGGGAATCCGCGATCATCTTTCTGGCGGATAAGGCCGAGGCGGTATCAAGGCTTCTTTTAAACGCGCCTTTCCACCATGTGCAGGAACGCATCGCTCAGATATTCCGCGAAGCCCTTCTTGACGGCCAGCTTGATGAAAGCCATCTTACGTTTGACGAACTGAACAGGGTGCAGGATTCGTTCATAAACTATTTCAAGGGCAGCCGGCATAAGCGCATAGAATATCCCAAGGAAAGAAAGGCTAAGGAGTGATATGTTGTCGATATCATACAATGAAGGTTTAAATTGGAGGCTCTCCGCAGCCGGCACACTGGAGGAGATGCACGACCGCATCCTTCGCCATTTCCATAAAGAGGGATACGGGGCCGGCCTTTACTTCACCGGCGACGATGAGATGGCGCTTCTTAATCTAAAATACCGCGGCAAAGAAGGCCCCACCGACGTGCTTTCATTTCCACTGAGCGATGACAACGAGATGACTCTTGGAGAGATCATCATATCGGTCGAGACGGCGGAAAAACAGGCGGAAGGGACATTGGACGAAGAGGTACGGGAACTGTTTGTACACGGCATGCTCCATCTGCTGGGCTACGATCATGAGACCGACACCGATCATGAGATCATGAACGGATTTGAAAGGAAATTTTTGGATACACATGAATAAAAACAGAAGTGTATGGGAAAGCCTGAATAACGCCGTAAGCGGCATAGTGCTTTCCCTCAGGTATGAACGCAACCTGCGCATCCATTTTTTTATAGGGTTCGCGGTGTTCATCTATTCACTTTTTCTGAGAATATCGCTGGTGGAAAGGGCGATGGTCGTTTTCGCCGTGGTCTTTGTGATCGTGGCAGAGATGTTCAATACCGTGATAGAGCATATGATAGATTATTTTATTTCGACAGCCCATAATCCCATGATCAGGATGGTCAAGGACATAAGTTCCGGCGCGGTATTTCTGGCGGCTGTAAACGCGGTGTTCACGGGCTATCTGATATTGTACAGAAGCTCTTACGGAAACATTGAAAGGGTTGCGGCGTTCATACGCAATATGCCGGGCATGGCGGCCTTCGTATCGGCCTCGGTGGTCATAGTGTTTGTGATAATCGTGAAGGCGGTCACGGGAACGGGCACCCCCTTTCACGGCGGCTTTCCGAGCGGGCACGCCGCCTTTGCATTCTGTGTCTTTGCGCTTACGGTATTGTATTCACGCGACCAGCTTCTGCTGCTGCTGGTCTTTGTCCTGGCGTTTATTATTTCCAAGAACAGAGTGGATCAGGGCATACACTCACCCTGGCAGGTTGTCAGCGGAGCGTTGATCGGTTTTTTTCTCACACTTTTCATTAACGTTTTGATAGGAGGATGATAACGTTTATGGACCCCCATTTATACCACGTATCACTGACACTTACTGTTTTGATTCTCAGTCTGGTCAAATACACAGAAGTCGCATTTATAGGAGTTAAGTACGTAAACTTGAAAGAATTGCTGAACAGGAATGAGAAGTTCAAGAAAATATTCCTGAAATGGATAAAAAACGGCAACCTTATGCTTGCATCGCTTCAGTTTCTGCGATACATGCTTGAGATCGTGATCATAATACTGCTTTATGAGTCTTTGGGTGATATGATACTCACCCTGGGCGTTTCCTTCGGCGTGTATGTCGTATTCGGGGAGTATGTCCCGAGGACCATAGCCGTTCAGAAGGGGATCACAAAGTCAAGGTGGCTTTTTTTACCCCTGTATTACGTTGCGCTGATGTTGTCGCCGCTGGTAAGATTGCTGATGCTTCCCGCCGATATAATCATCAAAGTGCTGGGCGGCGAGATGGTCCTTAACGCTCCGTACATGACAGACCTTGAAGAACAGATAATAAAGAACGTGCTGACGGACGAGAACATGCAGGAAAGCGAGATGATAAGCAGCATATTGGAGTTCAAGGACACCACCGCCCGCGAGATAATGGTCCCAAGGGTGGACATCGTGGCGGTCCCTTCCGATATTTCATATGAACAGCTTGTCAATGTAATAGACGAGGAGGGCCATTCCAGGCTGCCGGTCTATGACGAGAGGATGGACAATATACTGGGCATTGTCTATGTCAAGGACCTCGTGAAGACCGAAAAAGAGGATTTCGACCTCAAGAAGATGCTGCGCGAGGTGTTCTTTATACCCGAGACAAAAAAAATCAACTCTCTGCTGAAGGATTTTCAGTCCAAACACACCCATATGTCATTTGTGGTCGATGAATACGGGGACCTTGTGGGACTGGTCACAATAGAGGATGTGCTTGAGGAGATCGTGGGCGAGATCGAGGATGAATATGATGAGGACGAGCCTATTTACAGAAAAGTCGCCGAGAATGAGTATATACTGTCGCCCAAGATGACAGTGGAGGAGTTTAAGGACGAGTTCGGAATAGACCTGGACGAAGAAGTCTCCGATGACGCGGAGGATTTCGATACCGTCGCGGGATTTATCATAGCCGTCCTGGGAAACCTCCCGGGCAAAGGTTTTAAGCATGATCACGGCGCGTTCACGCTAAAGGTGCTGGAAGCGGATAACAGAAGAATACTTAAGGTCGGCCTTTCACTGAAAGGAAAATAAGATGAAAAAAATCGCGTCGGTACTGAGGACTTATCTCATAGCCGGGGTCGTCGCATTGCTGCCGTTTTTGCTCACAGTATATCTTGTGTATATACTGTTTGTGAAATTCGACTACTGGATGCGCGACTATTTCGAGATCAAAATACCCGGCATAGGAATAGCGATCAGCCTCGCCGTGATCCTGCTTACGGGATTTCTGGTAAAAAACTTTGTGGGCAAATGGCTGATCAGAATACCTGAGTTCATCTTTCTTAAGATGCCGCTCGTCAACAGAATATACAAGATCAGCAAACAGATCATCGGCTCGGTGCTTGGACGGGGCAACTACGTTTTCACCGGCGTCTGTCTGATGGAGTATCCCCGAAAGGGGCTTTATGCCCTGGGTTTTATTACCGAACAGATGGAAAAGAGCATCGAGAAGGTAAAGGGACTTGATACGGCCGGTTATCACTCGGTGTTCATACCGACCACCCCGAACCCCACATCCGGGATGATGGTCTTTGCCGGCGAGGACGAGATAATAAGGCTGGATATGTCGGTGGAGACAGGCATGAAGATAGTCATCAGCGGAGGCATAGTAAGCAGGGAGGAAAAATGAGATCAGGTTTTGTCGCAGTCATAGGGGCTCCCAATGTCGGGAAGTCAAGCATGATAAATTATCTTGTGGGAGCCAAGGTGAACATAGTGTCGCCGCGCCCGCAGACCACAAGAGACAGGATAAGAGCCGTCGCCCACTGGCTGGAGGATGACGCGCAGGTCGTCTTTATGGATACCCCGGGCATCTTTGAACCCAGGATAGCATTGGACCGCTACATGGTATCAAACGCTGTCTCCGCGGTAAGCGAGATAGAAATACTTGTATTCATGATAGACGCTTCCGTGGGCTTCGGCCGCATGGACAAGAGGGCATGGGACAAGGTGTCCAAAGCTTCGGCCCCCAAGATCATACTCATAAACAAGACGGACCTTATCGCCGATAAGGAGAAACTGCTCGCTATGATCAGCTCCGTGAACAAATATACCGGAGTCGACGAGATCTTTCCCGTCTCCGTTGCCGCCGGCGACAATATGGATGCCCTCAAAAAACGTATGCTGGAGATGCTGCCCGAGGGGCCGCCATACTACCCCGAAGATATGTTGACTGACAAAGACAAACGCTATATGATTGAAGAGATGGTCAGGGAGACTATTATGCACAGGGTATTCGAAGAACTTCCCTATTCCGTGGCCATCATGGTGAACGAGATGGAGGACAAATACGTGGAAGTCTCTATCATATGCGAACGGGAATCCCAGAAAGGGATACTCATCGGCAAGGGCGGCTCGATGGTAAAAACCATAGGCGAGGAGTCAAGGAAAAAAGTGGAAGACTTTTTTGGAAGGACCGTGTTCCTGAATATAAAGGTCAAAGTCATAAAAAACTGGCGCAGGGATGAAAAAATATTGAAAAGAATGGGTTACTACGGTTGATAGGGTATTATGGGAAAATATGATAAATTTATAAAAAGAATCAACAAAATATGTAAGGCAGGCGACTATACGGATGCCATGTATAAGTTACAGGATAGTCTTCTTGCCGATCCCGGGGACGGGGACCTGTTATGGAAGCTTACTGACGTCTACATAAAAAAGGGAGATGACGTCAACGCGGTAAAGACTTTGGGGAAGATACTGAAATACAAAGTGGACACGGTCGAGAACGTGGTGGTCTTTCTGCAGGGCGAGTTCAGGAGGGTATTCCCCCGCTCCGCTGATTCCGATATATTCCTTTTTGAGATCTTTGTGGGGCGTCTGGAGATCCGGAGCGCGGTAACCTCACTCAAGGGTCAGTCTCCCGGCGTGCTCTCCAAACTGGAGGAAGAGCTGATCTCAAAGTTTGACAAACTGGTAAAAGTGAATGAAGAAAAGGCCGTGATCAGGAAGAACAGGAAACTTCTCTACAGAATATTTTTGATCAAGTATATTCAGAAAAAATATGACGAGGCTTTCGAATACATAGAGAAGCTGCTGGCGAGGGATTACAGCGACAAGTACAATGAGATCGAGAGGATGCTGGATGCTCTGATACAGCTTGATGTTTCCGGGCCGTATCAGAACTATTACATGGGCAAGCTGATGCTTGTCTCCGGCAAAGCCGGCGATTCACTGCGGTATTTTCTCAGCGCCGTAAAGGCGAACAATTCCATAGCCGAACATGTGCTTTCGCTGCTGGAGACGGCGCCCGGCATAAGCGCCGCGACCGGAGATCATGGGAAATCACTGGCCGCCATCGCTTTTCACGCCTCTTCATTTCCCGCGGCCGTGGATTATCTGAGAGAATACATGAATACCGAAAGAGGCGCGGGCGACATTGAATATATAGATGAGTTCCTCATGGACATATATATGCGTTCGGGCCCTCTGCCCGAAGTCATGCTTTTGCAGAGCGAGATACTTATAAAAAAGGGAAACCATGAAGAGGCCATGAAAAAAGTCATGCAGATCAAGGACAGGTCCTCTGAGAAGATCGTCGGGACAGTCATGGCCATGATAGATGAGTTGTCCGATAAAAGCGACGCCTACAAGGTGTTGGGCGAATATTACGCCGGCTGCGGAGACGAGGACAAGGCTCTGGAATATTTTTCCGAGCTGTTCAGGACAGACGGCACCTGCGCCGACTATATACATGACAGGTTGTCCGGCACGGACTCCGGCAAAGCTGCTTATCTGAATCTCATGGGAGAGGTGGAGGTCCGGCGGGGGGACCTGAAGACCGCGTTTTCACATTATAAAAGGCTGATGGATGAATTTCCCGAGATGTCCGACAATGCGGTCGCCGGCCTTGAGAAGATCGTCGAAAGTTCCAAAAAGTCGCTGAAGATACGCATACTCCTGCTGGATATATTTCTGGAAAGAAAGATCTTCAATAAGGCGTTGAAGCTTGTGGGCGAGATCATACGCATGGACCCGAAATCACTTGCCAATATATATGACCGCATAGTGCTGATAGCCGAAAACGAAACAGATTACTGCGAAAAGCTTATCGGGCTTATCAACATCGTGCTTCATGATTCACCCGGAGACGCGTATGCGGTGTTCACCTCCGCCTCGCTTAACGCGCTTGTGAACAATGTCGATGCGACCATGTCCGACATACGGAAGGTCCTGGCCTCCGGGAACGCGGAACTGTCGGCCAAGGCGGGGGACATCTGCGACAGCCTTATAGAAAGGGACCCCGCGAACGGCGAGCTTCGCTGGACCTTTGTGGACATGCTGATCAAAAACCGCAGGTATGCCGATATTGTCGACCAGATGTATTCCGTCTATCTGGCATACCCCGCCGAGGCGTCGAAGATCATGAAGGTCGTCGAGCGTGTGGCTGATGAGGGTTATGTGGATAACGGGCTTGTGGAACTTTACTTCAAGGTGGCGGAGGAGCAAAACCTCATAGACGATGTGGAACGTTTCATAAAAAGCATTCTTACGCGCGCTCCGGAAATACCCTGGACCTACGTGGCCCTCGCGAAATTGAGTTACAGGCATGAAGACACCACGACCGTCATAAAGAGCATACAGCGGCTGATCAAATACGGTTCGGTGGAACATCTTTATATGATCAGGGACATAACGGATTCGATCAGGGAAATAGCCCGCCCCAATCCGGGACTTTATCTCATACTGGGTTCTTTTTACAGGCATATCAGGGAATACGGAATAATGGCCGCGCTTTTTGACAAGGTCATCGGTGCCGACACCCAGAACGACGAGCTGGTATCGGCGGAGCTCACATCGGCCATAGAGGAGGTCCCTCAGGACCCGGCGCTGAGGATACTTGCGGGCAAACTTGAGTTTGAACGCGGGAACCACCGCGAAGCCGTGTCCCTGTTTAATCAGGGCATGACCATGGACCCGTCCGCTTCAGCGAGTCTTGTAAGTTATTTCGAGAAGATGTCCCATGAACACAGGGACGATCAGTTCTTTATGCTGGAACTGATACGGGTGTATATCGACACGGAACGCTACGAGGATGCCGTGATGTTCATATCCTCGATAGACATCGCCGAAGAGTATCAGTTGAAGTACATACAGGTGCTTCGCAACATGACGACGGTATTCCCCGACGATAAATTCGCGTATAGGCGGCTGGGCGACCACTATTGGAAGACCGGCCATTTTGGCGAGGCCGTCGGCCATTATAAAAAAGCCGTTGAACTGGGAGGGGTTTCCGATGCCGAGGCAATACTCCTGCTGGTTGAAAAAAATATTTCCGAGACTGCGGACAAGGAGGCATGGACTTTCTTTATAGAGCTTAACCTTGACACGGGAAAACGGATCAGGGCATTTGAGGCGCTGGAAGAGGCCATGGATATCATCGATCCGGAACGTATGGCCGGGATCATAGAAAAACTTGAGTCATTGGGGCCGGGCGGCGACGACCCTGCTTTCATCGCGCTCATGTGCAATATGATCATGAAAGTGTCCGGTGTTGTCCCGGCCTTTGACTATATCATCAAGAACGCGTCGGCGCTTTACGACGAGGAGGGGCTGCTTGACAGACTTCTGAACGAATTGCTGGAGAAAAGCGGCAATGAGGGACGTATATTTGACTATTACATATCGTTTTTATACCAGAAAGGCGATCCGCAGAAAATAAAAGCAGCTCTGGCTGGTTTTGAAAAAACGGATTCCGATGATGAAAGCAAAGCCCGTTATGCCCTTATGTACGGCGATCTCTGCAAAAAGGGCGGAGACGATGAAAACGCCGCCCGCTATTTTGACATGGCAAGAGAGTACGCGGGCAGCATAAAGAGACAGCTGGCATTGTATGACGAAGCCATGAAAATAAACGACGCTTTCTGGATACCGTATCTGGAACAAAGCGGAGACGCCGAGGCCGAGCTTGATCTTGCCGAGATCCTGCTGAGGCGGCGTGAATACCGTAAAGCCTACGCAAAGCTGTCCGCTTCCGGCTTATTTGGAAACGAACGCAGAAGACTGGGACTTCTGGCGGAATATTATAATTCGCAAAAAGATTATATCGGAGTGCTGACCGTCGCTTCAAAGCTGAACATAGACCCGCTTTCCGTGGACACATCAAGTATCAGTATAATAAAACTTTTTATAAAGGCGTGCCGGGAGCTCCATTTCTACAAACAGGCCGTTTTTTATCTCAGCCTGTTGAAAGGGGCAGTCGAAGAGACTGAATATTCGGCCCTGATGCAGATCATCCAAAGGGAAGAAGCTCTCTTTGACAGTGACAAAAGCGGTAACTTTATTACAAAATGACTGGAGGGGATATGGGAAATAATCTTTGCCCTTTTTTGCCTGAAAAGGATGGGGCGGCTGCAGAATGCCTCGGGAACGACTGTTACATATACGACAGGGAAAAAGAAAGATGCATATTCGCTTCGCTTAACGGTGATATTTCCCTGGACACCGGGAGAATTGAAAAAGCTATCGCCGCCTCCGGCGCCGATAACGGAAAGCTTATCAAAAAGATCGGCGGTATGATGAATAAGACTTACCGCCCGCTTAACGAATTTCTGAAAGCCTTTGACAACGGCAAAAAGTATGTGGAAGCCAGGGCGGAAGAAAACAAATGGCATGAGGAGAACACCGGATTGCTCAAAGAGATACTGGCGGCGGTCGCGGGTGGAGCAACGGGCGAGGGCGTAGCGCATATTTCGCAGCCGTCGGCCGAGGGCGGCTCCATACAGGTGCTCGAGGAGATACGCGACAGCCTTGCCGGGCAATATGCTCAACTGACAGGGATGAGCGGCGTCACGGATATACTAAACGGCATAAAAGAGCTTAATGAAAAGATCTTTCTCGGGATGGAAAAAGCGACAAGCGGAGTTTCAGCCGGTGACGGATTCAACACGGACACGATCAAGATGCTGCTGGACACACTCAAGAAACCTTTGGCGGCTTCATTGAAGATACAGCAGGACATATTGGCCAAAAGCGAAGCCCTTGGCGCAATAACCGCGGACAGGACCGCCGAGATAATATCTGCCGTGGACAGACAGTCCGATAACTTCGCATCATCGGTGCGCAATATGGAAGGCAGCCTTGCCGAAGCCGCGTCCGGTCTGAATGCGGTAAGCGAAGGACTGGCCGGCGTGCCCAGGGAGTCGTTTTTCACGGAGTATTTCCGTGACGCGGGCGAGGTGTCGGGCCGTTATCTCGAAGGGCTGGACGCATTGCGGGAAAACACCGAGAAGATCTCAGAAGCCGTTTCCTCCGTCTCGGAGGAGATGCGACGCATCGCCGAGAGCCAATCCGCGCTGATCAGTACCATAGCGGAGAGCATGAAGTCCTTTGACAGGTTCATCGCCGTGCAGGAAAAGTATTTTGAAAGCGAAGAGACTTCAATGACATTGAAAAGAGCGGAGAAGTTCAATGATTCGGGGCTTTCGCTGCTGATGAGCGGCGATTATGATAACGCGATCACCAATTTCAAGGAAGCCCTCAGGCTTAACAGCAGGCTTTGGGGCGCTTACAGCAATATGGGAGTGGCGTTTTCGGAAAAGGGCGAGAAAGAGAAGGCGTCTGCGGTGTTCAAGAAACTCATCGACATGAACCCGGATTTCAGCGAGGGATATTACAACCTCGGCATGATGTTATTTGAGGGGCATGACCCCGAAAAAGCCGCCGGATTTTTTAAGCGGTCCGTGGAAAAAAATCCTGATTTTTCAAAAGCCTACATATCGTTGGGCGACGCTCTTTTTGAGATGGAAAAATATGATTCGGCCCTTTCCTCCTGGAAAAAGGCGCTTGCATTGGATCCCACGCTGGACGAGGTAAGGGAAAAGATCGAAAAGATGACGGATCTCGGACTTGACGGGGACGGTGATGATGAAGAAATATAATTTCAGCGACTCGCTGCAGAAGATAATAGAATATGCACAGTCCGCCGCGTCGGGCAACGGCGTCATATTGCCGGTGCATCTTCTGAAATCCCTGTTGATATCCAAAACGGACAAGGTCGAATACTGGTTCAAGATACATAACATAGACGCGGCCGCTATAGAAAAAAATACGGATGATGTCATGAAGTCCCTTCCGGCGTCGGATACGGAGGTGTCCGTGGCCGAAAGCACCAGGGAGGTGTTGAGGCTGAGCGGAATAATCGCCATTCAGTCCCAGGAAGAGGAGGTCCGCCCCCTTCATCTGTTGATGGCGATCCTTGACGAACCCGACGAGGCCGTCGAGGACGTGTTCAGCAGGGCCGGCGTCGATTTGTCGGCGCTTGAGGACATCATATACATAGAGGAGATGAAAAGGAGCTACGTGGAGAACAAAAGCGTCATGATGAAATACGGTGTAAACCTTAATCTGGTGATAGAAAAGAACGGTTATGTGCCCGTCACCGCCGGCTGGAAGATCATAGACGAGCTCATGGAGATCATGTGCCGCACATATAAAAACATACCCCTCATAGTCGGCGGACAGGGTGTGGAGAAATCGTTGTTCGCAGAGGGCCTTGCCTACCGCATATTGAAAGGCGGCGAGGATTCCGCGCTTCAGGGCAATTATGTCATCCATATGATGACGGATTCTCTCATCGCGGATTCAGATGATATAAACGGCTTTGTAAGCGGATTGAGAGAGGTGCTTGACGAAGCCGAACAATATAACAACATAATACTCTATTTTGACGAGTTATACCCCGAATATTACGGTTCGGGAGCGATAGATCTGCCGATGCTCCTTAAACCCTTCCTGAAAAGGGGGCGCGTGAGGATAATAGGGTCTTCCGAAAGAAGCGGGCTTTCTCTCATGGTGGACAAGGATAATTACATCAGAAGCAGGATCGACCTGGTGAAGCTTCAGGGCTTTTCCGGCGAGAAAATAATCGGCGTACTTGAGCGTTTTGCCGAAAGGATCAAAACGGAACACGATCTGAAAATAAGCGGCTCTGCGGTCAGACACGCCTATCACCGGGTCTCCCAGTTTCTGGGGCAGAACGAACCCATAGAGGAGACGCTGGATGTGCTGGACATGTCCGCCACAAGACGTTCCCTGAATGCGAAGGGCGCCGGGCCGACGGCTCTCAGGTCATCCGACATAGACGAGATCGTCTCCGAGCTTGCCGGGGTGCCGGTTTGGAGAATACGCGGTGATTTTTCGGAATACGCCGCCATAGAAAAGCGTCTGGCTTCGGAAGTCGCCGGACAGAGGGAGTCGATAGCTCAGATAGCGGAAGTGGTCAGGTCCAAGGGAAACAGATTTAATCTGGATCCCGGCCTGCCGAACGGCATCTTCCTTTTCGTCGGGCCGCGCGGTGTGGGCAAAAAACAGATGGTCACAGCGCTTGCGGATGTACTGTACGATGACGGGAGAAGGGTCTCATACCTTGATATGGGGAACTTCACCGAGCCCGAATCCATTTGGGAGCTTTTGGGTTACAACGACCCGGCCAAAGGGGGGAGTTTCCCCTCAATATTGACGGAGAAGATACACAGATATCCCCATTCGATACTGTTCCTTGAGGAGATCGACAAAGCGGCCCATGAGGTGAGGGAACTGTTCACGGAAATTTTTAAGACAGGCTCCTTTACCGACAGCCACGGCAATACCGTCTCCTTCAAGGGCATCACAGTGATAATGACGGTGAAGGCTTATGAGGATAAAAAGAAGCAGATGGGATTTGTGCCGCGCAGCGGCTATGATTTCGACCGTATTGCCGTAAACGAAGCGATGTCGGGCATACTGAAGCAGGACCTGACGGCAACCATAGACAGCATAGTGATATTTAATGAACTGAGAAAAAAGGACATCGCCGAGATCCTCAGGGCGAATCTTATGTCGGCCCTTACCGCCAAGATGGACATAGACTGGGTTGTGGATGACTCCCTGATCGAACACCTTGTCTCAAAGGTGCAGGAGTCCGACGACAAACTCAGGTCCATGCAGAGCATCTTCCGCAAGCATGTGTTTTATTTTCTTGCGGGCCAGTATTATTCCGCGGGGATCGCAGAGAAGAAGAAAATATCGCTGGGTTATGCAGAGGGAAAAATGGTAATATCATGAGATTGTTTGCGGCGGAGAGAAGAAGAATCATCATAAGACGTTATCTGCCGGCTTTTTTGCCGCTTCTGATCATATTTGTCCTGCTTTTTGACTGGATACGCCCTTTTAAGGTGACCAATACATTCTACCTGAAAATTGAAAAGGGAGACACCCTTGACGATGTGCTCGCGGACCTTTACGGCGGGGGAATATTCCCAGGCAGGCTTTCCTTTAAGCTGTACTATAAGATATTTCCGGGCAAGATAAACGCCGGCGATTATTATCTGAAGGGCAATGTCAGCATCATCAGGCTGGCGTCGCTCTTTGCCAAGGGCCATGAGAAGGGCATAAGGGTCACGTTGCCGGAAGGAATCTCCTTTAAGGAGATCGCCTCGCGGCTGTATGATTCGGGCGTTATTGCCTCGCCGGATGCCTTTGCGGGACTGTATGAAGACGCCGGACTGCTGCGGGAGCTTAAGGTCGGTTCCGCGAATTTCGAGGGATATTGTTATCCGGACACCTACTATTTTCCATCATCCGCCGATCCGCGAGATATCTTAAGGGATCTGTGCGGTGAGTTGCGGTTCAGGATAAAGGAGGCCGGCCTTGAGGAGCGCATAGCCGCTTCGGAGATGACGCTCAATGAGATACTGACGCTTGCATCGATTATTGAAGGGGAGGCGAAGACGGACGAGGAAAGGCCTTTGATAGCCCAGGTGTTCATAAAAAGACTCAAGATAGAGCAGCCGCTGGAAAGTTGTGCGACCATACAGTATGCACTGGGGGAGCATCGCGAAAAGCTTTCCTTTCGCGACCTGGAGATAGAGTCGCCATACAACACCTATAAGAACTACGGACTTCCGCCCACGCCTATAAACAGTCCGGGGATAGAATCCATCAAAGCCGTGTTGAACCCTTCGGATACGGATTTCCTCTATTTTGTCTCAAAAAAGGACGGCACGCATCATTTTTCCGTGACCTACCCCGAACATCTGGCTGCCAAGAGAAAGTATTTGAAATGAGGCGCGTCGAACTTCTGGCCCCTGCCGGCAATATGGAAAAATGCGAGATCGCCCTGGCGTACGGCGCCGATGCCGTTTATTTCGGAGCGGGAGATTATAACCTGCGCTCAAGAAGCGGCAATTTTTCCATGGATGACATCGGGGACATGATGAGCATGCTTCACGACAAGGGTAAAAAAGGGTACATGACTCTGAACATATATCAGCGCAACAGTGACATAAAGGGCATGTCTGAGGCCGCTTCCGAAGCTGCCCGCAGGGGAGTGGACGCATTTATTGTATCCAATCCCGGGGCATTGAGCCTCGTGAAGAGGGCCGCGCCCGGCATAGACATACATGTCAGCACGCAGGCGAATATCACCGACATCGAATCGGCCGCCGCCTGGCGTGATATGGGAGCTTCCAGAGTGATACTTTCGAGGGAGCTGAGCCTGACCGAGATCTCGGACATCACCGCGCACTCAGGTATTGAGACAGAGGTGTTTGTGCACGGTTCCATGTGCATGGCTTATTCGGGACGCTGTCTGATGAGCAAGTATATGACCGGTAGAGACGCAAACGCGGGTGATTGCGCCCATCCCTGCAGATGGGAATATTATGTCAGGGAAAAATCAAGAAAAGATGAGCTGTTTGAGATCCGGGAAGACGAAAGGGGACTCTATATATTCAACTCAAGGGACCTGATGCTTTTTGACAGAATACCGGAGATCATTTCCGCCGGGCCCTCCAGCCTTAAAATAGAAGGGCGCATCAAGGGACTGCTTTATCTGGCGACCGTGGTAAGGGCGTATCGACACGCCCTGGATTCATATTACAACGGGCTCGCGCCCTCAGCGGAGGTCCGCGACTCCCTGTTTCAGGCAAATAACAGAGGCTATCATGAGGGATTCATCGACGGCCCGGACGGATACATGTCAAACCTTGAGACATCCAGGACCTTTGCCGACTATGATCTGCTTGGATATATCGACGGCAGCGGCGGCTTTAATGCCAAGGCGCCCGCTGTGACGGAGAGGGATTACGAATATATTCCGGCCTCGGGGGACGGTATTCAAATGCGCTTTCTGGAACTTGACGGCTTTTCCGAACAGGGCCGCGCAAAGATCATACCCGGCAGGACATATGCCGCCAAAACGGAACCGGAACTTCCGCCGTATACCGTTATACGGTACAAAAAAGACAAAATCACAAAATAAATCCTTATAATTTAACGGGATCTGTTTTATAATATCCAATGGGTCCGGTCGTGTTTGTCCGGCCGACGGGGGGAATGGTGTTATGTGGCTGGTAGTTCCGCTGCTGGTGATGGTCAGTTATCTTGCTACCGTTACCGGATCGGTCAATTTTTTCATCTTTTACGCCGCCTTGTCGCTTGCTGTGCCGCTGGTGTTCAAAAGATACCGTTTTGTTTTTCTCTTCTTTCTGTTGGCGACGGTGTATCTTGTCACCATGTCGGGGCTTCGGAACGACGAATATTTTCTCGAAGAAAAGATCTTTTCCGTAAGAGATGAGATCAAATCCGCCTATTCCGCCCTAAAGGAGGAGCTTTATAACAACCGCAATTCGATAATCGGGTCAAAGCTCTCGGAAAAAGGGGATATCGGCTATACTGTATACGATGACAAGGGCGCTCTTCTGGAATGGTCGGGCAAGGCGGATTTTTCAGATGACGCCGTACATGTCACGTATCCGAAACTTTTCCTGCGCGACAACGATGTCTCGCTGCGTTTCCGGGTGTACGACCGGGGGCGGGTCTGTTTCATAAGGATGCATATCACGAATGTGTACAGCACCTCTTCCACGGTCTCGGGCTGGCTCAAACGCATACAGGACAAATACGACATGAATGTCACCATGTATTTTACGCCGGGCCAGTTCTACGTCTACGAGGAGCCCATATTATACAATGAGCTCAAGGATGTCGAGTCGGTATACCTGAAATCGACAGATTCTCTCTATTCAATGATAGACGACGGAATAGCGCTGAAGATCGAGAGGAAAAGGCTCGCGGACTATTTTCGCGAGACCACATCGCGATTTTTCATATTGACATGTTTGCTTGCCTGTATCATCGCTCTGGTGAGGCTGGAAGGGGAAAATCGTTTTTTTATATGGAGCTTTACGGCGTTTCTTCTCAATCTTATGATGGGGTTGATAAACCCGGTATTTCTGACCCTGGCGCTGATCTTTTTCTTTCTGAACCGCAAAAAGATGGCTGCAATGCCGGCTGCGGCGGGCGGTTTTATCGGTGAATATTTAAAAATAGCGTCTCCGCTGATGGCGACTGTTATAGCGGGCGGCCTTTATTACAGGGCCTTTATGGATGACGGAGGCAAGATCGCCTTTTGGATAGGCCGTATAACCTTTTCAAACATAATAGCGACAACAAGCATCGTACTCTTTTTTTCCATATTGCATATACTTTACAGGAAGACATCTTTGGCGTTTGACATGATCACCGCGATCGCGTTTGTGGCGGCAGTGGCCTTCCTGGGCGGAATAACCGCGGCGTTTTTTATCGCGGCCCTTCTATTATGCGCATTGGCGCGGGCGATATCTTTGCCCGCGGGCCGCATCAAAGTCGTTGCCGTTGTCTTTATTTCCCTTTCAGCGGTTTTCTTTACGGCCGCACAGGGGCTGCCTCACGAGGCGTTTAAAAGAATAATGGAAAAGATAGAAAATGAGCCCGCCGCACTGATGCTGAAGACAGCGGAAAACCTCAGGACAGACCAGGTGTTTTTGTGGTCGCTTAAAAACAACCTCCACTATGATGACGAGAACCTGACCTTTTTCAAATGGCTTCGCTCGCCGCTCTCCCGAAGGGATTATGCGTCTTTTATGTATTTCAAGGACAGTAATGGCAAGATCATAAACCGCTACGCCAATGACTGCGATATCGCGGAGTACGTCCCGTCCCCGGGCCGTGTCGTCCAGAAGGGGCGCTTTCACATCTATTCGGTATCACTTTTTTATGAGGATGACCGTGTGGGTGATGTGGTCCTCGGCATAAAGGACGATTTTTTCCTGAACATGGACCGGGACACGGAAATATATTTCGAACATATGCGCGACGGGGAGCGGGTCTTCACCACCATGATATATGAAGATACGGGGTATTCGGGCTACAGCGAGAACATCATCGCAAATGACGCGGACACATACAGGATCATGGTGAAGCCTGTGTTTCCGATCGTCCTAAAAAACATCTTCGTCATCGTCATACTCCTTGCCCTGGGCGCGGCGCTCATCGTCGTGATAAAAAAAGATATTAAAAGGGAACTGGGAGATTTCGTCAAAAAAAACATATTCGTGCTCCTGCTGCTGATGGCCATACCGTTCGCCTCCAACTTCATCCTGCTTTCAAGCGGTTTTTTACACGACATCAGAATATACCTGCGGACAAAGCTGTCGGACCAGAAAGAAGAATTTTTGAAGATCACCGAGGATTTTACCGAAGGCCGTCACGGGGAGACTGACATACTGGGCCGCACGGAATTGGCGGAGTCCCTGAACAAGGAATTGCGCGGGTGGCATATTTACAAGGGACCGCTCCATGTCAACTCATTTGACTACGACAGTTACAGGGCAAACATGGAGGAATCCAGACTGGGAGTGGCCGAGACCAGGAAACTGGACATGGAGGGGGAGTCGTATTCCGCGTCACCCCTGGATTATGAGATGAATTACATCTTCACCCTGAAAGGTTTCCCCGGCTATTATGCCAAGCTGACCTATGTGATGAACCGCATAGAGGTGAGGACGTTTTATGAAAGGCTTATACTCAACCTGTTTCTCCAGTTTTTCCTTCTTGCTTTCATCATCGTCATCATATTCAGAAACGTCAATAAGGTGCTGCGTCCTCTGTCCGACATAATAGTGGCAACCAAGGAGGTCAGTTACGGCAATCTGAACTATGAGTTGAAGACCGATACGAAAATACCCGAGCTTAAGGTACTGTTCGTGAACTTCAACAACATGGTAAAACGCATCGGTCTCTTAAAACGCAGTCTTGAAGACAACAGGAACTATCTGAACGATATGATCAAATCCCTGCCCATAGGCGCCGTGACCTATGATGAGCACGGGCGGGTAAAAGTATTCAACCATGAGATACTAAGTTTCGGGGGCAGTATCTCGTACAAATCCCGGGTCTCTGATGTGTTTTCCTTTGACATAGATTATATGGCGGAGGGTGAGGGGGAGATCAAAAAGGGCGGCCTGATATTCAGGTATATTATCAGAAAGTTCAAATACGGATATATTTTCATGATCTTTGACATCACCAACCTGATACTTACGGAAAAGTTCGATGTCTGGCTTCAGATGACGCAGGAGATCGCGCATGAATTGAAAAACCCCCTGATGCCGATAAAGTTCTCACTGAACAGGGTCTCAAAATCCATAAGGGGCAGCAGGATGATACCGGAACGGAAAGCCGATCTGGAAGAGCTTATAGATATAATCAGGGAGGAGACCGACAGCATACAGGACATCGTGGACCGTTTCCGGGAGCACGCCATAGACGGTGAGAAGGAGCTTGGCAGGATTGATGTCATGGAAAGGCTGGCAAAGGTCTCGCAGTCTTTCGACACGCTTGAGTTCAGCCGCAGCGCCTCAGCGATACTGCCGGTGATTTATTTTTCTCCCGCCAAATTCGATCTGATCTTCAAGAATATATTTGAAAACATCGTGGAGACGGATGCGGATTCCAGGGCGGTGGAAATAGCCGTATACACCGACCGTAGCGGCAACTCCGGAGATGATTTTCTGGTGATCCATGTCAGGGATTACGCGGGCGGTGTCAGGGACGAGCTGCTGGACAGGATCTTTGAGCCGTACTTTTCAGACAAAAAGGGAGGCAGCGGACTGGGCATGTACTTGGTGAAAAAATACATGACACAGTACGGAGGCGATGTGAAAATCGAAGTGCGGCCCGGGGAAGGGCTGGACATATATCTGTATTTCGAGGTGAAAAAGTGATATGAGAAAAGAACTGAACATACTTGTCGTGGATGATGAAAAAAACATAAGGAAAGTCATGGACATCGTCATAACGGATATGGGGCATAAGTTTTACGGGGCTGAGAATCCGGAAGCCGCTTCCGATATGCTTAAGGAAAAAGAGATGGACATGATCATACTGGACATAAAGATGCCCAAGATGGACGGGATGGAGTATTTAAAACTGCTTAACATGAATTATCCCGACATACCGGTGATCATGCTTTCGGGACACGGCACCATATCAAATGCCGTTGAAGCCCTGAAAATAGGCGCGGCGGATTTTATTGAAAAGAACGGCGATGAAGACGTCATATACGATGTGATCAGCAGGGTCGCGGCGAATCTGGGGAGCAAGGCTGACGACACTTTCGCAGGTTTTCTCTACAGGGACAAGAAGATGGCGCGTATAATTAAAAAAATACGCGCGCTTAACGGAAAAAACATCAACATACTTATTAACGGTGAAAGCGGAGTGGGAAAAGAGATAGTGGCCCGCTACATACACGCATCCTCCGCCAGGGCGTCCGGCCCCTTCGTGCCGGTAGACTGCGGCGCGGTGCCGGTGAACCTCTTCGAATCGGAGATGTTCGGTTATGAGCAGGGCGCTTTTACGGGCGCGAGCCGTCAAAAAAAAGGCAAGATCGAGATGGCTGACGGCGGCACGCTGTTTCTCGACGAGATATGCAATCTGAAGCCGCAGAGCCAGGTCTCGCTGCTGCGCGTGCTTCAGGAGAGAAGCTTTTACCGCCTCGGCGGAAAGGAGCCGGTCAACTCCGAGTTTGGGCTGATATCGGCCAGCAACACCGACCTGATGTCCGCATCCGGAAAAAACGAGTTTCGCGAAGACCTCTATTTCAGGATCAATGTGATGGAAATATACATACCACCGCTTCGTGAAAGGCGTGATGACATCATGCCTCTTTCCAACTCTTTTCTTCATGAGTTTAAAGTAAAGTACGGAGGGGACAGAAAATACATACATCCCGACCTGGAATCCTATCTTCTCAACTATACGTGGCCCGGAAATGTCAGGGAATTGAAGAACTTCATGGAAAGGCTTTATATCATGACGGAAAGCGACACGCTTTATTTTAACGAAGAATATCTCGTTTCGATGCAGCTGGATATCGCCACCATGCTCAGGCGCAATGAGAGGGATATTTTGGAGAGAATACTCGCAATAACCGGAGGCGACCTTGTAAAATCCGCAAAGGCGCTTAATATTGAGATTGAAGACCTAAAAAAGAGGATGTCAATACATGAAATATTTAATGCTTAGTCTGATACTGATACTGGGTGTCGCGTCGGCTTCGCCGGCGGTGCGTCCGCCGCGCGGGCCGCTAAGCCCCGGTGGCGATCTTGCCGTGTCCGGCGCGGTCGATATATTGGTCATCCGGGTGGAGTTTCCGGTCGACGCGGATGGCGCCACCACGGGAGACGGCAGGTTCGTCGTCAGAGAGATCGCGGACTCCCTGGAGGCGCCCTTTATATATGATTATTATGTGCTCTTCGGAAAGGCCGAAAAAGAGTCCCCCTTTGTGCTGGCTGACGGTTCCCCGGCTTTTCCCTATTACGACATGGATGAATATTTTACAGAGATATCCTGCGGAGCTTTTTCCATAGGCGAGGTTGTCTTTACGGACATATACACGGCGCCGGATGTCATGTCATATTACGGAAGCAACGAGGACGAGGAAAGCGGCATATGCGGGCTCATAGATTTCGCCCTTCAGGCGGCCTCTGCGGGCCATGTGTTGACCTCATACGATATAATATGCCTTCTGCATGCGGGCGCCGGCGAAGAGTTTGACGTCAGGGGGGATTCTCCGTCGGACATACTCTCATCGGCTGTCACAAGGGGCGAATATCTGAGGATAACAGGGGGCGATATGGATCCCGGAGCGCTTAACGGCGTCATGGTCATACCGGAATACGAGACGCAGGACAAGGACAGTTCGGAAATGCCGTTTTGTCTTCTCGGGCCGGCCGCATTTACACTCGGACGGCTTATAGGCATGCCCTATACATACGACGTCTCGATGGACTCCACAGGCGTCGGCATGTGGGATCTTATGGGTTACGGATTTTGGAACTATCTCGGTTTTTTGCCCATGCACCCGTCAGGATACGTCAAATGGAGGATGGGATGGGCCGATCCTGTCCGGGCGGACAGCGTGGCGCAACTGACGCTGCAGCCTTTTGCAGCCGATGTAAAAGACACCGATCCGGATGGAAACAACATATATATAAAGGAGTCAGGAGACGGGGAATATTTCCTGATCGAATCGCGCACGCGAAGGGGTATAGAAAAGTATTTTCAACAACTTCTCTTTTTAGAAGCCTACGAAGAGGAGGGAAGTATAAAATATCTTATGGGGCCGGGCGACCAAAGGGATATGGGAGTGCTGATATGGCATTGGGATTCAAAACTGACAGCCTGTCATCCCGAAGCATTGAACGGGCCCTGGGGAAAAGGGCTGGATGTCGAGGAAGCCGACGGGCTTGAAGACCTTGACAGGAGCATCGGCGGCAAAGGGTCTTTCGGAGAGGTCGATGACATGTTTTCAGAGGGGACATGGCGGCGGTTTAATGAAGACACGGCCCCGTCCTCGGCCGATAACAGCGGCGGGGTCACGGGCGTGTCCATGGAGGTGGTCTCTTCCCTGCCCGGTGACATGCGGATCGCTTTTTATGACGGGCGTCCGGCCGGTTTTCCTGTCGCATATGCGCAGGGAAACCTGATGACGGCGGCGGCAAGGTATGAGAACGGGGCCGTCGTCAATAACAGTGACGGAACGGTATTGTACGACGCCGGCGAAGATGATGCGCTTATGCTTACGGATGATCTTTTCTTCACCTCGGGTGGAGTTTACAGCACCGCCGATTTTTCACTACTTGAGGATGCGGATGTGTTGCTGGGAGAAACGCTCACTTCGGCCGAGGCGCATGGAGACGGTTTCTTTGTCAGGGGCTCATCGGCCTCGGCCAGGCTGGATGCTTCGCTTGCTGCTGTGGAATATTACGGCGGCGAGGTGGTATGCGCGCTTCCCTGGCGCGGCGGTGTCGTCACGCTTGATGACGCGGGCGTGATAGAATGGAACGGGTCTGTCATAGCCGAATACACGGAGGAGCTGACCCTTTACGGGGAGGAGCTCCTGTACAATGCTTCGGGCGGAACCGAGTATTTTGACGGCGTGTCGGCGCGGTATGTGACCGACCGTTTTACCGGAGCGGTACAGCCGTCGGATTATGACGGTGACGGCGTCACTGAGATCGGCGGCATATGCGACGGTGATCTTGTGGCGGTCAACATCGGCGGGGCCCTTGAGGGGCACTGGCGCCCCGGAACAGCGTCTCATGTCGAGGCCGTCAGAATAGGCGGACGTCTTGCGTATTTTGTAACGGGAAGCGGCACATATCTGGTCTATCCCGGCAGCAAAGAGCTGTTGCAGCTTACGGGAAAAGACACTGTCTTTGAAACGGTTTCCGGCGGATATCTGATCTATCGCGACGCGCAACGCGTTTACGGATACGGAGGCGCCGTGGAGCCGCTGCGTGTCGGACGCGTTGTAAAACGGGATATGGCTTTTGATGCGATAAGCCGGGACAGGTCGTATTATTGCTATCCGAACCCCTGTGCAGGAAACCGTTTGACCGTAAGGCTTTATTCGGATGCGGCCACCGCCGTCTCCTATACGGTCTTTGACGGGTCGGGGGCTCGCAAATTGAGCGGAAAATCCGATATGCTTTCGGGAGAAGACACGTTCGACATAGATGTATCGGCCTTGGATGACGGAGTATACATGCTGGCAGTGAGACACCAGGGGGAGTATAAAAGGATGAAGTTCATAAAGATATGAAGAACCGGTTCTATCTTATACTTTTAGCGGGTAATATCGCGTTTGTCCTGATATTCCGGATGTTTTACACGTCATATTCGGATCTGGTGCGGGGGGAGCTGAAAGTGCGCGTCAATTCAGCCATACGCATGTCCGAGAGATATGGGGCGGACAATGATACCGCGAGGCTGAACACGCTGATCTCGTCAGGTGTGATCAGCGGCTATTATCTTCCTGACAAGGATGCTTTTTCCGGAAGCATTGACATGACCGCCAAGGACAGGACTCAGGATATCAGGGAAAAGAAGGAGCTTTACAGACAGAACACCATCTATATCTATGTGCGCATGTCTGATGACGGCGCCGCCGTCATATACGGCTCACTTTCCAACACCCAGTGGCGAAAAGGAATAATGAACATGTTTATTGCCCTGGGCTTGCTGATGTTGTCCCTGAACCTGCTGTTTTTCGGATTGACGCATATATTTCTTATAAAGCCCATATCGGAACTTGCCAGGACAGCCAATGCGATCAGGTCCGGCGAATATGACAGACAGTTCGGCAGCGGAGGGAGCAGCGAAGTCAGGATGCTTGCCGAGTCCATAAAAGGCATGACAGCCACAATAAGAAAAGACATAGAAATACTTAACATAGTGATAGACAACATGCGCATAGGCTTTGTCCTTTTCGACGCGCGGGGCATTGTGACCCTTTCGAACCGTGAGGCGCAGCGGGTGTTCGGGATGAACAGGGATGACGATATCGGTGTTTCCATACCCGCGTTAAAATCGGGACTGGGCGGGGTTGCCCATAGATTATATACGGCGTCGCGACTGGTCAAGAAGACGGGGGAGCCGGTGTACGCTGACATCGCCGTATATAAAGTCGGGGGGAACGGCAATGACATGTATGTGGCGGTGTTCAGGGAATCAGAGAGGATGCCGTCGAAATCGAACAATGAACTCACCCGATTCATGAACTCGCTCGCATCCATGATGGCTCATGAGATCAAAAATCCCCTGAACGTCATATCCATGGTACTGAACCTGGCCGAAAAAAAGTACGGACGTGACGAGATGTTCGGCGACATAGCGGCCGAAATACGGAAGTTGACGGAGGTGACGGACCTGTTCGCGGATATCATGAGCAGTTCTCCGTCCAGGATAAGGCTTGCGGACGCGCTAAGGCCGCTGTTTGAAAAATGGGAGAGGCTGTTCGACGAGAGAGGAATAGGTTTTAAGTGGGACGTGGACGAAGAGGCCGTGATATTGTTTGACCGTCAAAAGCTGGATATGATCTTTACCAATCTTCTGAAGAACAGCTACGAAAAGGGACGGGGCGCCGGAGTCAGGGTAGCCGTGGCAAGACAGCTCGGGAAGGTGCATATAGATATTGAAGATACCGGAAAAGGGGTTGAAAGGGACACGCTGTCCGGATTGTTCAGCGGCGTCTTTTCTACGAAGGGAAGTGAGCGCGGCTGGGGCATCCCTCTGATAAGGATGTTCCTCAACGCCTCGGGAGGTAATATGGAGATGGGGCCCGGCGGCAATGCCGGAACAAGGATAAGACTGGTGTTCGATTATGATGAAAATACTGATAGTTGAGGATGATCCCGCCCAGGCGAAATACATATGCAGGTTTATAAAATCGCTTGGCCATGAGACGCTCAATGCGGATGACGGCAAGACTGCCGTCAGGACTTTGCAGAGAGTGAGGGACATAGACGTCGTCATAACGGACTACAGGCTCAAAGAGATGAACGGCATGCTGTTGCTTAACCACATCAGAAAAGAGGGTCTGCCCGCCGAGACCATAATGGTGACGGCCTATGGAAATACGGAAGATGCCGTGATGGCCGTAAAGATGGGGGCCTATGATTATCTCAACAAACCTCTCAATCTGGACGAGCTTGAGCTTACATTAAACAGAATAGAGACGTCCAAAGAGCTGAAGGAGACAGTCGAAGGTTTTGGGAATGCCGCCAAAGCCAGCCGCCTTGTCTACGCTTCCCCCGAGTTCACATCGGTCATGGACAGGGCCGTCAACGCCGCATCGGCGGATGTAACGGTATTGCTCACGGGAGAGAGCGGCACCGGCAAGGAGCTTGTGGCGGAGTTCATACACAGACAGAGCGCCAGAGCATCGCACCCCCTTGTGAAGGTCTTTTGCGCGGCCATACCGGAAGGGCTTATGGAATCGGAACTGTTCGGGTACATAAAAGGGTCTTTCACGGGCGCTGACAAGGACCGCAAAGGCAAAATAGAATATGCGAACCGGGGGACGTTGTTTCTGGACGAGATATCGGAAATACCGATGTCCATACAGTCAAAGCTGTTGAGGGTGATACAGGAAAAAGAGATACAGCGCGTCGGGGAGGCTATGCCGCGTTCGCTTGACCTTAAGATCATAGCCGCCACAAACAAGGATATTAAAAAAGCGGTGGAGAGGGGGGAGTTCAGGGAGGACCTGTTCTACCGTCTCAATGTCTTCCCCGTGAACCTGCCCCCGCTGCGGGAACGTACCGGAGACGTGACGATGCTGGCGCGGTATTTCCTGGAGACATACAACAGAAAATACGACAAATCGGTCGCATTGAGCGACGAGGACATGAAGATCATAAACGGCTACTCATGGCCGGGAAATGTGCGGGAGCTTGAGAACCTTATAATAAATACTGTTATAAGCGGAAGAGCATATATGTTGAAAAATATCAGGGATAATACTATAATTGAGGATAATGGCGGAAGTTTATATCAGGTTGAAAGACGCCATATAGAATCGACATTACGATATAATGACGGTAATGTTCAAAAATGCGCAAAAATACTGGGAATACACAGGAACACGTTGATTAAGAAGATAAAAGAAATGGACATTGACCTTGACTTTTATAGACATAAAGATAGAATTAAATAAATGTAGGAGGAAAAATGAAAAAATTGATCGGTTTGGATATCGGTTCATACAGTATCAAAGCCATTGATGTCAAGGTCTCGCCTCGGGAAATAGAGATTAAAAATTTCGGATATGATGTGCTCTCGCGGGAAAGCATAGTCGAGGGCGAAATAATGGATAATAACCTGATAGAAGAAATCATAAGCACTATATTTTCCAGAAGGAAAATAAAGAATAAAAATCTCTCCATCTCGGTCTCTGGAAGGAACCTTATACTGAAGGCGGTGCAGATCGACGCCGTGGGCGAGGACAAGGTGCGTAACACCCTTGAATATGAGTTCCCAAACCATATACCATACGAACGTGATGATATATTTTATGATTTTTCCGTGGTCTCCGAGCAGGGGGGGCGTTCGGATGTGCTTCTGGCGGCGGCCAAGAAGGAAGTCGTCGTGTCCAGGGTAAACCTTTTGAAGAGTCTTGGGCTTATGCCCCTGATCGTGGATACGGCCGCGTTGGCCGTTCAGAATGTCTACGAGGCGCTGCACGGGCCTATAACGGGCACCGTGTTTATGGCCGATATAGGTGCGGAGAAGACGAGTTTCAGTATCATAGTGGACGGAGTGCCGAAGTTTGTGAGGGAGATCCCTCTGGGCGGGAACCATTACACCGATGTCATCGCCAAGGAGCTCGGCGTCAATTATGACGTGGCGGAAAAGATCAAGACCGGACAGGAGAGCACTGATGCGAACCTGATACAGATGTTCGACGCCACGAACCAGAACCTCAGCAATCAGATGAAGAGGTCCATGGAATACATACGGGGGAGTTCGCCCATTGTGCTGGGCCGGGGCATAATAACCGGCGGAGGCGCAATGACGCCGGGACTTCTTGATTTTCTGAAAAACGAGATGGACACATCAAGCATAGAAAAATTCAATCCTATCGAGCATGTCAAGGCTTCCGCGGAACTGATGCCTGAACTGGAAAAAGCCGGGCCCGCGTTGTCAGTGGCTTTGGGACTGGCCATGAGGAAGGTGAAATAATATGATAGAGATTAACCTGCTCCCCAGGGATGAACGAAAAGCCAGGCATGACATACCTCTGGGCGCCATGTCTATTGTCCTGTTTTTTGTGGGGGCGACGGTCATTCTGGCGATGTTATATCTCAACAACGTGCGCATAATCGGCAAAAAGAGAACAGAACTTGTGGATATGACCAATAAAAAGAAACGATATGAGAAATACGATAAGGAATACAACACCCTGGATAAGAAGCTCAAGGAGATACAGAGCAGATTCGATCTTCTGGCGAAGCTGGACAAGGGGCGCACCTTTGCTCCGCAGCTTATGGAAGACATAGCCATAAGGCTTCCGGACAGCTGCTGGCTGACATCCGTGGAGCTCAATTCCGCCAGTCTTACCCTTAATGGCGGCGGGACTAACAATTATTTGATTTCCGATTTTGCGGAAAGCCTTGAGAGATCCGATTTTATGGAGACAGTCTCCATAGAAGAGGTAAAGGAGATGAAACAGAAAATCGGCGGTGAGGACATGGATGTCTCGACCTTTCTAATCAGATGCACAATAAAAAAAGAGTACAGGTAAGGGGGGATTATGGCTGTCGGTTTTAATCTGAACGATCCGAAATATCAAAAGATGGTTGCCGGTATATTATTCGGAATAATCATACTCGGCGCTTTTTACATGTATGTTATAGGTCCGCAGAAAAGAGAGATCGGAGAATTGAAAAACAAGATACAGAAAGAGGAGGCCGAGGTCAAGCGCCTCATAGCATTAAGCAATAAAATACCGGATCTCCGCGCCGAGCTGGAAAGCAAAGAGGGCGAGATCGTAAGGATATCGAAATCTCTGCCCACGCGGCAGGAAGTGCCGGCGCTGCTGAAACAGATCACGAATGCGACGCAGCAGGCATCGGTCAAACTGTCGGCTTTCGATCCCGGCAAGCTGACGGCGACGGGCGAATACGAGCAGTTCAAAGTGGACATAAACGTGCGGGGTTCATACCACGACCTGGGGGATCTGCTCTCCCGGGTAAGTAATCTGTCAAGAATAATAAATGTGGGGAACCTGAGCATCAAGATCGGCACCTCGGCCCAGGCCGCTGCCGGCGAGACTATCACGGCCGGGTTTGACCTGATAGCCTATGTCTATGACCCGGCGAAGGCTCCTCCGCCCAAAAGCAAGAAGAAGAAATAAGGAGTGGGAATGAAGCGAATTCTGATAATCGTCGCGATACTGGCCTCTTTTTCCGGCTGCGCAAAGGTGGGGGAGACTGCAGGCAAGGTCTATAGAAGCGTTTTTCCGCCGAAGGATGAGAAGACCGAGGAAAAACAGCCGCTGCAGGGCGAGAACACCAGCCCCGAGAAAAGCGTCACCAGGCTGACCGGCAATACCGGGGATCCGGCGGCGACAAAGGCGGCGGAAATAAAACCCGCGGCAAAACCGGATGTGAAAACAGAGAAGGAAAAGATAGAAAAAGTCACGTTGCCCAAGGCGGTTGAGAAAAAAGAGATCGCGGAACCGGTGAAACCGGTTTATTCATATAATCCAAGAGGCAAGAGGGACCCGTTCAAGTTGCCGAGCGGCCTCTCGGTGGGCGGAGAAAAAAAACTGACCGTTGCAGGGATGTCCGGCGGCAAGGCTCCGGGTGAGATAGACTTCGCGAAGTTCCAGCTGAAAGCCACGATGAACCTGAACGGATGGACCGCCACGCTTGAGGACAGCTCCGGAAAAGGCGTTATACTCAGGATGGGGGATGTGTTCGGCGGCGCCAAGGTGGTCTCCATCACATCGGACACCATTACTCTGCGCCGGCTTAAGGTTCTGAGTGAAGGGCAGGAGAGAAATATTATATTGCAAAAGGTCAAGGCCGAAGGAGGAAAATAATGAAAAGAATATTGTTTTTCATTATGTTGGCAGCATTTACCGCGGTTTCTTTATCCGCCGCAACATTGAAGGATGTCACCTATGAGAAAGTGGCGGGGGGTGTGGATGTAAAGCTTAAATTCGACGGTAAGATAAAATATGAGATATTCAAACTTGAAAACCCTCTGAGGCTTGTTATAAACCTGCCATCCACTGTCAGCCTGAAAAAATCGGGTAAGATCCCGATGGATGTCGAAGATTTTGACGAGTTGCGTTTTTCACAGTTTAAAAAAGATATGGGAAGAGTGGTGGTACAGATGAAAAAATGGTACCCCTATTTCCCCGAAAGAAGCGAAAACGAGCTGATACTCCATTTTACAGTCGAAGGCATACTGCCCGATGCAAGCCCGGAAAAAGGACTTTCCGCGGCGGCTGAGTCCGTATCGTCAGGCGCGTTTACCGGATTGTCCGTGGGCACTCCTTCGGACGGCGGTCTCTTTCTGGCCCTCAATTTCGACGGTGAGATAAACTACACGGTCAAAGAGATGAAAAAGGAACTTAAGATAGAAGTCCTGGGCAGCCGCAACAGCTCGGGAAAAGAGATCTTTGCCGGCGACGGCAGGATAATAAGGGATGTCAAGGTGACACCTCTGAACGGCGACGACCTTGCCGTCTCCATAGCTCTTACGGACGAGTTTCCCTATGAGATGGACAAGGAAAAGGGACGCCTCACCGTACGTTTCGGCGGCGATGAAAGCGTTGAACGCGTTGCCATAACAGGCGTCTCAAGCGAATTGAAGGATGACAAGGTATATCTGCGTTTTCAAAACAAAGGCTGGCTGCGGTATACAGAGAACCAGCTCCCAAAAGAGGAAAAGATAAGGCTGTCCTTTGAAAATGCCTATATAGACGAGATGAACAGGTATATACCGGTACGCAAGGGGCCTGTCGTGGAGGTAGTGAGCAACACCTCCGGCAACAATGTGGTCTCAGATATCAAACTCAAAGAGAACATATCCTACAGGATATACAGGGATGACGATGATATTGTCATGGAGATAGAATCGATCGAAAGCGGCAACACCGCCTCCGAAAATACGCCGGTGAAGAAAGACGCCGGTGTGATCAAGGAAATATCAATACAGAAGGGCGATATCACGCTTCTGCTCACCGCGCTTGCCCAGGAAACGGGCTATAACATCGTGATGTCCAAAAGCGTAAGCGGAGAAGTCTCCATAGACCTTCACAATGTCCCGTGGGAGGAAGCGCTCGCGACAATACTTCAGAGCAACGGCTATGCTTACCGCATCAAGGGCAATATCATAAGGGTGGCCACTCCCAGTGAGTTCAAACAGGAAATAGAAGCCGAGAAAAAAAGGAACGAGATGCGCGATGTGGGCCCGACCGAGACCCGCATAGTCCCCATCTCCTATTCCGATGCCGGCGACATAATGAAGATCGTCAAGGGCACGCTTTCCTCCACCGCCGTCCTGATGGTGGACGCGAGGACAAACACCCTGATCATCACCGATGTCGGCCCCAGGCTTGATGAAGCGGTGGAACTGGTCAAGTATCTTGACAAGCCGACGGCTCAGGTGATGATAGAGGCAAAGTTCATAAGGGTCAGCTCAGAGGTCGTAGACTCACTCGGCATAAACTGGCAGCTATCTAACAACGGCGCGTTTACTGCAAGCGATTCATCGTTTACCACCACGGCCACCGCCGGAGGCGGCACCTCGGTCTCGGTGACCCAGGGAACGGGACAGGGACAGATCGTGACCTCATTACTGGATACGTTTGACCTGAACGTCAAACTGACCATGCTTGTCTCGGATGATAAAGCGGAAATTATGGCCCAGCCTAAGATCACGGCTCTCAATAATGAGACGGCGAGTTTTATTTCCGGCAAGAAAATACCTATAACACTGCAGGATGAGAGCGGAAACACTGTTAGTCAGCTGCAGGAAATCGGCATAAAACTGGACGTGAAACCCACCATAAACGCCTCAAACGAAGTGATGCTTGAAATAAAGCCGGAGGTGAGCGACCTGATTCCTCCCGCTGACGGAGCCGACCTTATCATATCCACAAACTCCGCAAGCACCAAGCTGCTTGTGGGCGACGGGAAGACCGCTGTAATAGGCGGACTTGTGAGAAAAGACAAATCCCTGTCGACATCGGGAGTGCCGATACTGAAGGACATACCGATCATCGGCGCCCTTTTCAAGAACAGGGTGAAAAGAGATACCTCCGAAGAGATACTGATATTCGTCACTCCGCATATCATATTGCCCTCGGAATTTTGATCTTTTATAACCATAAGGGGCCTCATTCCATGAGGCCCCGCTAATCGGGGGATATGCGATGCGCGAAAAATTATCACTGGTGGCACGTCTCGCCGCTCTGGCGCTTTGTATGGGCGTCCCCTTTCTCACCCCTTCCGTGTTTGTGGACCGTTCGTTTTTTCCGCCGGCGGCCCTGTTGCTTGTCATCTCCTATTTGCTGAAGGAAGACAAGAGGGTCAATGCCGGTTATTTTACCGCGGTCCTTTGCGTGCTGGTGACCGCGTCTTATCTTATATCTCCCGATAAATATCTTGCGGCCGAACACATGGCTTATTTTTTCCTGTATCTGTTGGTAATGATAGTGTTTTCCGGCACGGGATACAGGGAGACATCGCTTTTCGTGGTTGCTTATTCCGCTCTGATGTGGCTCTATGTGGGCTATCAGTATCTGTTTATATACCCGCGTCTGCTTCGAGGCGACCTTAATGCGGCGCAGGCTGCAATATTGAAGGGCGCGCGTTTTTTCGGGACGTTTTCCCTGCCGAACGTATATGCCTTCTTTCTCATAACAGCCATAGGCGCGGCGATTTTTCTCTATTCGCAAAGCAGAAAACGGATATTTTTATACGCGGGATTTCTCAACCTGATCATGCTCGTGCTCACAAAGACCTTTATCGGGTACGGTTTGGCGCTGATCATGATGATGTGGTATCTGTACAGGATGAAACGCAGGTATTTTTTGCCCGCCCTGGTGTTTCTGGCCGTGCTGACCGCTGCTTTTGTCATGTACAGGGGGGCGGGCAGTCTGGGCGGGTCGCTGCGGTACAGGCATTATAACTATCTGTCGGCGTTGCGCATATTCAGGGACCATCCCCTGGCCGGTGTCGGGCTGAACGGTTTTGACCTCTTTTATCCGGCCTATATGATTCCCGGGGCGAATTATGTCCATAACGCGCACAGCCTGCCTCTTCAGCTTGCCGCGGACGGCGGCATATTCGGGATAATGGTATTTGCCCTGTTGTTCTCCCGCCTCACGGCACTCAGAAAAGATCGGCTTTTTCCGCTGTTTGCCGTGTTGTTCGCCTATTTTACCGTGGATCTTGTCTTCTATGTGCCTTCCGTGGCGGTACTTTTCTGGGCCCTTACGCCGGGCGGCCGGAAGCCTGCAAAAACACCGCTTTTATACAGCTCCGTTGTATTGCTTTGCATGGGGTTTGCGGCGGTATCGGGGATGCGGTATCTTGACGCTGAGAGCGGCGAATATATGTTGCGCATGGAGCGAAAAATGGCGGAAGACCTGGCTAACAAACGATTCTATTCACATTTTATCGGCATGAACCGCATGAAACGCATCGTGACGGAGAGGCAGTTTTTGGAGAACTATGAAAAGTATAAAAAAAATTGGGAAAAATGACATACTGCTTACTCTTATAGCCTTGTCATCATTCTTTACGGGCGGAGAAGCGCTGGAGTTTAAATTCGGGATACCGCTGCTGGCTCTCGTGTTCTTATTTTTGGACGGTGCGGCCGGCCTCGGCCGGAAGGAGATAGCCGCCGCCGCCGGGACAGCGTTGCTTTTGCTGTATAACATATTCTCCGGCAATATTTCCTCCGACATGTTCAATACGGCCATATTCATATGGGGTTTTATCGCCCTTGCATCCATGAGATTCACGAAAAGACTTTTTGAGACTTTGATCATATCATCCGCCTTCATCCATTCATCCGTCGTATTCCACCAGTACTTTTTTTCCTCAATACACAGGCCCGCCTCGACTTTTGTCAACCCGAACTGGACGTCGCTGTGGATCTTTGCCGGCCTGTACATATTGCTGAGGAAGCGCGGCATGGCCATTGCGTTGCGCATACCCGCCGCGGTACTCATGGCGGCTGCCCTTTATCTGGAAAGGTCACGGACCATAGTACTGCTGCTGGCAATGGCGGCTGTGTGGATGATACTGAGACAAAAGCGGAAAACAGCGATTTTTGCCGCCGCGGCGCTTATCATCCTCTCTGCGGTCATAGGGACAGTGCGTTTTAAGAGCGATATCAGGGACAGCCTGGCCTTTTCGAGATGGAAGATATATTCGGCTTCTTTCAGGATGGCTGCGGACCGCCCGTTGATCGGCCACGGCTTCGCAACCGTGGATGACAAGCTTCCCGGTTACGCCGGCCGCGAACGGAGAGAGTATTCAAATTATTCCGTCACCCCCAAGATGTCCCATTCCGTCTATCTGGAGATCATACTCTCGGCCGGGCTTGCAGGCCTGCTGCTGTTTATCTGGTTTTTAAGCGGCCGTCTGAGAGTTTCGCGCTACAGGGGGCTTCTGATATTGTTCATGGCCGCGGCCATGTTCAACAATATTGAAAAATCCTTTTCACTTGTGCTTCTGACCGCCGTGCTGCTTTCTTTCGGCAAAAACACCGGAAGTGAGCATACATGCAAAAGGGATATCATCCGCGCTATCCCTTTTTTAGCCATAATATTTTACTTTTTGACGCTTCAGTATGCGGCGTACAGGTCTCATCTGAAGGCTGTGGACCTTATGGACCAGGGACGGCCGGAAAAGGCCGGAAAATACTATGTGGCCGCCTGCAGGATGGATCCGGCCGAATCCTTCTATTACAGGGAATACGCCATGTACATACTCACATCGGCGGAAGGCATAGCTTGGGACGACAAGACGGCGCTGGTGGAAGAACTGTGCCGGGAGAATATAAGATTTGCAGGCAATGACCCGGAAAGCTATTATTTCAGGTCGTATTTTTACAATGTGATACTTCGTTCCGGCAATTTCAGGCTTTTTAAACCGGAGATAAACGAAAGGGCGCTGGCGGATATTGACCATGCATTGAGGCTGAACCCCAACAATGTCAATTATCTGTATGAAAAGATGCTTTTTTACGCATACAAGGGCGATATTGCCATGGTGACCGAAACGTGGCATGTACTGTTGTCCAAAGAAAAATATCACTTCAGATCATATCAGCTTATGGAGACCCTGTCGGACAATCCCTCATTGCGCGAGACGGCCGCACGCAAGATGGAGGAGATAAGGATGATAAGAAAAAGCGCTTCGCTAAACGGGTATGAAAAGTCCATCATGTCCGAATGATCATCTGTAATCTTCACCGGTCTCGACTGCGAGCGCCCGGCCCGCTGTAAGATCCATGTATTTATCCATAAACTCTGCATGGCCGGCGGACGGTATGCGTATGACAATGGTGACGTCCTCTGCAAATTCGCGTGAGACTTCGGACGCGGATATCGACTCCAGCAGTTTTTCAAAAGGCGTCAGTATGGTGTAGGACAGCGTGCAGCGCAGAGTCTTTGTGAGTCTCATGACCTTTATGCCGGAGACGTCTATGGTCCTGGCCGCGGTGTCGCTGTAGGCGCGGATCAGCCCGGATGCGCCGAGTTTTGTGCCGCCGTAATAGCGGGTCACGACAATACAGACGCCTGTGAGGTTTTTCTTTTTTATGACTTCCAGTATGGGCGGCCCGGCGGTGCCGTGAGGTTCGCCGTCGTCGTTGTATCTTGAGTGTTCCCCGGAGAGCCCGTATACATAAGCCCAGCAGTGGTGGGTGGCCCCGGGATGTTGCTTTTTAAGTAGGGAGAGGCTGGCAAAGGCCTCCTTTTCATCGCCGCATCTGAATGAGTTTCCTATAAATCTGGACTTTTTTATCTCCTGGGAGAATGAGGATTCGCCGATTATGGAATAGATCTCCTTTTGCATTCAACGATGATAGACCCCGGCAACCTGCGTGTCAACATCGCGGGAATATATTATGTTGAGAAAAATGCGGTATATGCTATGATTGATTATCAAATAAGGAGGGGTATGTATCTTGTCACCGGCGGATGCGGTTTTATCGGCTCGCATATCGCGCAACGACTTCTTGAAAAGGGGCATTCCGTAAGAATACTGGATAACCTTTCAGCGGGAAGACTCGAAAATATTTCCGGATTCAGAGAAGATATCGAATTCATAAAGGCTGATGTCAGGGACACCGATTCCCTGCGGTCGGCCATGCTCGATGTGCGCGGAGTCTTTCACCAGGCGGCCCTGGTCTCCGTGGCCAAGTCTGTGGATGATCCCGCGCTGAACCATTCCATCAACGTGGACGGGACGTTTAACGTGCTTAATACGGCGTCGGAGTGCGGGGTGGAAAAAGTGCTTTTTGCTTCTTCCGCGGCGGTATACGGAAACGACCCTTCACTGCCGAAGCGTGAGGACATGGATGTATCTCCGGATTCCCCCTACGGGCTGTCAAAATACATGGGGGAGATATACGGTGACATGTACTCAAAGCTGGCCGGGTTAAAGTTCGCCGCGTTGCGCTACTTTAACGTTTACGGCCCCCGTCAGGACCCGTCTTCACCCTATTCCGGGGTCATATCGCTATTTTCAAAGGCATTTAATTCCGTCAGGCCGAAGCTCACGATATACGGCGACGGGGAACAGACAAGGGATTTTGTATATGTGGACGACGTTGTAAACGCCAATCTTATCATGATGGATGATACTGAAGACGGCGGCTGTGTCTTTAATGCCGCTACGGGTGTATCCGTCTCGTTGAACCATGTCATCGGCGTGCTCGAAGGGATCTCAGGCCGTTCGGCTGAGATCGAATACAAAGACGCCAGGACCGGCGACATCAAATACTCGGCGGCCGACATATCCCTGTTGAGAGGCCGGGGGTATGCCCCGGAATATGGACTTGAAAAAGGGCTTGCATCCTATATGAGCAGCCTTGAAAAGGGGGAGTCTTGAAGGATATCATGAGAAAACGACTTTTGGAGTCTGCAAAAACACTTGAAAAGACCGCGGCGGACGATTCCGTCATGGAAAACGCCGAGGAGTTTTCCCGCGCGGTCATACGCACCTACGCCGCCGGTGGAAAAGTGATGATAGCGGGCAACGGCGGCAGCGCCGCAGACGCTCAACACATAGCCGCCGAATTGGTGGCGCGGTTTTATTTTGACAGGGAGGGGCTGTGGGCGGAAGCGCTGACAGTCAATTCGTCGGTCCTTACGGCGGTCGCCAATGATTATGACTACGAATCGATATTCTCAAGGCAGATAGAATCCAACGGAAGGCCGGGCGATCTCTTCATAGCCATATCCACAAGCGGCAATTCCCCTAATATAGTAAAGGCTGTGAGAACATGCGGCGAGAAGGGCATATACACAGTGGGGCTTCTGGGCAGGGGGGGAGGCAAGTTGTCTTCCATATGCGATCTGAACATCATAGTCCCTTCGGACGATACGCCGCGCATACAGGAGACGCATATCGCTTTGGCTCATGCAATGTGTGAGATCGTCGAACAGACCATATTCGGGGAAAATGCATAGATTTGATATTATATTGACTGCTATTTTGATGGAGAGCGCTATATGATCGATTTTCTGGTCATATCCGGGCCCACGGGCGTGGGCAAGACCGGACTTGCCGAATCTGTTGCCGAATCTGAAGGGTGTGAGATCATATCCGGTGATTCCCAGGCGGTGTACCGCGGCCTTGACATAGGCACGGCAAAACCGCGCTCGCACGGAGGCGTCCACTATCACCTGACTGACATAGCGGATCCCCGGGACTCTTATAACGTGTCCATGTTCGTATCGGACGCCGAGCTGGCGCTCGAGTCAATACACGGCCGAGGCAGCCACGCGCTGGTCGCGGGCGGCTCACCCATGTACATAGACAGGCTGCTTAAAGGCCTTTCCGAATGCCCGGCCGGCAACAGCCGTATAAGGGCAAGGCTGGGCTCTGTCTGCGATGAGAAGGGCAGCCCCGCCATGCACGCCGAGCTGGCAAAATCGGATCCCGCATACGCGGGGCGCATACACCCAAACGACAGGAAGAGGATCATACGGGCTCTTGAGGTATATGAGCTCACGGGACGCCCTTTTTCTGATTTCGGCGGGGCTTCCGAAGCGCGCTTCAACGTCCTGTACTTTATACTGAACATGGACAGAAAACGCCTTTACGGACGTATTGAGCGGCGCGTCGACGAGATGATGGCCGCGGGGTGGGTAAATGAGATACGCACCCTTTTGGAACAGGGGCTCGACCCGCATTGTCCGGGCCTCTCCTCACTGGGGTACAGGGAGCTTACGGAACATATAAGCGGCGGGCCGTCATTACAGGAGACGGTGGACCTTATTAAAAAGCGTACGCGCCATTTCGCCAGAAGACAGCTTATCTGGCTCAGAAAGGTCAAAAATGCCATATGGCTTGACGCAGGCGCGCTTGGTACCGAGGATATGACAGGTATTATCAAAGATGCCGTGGAAAAAGAAGGAGGTATGAGATAATGATTTTGAGAGAGACTGATATCGATCTGAAGCTGCATTCCAGAGGCAAGGTCAGGGACATATACGATCTCGACGACAGACTGCTTATTGTCACTACGGACAGGATGTCCGCATTTGACCGCATACTGCCCGATCCCATTCCCTACAAAGGCATGGTGCTGAACAATCTTTCACTGTTCTGGTTCGATATGATGAAGGATATTATGGGGAATCACTGCGATATAAGCGAGTGGGGCGATTATCCGGCCTCGCTCAGACAGTACGAAAAGCAGCTCAAAGGCCGCTCTGTCATCGCTTTAAAGGCAGAGCCGCTGAAAGTGGAATGTATAGTCAGGGGTTTTATAACCGGTTCAGGCTGGAGCAGCTATAAGCGCAACGGCACGGTGTGCGGAATCGCTTTGCCCGGCGGATTGAAGGAATGCCAGGAACTTTCCGAGCCACTCTTTACCCCTTCCACCAAAGCCGATGAAGGGCATGATGAGAACATCTCCTACGGGGAGATGGCGGATATAGTGGGCGCCGAGACAGCCGCCGCAGTGAGAGAGACGGCGCTTGCCGTGTATATAAGGGCCAGGGACTACGCCAGGCAAAAGGGCATTATCATCGCCGATACAAAGATGGAATTCGGCATACTGGGCGGGAAGATCATCATCATCGACGAGCTTCTCACACCCGACAGCTCCAGATTTTGGCCCGTTGAGGATTATGAGGCCGGAAGGGGGCAGAAAAGTTTTGACAAACAGTATCTTAGAGACTGGCTTTCCGGCTCGGGCTGGGACAAGGATTCCGAACCGCCCCGTATTCCGGATGAAGTCATCAGCACCACCGCCGAAAAGTATCTCGAAGCCTACCGTATGATCACGGGCCGCAACCTTGATAAGGACTGATCGACACGGGGGAGCGCACGCTCCCTCTTCATTTATACTTGTAACCGGCAAGGCCTTCTGATATAATCGTAAGACTATGAGAAAATATACGGTAATACTGTTTCTGATGATCTTTGTTTCCTGCGCCGGCATAAACAGGCAGATGAGATACAATGAATATGCATTTAAGCTTGTGGAGGGCGGGCTCTACGGAGAGGCTCTTTTTTATCTTGAAAAAGCCGATTCAATGGGAGCTGAGTACAGGATAAAGAATAATATGGCGCTTTGTTTTGAAGCCCTTGGCGATACAGAAAAGGCGCGTGAATATTATCAGGAGGCATTGAGATTGCGTGAGACCAGAGCCGTGAGGAAAAACTATGAAGCCTTTGAACATGCGGATCATTGAACTTGCCGTGCTGTTTCTTGTGTCCGGCTGTGTGTTCGGCAGGGACCGTTATGTGGCTTTGTCTGTCAGGAAGCCGCCCGACCTGCTTCTAAAAGATCAGCAGGTACTGGTGCTGCCGATGGTGCTGGTGTCACAGGATTTTCGCCTGGACCGTGACCTGCATCGCTTCTTCATGGAAGTCGCCGCGGAGAACAGGGATAATATCGCCTTTATCGCTCCGGCCACGCCTTTTGACGTATCACGCCGGTATGCGTCTGAGTTCTTTAAAAAAGGTTCTTTTGAACGGGAGATTTTTCATAATTACGGCGCAAAATATATACTTTTACATTATATGATGCTTGAAAGAGAGTACTTTTCCCCATATTCGGATGATGATCAACTGAATCCTGCCTATTCCGTAGAATCCGGAGGAGCTCCGGGCCTTTTTGAGACGCCTAATGAATGGAGGGCGCGCTCATTTAATGATTATGTCTTCAGGGCCAGGTCGCGCTTTGTGATAATAAGCGCCGAAACAGGCGCCGTGCTGCTTGACAAGACCGTTGAAAACAGCTTTGTCCTGGAGGATTACAGATATAAGGATGTGGACGCGGAATCCAGAAAGATATTTTATTCACTCACGCAGATCAACACGGAGGTCCTTCTTTCGTTTTTCCGCGACAGGACAGTGCCGGCGGGCAGGGTGTATTTAAAATGAAGAGGTTTATCGCGGTCTCCCTGTTTTTGACGTTTTTCTGTGCCGCGGCATCGCCGCAGTTCGGAAGGAACAGAATACGGGAAAACGACCTGCACTGGCAGGTATATGAGACAGGCCATTTTATCATACACTATTATGACGAGACGGCCGGCATAGTAAAAGTCGTTGAAAATACCCTTGAAAGCGCTTATGAGGATTACCGGCTGAGGCTTGACATCTCACTGAAACGAAAAATACCGGTGGTCATATACCTGAACTCCTCTGATTTCCTCCAGACCAATATTACCGATTCCCCGCTGAACGAGGGCGTCGGCGGTTTTACGGAACTGTCAAAAAGGCGTCTTGTTGTCCCCTTTAAGGGTGATCTGTATGACTTTTGCAGGGTCATCAGGCATGAGCTTGTGCATGTGTTTCAATATGAATACATGGTGCCTGGGGATATGCCACTTTCCTCATTGTATAATGCCCTGACATTCCCGCCTTTGTGGATGATGGAAGGCATGGCGGAGTATTTTTCCGATGACTGGCAGGAGGAAGGCCGGATGATGCTCAGGGAGAACATCCTCACCGGAGACGTGCCCGATATAGGGATGATGGACGACTACACCTTTTCCTACAACGGTTATTATGGCTACAAACTCGCCCAGTCCTTTACCGAGTTCTTATGTTCCCGCTTCGGGGAGGACAAATACGTCATGCTGTTCAAACGCCTGTCAAGAAAGATAAACTACAGTTTTGACAAGGAGTTCAAGGCTGTGTTCGACGTCGAGCTGAAGACCGCGTCCGAGATATGGAAGGAAGAGCTTAAACAGACCTACTGGCAGGACGCTCTGGGGAAGAAAAACCCCTATGAGGTGTTTGAATTCACCTCGCTCAAGAGGGATTACGGCAGTGATGATGAATATGTGTTTATGTTTTCCCCTGTTTTTTCACCCAACGGCGAGGTGTTCGCCGCGTACAGCGGACTCAGGGGCGAGGGTGACGTAATACTGGCGGGGGCCGAAAACGGCCGGCTGATAGACAATATAACCGCGGGGCTGGGGGATGCGGTGTACGATTATATCAAGCTGCTCCCGGGCGGATTATGCTGGTCTCCTGACGGAGACCGTCTCTGTTTCGTCGTGAGGAAGGGAAACAGGGATATGCTGGTATTAAAGGACCTCATAAGCGGCAGCGCCGATATCATGGGGTTAGATGACATTGATTCGATAAACGCCGTGGACTGGGGCGGCGACGGGGCGATCTATGCGACGGGCCAGATGCGTGAAAAAAACGTCATTGCGGCCCTGAGCCCGTCGGGTGAGGCCAATTACTATTTCGCGGGCAGTTTTTTTAAGGAAGATATCGCATGGACGGGAGACGGCAGGGTGGCGGTCGTTGAAAAAAGAGAATATGGCGATGTGATCATTCTATATGATCTTTACCACAATACCTCAAGGCAGCTGTATGTGACGGACAATATAGGGTCGCTGGATTGCCACGGGGAGATGCTTTATTTCGACAGAAATTTCGGCGACGCACTTTATATATGCTCTTACGGCCTCGCGGACGGCGCGGTCAGGCTTATTACGGATTCCCTGAACTCGACAAGGAACCCCTCCGTGTCTGACGAGATGATGATGTTTAATATATACCGCGGCGACAGGTATCTTACCGCAAGGATATACAGGGATTCTTATGCCAACACCCTTGTCGAGGAGGAGCTGCTGCCGTCACGGTATGAACCGCTGTTCTTAGGGCCGGAAGACGGCGCTTATGTGGCCGAAAACAGCCGTAAATATAAAGTCAAGCTTCGCCCGGATATCATAGGCGGCTCCATAGAGTATAATACCGGCGGATATTTCAGGTCCTATACCTCGGTAATGGGTGCCGATGTCATGGGCGACTACCGTTTTCTCGTGAATTTCGACCTGACATCCGTGGAGAATTTTGAAGATATTGACATGCTTTTGTCCTTCAACTACAGAAAGATGAGGTACGGCCTTACCGTTTCGGCATACGGCTGGAAGGATTATTTTTTTGATGAAAACACCATCTTTCTGGACTATTCCGAAAAATACACCGGCGGCCTTATCAACATGTCCTATCCTCTGACGCAGAAGGACAGGATAGAGGGCGGATTGAGTGTGTATGACAGGAAGACTGATTATTACAACCTCGGATACGAGTATCACGACATGGCTTATGCCTCATACATCTCATTTGTACGCGATGCTTCGAGGAGTTGGGGGTATTACCATCCCCTTTCAGGCCACAGGATACGGGTGACGTATGAAAGGTCATTCCCTTTGACAGATGACAGCCTTGAGTATTCCACCGTGATCGCCGACCTGCGTAAATATGTTAAACTGTCAGGGCGCCTCTCGGCTGCTTTCAGATGCGTTTACGGGAGTTCTTCCGGGGATGACGCGGTGTTGTTCAAGGTCGGCGGAATAGACACCGTGCGCGGTTACGGATATGAGGATATAAGGGGCAATGAGATATTGGTGGCAAACGCCGAGTTGCGTTTCCCGCTGATAGACTATATCATAATGCCGGTAAGGGGTTTTTTCATATCCTATGTGAGGGGGAACATCTTTGCGGACCTGGCATACGCGGGTGACAGCGGCGGGGAAATGCGGATCTTCGATGACGGGCGCCTTGGCTCCGCCTCATACGGGTCCGTGGGCTTCGGGGCGAGGCTTTATCTCGGTTCGTTTTTGAATCTTAAATTTGACTGGGCGTACAGGACTGATCTGAACGACTTTGACGGAGAGCCCGTGTTCCAATTCGGGATATCTCAGGATTATTAGGAGAACCATGAAGACTATAATAATATGCGCCATCGTGTGCTCGTTGATGGGATGCGCGGCGGGCAGCTCGAATACCATATCGGACGCTTCCGCCGGCAGATACATAGAGTTCCTGAAGGAAAAAGAGACTTCACATGACCGGGCCCTGATGAAAGAGATACTTGAGAGCCTGGAAGAGTATCACCCCGGGAGTGAACAGATAAAAAATGATTTGATGAAACTTGCAGTGGAAGAGGGACGGTATGAAGACGCATACGGTTACAATCTCACGCTGCTGAAGATGTCACCCGACTCTAAGGTATTGCTGTATACGAAGGCTTCGCTCGAAGAGCTGTCGGGGCGGGACCCTATAAAGACATATCTGAGGCTTACGGAACTGGAGCCGGAAAACGAATATTTTCTGAACAAGGTGAGCGGATTGTATGCCGGCAGGGGGGATTACAAGAAAGCCGCCCTGTTTTACGGACGTCTGTACGCTTCCTCGGGGGAGAAGGAAAGCTTCATCGACAGATACATAGCCCTCTTGTACAGGGCGGGTGAATACGGCACACTATCCTCCTTGAACGACAGCGAGCCCGAAGAACGCATATACGACAGGCTTATCAAGATCATGATCGCCGAAAATGATGTGGCGCGCATGTCAGACTTTATTTCCGAAAGCTGCGCGAATATGGATAAAATACAATGCGCGAAGTTTTTTTTCACATATTATTATCTTGCAGAAAACGAAGGGGACAAAGAGGGGGAGCGTCGTTATGCCGGCAGCGGGCTTGAAAGCAAAGCCTCTTTTTACAAGGCCTCTTTCATGATGGAAAACAGCAATGGAGAAGATGATGGAGCCGCCGCCAATATGCTGAAAGAGCATGCGCTGAAAGGCGAGTTTGTCAAAGAATCCCTTATATATCTCATGAAGCACGCCATCAGGGCCCGTGAATACGGGCTTCTTACAGAAAGTTACGGGCGGTTCAAGGCGCTATATGATGACGATACCATAGAGCTCTCCCTGCTGTATCAGGCGGCATCCGAGGGGTACACGGACCCCGGGGGGGCGCTGGAGATGATAAAAGACAACAAGCCCGGATTTGCCCGTCTTGCCGGCCTGACGGAGCTGCTTGCCGTGAAGGGGTACGCCGATTTTTCAAAGGGACTTTTTGAAGATCTTGTCATACGGTTCGGGGACGAGAAGGATGTCATGTATGAGCTTTGGAGTATGGGGGTGAGGATATACTCCCGTGCCGGAGACACCGCCAATATGCGCCGGTGTTACCGTAAAGCCTCCTCGCTGGCAGAGAAGAACGGGGCGTTGATGAACCATTACGCCTATTCACTGCTGCTTCAGGAGGGATACAGCATTGAAGCCATGGAGATACTGAAAGAGGCCAGAAAACTCCTTCCCGGAGACCCTGCAGTGGCTGATTCCCTGGGATGGGCGTATTACCTGAAGGGCGATCATGATACCGCGCTTAAACTGATAGACGAGGCGTTGAACGCCATGCCGGATGATCCCGAGATACTGTATCATAAGGCGAAACTGATGCTCGGGACGGGCAATGCCGAGTATGGAATACAGCTGTTGCGCGAGGCACGCGACGCGGATAAGGACGGTCAGTTATATTATGTGGATTTTGAGAATGAGATTGAAAACAGCGGCGCTGCTATTTCTCGTTAGTATCATCATCGGCTGTTCATGGGGCCCGTTACGGGGGGAGACGGACGCCGTCCATCTTAAGGGCAGGCTCTATTTCGAGGACGGGTCGGGGACTGTCAAAGCGGATTTTTTTGCCGTGCTTGAAGGCGATGAGTTTTTCATGAAGGTCTATTCGGGCTTCGGGGAGAGCATCGGGTATCTCACATACACAGGCGGCATTCTTGAGATACGTGACGGAGACGGCCTTAAAGTGGAGGCGTCCGGCTATGGTAAAATATTTTTAATTATGCTCTCCGCATTGAAAAATAATGATTTTGATGATAATATAGAATCGAACGGAGTTATTTTGGAATTCATCGGAAGAGAAGGCAACGGATTCCCTTATAAATGGCGGATTCGTGATGGCATTTATGAGGTAAGGGTAATATTTGATGAATACGACGGTAAACGGATTCGCTAAGATCAATTTATTCCTGGACATACTCGGAAACAGGACCGACGGATATCACGAGATATCGGGGGTCTTTCAGAGTGTAGACCTGCATGACAGGGTCTTTATCGAAGTTTCCCGGGGGGAAGGCGTATCCGTCCGTGGCGTGCCTGGCGTTCCGCCGGAAGACAACAGCGCGTATAAGGCCGCGGCCTTTTTTCTGAAACGATATTCCATAATATCCCGTATTGAGATAGACATAGAAAAGGGCATACCGCTTTCGGGCGGGCTGGGCGGCAGCAGTGCGGACGCAGCGGCGGTATTAAACGGATTGTTAGGCCTGTTCGCAGTCGGGAAGGACAAAGATTTTTACAAGGATGTTGCATTTGAAGTTGGTGCCGATGTTCCTTTCATGATGGTCGGGGGGCTGGCGCTGGTCGAAGGCATGGGAGAAAGGGTAAGCCCCCTGGAGGGGCGCTTAAACAAGCCTTTGGTCATCGGTTACCCCGGAGTGGAAGTCAACACCGGATGGGCATATGGTGCGGCAAGTTTTCCATTGACACCCAAAAATAATACATGTAAGATACTGCTGCGTTGCCTCATGGAAGATGATTATGATGCTTGGAATGACGCTCTTTACAATCGGTTTGAGGACATCGTATTCAATGAATACCCTCAGGTGTTTAATCTTAAGACCGAATTTATCGAAAATGGCGCCAAAGCAGCACTCATGAGTGGCAGCGGTTCTTCCGTATTTGCACTGTTTGATTCGGTGCATGATGCGGAAGACGCGATCAGGCGCATGGGTAGAAATTGGGAATGGTTGAAACTTGTTGCGGCTAGTTAGCGAAAGGGTGGTAAAAGATGCAGGTTACAGATGTGAAGATCTATCTGAGGGAAAACGACAAGCTAAAAGCATTCGCGACGATTACACTGGATGATTGTTTTGTCATCCGGGGGTTGAAGATCATCGAAGGCAACAAGGGCAGATTTGTTGCCATGCCCAGCATGAGAAAAAAAGACGGTACTTTCCAGGATATCGCCCATCCCATTAATAATGAGACAAGAGTGTTGATAGAGGAGAAGGTCTTCGGCGCATATGAGCAGGAGCTGCTGGAGCCAAGAAGTTCGGAACCAAAGACGGAAGTCAGCGCGGAAGAGCTGGAATAGAAATATTTCCTGCAAATGGGCTGTAGCCAAGCGGCAAGGCACGGGACTTTGACTCCCGCATTCGGTGGTTCGAATCCACCCAGCCCAGT
>CAZJQC010000009.1:0-61927 GCA_964548195.1 uncultured bacterium | reverse complement strand
TTCTTCCCATTGGCATGTGTACACCCGTGACAATACCAGCTGGGCTATCCTGTCGCCCGGTTCGACCGGGAAATCGTCCTCGCCGCAGTTCATGAGTATAATACCCACTTCACCGCGATAGTCGGCATCTATGGTACCGGGTGAATTGGGCACGATCACCCCTTTTTTTAGGGCGAGTCCGCTTCTGGGCCGCACCTGCATCTCATAGCCTGCGGGCACCTCCAGATAGAGGCCGGTCTTGACCAGCGCTGTTTTCCCGGGTTCTATGATCAGACTTTCGGATGAACGGACATCCATGCCGGCGGCGTGTTCGCTCATATAGCGTGGAAGTTCTATTTCTTTTGAGCCTTCATCTCTGAGAACCCGGACTTTAATTTTTTCCATAGGTCATTCACTTCCTTTTTGTCATTACTGCCATAATAAGTGATGCCGAATCTTCCTGAAAAAAGGTATTTTGATATCACTTCCCTGACATCCTCCAGTGTGACTTTTTCGATATTTGCTATGATCTCGTCGTAGTCCGGAAATACCCCGTATCTTCTGATGTAGGCACCGTTTTTTTCCATTATATTATAGATGACGTCCAGGGAAAACACATGTTTTGCGGTGACATAGTTTTTGGCGACGGTAAGCAGTTCTTCGTCGATGCCGTTTGTCCTGAGAGCCTTGAACAGCTTGATAAGCCCTTCGCCCAGTTCATCGAACCTGCCCGGGTTGAATCCCACATAGAAGAGAAAGACGCCTGTGGAAGGATATAGTATGAGGTCTGAATAAAGATTGTAAGCCAAACCTCTTTCTTCTCTGATCTCCTGATTAAAGAGTGAAAAATCGGTGGCTCCCAATATCGCATTCGTAATATAGTAGGCATATCTTGAATCGTCGCTGTATGTGACGCCGGGAAAATAGATAAGCATATGCGACTGTCTGAGCCTTTTGTTCTTTGTATAGGACAACCCGAATGTCTCGGCTGCCGGCATCAGATCGGAGACTTCCTCTCCCTCTGACGGAAATGAATATTTAAGAAGCTCGCTTTTCAGCTCTTCCGCAGGCAGATCGCCGGCGACCGAGATCAAAGCGTTTGAGGGAGTAAAGTATTTCTTGTAATAATCTCTTACGGCCGGGGCGCTTATGGATTCAAGGCTTTCTTTTGTGCCCAGCACGGACCGGCCCAGCGGCGAACCTTTCCAGAAAGAATCGGAAAAGAGCTCAAAAAGGTGATCATGGGGCGTATCCTTGTACATCTCTATTTCTTCGAGTATTACTTTTTTTTCTGATTTTAAGTCTTCGGGATCAAAAACTGCGTTCATAAGTATCTCGAACATCAGTTCTATCGCTTCTTTCCAGTATTTTTTCAGTATACGTATGGTCACGGTCACACCTTCATGGCCCGTAAACGCATCGAAATCGCCGCCCAGCCCCTCTATTCTGTACACAAGCTCTCTGTTGGAATAATTTTTTGTTCTTTTGAAAAGAGTATGCTCTATAAGATGGGTGATGCCGGAAAGCTCTTCCGGCTCATGATAGGAGCCGACTTTGAACATGACCCCTATGTTAAAGGAGTTGATCGAGGGGATCCGTTCGTACCCAACGGCGAAGCCGTTGGATACGAATAATTCCCTGTTGACATCAGTCTTGGTCATCGTTGTTTTCTTTTTCCTCAAGTCTCTTTATACTGATGTTTATACGTCCGAGGTCGTCGATCTTTATGATCTTAGCTGTGATCTTATCGCCGACGCTGAGTGCGTCCGCCACGGCCGGTATTCTTTTCTTTGATATTTCGGAAATATGGACAAGCGCGGATTTGCCGTTTTCCAGTTTACAGAACGCTCCGAAGTCCATTATCTTGTCAACGGTGCCGTTTACGATATCGTCCACGCCGTATACTTTCACGGTTGCAGCGATCCTGCGGGCGGCTTCCTTGCCGTCTTCGCCGTTCAGTGAAGAGATCTGCACGGTGCCGTCCTCATCTATCCATATCTCGGAATTAGTCTCTTCCGACAAGGCTTTGATGTTTTTTCCGCCGGGTCCGATTATATCCCCTATTCTGTCGACGGGGACCTTCACCACGACGATGCTGGGTGCGTAAGGAGATCTTTCGGCTCTTGGTTCGGCCAGGGCTTCTGTCATCTTATCAAGTATATGCAGTCTGCCTTTTTTCGCCTGCTCAAGCGCCGTCTTCATGATTTCCCTGTTCACGCCCTCGATCTTTATATCCATCTGTATTGCGGTTATGGCGTCCTTTGTGCCGGCGATCTTGAAATCCATATCTCCAAGATGATCTTCCAGACCTGTAATATCAGTCAATATGATAAAATCGTCGCCCTCTTTTATAAGGCCCATGGCAGTGCCTGCCACGGCGTCGGAAACCGGCGCTCCCGCATCCATCAGTGAGAGCGAACCGCCGCAAACACTGGCCATGGAAGAGGAACCGTTGGATTCCATGATATCGGACACTATCCTGACAGTATAGGGGAATTCCTCCTGTGCGGGAAGAACGGGTATAAGAGCCCTTTCCGCGAGCATTCCATGTCCTATTTCCCTGCGCCCCACGGATCCGATGCGTTTTACTTCATTTACGCTGAACGGGGGGAAATTATAATGCAGCATGAATCTTTTTTTGGATTCACCCTTAAGTTCGTCCATACGCTGCACATCCCCTTCCGTTCCGAGGGTGACGACCACCAGAGCCTGTGTCTCGCCTCTGGTGAACAGCGCTGACCCGTGAGCGCGCGGCAATACGCCTGTCTCTATGCTGATGGGCCTTACCTCGTCGAAAGCTCTGCCGTCAACGCGTTTTTTATCTTCGACCAGTTTTTCCCTGACGCATCTTTTTTCCACGTTGTGCAATGCGACGCCGATCTTTCTCGGATCGGTATCGGGAAACTCTTCTGTCAGTACTTTTTTCGCTTCGCCGTAGACGGCTGAGACAAAATCAGCTCTTTCGAGTTTTCCGGTCATATATGATGCCTTTTTCATGTCCTCGCTTGTGAGCTCCTCCGCTCTGGCGCTGAGCTCTGAAGGCAGGTCAAAAGGTTCATATGTGTATTCTTTTTTTCCGGTCTGCCCCACAAGTTCCATCTGCAGAGCGCAGATCTTCTTGATCTCTTCGTGAGCCTGCAGTATGCCTTCAAGCACGATGTCTTCCGGCAGTTTGTCAATAAAGCCTTCGACCATGGTGACGGCTTTATCGGTTCCGGCCACTATCATGTCCATGACGCTATCCTGAAGCTGCGAATAGGTGGGATTGATCACATATTCCCCGTCTATATAACCCACTCTCACTCCGGCGACCGGTCCGTGGAACGGAAGCCCGGAAAGCATCAGGGCCTGAGACGCGCCTATTATTCCCAGCACATCGGCTATGTTTTCCTTGTCCGAAGATATGACATAAGCGATCACCTGGACCTCGTTCTGAAAATCGTCCTCAAACAGAGGCCGTATAGGCCGGTCTATCATACGGGCGGACAGCGTCTCGTCTTCTCCGGGACGCCCTTCTCTCTTGAAGAATCCCCCGGGTATCTTACCTGCGGCATACCTTTTCTCGCGGTACTCCACGGTCAGCGGAAAAAAGTCCATGGGACTTTGCTGCCTTGAGCCGACTGCTGTGACGAGCACCATTGTGTCTCCATACCTGACAACACAGGATCCGTCGGCCTGTTTGGCCATGCGTCCTGTTTCTATGGATAGAGTCTTTCCACCCAGTTCCTTACTTACAGTATAAGGCATTATTACCCCCTTATACCAAGCTCAACAATAAGTTCACGATATTTGTTGATATCCTTTTTCATGAGATATCTCAATAATCTTCTCCTTTTACCAACCATTTTCAACAAACCTCTTCTTGAATGATGATCCTTAGGATGATCTTTAAAATGAGCCTGGAGATCGTTAATACGCGCCGTTAGCAGCGCGATCTGCACCTCGGATGATCCTGAATTTGTCTCAGAACCGCCGAATTTCTTAATCATTTCCACTTTCTGTTCTTTGTTGATTGACATGACTATTTACCTCCTTTTTTCCACATTCCAAGGGATGATATTATCATCATCTCATAGATATGGGTGCTTCGAACAACAGATCCTCGTCCGCCAGAATATTGAGAGTGATGTTTTTGTCTATCATCAGTTTCCTTTTAAGGTCTTCGATGTTATCAAACTTCGCATCGTCTCTTATTTTGGCGACGAAATACACTTTGATTTCCTCTCCGTATATTTTCTCGTCAAAATCAAATATATGCACTTCAACTTTTCTTTTTTCGCCGTCAAAGGTGGGCGAGTAACCTATATAGGTCATGGCCGGCATCTTGCGCCCTCCGTATTCCACAAAAGACGAATATATGCCGTCAAAGGGCAGCTTTGTCTCAATATCGTCAAGATTCGCCGTAGGAAATCCCAGATCTCCGCCCCGGCCGTCGCCGTTGACCACGATACCCTTGATAAAGTAAAACCTGTCCAGCAATTCCCTTGTCAGCCTTAACTTACCCTGGAGTATGGTCTGCCTGATCCACGTGCTGCTGATCCTTTTGTCATCATACAATACATGAGACACCCTGCATACATCAAAACCGTATTTTTCGGATATCTTTTCGAGGAAATGGTAATCGCCTTGCTGTTTGTTGCCGAATCTGTGATTGTCCCCGATGATAACCGCCGCCACATTGAGTTTTTCCACAAAGACTTTTTCCACGAACTCCGTTGCGGACATATGGGCTATCTCCTTATTGAAGGAAGAAAACACAACGTTGTCCACTCCAAGCGCTCTGAATATCTCAGTCCTGTCGTCTTTGGTGAGTATCTTTTTAGGCGGGTCCGAATGGAGTACTCTCTTGGGATGTATATCAAATGTAAACACCATGGTCTCAAGTCTCAGTTCACGGGCTTTCTGTTTCATCACATGAATCAGATGCTGATGCCCTTTGTGTATGCCGTCAAACATACCGACGGTCACGACATATCTCTTTTTCTCGATCTGACTCAGGTCATTGTATATATTCATACTCAATCTCCTAATACGGCGATGTATTTAAAATCGCCATAATGTGAGAAGCCGATCGCAAGAATACCGTCATTCTTGTCCACGACCCTCATATAACCATTGAGATCATTAAATGCTGCCAATTTCATCTTGGATCCGTTTAAGACCTTTTCTGCCATTGTGTCATTGACTTTCAGTGTGGGCAGGTTGGCGGTAGCCTCTTCCACGGACAATGATGCCTGTTCAATGTCCCCTCGGGATACAATACTATCCATTTTTACCGCTTTGTCCAGCGAAAAATAACCGGTCTTCACACGCCGGAGAGAACTCAATGTGGCAAGCTCGCCCAAATACGCGGCGACATCTTCCGCGAAGCTGCGCACATAAAAACCCTTGCCCACATCAAGCCCGAAAATCAGTTTCTGAGTCTCCGGTTCATAATGGTATATATGATATGAAAAAAGCTCCACAAATTCGGGTTCGATGTCCGGCAGCGCGGTCGGGTCCTCCGAACGGGCCAATTCATGCATCCTTTTGCCGTTTTTCTTTTTGGCGCTGTACACCGGAGGCACCTGAAGGTATCCCCCCACAAAGGACGCGAAAGCCTCTTCAAGCTCTTCGGCCGTTCTGACACTGTGTGCGGCTTTCTCTGTTATCGTTCCTGTTATATCCGCGGTATCCGTCTTTATCCCGAATGTCATCTCCCCTATATAGGTCTTTTCTTTCCCCGTAAAGAGATCAAAAAGCTTGGTGGTCTTGCCAATCAGTATGGGCAGCACTCCGGTCGCCATGGGGTCCAGTGTGCCGGCATGTCCGATCTTAGTCCCCTTGTCCAGCAACGGTTTCAGTTTTCTTATACAGTCGTACGAGGTAAGTCCCTCCGGTTTATCGAGTATCAATACGCAGTTCATAGTATCCGTTCCCAGTATTTGACAGTTTCGGCTCTGACCTCTTCCAATGTCCCTGAAGATGTCGCGCCGGCGGCGAAGCTGTGCCCGCCCCCGCTTTCCAGCAAAGCGGCGAAACCGTTGACCGGCACACGCCCCTTGGATCTCAATGAAAGACGCACTTTGCCGCCCTCTTTCTCTTTAAGCAATATATACACTTCGACCCCGGCCACGTCCCGGAGTCTGTCTATGATGCCGTCAAAATCGTTTTCGCCAATCCCGTACGCCGCCATGTCGGCCAGTGTAACTGTGCTGATCAGCAGTTTCCCGCCGCAATAAGCCTCGGCTCTGTTCATGACAAGGCCGGTGAGTCGTATCTTGGCAAGCGGTTTCGATGAATACACCGCGATATTAAGCGGTGACGGGTCCCCGATGACGCTGACTATTTCAGATACAGCGGCGAATGTGGACGCGCCCGCGTTTGAGAACGTAAAATTGCCTGTATCGGTCATGATGCCGACATAAAGGGCTTCATATATCCTTTTTTCAGGCGTTGCGCCCGATTGCCTTATCATATCATAGACTATCTCACAGACAGAAGAAGCGTCGGGATTGACCAGACTGATTGCTCCGAAACCGTTGTTGCCCGCATGGTGATCGATATTCACGACCATTTTCTCGTCAATATCACCGTCACATGCAATTCTTTCAATATCGCCGCAGTCAAGAGCCAGCAGTATCCGGCCATCCCGAAAACATTTTCCGGGTTCGACGCCTTCAAGCAGAAAACGATATTCGCCCGGAAAGGATTCCGGCGCGTATATTGAGGCCTCTTTTCCCATGGCTCTCAGGAACAGTGTCAGTGCGACGACAGCACCGCATGAATCACCGTCGGGCTTGACGTGGCCTGTGACCACGTAACGGTCATGTCTTTCAAGATACTCAAGTATCGCTGCTATACGGTCTTTCATCCCCTGTCTCCTTATCATTCTCAAGCAATCTGTATATCTCATCCGCCTGTTTTTGAGTCTCATCGGGTATAAATCTCAACTCTGGCGTATATTTCATCCGTATACGGTCAACGAGTCCCTTTTTAATGCGGTATTCGTCTTTTTTCAATTTTTCGACCACATCATCTTCGCTTTTCTTATGCGTGTCCTCCAGAAATATGGATATATATACTTTAGCATGGCGCAGGTCTTTTGACAGATCCACTTCCGTGACCGTAATCATCCCGTATTCCTCATAGGGATACAGTTCCTCAATTATCTCGCCAAGCACCGACTTTGAAAGTTTATTAAGCCGGTCCATCCTTGTGTATTTTTTCATGATCACCTCACAAACAGATTATTTCTCTGTTTTCTTCAAGAATATCGACATCGTATTTTCGTGATATGAATTCAAGAGCGTCTTCAAAGAGACGCACGAGAAGATCACGGTCATCGGCTGCGCTGACAAAGACCAGCGCTGTTCGCTGCCACTTATCCTTAAACCTGTCTTCCCGCACGATCAAATCAAACTTATTCTTCATGTGATCCTTGCAGCTTTTCAGAATCATCCGTTTTTGTTTCAGGTTTCGCACCCCGTGGAGATACAATTCGGCATCTCCCATCAGGACAAACATATCAATCCAGTGTCCGTTTCCTCTCCTCGATCACATGGGCTTCTATGAGGTCACCGTCCTTGATGTCATTAAAGCCCTCAAGACCGATACCGCATTCATAACCTTCAGCCACTTCCTTGACAGAATCCTTAAAGCGCTGCAGGGAAGAAAGCTTGCCCTCCCATATGTATTGCCCGTCGCGGACGAGTTTGGCTACACAGTTTCTGACGATCTTGCCGTCTTTGACGTAACATCCGCCGATCGCTCCGATCTTCGGGACCTTGAACACCTGCCTGACTTCGGCCGTGCCGAGATATACTTCCACCGATTCCGGCTCGAGCATCCCTTCAAGCGCCTTATGCAGGTCTTCCAGCAGATTATATATGATATTGTATGTCCTTATCTCAACGCCGTTTTCCTCAGCGAGCCTTCTCGCGGCGGTATCCACACGCACGTTGAAAGCAGTGATCACGGCACCCGCGGTAATGGCGAGGTTCACGTCCGTCTCCGCCACCATACCCACTCCGGTATGCAGTATTTTGATGTCTATCTCGCTGACGTCCATGCCTTCTATGGATTGTATGATCGCCTCGACGGTACCTTGCGTATCGCCCTTTATGATGATGATCAACTCGGCTTTTTCCTCACCGTTCATCCTGGCGAAGAGGTCTTCCAGCGAAATAGATTCCTTGTCTCTGATCTGGTCGCTGCGTTTGCGGTAATACGCCCTTCTGTCGGCGATATTTCTGGCGGCCTTTTCATTATTGATGACCGCGAAATCGTCCCCGGCGCCGGGAAGGTCCTCAAGGCCAGTGACCTCGCCGGCCCTGCCTGTTTTTAATGTCTTGATCTTTTTACCCATATCATCGGTAAGGCCGCGTACTTTTCCGAAAGTATTTCCAACGACGAATACATCGCCGACGGACAGCGTACCCTCCTTGATGAGTATGGTTGCGACATTGCCTATGCCTTTTTGGACATTTGATTCCACGACGATGCCTCTTGCCGGCACATCGGCATAGCTTGTCAGCTCCATCATCTCACCCTGCAGTATGATCATATCCAGCAGTTCGGGAATACCGTCACCGGTCTTTGCCGAACAGTTGACAAAAAGGTTCTCGCCGCCCCATTCCTCGGGCACGATGCCGTATTGTGTAAGATCCTGTTTTACCCTGTCCGGATTTGCGCCCGGAAGGTCCATCTTGTTTACTGCTATTATTACCGGCACGCCGGCCGCTTTGGCATGATTGACCGCCTCGATAGTCTGCGGCATGACACCGTCATCGGCCGCCACGACAAGGACGACTATATCGGTGATATTGGCGCCCCTGGCCCTCATTGCGGTAAACGCGGCATGTCCGGGTGTGTCTATAAATGTTATTTCGCCTTTTTCCGTCTTCACGGAGTAGGCTCCTATATGCTGTGTAATCCCGCCGAACTCACCCTCAGTAATACGCGAATGTCTTATATAATCGAGTATGGAGGTCTTGCCATGGTCGACATGGCCCATAATAGTGACAACGGGCGGACGCGACACAGGCTGAGCTTTCGGGCTTTGGGCGTATTCCTTCAGCAGTACATCATCGCCGAAATGTTTTATGAGCCCAAGCTCCTTGTTATATTCCTCGGCGATAAGATAGGCGTAATCCTCTTCGATCGCACTGTCCAGGTCCTCGACCTCTATCCCTTCCTTGGCCAGTATGGCAAGGAGTTCCTTGGGGCGAAGTTCCATACTTTCGGCAAAATCCCTATAGGTGATGCCCTTCATCAGATACAGTTTCGCCGTTTCAGGTTTGTCATCCTTTTTGGATTTCTTTTTGCCTTTTAATTTTGCGTTTGCCTTTTCCTCGTTTTTCATGATCTCAGACCAGCTGATCTTCCTTGCGGGCTCGGCATCTCTTTTCGCCTGTTCCGCTGCGGCCTCACGCTCCTCATCGGTCCAGTCGAGATGCTCCTCCCAGGTCTTTTGCGCCTCTTTCTTAGCGCCCTTTTTGGCTTTCTTCTTTTTGGGAAACTGTTTTACCTCTCCCTTTTTGACTTTTTTACCCTTGCCGGATTCATCGTCATCTTCAATGACCGGTTTTTTCTTTTCCACGGGAGGCGCCACATCCTCAGCGGCCTGCGCCTCTTTTACCGGCGCGGTCTCCTTGTCGGCAATATGTGCGGACGCAGCCTCCTTGACTAGGGGCGCGCCTGTTTCAGCCGGCACATCTTTTGCAGGGGCGGGTTCAACAGCGGCAGAAGGTACGTCAGCCGCTTTTTCAGCCGCTTCCGCGGCCTTTTTAGCCGCTTTCTCTTCCTGCGCTTTTTTAGCCTCTTCTTTTTTCGCTACCTTAGCTCTTTTTCTTACTCTTGCGACGGGGTGATCGGGTTCATCGCTTTCCGAAACCACACCATAGTGTTCCTTGATGATCCTGATCTCATACGGACCTATATAACTCATGTGGTTCTTGATCTGAACACCTTCCTCCACCAGAAAATCGACCAGTTCCGAAGAAGGATATCCGATCTCTTTCGCCAGTTCGAAAACCCTCATTTTTCCTTCCACTTACAACACCCCCTCGATCACTTTGTCAGCGACTTTTTTATCGATTATGCCTATGATTCCGACCTCTCCCTTGCCGAAGAGTCTTCCAAGCTCTTTCATTTCCCATTTTTCCACAATTTTAATATTCCTTTCGACTGCTTTTTCGAGCAAATCTCTTTTGTATCTCGGGGATAAATCCTTTGCGGTTATTATAAGCTTCAACGACCCGTTGTCCAGTGCCATTTTAACCGAGCTTCTTCCCAGCAGAAGCTTGTGTGCTTTATACATAAGACCCAAAAAACTTAAATCCATTTATCTCTTCACTTTCCATTTTTTTTCGAACACGCTGCGGCATTTTTCCTTGCCGCACAAATAAAACCCGCGCCCGGGTAATGTGACGCCCTCCAGGAGTCCCTGTTCGGTGCTGACAAAACGGGTCATTTCCGACTTCGGGTTTTTTTCCCTGCAAATGACACAAGTCCTTACGGGAAAATCACGCTTCTTCAGTGTTACCCTCTTCGCCGCCATCCGTTTCTTCCTGCGCGCCGTTCTCCTCCGTATCGACAACGGCTTCCGTCTCCTCTTCAGCATCTTCCTGCTGTGGCGAACCTTCGCCGCCTTCTATGAATTTGGCCACTGCCTTTTTTGACTCATCTATGAATGAACGGGCCATTTCCATATCTATTCCGTCAACCATAAGCGCCAGGCTTTCAGGCATCATATTGGCGATCTCTTCAAGATTGAATATCCCGTTGTCATACATATTATTCAGTATATCCTCGTTCATGCCTGCAAAATTCTTCAGCGTATTCATGTAGATATCTCTTTTTTCCTCAAGTTCCTTGTGATATTCAGTGTCTGAATAGATGAAGATCTTCCAGCCGGTCAGCTTCGCCGCAAGGCGTACATTCTGCCCGCTTCGGCCGATGGCCATGGTATACTGTTCGTCCGGGACGACCACCTTAACATTTCTACGCTCACCCTCGGATTCCTCTATCAGGACTTTGCTTATGTCCACGGTCTTCAAGGCGTTGCGTATCATCTGCCTGGGGTCCTCGCTCCACTCTATGACGTCGATGCGCTCTCCGTTAAGTTCACGCACTATGTTCTGTATTCTTATGCCGCGCACACCCACACAGGTGCCCACCGGGTCCAGATCGCTGCTGTTGGACCATACGGCCACCTTGGCTCTCACGCCGGGCTCCCGGGCAAGCGCCTTGATCTCGACCTGTTTGTTGGCCACTTCGGGTATTTCAATTTCAAACAAACCCCGCAGCAGATTCTCATGGGTCCTGGATACCAGTATTTTTGTGTCCAGCCCCTCTTTTTTCACATTGTATATATAGACTTTTGTCCTTGTACCCCTGTAATAACTGTCCTTGCCGGATTGATGTCTGGGCGGGATCACGCCTTCGCCTTTTCCCAAATCGACGATTATATTCGCCAGTTCATTGTGATCCTCACCGCCGCTCTCCACGTTTTCTTTTATGTAATTATCTCTTTCCTTGCCGCGCAGGCGCTGTTTTCTGAGCACTATAGCCGTATATACCTCGCCCACCTTGTCGGCGTATTCTTCAAAGACGCGGTTCTGTTCCACGCCTTTTATTTTGTTAAGGATGTTTTCCTTGACTATCTGGGCACCGTTTCTCCCCAGTGTCTTAGCGTCTATGAACACATCTATTATATCGTCGACCTCAAGGTCGCCTGTTCCCGTGAGCTTGGATGCCTCTTCCAAAGAGATCTCAATATGCGGATCCTCCACTTCATTGACCACGGTCTTTGATATGAAAATATATAGTTTTCCGCCTTCTATCTCCACGTCAAGAGGCAGCTCATAAGGTTCCTCATCATCCTTGCTTTTCAGTTTATATTTGCGCATATACGCTTCTTTAATGCTTTCGCCGATGATCTCGATCATCTCTTCCCGATCAATATCTTTTATCCTCGTCAATTCGTCAACGATTTTGATCAATGAATCCATTTCGTCCTCCCTTAAAAATCGATATCCACTTTTGCCTTTATGATCATGTCTCTCTGCAGGCGGATTTCCGTGCCGTCCTTTGCATCAAGTGTAAGCACATCATCATCATAGCTCCTGATGGTTCCGTATATGGGGCCTTCTTCGACCACGATGCGGCAAAAACTGCCCGTGAAAAATTTAAAATCACGTTCCTCGGTCAGCAAAGCCGTGCCCGGTGAAGACACTTCAAGCAAATAGCTGCCGTTTACAAGATCTTCCGCATCCATGACGTCTCCTGCGAAACGGTTCAAAGCGGTCAGTTGATCGACATTTATATGCGAGTCAATTCCATCAGCGTATATTACGATCTTTTTACGTCTGCCTCCCGAAGAAAGTACGATCTTATACAGCCTCAGCCCTTCTTTTTCCAGATACGGCTTCAGCAGCTCTTCGAGTCTTTTGACCATTTCCATAATGCCCCCTTAAAAAAAAGGGATGGCACAAACCATCCCTACCAACGGATTATACTACCATATATATTAATTGCAACCCTTTTTTTGACCTGTCTTTAAAGCTACAATCCCTTTTCAAATCTTTTTAAAAAATTTTCAGGAAAACCGGTATCTACAACCACGTTTTTTTCCCTGATACGGGTAAAATATGAATATAAGTACATGATGCCTTTTTCATACACCCCGTAACGCCCGTCCCCGATTATCGGCAGCCCCGCTGCGGCCAGCTGCACCCTGATCTGATGGGTGCGCCCGGTCTCAAGGGCTATCTCCAGCAGCGAAAGGCCTTTTTTCGACCGTATCACCTTTACCTCCGCCGCGCTCGCTTTGCCATCCTCATCCACCGCCATACCTTTTTCAGTGCGCTTCAGCCTGTTCTCAAGCCTGAAAGAGGGCCGCGCGGCCGTACCTGCGGCCAGCGCATAGTAGCGCTTTTCGATGCCCCCCGATCTCATCTGTTCATTCAGAAAACGCAGCGCTTTCCTGTTTTTGCCGAAGATGACAAGTCCGCCGGTCCTTCTATCTATGCGGTTTGCCGGGGAAATCAGGGGATTGTCCCTCTTGGCGCGCAACATCTCCGTAAGTCCGGCATCATGCCCGCTGCCTTTATGCACGGCCATGCCATGGTCTTTTCTCACGATGATGATATCCTCATCTTCGTAAGCGACATTTATATCCGTGTTGAGGACGCTGTAAATCTTTTCATCCGTAACGGCCGCGTTCGGCTCAAGGCCGGCCTGTACGGTGACTTTATCACCCAGGCACAAACGGCCGTTGAAGGCCATGGGACTGCCGTTGACCAGCACCTGCTTTTTTCTCAGTATTTTCTGTATCGCGGCAAGTGACACCTGCGGATAAGTCTTCCTGAGAAAACGGTCCAGTCTTGAGCCGTTAAAATCCTCGTCGATCAGAAACTCGGTCATCTGCCGCTCTCATAAAACGAAAAAAGCTCTTCCATAGGTTTGCGTTTTTGCTCGCGCGGCAGCCAGTCCTCGTCCGCGTAACCCAGGCTGAACAAGGACATGATCTCGTCCCCTTTTGAAAGTCTCAGCCAACGGGAAGTCTTTTTCTTGTTGAACCATCCTATCCAGCAGGTCGAAAGCCCGTTCTCCGCAGCTGCCAGCACAAGATGTTCGCCGGCAATACCTGCGTCCACCGCCTTATAATCGATGCCTGTCAACGCTTTTCCGGCGACATTGGCGGCAAACCTGGGCGAGGAGACCATTGCCACAATAACGGGAGCGGTGTTTACCCATTGCATCTTGAATATTCCGCTGAAAGCCGTTTCCCTGAAAGACTTCAGGTCTTCGGGCCCGTCTATGACTATAAAGCGGTACCCCTGCGAGTTGTGGGCGGAGGGAGCCTTTGAAACATATGTGAACAACTTCGCGAGGAGTGTCCTGTCCACCCCGTCCGCTTTATATTTGCGGACGCTTCTGCGTCTTTCGCATAATTCCTTAAAAGACATATCTCTCCTTTCTGCGACATTATAGCACAACAAAATAAAAGGTTTGTTTTTTTTCGGCAAATCTCCGCCATTTATTGAAATCCTGCTATTATCATATATCATATTTGTAAAGAGACAAGGAGGCTTTATGTCGAAAAACAGAGTATGCATGTTTCTGGCTTTTATTGTGCTGACGGCATCGGCGGCCGCAGGCGACCTGCGTTTTGCAATAATAGGAGACAGATCCGGCAGCGTCAATCAAAAGGAATTTGAAAAAGTCGTTACTGATATCTCAAGGATGCGGCCTGATCTCGTGTTGACGGTGGGGGACATGCCGGACGATGCCTCCGAAAACGACTGGATCATCGCCCTGAAAACACTTGCCGCGATACCGGCCCCCATATATTACACCCCCGGAAACAATGACATCGTCGATGAAGAATCCGCGGCCCGCTACACGCTGCATACGGGACGCGCCCCCTATTATTCCTTCGACGCGGGGGACGTCCATTTCCTTGTACTGGATAATTCCATTGCCGGGAATTCCTGGGATATGGGTGAAGAACAGTTGAGATGGGCGGAAAAGGACCTCAGGAAACACAGGCGCGCAGCCTTGAAGATCGTCTTCATGCATAAGCCTTTCTGGGCCGATACGGTCGCAAAAGGCAGACCGGCGCCGCTGCATGAGATTTTCAAGGAATACGGAGTCTCCGCTGTCTTCACGGGCCACTGGCATCAGTATGCGCACAATGTATTTGACGGCATTGATTACTATCTGGTCGGCAGTTCGGGGGGCGGCTTTCCATTCGAGGACGACTCGCTCGGCATGTTCTACCAATATATGTGGTGCACGGTCGAAGACGGCCGGCTCTACCCCGTACTCATGAGATCGGGCCATACCGTTGACACGGATATCATGTCAATAGAGGAGGAACAGACGGTATACGCCCTTCAATCCGGTAGGTTCATCACCGCTTCCTGTACATCAGAGGGATATGCCTCGCTTTCAGTGACAAACATCAATGAATATGATATGACTGTCGCTCCCGTGCTTCATTCGGATTCCGTCACCGGCCTGCCTGCGATCCCCGAGGCCACGATCGCCCCCGGCGCGGAATGGCGCCATGATTTCAAGTTCACCCCGAAAGAGAATACCCTTGACACACCGGCGCTCTCTTTTCAGTATACGTTCGGCAGGGGAAAATCTTATAAATACAATGCCCCGCTCGCGTTGATAAGAAGATTTGTCACTTCGGGTGAGCCGGGCATGCCCGAAATAGACGGCGTCATCAGCCCCGGTGAATGGGACACTTTCGCTCAGACCGTCAGTTTTTATCCGGTTGAAAACAACAGCCCTTACACACAGCTATATCTCGGCAAAGACAAGGAATATCTATATGCGGCCGTCGTCATCGAAAAGACCTTTTCGACCGGCCTTAAGGTGCAGGCCGCCGAACGTGACGAAGAAGTATATCTGGACCCGTCGGCGGGCTTTATATTCACAGCCGACGGATTCACGTTTTATCAGGTCTATATCAACGAATCGGGTACGATCTGGGACATGGAGATCGACACCGCCAACAACAGTTCGGATATTGCCTGGAACGGCAGCTTTGACTCGGCGGTGAAAAACGAGGACGGCCGCTGGGTACTGGAATACAAGATACCACTGAAAGACCTGGGCGCGGGACCCGGCGACGAGATCTTTGTGAATTTCAGGAGAAAAGAGCCCTCCGGCAGAGATCTTTTTCTTACCCTGCCATGGGACCTGACTTTCAAGAAATACGCTGTAATACGATAAAAAAGGGGGGTGAGAATCCCCCCTTTTAATTCTGCCGACGCTCCCCGGAAGCCGCTATTTTTCCCGCGGCGCCTCCGCTTTTTCTTTTACATGCACCTTTATCAGTGCATATTCCCTGACGGCGTTCTTGCCCGGTATGAGACGTATCCCGTTTTTCTCTTCATCCCGCACGAGGGAAGAGATCCCGAAACCCAGCGTTTTGTCCAGACTTATTGTTATCAAAGCTCCCTCTTTTTCATCTTCAACGGATATCACGCAGCCGACCGCGCCATCCAAAGAACCAAGGAACACCGGTTCGCCGCATTCCGCATACAATGACTCGACGTGTCTGTTCAATGCCCCGTCCCGGACCGCATTCCGTTCCGCGCAGGACACGCTAAAAAACAGACTCAGCGGCAATACGATGGTCTTAGCTATATTATAAAAAGATCTTGTCATGGCTGTTCTCCCCCCAGCAGACCCGCCAGCTCCAGATAACCCTTTTCACGGGCATGATCCAAAGCGCTTTTGCCTTTATCGTCTCTGATGTCGGGGTCAGCTCCCAGTTTCAGTATCAGTGACGCCATCTCAATATCATTTTTTTTTGAGCATTGAATAAGGGCGGTTTCTCCGCCGGCGTTTTGCGCGTTCACATCTGCGCCTTCGTCCACGAGCCATGTAAGCATTGCCTGTTTTTTACCATACATGCCGGTGCCCCATCGCGCGGCATACATCAGAAGTGAGCTATGATGGTCAAATCCTTTTTCATCATCAATCATGCTGTTGACGTCGCCTCCATATGCCACGAGGTATTTCAACGCCTTCAGAGAAGATGATTCCGCGGCGTAAAAGAGTGCGTTCCGGCCCATGGCGTCGCGCATATCCACGGAGGCATGGGCTCTCAACAGTATATCCAGCCCCTGTATGTCATCAAGCATCGCGGCAGCCATCATGGCCGTCGATCCATATTCTCTGCTGTAATCGGGATCAGCTCCCCGGCTGATAAGGTATTGCAGTATGTCATACCTTTTTTTCAACAGCGTGTCGGTGAGAATAGCGGAATATGCCGTATCCGCGGTGTCCACCTCCGCTCCGCCATCTATGAGCAGTTCACAGACCTGCGCGTCCCCGGAGCCTTTTACCGCCATATGTAGGGGTGAAACGTCTCTGACGTGTGGCGGTTCCACGTCAGCGCCCTTTTCCAGGAGCATTTTTACCGCCCGGGCATGGTTGTTTCCCGCAGCAAGGTGCAACGGGGTATAACCGTTCCTGTCCCGGGTGTTTATACACGCGCCATCTTCAAGAGCCTCTCTCATCTTCACAACACTTCCCTTTTCTGCGGCGCGGAGAAGTCCGCGGTCGGAATCCCGCTGCACCATCCTCATGATCTCTTCGGCTGCGGCAATCCTTTTTTCAGTGTCGTTGTAGTAGCCGGGCCGGCTCACAACGTCTCGTTCCCCGGCGGCGGCCATGAAAGGGGTCATGCCGTGGTCGGTCACTGCATTCAATTCGGCGCCGCCCTCCACAAGAAGCCTGACGGCCTCAAGATGCCCGGTGTCACTGCTCCCGGCCGCCTTCATCAAAGCGGTCTCGCCATTTTCATATGCGGCGTTTATGTCAAACCCGCTGTTTATAAACGCCCGTACAACATCAGCCCTCCCATATTCCGCTGCAAGCATCAGATGCTCCCCGGTAAAAACCTCTTCTCCGTATGCGGCAAAAATCTCAAACACTTCATGGGGCTCATAAAGTATGGCGTCGTGAATAGCTTTCCCGTACCATTTGTCCTTTGGGCCGACCCCTTTTTTCAGTATTTCTTCCGCCTTGGGGATATTGTCGTCCCATATGGCGCGCTGAAGCCGTTCCCCCCGTCCGGGTATAAGCATCAGTGTCAGGGTGAAGGCGACGGCCGCCGCCAATACGATCGCATATTTCATAAACTTTACCTTATTCATAAGAACATTCCTCTCAGGTCCGCATTTTTCGACGCGGGTCAAAACCGCCGTTGGATTATTTCGCGATAAATCTTCCATCCTCCCATAAATATACCCTGCCGGCAGTCTTGTCCGTAACAGACACGGTGTCCATGGAAAAACTGCCGTGCGGGCCGAGATGTCCGGGGAAATATTCCGACGCTTCCGCCTGCTTAAAACTGTCTTCATCCGCGCTGTATTTGATCAGTGAAAATGTCTTTTCGGGCTCGTACTTGATTATGAGAGCGTCGTCGCCGGAAAGCCGGTAGAGGTGATATTCGGTGACAAGTCCGTCCTCCTCCAGGACGATATGAGAGTCATCGGAGACGATGAGCCTTACCGCTGTTTCGCCGCCGCCGCCCCCGGGCGGGACAAAGACCGCAGCCCGCTCAAGCTGCTCCCCCATACTGCCGTTTGCGGTTGCCAGAAGATATCCGTTGCCGATCTCATGATAAAAAAACAACTCCTCCAGCGAACATCCCTCCGCATCCTGTTTTTCCTCTTCAGCGCCGTTCACGGCAATCTGTTTTTCTTTACTGACGGCGGCGATCTTGCGGGCGTCGGCAAAATAGGCGAAGAATAACAACGCCGCGGCCAGACAGGCTGCGGCCGCTGCAAAGACGATCATTTTATTTTTCATATCAGCCTCCCGAATATTTTTGATATGTTATCATATATAATGCGGATGTAAAGGCGGCATAAACGAAAAGGCTGATTTGTCGCTTGAGATGAATGAAAAAGGGCGCTTGACGCGCCCTTTTTGGATTTTTATGCTTTAAAAATTATATTTAAGGCTTATACGGACCTGGTCGCATGTCTTATATTGCCCGATCGTCCCCTTCTCGTCGCCGGTGAACATATCGGCGGCCGCGGTCAGTTTCACGCCGTCGCTCAATTCGTATGAGACCTTAGGCGACAGATACATGTCGTTTTCAGTGATCTCATACATCACTTTGATCTCCGGTTCAAGTCTGTCTTCGGCAAACTTTGAACTCACTTTCAATGTGGCGGAGTGAAGATAAGCCTCATCAAGGGCCATCAGTCTGCTGTGGTCCGTTATATATTCGCCCACATACTGCGCGTTTATGTACAGGTCGCCTAAAAACCTGTCAGCCCCGGCCACGAATTTCACCACGTCAGTAAGTCCGGCGCCGCGGTGTTCGTTGAAATCCGCGAAATCAGCGCTGTCCGATATCCTGGAGGTGTCAAATGTGATATACCTGTCCTGATAATAAGCGGCCTCGACTCTGAACGTATACGAGCCGGAGGCTTTTTCCATGTCAAATCCGTACATGGAGAATGGGGGAAATGCCACGGTGACGCTGTCCGGCATGCCGGAGAGCGCGTCGAGCCCCTCCATAAAGACTACAGGCCTTGACATGTCGGACCAGAAACCCCTGTAATAGTAAACGGAAAAATCCGTCCCCATCACATAGCCGCTCAGACGCGCGCCGATCTGGCTGTTTCCGATATCATTGCCCTTTTCTTCTATTTTGAGACGTTCAGCCACATAATCCTCAATCAGATAGGCCGGGACGCTTTCCGCGACGGCTCTTTCTGCATAATAGAGTTTAAGCGAATCCATCTGAGTCAATATGCCTCTGACCCAATGGCTGTTTGCATCAAGTCCCGGCGGAGTAAAATCAGGCACCAGGACGGCCGTGAGTGTAAAATCGCCCATATAGCGCGATACGCTGAGAGCGGGCACCCTGATCTTTTTATCTTCTTTATCCCTGACCAGGGGCTCGGAATAATCTTCGGGATTTATCATATCGACGGGATTGATCTCGTCGGCGCGGCCCCATGCCACCCATTGTTTGCCCAAGACGAATGAGACGTCTTTAAAATCCGCGGCCATGTATCCCTCTCGGAGTTCCACGCTGCCTTCATCGCCGTTCACCGTGTCATAAGCCCCGTATATGTCCACGAAAAACCGGTAGTCGCCTATATAATGCTTCCCGACTATGCTGATGTCGGTAAGGCTCTTGACATACTGAGCATCGCTGACATCAGAGACCGAAAGCGCGGTCTCGTGGCGCACAAAACCCTGAAACGAAAGCGGCTCCTGGCCTGCCGCCGTAACGGCCGCTGCTGCAGTGACCGCCAATATGATCAATATTCTTTTCATCGGTCCTCCTCATGCATGGGAAGGGCCCGGCGCGCGCCGAGCCCCCCGTTAAAAATCATTTAAGATATTCGGTGTAACTCGCGGGCCTTTTCATATTTCTCTGACTGAATATGTCGTTTGAGAAACCCACGTTATATTTGATCTCTTCCACGGTGAGTATTGTCTTGCTTGAAAAGCTTTTTTCCAGGTCACGCCCCTCTCTGTATATGGGTTTCATGGTATACATGATGCTCTCATTGGGCGTCCATATATTCTGTATGAGTTTGAGGTCGTTTATAAGCATGACCTTTGCCACCTTGTCCGGGCTTTTAATGTCATACATGACAGCCTTTACCGGGACCCAGTGCTCTTTTGTGACCCAGAACACTGTATGGTCGTAAGCGGCATCGTTCTTGTCCTTTTTGCTGCCCTTTACCTGATAACAGTCGTAATCGCCGACCTTTTCGCTGCCGAGCAGTTCCCAATCATATTCATCGATATTGCGGTCGCTCATGTCATCATAGGAAAAGTCCGTTCCCATGAACGATTTGTCTTTTTCCGAAGAAGATATCATGCGCACTTTTCTTGTCGCGGGAAGATAGATCCACTGGTCGTCGTCTCCGCCGTCAGCCCGTTCCTGCACCAAAAAGGTAGTGTCTTTGACATCCGCCGGTTTTATAAAGTAGAGAAACGTGTTGCTGAGGTCATTTGCCTTATCGACCTTTTTGCGCCATATGACTATCTCTCTGTTCCGCTCCTGTTTTCTGCTGTTTACTATGACCATCTGCATTTTTGTGAGGCCGTCATCGCCCGTATAGCGTTCATCCGCTTTCTTCATCACATCGTAACCCGTCATGCCGGCAAAAACAGACGCCGCCGACACCATAAACGCAACCACTAAGATCATTGTCTTTTTCATAAAACATCCTCCTTTATTTTTTTTTCAAAAAGCCCGGTTTGACTATCCCCAGAAATGTGGGGAGGACAGTAAGCGCTCCCAGCGAGGAGACTATCATGGTCACTGCAATAAGCCATCCCGCCGACTGAAGAGGCGGAAAGTTCGAGAAACACAGCACAAGGAACCCGGCTGTGACCGAAGCCATATTATATATGATAGCTCTTCCCGAGGTGAGCATTGTTTTTTCGACAGCCACCGAATAATCTCCGGTCTCAGCGAATATACGCCTGTACCTGGTGAGAAAATGTATGGCGTAATCAACGCCGATACCGATGGAGACAGATGCTATCATCGCAGTGGCAAGGTCGAGTTTTGTGCCTGTGAAGCCCATGATCCCGAAATTCACCAGTATTGTGAGTACGAGCGGCAGGACGCTCATGGAGCCGGCGGCCAATGACCTGAACATCATGGCAACGACTATGATCACAAGTATAACCGCCATGATAATGCTCTTGATCTGTGTATCTATGATCATTTTATTGACGACGAGGTATAGCTTTGACGTGCCGCCAGCCCTTACCGCGGCGGATTTGCCCGCGAATCCCTCAAGTTCCCCATAGCTTATGCCGTCAAGGTCGTTAAGAGGCTCGATAAGCGAGAAGGAAGCCAGTTCCTCCCCGGATGCCCTGTCTTCGCCGGCAAGCTCACTATAATCGTTCACTATCTCGTTCATATCTTCATTGCCCTTGATCTCCGGCAGAGCGGAAAGAGCCTTCAGTCCGTCTTCCACGATGCCGATATCATATGATTCCACATCGAATCGATAGGCTGACGAATGGATCCTGTCAAGAGTCACGCGAGGCGGAGCGTTTGAAAAATCGCCGGTATCTTCGAACAGCTGTTTCGCATAGCCCTCGACATTCTCCACGATGTCTTTTATGTACATCGTGCTGGGTTTTGTGATCTGTATAAGTATGTTGGCCTTCTGATAATTATAGTCAACGACATCCTTGAAATCGTCCGGGTCTCCCGATGAAGAGTAGAGAAACAGGTATTGAGCCACAAGTTCCCTTGTATCGGGTACGACATAAAATGCCGGATCATTGTTATTCATCGCCTTATTCATCAGTTTGACATAATCAACGAAGGAGACTGTCTTTCCGACGTAATCCTGTTGTTCCGCATAGCGCTGTATCTTTTCGATCTTGCGCAGCACTTCGGGCTCTTTCATCATATCGGCCGTAAGGCCGTCAATGACTATATTGAGAGAGGATGTGCCGCCGAACCTGTCATTGATCTTATCGTCTGCTATGCGGACCATGCTGGTTTTCTTGAAGGCTTCTATGGTGTTTGTATCGATCACCATCTTTGTAATGCCCCAGACCGCGACGGCGGCCGCAAGGAGTGAGCATACCATTATCCATGCTCTGGCTTTGTAAACGCCTTTGCCGAATGCGGAAAGAAATTTGTTAAAGCCGCGGTGACCGTCTTCATCCCCGGCCGCATACTCTTCCCTGATCTTTTTAGGTTTAGGCATAAGCGTCAATACCGCGGGCACAAAGATTATGTTCATCAAAAGGGCGAAAAGTATGCCCGTTGCGGTAAAGAGCCCGAAATTCTTCATGGGTATCATGGGGGATGACGTCAGTGACAAAAATCCGATTATCGTGGTCACTCCGGCCATGAGTACTGCTATTCCCACGATCTCCATTATTTTTATTATGATCTGCCTGCGCTCCAGGTCCTCTCCTATATGCTCATAATAACTGTTCATGACATGTATGCCGTAGGCGCTGCCCACGCCGATCAGCAGTACGGGCAATGCCACGGAAGCCTGGTTCAGCGGCACGTTCAAGAGCCCCATGAGCCCCATCACCCATACGGTTGAAAAGAGTACGGAGAGCAGCGGAAAAGCGACCCCTCTGACCGTCCTGAAGGCTATAAAAAGAAACAACAGCACCACAAGCACCACAAGCGGCACCATCTTTGTGACATCGTCCATCATGTAATGGCCCAGCAGGGAGTTGACGATCTTTTCTCCGGAGTAATAGGTCTCCTCGCGGCCGGGTATCTCATTCAGTATCTTTTTGATATCTTCGACGACTTTGTCTTCAATAAGGAGGTGAAGGTACTTTTTGTCGAATGAGAAGACGACATCATATGAGTCGCCGTTTTTTTCCGTACGGGTGAAAAACTTATTCGAGTATACCGCGTTATCGCACATGAATGTTATGAGGCTGTCCTGCGAAACACCTTCCCTGAGCTTCAGTGTGACGCTGTTTTTACCTGTTACCGGGTCTGAGGCAAGCAGCCCCGCTCCGGAAAAAAGGCCCGCGTAATAGTCCGTATCCGACAGATAATCCTCATAAGCCGTATCATCATCCGTGTTTTCAATGTTTTTTTCATCAAGTTTTATGATAATGCTTGCGGCTTTTCCGTCCTCGGAGACGATGCTTTTGATATACAGAGGGTTGGAGTAGACATCGTCTTTTATCCTTGATATGGATCCGGGACTGGCGTCCAGCGTGCCTTCTTCCCATACCGGCCCCACGCTCATCCCCACTTCATCTCCGACTATGTTATTGCTCACAGCGACAGAAAGGACGTCATCCGCATATTCCATTCCCTCGAAGACATGGGAGATCCGCTCGATCCTTTTGAGCGTGTCATAATTGAATATTCCCGTTTCATCGTCCCGCAGGAACTCTATGAATATCATGCCCTGCGAACCGAAGGTGTCTTTTATCTCCTGGTGAAAGACGTTGTCACTGTTTTTATCCGGGATCAGATGGCTTACGTCGTTGTCGAACCACACGTCTTTTATGAATATCCCCATGAACAGCGTGATCAGTATCGTCGCGCCTATCACGGCTATCGGTCTTTTCAGTATAAACTCAGTCATTTTGCGCATTGCTTCTCCTTTCTATGCCTTTCATGTAATATTCCAGGGCGATATCCTGCATATTCAGGAGTTTCTGCGTGGAATACTTGTTTGTTACCCAGTCGCTGAGCAGTGCCTGGATGATGCCGAAGGCGCTGATGCTCATGATGTTGATATTGATATCTTCTCTGAGCAGGTTTTGCTCCTGCGCTTCTTCAACCAAAGCGGATATCCATCTGTAAAACTGCTTGAATATCAGTGGCGACAAGTGGCTGAGCGCCTGATGTGACTGATCCAGTTCCACGACGAACACGCGCGCCATATCTATGTTCTGGCTCAGGCGGTCTATGAGCACCCTCAGGGCCAGCTTCAGTTTGTCAAGTGTATTCATATCTCTTTCAAGCACCTGTGATATCCTTTCGGCGACCTTGCTGAAAAAACCCTTGAAGAGTGTTATAAGTATCTCATCCTTGTTCTGAAAATATATATACACTGTTCCCACGCCCACGTTGGCCTTATCCGCTATCTCCTTGACATTCGTGTAGAAATAGCCCTTCTGGGCGAACAACTCCATGGCAGCATTAATGATCTGCTGCTCCTTCATGTCGCTTTTTGTCCTTGCCATATAATCACCCCTTTGAAAAATTAATGAATGAATAGTCATTCATTTCTAAAAGAAATATACGTCGCCTTTTTTTTATGTCAAGTGTTTTTTTACATAAGGATGATTTTTTTCACGATTTTTGAGTCATGGCGAAAAGGGTGGCGTCAAAGGCCGAAAGCGAAGGGTATAAGGTCTTTTAGCTGATAGGTCTTTGATCTGCCGTTCAAAGTCTCACATATGACCGGCATGTCGGGAGGACAGAACTCCGCAAGCACCTGTCTGCAGGCGCCGCATGGAGTCACCGGGTCTTCCGTGTCTGTCATCAGCATGACCATGGTGAACGCCGTGGCGCCGGATGCGACAGCGTTGAAGACCGCGTTCCGTTCCGCGCAGGATGTCAGTCCGTATGAAGCGTTCTCCACATTGACTCCGGGAAACATCCGTCCGTCTGTTGAGACAGCCACAGCCCCCACCGGGAAACCCGAATAGGGGCTGTAGGAATTGCGTATTATATCCATCAATATATCTCTGACTTTTGAGGTCAACGAAATATCGTTTATATCTCTATCCTTTCGACATTGGCACGCGGCACGGTCCTCTCCTCGCCGTTGGCGAGTTTTACCCTGAACACACGCACCATAGTCTCGGATTCCATCATTGTAAGGTCCGAGATCATCTCTGTTATAGTGCCCAATTCGCCAAACAGAGGTTCCCTGATGATCCTTATCGGGTCACCTATCTGAAGGCCTCTGCCCTCTCCGGTGTCGCCTTTATATCCCTTTATGTCCTTGCCGCTGGGTATGATTATCTCAGGCCTCATGACGCCCGCGCGGATCTGAGTGGCGCCGTTGACTGACGCGCGTTTTCCCTCGTTTTCCTTGAGGAGGTCAAATGTCCTTTTAGCCATGTTCATCTCGCCGAAACCTTCGGTGGTGATCAGTGTGAAGCCGATCTTCTCATGTCCGGTGATGGCAACGCCTATGTCGTAGCCGAGCAAGGCCCTGAGGTCCTTGTCGTCAACGCCGCCGACCACTACGGCAGCCACGCCTATTTGTCTGGCCTTGCGTATGGCGTCAAGCCTGATATATGAACCGCCGACCACGACTTTATCCTTATGCTCGGGTTTCAGCATATCCGCCTGCAGTTCCTGTTCGGGCGAATCGGCCACTACGATGATCTCGCCGCTTCTTTCGCCGGAAAGGCCGAAAATGCCCTGTATGAAGGAGCCCATGCATTCCACGGCAACACCCTCGTTTTCAATGACTTCGGTCACAGTGCCGTCAATATACGCATCCACTTCTATGGGAAGCGGCGGCTCTCTAAGGAGTACCTGGCCCGTGACATCCGAGATATTCTCAATAGTGCCGGTAATAGGTGCGACCGAATGGTTTTTAAAAAGTCCGAAAAAGGATTTGTACATGGCGATCTTCTCGCCCTTGACAATGCTGTCTCCCTCTTTTTTAATCATACATTCGCGGACTTCATTGGCCGCCACGCCCAGCTGATTGGCTATATTTATGGGTATTACGTTGCCCGGCAGGTCTGTCTTCGCCACGACCGTGCCGTAATCCACGGTGTCGCCGACCTTTACCATAACGTCACCCTTCAAAGGGAGGATCCTTTTCTTTTTGACAATAGTTTCTTTGGTTACTTTCAAACCCGGTGTAAACGCCTGAGCCATGTCCTACCTCCTTATTCGTTTATATATTTTTCCAAAGCAACGGTATCGCACGCGTCCATCACCTTGGTCCATTCTACAAGTTTTTTCACTCTTTCCTTGTTATCGGCAGGTATTGTAAACGGACGTCTTCCCCTGGCATCGAATATGATACCCGTGGTCCCGCCATTGACAGTTGCCGACAACTCCTTGCCGGCGCCGGCGCCTATATCAAAACCCTTATAGGGCTTTATGATGACTTTGGCGCTGTGTCCCAATTCAAGAGGCACTCTATACATCTCACCGTAGGTGACTGTCCTTTTGATCACATTGCCCGTCATGTCCTCTATCACAGGGAAATGGGGGCTCTCCGCACCGGTCTTTTTGATGATCTCATCCCTGTCAATGGGATATTCCACTACGATGTCCATGACCGGGCTGCCGATCTTGCCTTTGCCCACAGGGGCGATACAAGTACCAAGATATACAAGGCAGTCTCTCTCAAAGACCTGCGTGGCGGCTTCCTTGTTGACCTGGGCAAGCACGCCAAGCTGCGGCATCATGAAAATGCTGTCGACAGTAAGGGTGGTGATGCCTTCAGGCAGGAACGCGTCTATAAGCATATAGGCCGACTGATGTCTTCTGGGGGCGTGTGAAAGCACACCGCCGCTTCCTATGATCATATCGAGCCTCATCATATCCACCAGGCTCTGTCCGCTCTCAGTCTGCTCAAATGCGTCTGAGATCGTCCTCTGCTGCTGCACGCCCTTGAGCCCTACCGCAAGTGACTTGTGATGCTCAAACGCCAGCCTCAGCGCCTCCCTTGCAATAGCCTGCTCAAACACCAGAGATTCCAGCGTCTCAGGTATGGTGGTGGGCCTGATCATCTTATTTTTGACTATGTTTCTGAGTTTTTTCTCGTCCATATGCATGGGCATCCATCTCATGACATTTTCCAGTCCGGCTTCGGCAAACACATTGGAAATACTGTAGCTCATGCCGAGGTTCGCGGACACTGTCCTGTTGAACACCTTTTCTATATCGCCTTTCTCGTTTTCAGACTCGAAAACCGAGAAGACATCGGTTGTGGCGCCGCCTATGTCGACACCCACTACCGCCATGTTTCTCTCTTCAGCGACGGTCTGTATCATGGAACCCACCGCTCCGGGCGTAGGCATGATAGGCGCATCCGTCCATGACATCAGCTTTTTATATCCGGGAGCCTGCTGCATGACGTGCTCCATAAAAAGATTATGTATTTTATGTCTGGCCGGGCCCAGGTTCTCATGTTCAAGGGTGGGCCTTATATTGTCCACTATCTCAAGAGCCATCTTGCCGCCGACTGTGTCTGTCACTATCTTTCTGGCCTTTTCGTCGGAATTGCCCGCATAGATGATCGGCAGCTGATACCCGATGCCCAGTCTCGGCCTCGGGTCCGCGGCAGCTATGATCTCCGCAAGTTCCGCTATATGTGTCGTGGTGCCGCCGTCTATGCCTCCCGCAAGAAGTATCATGTCAGGACGAAGATTCCTTATGGTCTCTATCCTTTGATGGGGAAGTCTTCCGTCATTGGTGGCAATGACATCCATGACTATGGCTCCGGCTCCCAGCGCGGCGCGCTGTGCGGATTCGCCCGTCATGGATTTGACGACTCCGGCCACCATCATCTGCAGGCCTCCGCCGGCCGATGAAGTGGAGACATATATGTCCATACCTTCCTTGTCGTTTTTTCTTTCCTTGATGAGAAGATCGTTTTCTATAAATTTTCTGCCGGACAGGTCCTCGATCTCGTTTATGGCGTTCAAGGCACCTTTTGTAACGTCCTCAAAGGGAGCTTCAACTGTGGTAGGCGCTTCACCTCTATTAATAAGTCTGTACTCATTGCCGACTTTTTCGACCAAAATAGCCTTTGTCGTCGTACTACCGCAGTCGGTAGCTATAATCGTCTTCATCTCTTTTTTGTCACCCATGAACGACTCCTTTCTACTTTCCAAAGATTCTTCTAAAAAGGCTTTTCTTTTTTCTCTTAAGCGCCTTCCGCGCAATCTTTTCCGCTTTCTCCTTCTCAATCATCTCAGCATCAAGCTCCTCGATCCTGTCAAGGAGATATTCAACATTATCCCGCTCCTCCATGATCACCGCAAATTTCTCTATTTCCCAGCTGGTAAAGACAGCGCTGACAACTGGTGAGGCAAATATAAGGAACTGTGAGCCCAGTCTGTTCATATACTTGGTGCTCTCAAGAAAGACCACCGCCGGAACAGCCATGTGAAACCGCACCACCTGAGCCGCGACCTTGTCCAATAAGGCATTTCTTTCCTCAGCCGGGATGTCTTCATAAATAAAATTCATATGACATGCTCCTTAATGACCTGCTCAACGGCATTCAGATCAGGAACATCAAACAAAAATATTGTTTTGTCCCGTCTCACTCTTCTTCGGGAAAGAGGATAATTGAGCAAAACCGCATCTTTTACGGTCTTATATCTTTTCAGCTCGCTCCAGCCATATATTTTCACCCGAAACGGGGTCGACACCCGTATGCCCTCCTCCGAGACATTGTACTCGATCGGAAAGAAAAAATTCACGTTGGGGACGAAAACAAGTATAAAAGCCAAAACCGCGAGAAAAACACTGCCCTCGAAATATCCGAGATATACCATAAGGAACAACCCGAAGGCAGCCATTAAAATACCCCTGACCGGAGCTTTTTTAAAAAAATGTACTTTCCAATTATATTCTTTTTCCATTTTTCCCCTCTAAGATTTACCACACAATAAACTTTGAGTCAATAATTTTATTCCTTAAATAGTAATACTTTAGTATCGGAAGGGGCTGGCGGAGAGCCGCCCGGGCATTACAGCCCGTCCCTGTGTCAAAATCACTTTCTTCCCGGCTTTACACTATGGCTATTTGGTGTATAATGGCATTAGTTGTACAAGGAGGTTGGCATGGACCGACAATGGTTTTTTTCCGACAAAAAAAAGAACTCTCTCATAAAAAAAGCTCTTTCCGGCGCTGCCGTGATCATCGCGGCCCTGGGTGTCATCTTCGGCCTCAAGACCGGAAGCCATATCTTCATCTGGGGCGGGATCGTGTTCGGCATCTTTGACCTTTTCTTCGCCCTAACCTACATCAACCTTGAATACATAGTGCTCGGCAGCACCCATCTGACAGTCAACAATCTGGCCACCCCCCTGTCCCAGCTTAGGGTAATAGAGATCAGAAACAAATCGGTGACGATCAAATCCGCCGCGTCTGTCATGGTCTATCACCATGAGGGAAAGGACAGCGACCTGTCTTCAATAGACGATCTGACGCAGATATTGCCGGAAATATGTGATGTCACAATAGAATATAAAAGAAAATAGCGGGACCCAGAATCGAACTGGGGACCTTACGGGTATGAACCGTACGCTCTAGCCAGCTGAGCTATCCCGCCATTTGGTGGAAAAAAAAGATTGCGGGGGTAGGATTTGAACCTACGACCTCCGGGTTATGAGCCCGACGAGCTTCCAACTGCTCTACCCCGCGTCATCGAGTCGCAGTATAACTATCTTTGTTTTTATTGTCAACGAAATTCTTGACCTTAATGACCTTTTCGCCTTTTCTCTTCAATCCCAGCTTGAATCTGGCAATGCGTTCTTTCATATAATCATACTCGCGCAGCGATTCCAATTCAGCCTCAAGCGCCGAATTTTCGATCATCAGCGTCTCTCGCTCCTTAAGGAGCGCGTGTTTATAATGTTTCATGTTCCAGAGATTTTTCAGATGAACAGCGCTGTTGGCGACCCATACCGCCAAGACGACGGTAAGGGCCAGCCAGACAATCACTCCCATGACGTTTTTAGTCATAGATATTTATTTCTTTTCTTTGGTCTTAGTCTCTTCCGCTTTCTCTACGAATTCGAGTATTGCCATCTGTGTGGCATCTCCGCGTCTCATACTGGTTTTATACATCGCAAGATATCCGCCGCTTCTGGCGGTGAATCTGGGAGCGATCTCAGCGAACAACTTCTGCACGGCCTCTTTGCCGAACAGTCTTGCCGCCGCTATTCTTCTCGCATGAAGAGTATCTTTTTTACCCAAAGTCACGAGTTTTTCCACATAAGAGCGTATTTGTTTCGCTTTGACCTCAGTGGTTTCGATCCTTTCGCTTATGATCAGCGAGGTAGCCATATTTCTTAACAGAGCTTTACGTGATGAGGTATTTCTCCCCAGGCGTACGGATTTCACTCTATGACGCATATTGTTTCACCTTCCCCTCGATCTATTTGTCCGTTAAATCGCTCAAATCCATGCCGAAAGAGAGGTTCATCTCAATAAGAAGCTCCTTTATCTCTTCCAGGGATTTCTTTCCGAAATTACGGTATTTGAGCATTTCGGGTTCGCTTTTCTGTACCAGCTCGCCGATGGATTTGATACCGGCATTTTTAAGACAGTTGGCGGCCCTCACTGATAATTCCATCTCCTCCACACTTTTCACAAGCAGGGATCTTACCGCGGAATTATCGTCCTTGGCCTCCTCCAACGGATACTCTATCCCTTCACTGTCCTCTTCAAAGGCGTCAAGATACTGTTTTACTATCCGCACGCTTCTCTTCAGGACGGTGTCCGGGGTAATGCTTCCATCGGTGACTATCTCCATCGTAAGTTTGTCGTAATCGACACTTTTACCAACAAGTGCGTGATCCACATCAAAGTTGACATTGACCACCGGCGTGTAAACTGTATCCACCGCTATGAAATCCACAGGCAGGTCTTCGTACGAATGTTCTTCCGCAGGCTTATATCCCAGTCCGTGATCATAGTAAAGGTCCATGACCAGCTTCCCGCCTTCGCTCAGCTCACAGATATAACAATCCTTGCTCATGACTTCAAGTTCCGAGTCAAGGTTGTCAAAATCCCTGGCGAACACCTGGCAGGGGCCCTTGGCCGTGAAACGCAGCGTTTTCAGCCCGTCTCCGGTGTACTTCACCCTCATTTTCTTCAGGTTCATAATAACATCAAGGACGTCTTCCTTCATGTTATTGATCGAGGTGAATTCATGAGCCACACCATCGACCCTGACTCCTACGAGCCCTGTGCCCTGTATATACGAGAGCATTGTCCTTCTCACGGCATTACCAAGCGTTATGCCGAAACCCTTTTCAAAGGGTTCAATGGTAAACCTTCCGTAACTTTCGGTTTTCGTATCCTTATCCCATTCAAGTCTTTTGGGACGTTCGAGATTAATCCACTTCATGAATCCTCCGTCTTTATTTTGAATAGAACTCGACTATGAGGTTCTCCTGAATATCAAGAGGCATTTCTTCTCTAGTGGGCATTCTCTTAACGATTCCTTTAAATTTGTCGGGTTCGACCTCAAGCCATTCGGCTGTTCCGTTCTGTTTCGCGATCTCCATCGCCACTTTAAATATACTGTTCTTCTTGCTGTTTTCCTTTATTTCAATAACATCCCCTTCATTGATAAGGTAGGATGGAATATTCACTTTTTTGCCGTTTACCATAAAATGACCGTGGTTGACCAGCTGCCTCGCCGCGGGGCGTGACGGTGCAAAGTTAAGCTTGAACACAACATTGTCCAAACGTCTTTCCAGGAACTCAAGAAGATTGGTCCCGGTTACGCCTTTTTTGGCGTCAGCCATCTCATAGTAATTCTTGAACTGTTTCTCCATAAGGAAATACATTCTTTTGACTTTTTGTTTTTCTCTCAAATGAGTCGCATAATCACTGTGTTTTCTTCTGAGAGTGTTTTTGCCGTGAAGTCCGGGCGGATAAGGGTGTCTTTCCAACGCGCACTTCGGTGAATGACATCTGTCGCCCTTTAGGAAAAGCTTCGCGCCTTCCCGACGACAAAGTTTACAAACTGGGCCGGTATGTTTAGCCATGATCTTCCTCCTTCGTCAATGTTTGTTATGCTCTTTTTCTCTTTTTAAGTTTACATCCGTTGTACGGCACCGGCGTCTCATCTTTAATACCGGTTACTCTGATCTCTGAGTTCTGGAACACTTTTATGGCAGGTTCCCTGCCCGGCCCCGGACCGGCATAATTGACTTCCAATGTCCTTATTCCCATATCCTTCATCACCTTCAGGCAATTCTCCGCAGCGATCTGCGAAGCAAAGGGTGTGGACTTTTTGGATCCGGAATATCCGACGGTTCCGCCGCTCTGCCATGTCAGTACTTCTCCCTTATCATCAATGATGGTGATAATGGTGTTGTTAAACGTCGCCTTGATCTTGGCAACGGCAGAACTGACTCTCTTTTTAATCTTTTTCTTGCGTACTACGCTTTTTCCTTTAGCCAAGTCCCTTCCTCCTTATTTTTTCTTTTTGGCGACAGCCTTGGCGGGGCCTTTTCTTGTCCTTGCATTGGTCTTTGTCTTCTGACCACGCACGGGCAACCCCATTCTGTGCCTTACACCACGATAGCAACCGATTTCTATGAGCCTCTTTATATTCATAGAGATCTCGGTCCTCAGGTTTCCTTCAACTCTGTAATTACTCTCGATCTCACCTCTAAGGGAAGCGACTTCGGACTCAGAAAGATCTTTTACCTTCTTATCTGGGTCAATACCCACACTGCTTAATATCTTATTGGAAGATGTTCTGCCAATACCAAAGATATATGTCAGGCCGATTTCTATGCGCTTGTTCTTAGGAAGATCCACTCCAGCGATTCTGGCCACGTCCTAACCTCCTTTCAGCCTTGTCTCTGCTTGTGTTTCGGATTCTCGCAGATGACCATTACTTTGCCTTTTCTCTTGATTATCTTGCATTTGTCACACATCTTTTTAACTGATGCCCTGACTTTCATCTCTTACCTCCTTGGCCTCGGGTCTGAATTTTATATTAGCACCCTTATACTGTCAACTCATTTTTTATTTATATCTGTAAACTATTCTGCCTTTTGAGGGATCATATGGCGTGATCTCCACTTTTACCTTGTCCCCGGGAAGGATCCTGATGTTAAACATCCTCATCTTGCCGGAAACGTGGCATATTATGCTTATCTCATTTTCGAGTTTGACCCTGAACATCGCATTGGGCAGCTGCTCAGTGACAGTTCCGTCGATGACAAAAACTTGTTCAGTGTTCTTCGACATAATTCCCCTTATAACTGTGATCGGTAAGCACTATGGCTCCTCCTTCTCCGACATAGACCGTGTTCTCATGGTGAGAGGCATAGCCCCCGTCGGCGGTCTTAACTGTCCAAAAATCTTCCAGCACATTTACATCCCAACCGCCGGTAACCACCATGGGCTCTATGGCAAGACACATGCCGGGCCTGATAACGGGACCGGTGCCCGGTCTGCCAAAATTGGGTATTTCCGGAGCCATGTGAGGTTCTCTTCCTATACCGTGGCCCACATAATCGCGGATGACGGTAAAACCGTTCTCCTCCACATACGACTGTATTGCAAATCCCAGATCCCCTATCCTGTTTCCGGGCAGACACACCTCAAGCGCTTTGTCAAAAGAAACGGCCGTCACATCGATCAGTCTCCGAAGCTCCGCGTCCACGTCCCCAACCGGAAATGTCCTGGCCGCATCAGCGTAATGACCTTCAACCACGGCGCCCACATCGATGCTCACAATGTCCCCATCGCAAAGTATACGCTCATCGGAGGGTATGCCGTGTATGATCTCATCATTCACGGACACGCATAATGTGGCGGGAAACCCGTACAATCCTTTGAATGCCGGTTTAGCACCCCTGGAAAGTATAAACTCCTCAGCCCAGCCGTCCAGTTCTGCTGTGGAGACCCCCGGCCTTACCATGCCGGCGGCTTCCGCCAGCAGGTCGGCTATCACGGCATTCGCCGTTTTCATCTTCTTCAAAGAAAATTTCTTCACCCGGTTATCCTCGCGTTAAGTTCCCGTCGGATCTCCCCGGCGGGCCTGTCTCCGTCTATATGCTCAAGAACACCCTTGTCCTCGTAAAAACGTATGAGGGGGTGGGTCTTCTCCATATACACCTTGAGCCTGTTTTCTATGGACGCGGGCTCATCGTCCGCTCTGCGCATCAGATCCCCGCCACAGCTGTCGCACACGCCCTCGCGCACGGGTGGACGGTAATCTTTGTGGTAAAACTTCTTGCACACAGGGCAGTAAAGTCTTCCTCCCAGTCTTTCGATCACGACTTTTTCGCTTACATCGAAAAAAAACACCTTGTTCACATCTATGCCATGCTCTTCAAGGCTGACTGCCTGAGCCCGGTTCCGGGGGAAACCATCAAGTATAAAGCTTCTGCCTGCGTCCTCCGAAAAATGCTCCTTGATGATCTCAATCACTATATCATCAGGCACCAGTTCCCCGGATTCCACAAAACTCCTGGCCTTTTCGCCCAAAGCCGTTCCCAGGGAGATCTCCTGTCTGAGGAGTTCTCCCGTGGAAATATGCTCAATGGACAGATCTTCCGATATATAATCCGCCTGGGTCCCTTTTCCGGCCCCCGGAGGTCCCAGGAAAACGAATTTCATTGTCAGTACCTCCGGGGTTTGCCCAAACGACCTTTCTTGGTAAATCCGTCATAATGCCTCATCAGCAGATGGGCCTCTATCTGTTTCATCGTGTCAAGCCCCACACCTACCGCTATCAGCAACGATGTGCCGCCGAAATAAAAGGGCAGGTTAAGCCTGCTGTAAAGTATTATCGGCAGTACGGCAATGGCGCCGAGAAACACCGCTCCCGGCAGAGCTATCCTGTTAAGTATATAGTTCACATAATCGGATGTGGCTTTTCCCGGCCTCACGCCGGGTATAAACCCGCCGCTTTTCTTGAGATTGTCGGCCACATCAATGGGGTTCAGTGTGATCGCCGTGTAAAAATAGGTGAAGAACACGATAAGTCCCACAAATACAAGTATATACGTGGAGCTTCCGTAGTCAAACACCCTGGCCACCTTGCTCCAGAACACGCTTTTGCTGCCGGCAAACTGAGCTATTGTGCCAGGAAACATCAGTATGGATGAAGCAAAGATGATCGGTATTACACCGGCCTGGTTCACTTTTAAAGGCAGGTATGTGGTCTGTCCGACCGTCATCTTTCTGCCCACGATGCGTTTGGGATACTGTACCGTTATCTTTCGCTGCCCTTCCTGTATCAGCACTATGAAATAGACGACTGCAAACATCATCGCCGCCATAAGCGCCAGTTCCATCAGGTTCAGCCTTTTCCCCTCTACCACAAGACCTATGGTCTGTATGACAGCGTTGGGGAACCTGGCGACAATACCCGCAAAGATTATCAGTGACACGCCGTTTCCAATACCCTTCTTCGTGATCAGCTCTCCGATCCAGAGGACAAACATCGTCCCGGCCGTCATGGTGACCATGGTCATCAGAAGAAAAGAGGTATTGTAATTGGGCACAAAACCGTTGCTGTTAAGCCATCTGGCCAATGCCAGAGACTGAAACAGCGTTATAAGGACGGTCAGATACCTTGTATACTGGTTGATCTTCTTTCGTCCCAGTTCGCCTTCCTTGGCAAGTTTCTCAAGCGCAGGCACAACGGCAGTCAAAAGCTGCAGTATGATGGATGCACTGATATAGGGCATGATACCCAGTGCCAGTACTGTCGCCCTGCGCAAAGCGCCTCCGGCGAACACGTCAAGCAGTCCGAGTATTCCCTGTCCCTTTGCCGCGCTTGCGGTAAAATATTCCGAAAGAGCGGTAAAATCTATGCCGGGAGTGGGAACATGCGCCACCAGCCTGTAAACGAAAAGGAGAAGAAAGGTATAGAATATCTTCGTCCTCAGCTCTTCTATCTTAAATACGTTCTTCAGACTCGCTATCATTCTACCACCTGAGCCCTGCCACCTGCTTTTTCAATTTTATCGAGTGCGGACCTGGTGAATTTATGCGCTTCCACTGTAACGGCTTTTTCAATCTCACCGTTGCCCAGTATCTTAACAAGAGTGGAGTTTATCCTGACAAGGCCGGCTTTTTTCATGGCTTCGACAGTTATCACTTCGCCCTCGACCCTCTGAAGATCTTCGATGTTGACAACATCATATACTTTTCTAAAAGGATTCTTGAAACCTCTTTTGGGAATCCTTCTGTACAGAGGCATCTGTCCGCCTTCAAAGCCGAAACGCCTGGAATAACCCGATCTGGATTTCTGACCGTTGTTTCCCCGTCCGGAAGTACATCCCCAGCCGGATCCGTTGCCTCGTCCGACTCTTCTGAGCCCCTTCTTGGAACCCTCGGCGGGTTTCAGTTCACTTAATCTTGTACTCATGACTACCCCCCTATTCCTCGATAACCGTTACAAGATGCGAGATCTTGTTTATCATTCCGCGGATCTCAGGAGTATCATCATGTTCTCTTACGGAATTGATCTTACCCAGACCCAGTGCCTTGACTGTTCTTCTTTGTTTCTCAGGCCTTCCGATAACGCTTCCGACCAGCTTGACCTGAATCTTTTTTACTTTTTTCTTAGCCATTTCCGCCTCCTCCAAGCTCAGTCGCCGAGAATTTCCGCAACGGTCTTGCCTCTTTTTTGAGCGACCTGCACGGGACTGTCAAGCAGCAGCAACCCTTTTATGGTAGCCCTGATAAGGTTATGAGGATTGTTCGATCCCAGACTTTTGGCATAAACATCCTTGAACCCCGCGAGCTCCAAAACGGCGCGAGCCGCTCCGCCGGCGATCACGCCGGTTCCGGGTTTGCCGGGTTTCAACAACACTTTGGCAGCGCCGTGTCTTCCGATCACACTGTGCCAGAGAGTCCTGTCTTCTTTCAGATCGACCCTTATAAGGTTCTTTCTGGCTCTCTGAAGCCCTTTTTTGATCGCATCAGGCACTTCCTTGGCTTTGCCAAGTCCGATACCCACAACGCCCTTCTTGTTGCCAACGGCCACAAGCGCGTTGAACCCGAAACGACGTCCACCCTTTACGACTTTGGTGGTCCTTCCGATCCGAACGACGATATCTTCCAATCCCAGATCCTTTATCTCATCTTGTGATAATATCAGATTTCTTCTATTCAAGGTATTTCCTCCCCGTTAGAACTTTAGGCCGCCCTCACGGGCGCCATCGGCGAAAGCCTTGATCCTGCCATGATAGAGGAACCCTCCTCTGTCAAAAACCACTGTCTTGATCTTTTTTTCCTTGGCAAGTTCCGCCAGCTTCTTACCCACAGCCTGAGCAGCTTCCTTATTGGAAGTGTTTTTCAGGCCGGCCCTGATCTCAGGATTCAATGATGATACAGCCACAAGCGTCACGCTTTTATCATCGTCAATGATTTGAGCATAGACGTGAGAATTGCTCTTAAATACGGCAAGTCTCGGCAGTTTCTTCGTTCCGAAGATCTTTTTACGGACTCTAAGGTGTCTTTTCACTCTGTTTTTGACTTTTTTGTCAGTTCTTTTATGCACTTTTTTCATAAGCCACACCCCTTACGCTATGCTTTCTTTCCGACTTTTGTTTTGATGATCTCATCGGCATATCTGATGCCGCGGCCCTGCCTCGTCTTGCCGGAAACATATACTGTGGGCTTTCTGAACTTCCTGATTTTGGCAGCTTCGAGCCCAACCAACTCTTTGTCGATGCCCTGCACGTGTACCGTCGTGTTCTTTTCCACTTCGATCTTGATCCCTTCGGGGGGATTGTACTCAATGGGATGCGAATATCCGATATCAAATACGACTGTCGCTCCATTGATGCTTGCTCGGGCACCTACGCCCTCAATGATCAGAGTCTTCTTATAACCGTTCACGACACCTTCTATCATCACCCCGATAAGGGCATTGGTAGTCCCGTGAAGCATCTTGTTTCTCTTGAGGTCATTGGGCCTTTCGACTTTTATCTCATCATTTTCCACGGTTATTTTCATCGCCATATCGAATTTTTTGGATAACTGTCCGAGCGGTCCTTTTACCGACACTTCGTTGCTTTTCGAGGCGGTAACGGTTACCCCTTGCGGTATTTTCAGTATTCTATTACCTATCCTTGACATCTGTATCCTCCTCTTACGAAATGTAACAAATGATCTCTCCACCGATCTGATATTTGCGGGACTGTTTGTCCGTCATAATACCCTTCGATGTGGAGACAATGGCGATTCCCAAACCTTCATTCACTTTGGGAATATCGTCCTTTTTCTTATAAACCCTCAATCCGGGCTTGCTTACTCTTTTCAAAGTGTTGATAACACTCACCTTGTCGCGCCCGCCGTAATACTTCAATTTGATGTTGAATATCTGCAGGTTTTTGATCTTTGAATCCACAGCCTCATAATCCTCGATGTAACCTTCATCCTTCATGAGGTGCAGTATGTCCCCTTTGATCTTGGAAACGGGAACACTTACGTAATCATGCTTGGCCTGTATCGCGTTACGAATACGTGTCAGCATATCAGCTATAGGATCAGTCATTACCATTATAGTTCCTCCCTTACCAACTTGCTTTGGTAACTCCGGGCAATTTGCCCTCAAGAGCGTACTTCCTCAAACAGACTCTGCATATTCCGAACTTACGGTAGTAGCCCCTGGGGCGGCCGCAGATACTACATCTGTTATACTCCCTTACCTTAAACGCCTGCTTTCTGCTCTGCTTGACTATCATTGATTTTTTTGCCATCTGTATCCCTCCTGATTACTTCTGGAAAGGCATTCCCAGTTCGCCCAGAAGCACTGCCGCTTCCCGGTCGGTCTCTGCCGTGGTTACAAACGTGATGTTCATCCCTCTGATGGCGTCGACTTTGTCATATTCGATCTCGGGGAATATGATCTGTTCGGTAACACCGAGAGTATAATTACCCCTGCCGTCGAATGCGTCCCTGGATACTCCCCTGAAGTCTCTGATACGCGGAAGTGCTATGTAGAGCAGTCTCATCAGAAAAGCCCACATGCTGTCGCCGCGAAGGGTGACGGACACGCCCACAGGCATGCCTTCCCTGATCTTAAAGTTAGAAACACTTTTTTTTGCGTTTCTGATGACCGGCTGCTGGCCGGTGATCTTTATAAGATCCTCAACAGCGGAATCCATGGCCTTGGCATTTCTCGAGGCTTCGCCCACACCAATGTTCAATACGACCTTTTTTATCCTGGGCACCTGCATGATGCTACGGTACTCAAACGTATCCATCAGTTTTTTGACGATATCCTTTTTGTAGCGTTCCTTCATCTCAAATGTCATGTTTCCCCACCTACCTTAGAGAGTCTCACCGCAGTGGACGCAGACTCTTTTTTTATCGTTGTTCTCCGTAACGGTCTTAAACCGGACGCCCTTGTCACATTTAGGACAGAACAGGGCAAGATTGGAGATATTTATGGTCCCCTCTCTCTTGACCACGCCGCCCTTGGGATTGTCCGGGTTCGGACGCGTATGTCTATGGATGTAGTTGACTCCCTCGACGAGCACACGTTCCGTCTTGGGGAACACTCTAAGTACACGGCCCTTGGTGCCTTTGTACTTGCCTGTCAAAACAACTACCATGTCATCTTTTTTTATTCTCAAACCCATCGTAGTTCCTCCCTGTTACCATACTTCAGGCGCGAGAGACACTATCTTCATATAGTTCTTCTCACGCAGCTCGCGAGCAACGGGTCCGAAAATCCTTGTGCCTCTGGGTTCCAGTTTGGCATCAAGGACGACACACGCATTGTCATCAAAAGCTATGTATGACCCGTCTTCGCGTTTATATCTCTTCTTGGTCCTCACAACGACGGCCTTGACAACTTCACCCTTCTTCACATTTGAATTGGGGATAGCAGCTTTGACCGTACCTACTATGATATCGCCTACACTGCCGTATCTGCGTCCGGTTCCGCCGAGGACCCTGATAACCAGCACCTTCTTGGCACCCGTGTTATCAGCAACATTCAATATACTTTCCTGCTGTATCATGTCAACCCTCCTGCTTACGCTTTCTTCTTGAGGATCTCGACCACACGCCATCTTTTCCGCCTGGAAAGAGGCCTGGTCTCCTCAATGAGAACGAGATCGCCGACTTCACATCTGTTTTCCTCGTCGTGAGCCATGAATTTTTTCCTTTTACGGACAATCTTGCCCGTAAGCCTGTCTTTGACAAGTTTGTCAACTATCAGCACTATGGTCTTATCCATCTGATCGGTGACCACGACGCCTTCGCGGCGCTTTCTTGCATTAGATTTCACGTCCGCCCTCCTCGTTTTCTCTTTCGCGCATCACGGTAAGGACACGAGCAATGTTTCTTCTCGTTTTGGCGATCATTGATGTATCCTCCAACTGATTGGTCACTTTTCGGAAATTTAAACGGAAAAGCTCCTCTTTAAGTTCATAGAGCTTTTGCCCCAATTCTTTGGAAGTGAACTCCCTGAGTTCATTTGCTGTCAATTTCATCTCCCTCACCTCATCTTTCGTCCCTTGTCATGAACTTCGTACTGATCGGCAATTTGTAAGCCGCGAGGTCCATGGCCTTTTTCGCGAGGTCCTGGGGAACGCCCTCAAGTTCAAAAAGGATCTTGCCGGGTTTTACCACGGCGACCCAATACTCGGGGTTTCCCTTACCTTTACCCATACGAGTCTCGGCAGGTTTTGTGGTTATCGGTTTGTCAGGGAAAACCCTTATCCACAGTTTGCCTCTTCTCTTAAGAGTCCTGTTTATGGTAATCCTGGCAGCCTCGATCTGGTTACTGGTGATCCAGCCGCACTCGGTGGCTTTTATCGCGAACTCGCCGAATGACACGGTGGAGCCTCTGTAAGCCTTACCTCTCATCTTTCCCTTTTGAGTCTTTCTATACTTAACTCTCTTAGGCATCAACATAGTTCCAGCCTCCTTCGATGGTCAATTATTCGGCCTCGGGCTTCTTGCATACCCAGACCTTTACGCCGATGACGCCGTAAGTCGTTTTAGCCAACGCAATGGAATAGTCAATTCTGCTTTTCAGCGTGTGAAGGGGTACCCTTCCCTCTGAATACCATTCCGAACGCGACATCTCGGCGCCGCCAAGTCTTCCCGAACAAGCTATTTTGATGCCTTCGGCACCGTATTTCATGGTGTTCTGGATCGACTTTTTCATAGCACGGCGGAACGACACCCTCCTGGTCAGCGAACTGGCCACATTTTCAGCCACCAGCTTGGCCTCAAGCTCGGGTATCTTGACTTCTTTGACATCGATAAATATCTCTTTGTTCAGTTTGTTCCTGAGATCGGCCCGAAGCCTTTTGATCTCTTCACCTTTTCTGCCTATGATCACGCCGGGGCGCGACACATGTATGGTAAAATGGATCTTGTCCTTGCTTGGACGGGTTATGACTATCTTCGCCACGCCCGCGTCCTGATGATTGTCGCCGAGGTTTCTCAGCTTTTCCATCAGTTCTTCCCTTATGCGGATGTCTTCCGCAAGGTACTTACTGTAGTTCTTCCCTGCATACCACTGGGAATCCCACGTTTCGTTGATCCCCAATCTTAATCCTTTAGGATGTGTCTTCTGACCCATGACAACCCTCCCACTATTCTTCGGTTACGATTTTTTCAGCCACTACAACATTGATATGGCTGGTTCGTTTTCTGATTATCGCGGCCCTACCACGGGACAATGGACGAACTCTCCTAAAGGAAGCCCCTCCGCCGATGCTGATGTGTTTTACAAACAGATCCTCGGCACTCAGTTGTCCGTTACTTCTGTCAGCGGCATTAGCTATCGCTGAGTTCAAAGTCTTCAATATGTGTATCGCAGGTTTATTCGGAGTAAACTTCAGAATAGCCTGAGCCTCATCACACGGCTTGTTTCTAACCAAACGAGCCACTATACCTGCTTTGCGAGGAGACATTCTTACATGCTTGTTGGTAGCTTTATATTCCATGGTCATCCTCCTACCTTACCTTTGAGCCTTTTTCCTTCGATCCGGCATGACCCCTGTATGTACGGGTAGGCGCAAACTCACCAAGTTTGTGTCCGACCATGTTTTCGGTCACATACACTGGCAGAAATTTTCTTCCGTTATACACACTGAATGTATGTCCAATGAAGTCCGGGGTAATCATGGACCGTCTCGACCAAGTCTTTATCACTTTCTTTTCCTTCGTCAGATCGATCCCCTGCACTTTTTTCAGGAGATGCTCATCAACAAAAGGTCCTTTTTTTACAGATCTAGGCATAATCAAACACCCTCCTATTTCTTCCGTCTGGAGACAATATACTTATTGGAATTTTTCTTCCTGTCTCTGGTCTTGTAACCCTTGGTAGGCATGCCCCAGGGCGTCACGGGATGCGGGTTTCCCTGAGGAGACCTTCCTTCGCCGCCTCCATGGGGATGATCCACAGGGTTCATGACAACGCCCCTGACCTTGGGCCTCTTGCCAAGCCATCTGTTTCTGCCGGCCTTGCCGATGTTTATATTCTCCCTCTCGGGGTTTCCAACCTGTCCGATGGTGGCCATGCATTTCATGTGTATAAGCCTTACTTCTCCCGACGGAAGCTTGATATTGGCATATTTGCCTTCCTTGGCCATGAGCTGAGCTTGCGTCCCGGCGCTTCTTACGATCTGACCACCCTTGCCGGGTTTCAACTCAATGTTGTGTATCAAAGACCCCACAGGGATATTCTCTATGGGAAGAGCGTTCCCGACCTTGATATCGGCTTCCGGGCCGCTCATGATAACATCGCCTTTGCCGAGCCCCAAAGGAGCTATGATATAACGCTTCTCACCGTCCGCGTAGACTATCAAAGCTATCCTGGAGGACCTGTTGGGATCATACTCGATCGAAGAAACGGTTCCGGGAATGCCGAACTTGTTCCGTTTGAAATCAATGATCCTGTACAGACGCTTGTGACCGCCGCCTCTTCTTCTTACAGTGATATTGCCGTAGTTGTTCCTTCCGGCTTTGCGCACAAGCTTCTCGATCAGAGACTTTTCGGGGTCCTTCTTGGTTACTTCCGAAAAATCAAACCCGGTCATCCCTCTTCTTCCGGGAGTCGTGGGTTTATATTTTTTTATTCCCATTGTACTGCACTCCTTTCTGATCAGTCAAAGAGGTCTATTCTCTGACCCTGAGTCAACGTAACGATGGCCTTCTTCCAGTCGGGTTTCTTGCCTTCTACGATCCTGACTCTTTTTTTCTTTCCAAGAACATTCATAACGGCTACCGATTCCACACTTACGTTGAACATCTTCTCAACCGCGCGCTTGATCTCGCCCTTATTGGCCTTGGCAGCCACTTTGAACGTGTATTTGTTCAGGCTCTCTTTTTCCGCCAGACTTTTTTCAGTCATGATGGGTTCCAATATTACGTCAAACGGTGTTTTCATGCGAGCACCTCCTCGATCGCGCGTATCGCATCCTTGGAAATAAGGACTTTGTCCGCCCAAAGAAGATCATATACATTGACCCTGCTCGAAGATACAATATTGACCTTGTTGATGTTCCTTACGCTTTTAAATACAGGTTCATCATAGTCTTTAACCACGACCATGATCTTGTCACCGTCGTTTTTAAACCTGGATATAAAGTCCGCCATGGGCCTTGTCTTGATCTCTTTGACCGCTATGGCGTCGATCATGAACATCTCCTCATCCTTCACTTTGATGCTTAAAGCGCTTTTCAAAGCCAACTGCCTCATCTTCTGAGGCATTTTCTGGCTGTAATCTCTCGGTTTGGGGCCGAATACTACGCCGCCGCCAACCCACTGAGCAGCCCTGGTGGTACCCTGCCTGGCACGTCCCGTGCCCTTCTGCTTCCAGGGTTTTTTTCCGCCGCCGTTGACTTCCGAACGAGTCTTGGTGGAATGAGTGCCGACCCTTTTATTCGCAAGCTGTTTGACGACAGCCTGATGTAAAAGAGCCTTGTTCGGCTCAATACCGAATACAGCATCGGAGACCTTCTCTTTTCCGATCTCCTTGGCTTCCATGTTATATACTTTCAATTCCATCTTTCATCATCCTTCCTTACTTCGCTGCCTTGGGGGAGTTGTAGATGTAAAGCAGTGAGCCGTTCGCTCCGGGTACGGATCCCTTGAGGAACAGGAGATTCCTCTCTTCGTCCTTCCTTACAACCCTGAGGTTTTCAGCAGTATACTTGACTCCGCCCATTCTGCCGGGCATCTTCTTTCCCTTTAAAACCCTCGAAGGATAACTCGAAGCGCCCTGCGATCCCGGAGCCCTGTGAAACTTTGATCCGTGACCCATGGGGCCTCTGTGTCTTCCGTGCCGCTTGATCGCGCCCTGAAAACCCTTGCCTTTGCTGGTACCGGTAACACTCACACGTTCGGAAAGATGTTCCATGGTAACAGCATCGCCTATCTTGTATTCAGCAGGCGCCATCTTGCGAAACTCCCTGAGATACCGTCTGGCTTCGATCTCGTTCTTCTTAAAAATTCCCGATAGAGGCTTATTGATCTTTTTGACGTCTCCATAACCGACCTGCACGGCTTCATAGCCGTCCCTGTCATTGGTCTTGAGAGCAGTCACGATGTTATTCGCAACATCCACAACGGTAACTGAAACGATCTTGCCGTCCTCAAGGATTAACTGTGTCATTCCGATTTTTTTTCCTAGAATTCCCATGATCTATGCCTCCTATTTAGTCAGTTTGATCTCCACATCAACACCGGAAGGAAGATCCACTCTCATGAGAGCGTCCATAGTCTTCGGGCTGGGATCAAGGATATCGAGAAGTCTCTTATGGACTCTCATTTCAAACTGTTCCCTGCTTTTCTTGTTAACGTGAGGGGAACGCAATACCGTAAAGCGGCTGATCTTCGTAGGCAGCGGTATCGGCCCGGCAACTTTTGCGCCGTTCTTCTCCGCCGTCTCGACTATCTTCTTCACGGATTCGTCCAAAAGTCTGTGATCATAACCTTTCATCTTAATTCTTATCTTCTGTCTTTCCATTTTTATCCCACCTTTATTCGATGACTTCAGCCACAACGCCGGCGCCCACGGTCCTGCCGCCTTCTCTGATGGCGAACCTGAGACCCTGCTCCAGGGCAACGGGATGTATCATCTCAACGCTAACAGTGATGTTATCGCCGGGCATGCACATCTCAACACCCTCGGGCAGATCAAGGTTTCCGGTAATGTCAGTGGTCCTGAAGTAGAACTGAGGCCTGTAACCGCTGAAGAAAGGTGTGTGCCTTCCGCCTTCTTCCTTCTTCAACACGTAAACCTCGCCCTTGAACTTCTTATGAGGAGTAATGGCGCCGGGTTTGGCCACGACCATGCCTCTTTCGACATCCGTCTTAGCAATGCCTCTCAAAAGCAGGCCGACATTGTCCCCGGCCTGTCCTTCGTCAAGGATCTTCTTAAACATCTCAACGCCCGTGACAACGGACTTCTGAGTCTCTTCCCTGATACCGATAAGATGCACTTCTTCGCCGGTATGTATCATACCGCGGTCTATCCTGCCGGTGACGACCGTTCCTCTGCCCGTGATGGAAAATACATCCTCTATGGGCATCAGGAAAGGTTTGTCGATCTCTCTCTCGGGATCCGGAATATAACTGTCAAGCGCCGCCACAAGATCAATTATGGGCTTGTAGACATCGGCATCGACACTCTCTTCCGTGCTTTCCATGGCTTTCAACGCGCTGCCTCTGATCACCGGTATGTCATCGCCGGGGAACTCGTAAGAGCTCAGCAGATCACGCACTTCCATCTCAACAAGCTCAAGCAGCTCGTCGTCATCCACCATGTCGACCTTGTTAAGGAAGACTATGATGTAAGGCACGCCGACCTGACGGGCCAACAGTATGTGTTCGCGCGTCTGGGGCATGGGGCCGTCAGCAGCACTGACCACCAGTATGGCGCCGTCCATCTGAGCGGCTCCGGTGATCATGTTCTTGACGTAATCCGCATGGCCGGGACAGTCGACATGAGCGTAATGCCTTGTCAAAGATTCGTACTCCACATGAGCGGTGGCTATGGTTATGCCGCGCTCTCTCTCTTCGGGAGCCTTGTCTATGGCGTCAAAATCCATGGCCGATGCAAGATTCCGTGAAGCCAGAACTTTCGTTATGGCACTTGTCAGCGTGGTCTTGCCATGGTCTACATGGCCTATGGTGCCGACGTTGACATGCGGCTTGTTCCTTACAAATTTTTCTTTTGCCATTAATTACCTCCTCTAACTTACAACGATCTCGTCAGCTATATTGGCGGGAACCTCGTCATAGTAAGAAAACTGCATGGTATAACTGGCTCTGCCCTGGGTCAGCGACCTCATGACCGTCGCATATCCGAACATCTCGGACAACGGCACTTCCGCGGTCACGATCTGGACCTTGCCTTTGGGCTCCATGCCCTTGATATTTCCTCGCCTGCTGTTTATATCACTGATGATGTCTCCCATATATTCTTCCGGCATGGTCACTTCCACTTCGACTATGGGCTCCAGCAATACGGGAGAGGCTTTTCTGAAACCTTCCTTGAAACCCATGGAACCCGCTATGGAAAACGCCATCTCGGAAGAGTCGACATCATGATAAGAACCGTCGATCAGCGTCACCTTGATGTCCACCACGGGATAACCGGCCATGGAACCACTGTTCATCGCCTCTTCTATGCCCTTGGACACCGCAGGTATGTACTCCCTCGGGATGACACCGCCCACGATCTTGTCGACAAACTCGAAGCCCATGCCCCTGGAAAGAGGCTCTACCTCGATCACACAATGCCCGTACTGCCCGCGGCCTCCGCTCTGACGTATGTACTTGCCTTCGGCGGTGACTTTCTTGCGTATGCTCTCTCTGTACGCGACCTGGGGCTTGCCGATATTGGCTTCCACCGAATACTCGCGCTTCATCCTGTCAACCAGTATTTCCAGATGAAGCTCGCCCATGCCGGATATGATAGTCTGTCCGGTCTCATGGTCGACATAAGCCTTGAACGTGGGATCTTCTTCCGACAGCTTCTGTATCGCATTCGAAAGCTTGTCCTGGTCGGCCTTGCTCTTGGGCTCTATGGCGACCGAGATCACGGGGTCCGGAAACTCCATGGCCTCAAGGACAATGGGTTTATGCAAAGCGGATATGGTGTCACCGGTGGACACGTTCTTCATGCCCACAAATGCCGCGATATCGCCCGCGTAAAGCTCCTCGCGCTCTTCTCTCTTGTTGGCGTGCATCTGCAGTATCCTGCCGACACGCTCCTTTTTCCCCTTGTTTACATTATATACATAGGAACCCTTTTCAAGCTTCCCGGAATAAACCCTTGCATAGACAAGTTTGCCCACAAAAGGATCCACCATTATCTTAAAAGCCAGCGCGGCAAAAGGCTCGTTGTCATCAGCCTTTCTCGTCTCCCACGCATCCGTTTTCGGGTTCTTGCCCTCAACCGGCGGAATATCCAGAGGAGAAGGCATGAAATCGATCACCGCGTCAAGCAGCGGTTGAACGCCCTTGTTCTTGAATGCGGTGCCGCATATAACGGGAACGACATCCCCGCGTATGGTCATCTTCCTCAACACACGCTTCAATTCCTCCACCGGTATTTCCTCACCAGCCAAATATCTCTCCATGGCGGATTCGTCGTTTTCCACTATGGTCTCGACAAGATGAGCCCTGTATAACTCCACATCCTCCAGGATGTCGGCGGGAATATCCTCTTCATGATACGTCGCGCCCAGATCCTCTCCGTCCCATATCAAAGCCCTCATGGTGAACAGGTCGACCATGCCGGCAAAACTGTCCTCGGCTCCGATCGGATAATGCAGCGGCACGGGGTTAGACCCCAGTTTATCGCGCACCTCGTCCACCACGCTGAAGAAATTGGCGCCGGTCCTGTCCATCTTGTTCACGAATACCAGACGCGGCACGCTGTACTTGTCCGCCTGCCTCCAGACGGTCTCGGACTGCGGCTGCACGCCAGATACGGCGCAGAACACGGCTACCGCTCCGTCAAGCACCCTAAGGGAACGCTCGACCTCGACCGTGAAATCAACATGCCCTGGCGTATCTATTATACTCACCCTGTGGTCTTTCCAGAAGCAGGTGGTGGAAGCGGACGTGATCGTGATCCCGCGCTCCTTTTCCTGAGCCATCCAGTCCATCTCGGCATTGCCGTCATGGACCTCACCTATTTTATGCGTAACCCCCGTATAGAAGAGAATCCTCTCCGTAGTAGTGGTCTTGCCGGCATCAATGTGAGCCATGATACCTATATTACGCTGTCTGTTCAGCTGTATTTCTCTTGCCACTTAAAATTCCTCCCGCCCCTCAATACCTGAAATGCGCAAAAGCCTTGTTGGCTTCGGCCATCTTGTGGGTATCATCTTTTTTCTTGGCGGCACCGCCCTGTCCGTTCGCGGCATCAATGATCTCTTTTGCAAATCTTTTGTACATCTGATATTCATCTTTTCTGTCGCGTGAATAATTTACAAGCCATCTGATCGCCAAAGAAAGCTTTCTCTCGGGCCTCACCGGAATAGGAACCTGATAATTGGCTCCGCCCACTCGGCGTGACTTTACTTCGAGATCGGGTTTCAGCGCCTCTATGGCTTTTCTGAACATCGTAAGGCCGTCTTCACCCGTTCTTTCCTGGATCTCAACCATTGCCTGATCGAAAATATTTCTGGCCACGTTCTTCTTGCCGTCAAGCATGATCTTGTTTATTGTCTTGCCGACGACCATGGCTTCATAATTGTCATATTTTCTCTCGACTCTTTTCTTTACACCTCTCCTAGGCATTTCCGTCTCCTCCGTTATTTCTTTGGTCTCTTGGTCCCGTATTTGGACCTGCTCTTCATTCTTCCGTCAACGCCTGCAGTATCCAGGGCACCCCTGACAATGTGGTACCTGACACCGGGAAGGTCCTTTACTCTGCCGCCCCTGATAAGGACGATGGAATGCTCCTGAAGGTTATGCCCTTCTCCCGGTATGTATGCAGTAACTTCAAATGAATTACTGAGTTTTACCCTCGCAATTTTACGCAGCGCCGAGTTCGGTTTCTTAGGGGTCTGTGTGGTGACCCTTGTGCAAACGCCTCTCTTCTGAGGATTAGCCTGCATGGCGGGGGATTTGCTCTTCTTAACTACCTTTTTCCTGCCTTTGCGTACTAGTTGGTTAATCGTAGGCATACTCTGCGGTCCTCCTTTTTAAATTCGTGCCCAATAATACCATTGATAACGGCACTGTCAAGCATTTCTTTCAAACCGGCGGCCCGATTCAATTCGGACCGCCGCCCTTATGATTATCAATAATCGTCTTCCACGTCGATCTCAAGCGAATCGCCTTCGCTGTCGACCACCATGGAATCTATATTCTTATACTGGCTGGAACAAGTACCCGCGGGAATCAGATGTCCGATGATTATGTTCTCTTTCAGACCCTCGAGCCAGTCCATCTTACCTTCAAGCGACGCATCCGTCAAGACCCTGTTTGTCTCCTGGAAAGACGCGGCCGAAAGGAAAGATTCGGTGTTCAGCGCAGCCTTTGTAATACCCAGCAAAATCGGTTCCGCCGTGGCGGGCTCCTTGTTCTCGGATATGAGTTTCTCGTTCATGTCCATGTAGGAGTTCCTGTCTATGAGCTCCTGCGGCATGAGCAGCGAATCGCCCGGGTCCTTGATCTTCACCTTGCGCGTCATCTGCCTGATGACGATCTCAATATGCTTGTCGTTGATCTCAACGCCCTGTATGCGGTACACTTCCTGTATCTCGGCAAGCAGGTATTCCCTGACCTCGTCAAGGCCTTTTACCTTGAGTATGTCATGCGGGTTGATGTTGCCTGAAGTCAGTGCCTCGCCCGCCTCCACTCTGTCTTCCGGGTTGACAAGTATCTGTTTTCCCAGAGGGACCTTGTACTTGTTCTCATCGCCGAACTCGTTCTTTACGCCGATGATCCTGTACCCGTGCGAGATCTTTCCGTATTCCACGATACCGTCGATTTCCGATATGATGGACGGGTCGTCAGGCTTACGCGCCTCAAACAACTCCGATATCCTCGGAAGGCCGCCGGTGATGTCCCTTGTCTTGCCGATCTGCCTGGGCATCTTGGCTATCAGGTCGCCAGCTTCCACCGTATCGTTCTCATTTACAATAAGATACGCCCCCGTAGGCAGATAGTAAAGGGATCTGCCGCTTTCTTCATCGTCTCCGGCCTTTTCGGCCCCCTCGATGAAGATGCGGGGATGCAGTTTCTTGGTCTTGTCCTCGACTATGACCCTCTGTATCGTGGCCGTCGAAGAATCAAGTTCCTCTTCCACGGTCTTGCCCTCGATGATGTGTTCAAAACTGATCTTGCCCTTTTTCTCGGCCACTATAGGCCTGATAAAGGGGTCCCACTCGAATATGGCTTCACCGGGCTTGACGGAATCGCCGTCATTGACCCGAAGTATGGCGGCATAAGGCACGTCGAACTTTGACTTTTCCTTGCCGTCCTCATCAGCCATGAAGATCTTGCCGGAACGGTTGATAACGACCTTCTCGCCGTTTTTATTCTCTATGAACTTAATGCCGTCAAATCTGATGTTTCCGTCTATCTTGCACTTCACCTCGGACTGCTCTATGATCCTTGACGCCGTTCCTCCGATATGGAAAGTCCTGAGCGTCAGCTGGGTTCCGGGCTCGCCGATGGACTGCGCGGCTATTACACCGACCGTGTCGCCCACCTCGGAAAGCCTGCCCGTGGCCAGGTTTGTGCCGTAACATTTCGAACATATGCCGTGCTTGGCCTCGCAGGTCAAAACCGACCTGACATATATGAACTCAATGCCCTTGTCCTCGATCTTTTTGGCAATGCTTTCAGTGACGACCTCGTTGGCCCTGATCAGCATCTTCTCCGGAAAATCGGGGTCGGGAACATCATGCAGAGAGACCCTGCCCTTTATCCTGTCGGAAATCGGGACGATTATGTCCTCGCCGTCCTTCAGATGGCCCACCTTCAAACCGCTTAAGGTGCCGCAGTCGTCCTGTCTTATGATGACTTCCTGAGAGACATCGACAAGTTTTCTTGTAAGATAACCCGCATCGGCAGTCTTCAAGGCCGTATCCGCCAGACCCTTTCGGGCGCCATGGGTGGATATGAAATACTGCAGCACGTTCAGACCCTCACGGAAATTCGCGGTTATAGGCTGTTCGATGATCTCGCCGACGCCGCCGGTCAGTTTCTTCTGGGGCTTGGCCATAAGCCCTCTCATCCCCGCAAGCTGCGTGATCTGAGTCCTGGAGCCCCTGGCTCCGGAATCCATCATCATGAATACCGGGTTAAAACCGCCTTTGTCTTCCTTCATCTTCACTATCATCTCATCCGCGACCTTCTCCGTGGTGTGAGTCCAGGCATTTATTACCATGTTGTAGCGCTCGGTCTCGGTGATGACGCCGTTTCTGTACTGGTTCCAGTAAGAATCCACCTGCTTTGTCGTCTCAGCTATCAGTTCCCTCTTGACCAAAGGGGTAAGCAGGTCATCCGACGCAAACGTGGTGCCGGACAACGTGGCATACTTGAAGCCGGTGTCCTTCATCCTGTCAAGCGTCTCCACAGCCGCTTCGTTTCCAACTTCCTTGAAAATACGGGCTATGGTCTTCTCTATGTTCTTTTTACCCATAAGCAGGTTTACATATTTAAATTCGCCGGGAAGCACCTCATAGTTCATAAGCGCCCGGCCGACAGTGGTGTAATCCCTCCACTTGTCCACGTTAGCATAATCCTCGGCAACCCAGCTCTCTTTCTCCCTCAGCTTGTTTACCTTATGAAGCTTGATCTTCGCGTGAAGGTCGACCTTGCCGTTGTTGAACGCCGCGATCACTTCCTCAAGAGAACTGAATATCTTGCCCTCGCCACGGGAACCCTTGCGCTCCTTGGTGAGATAATACAACCCCAGCACCATGTCCTTGGTGGGCGTGGCAAGAGGATTGCCGTGCGCAGGCGAAAGTATGTTGTACTTCGAAAGCATCAGCATACGCGCCTCTATCTGCGCCTCAAGCGATAAGGGCAGATGTACGCCCATCTGATCGCCATCAAAATCAGCATTAAACGCGGTACAGACAAGAGGATGGATCTTTATTGCTTTTCCTTCCACAAGCTGCGGCATAAATGCCTGTATACTGAGCCTATGCAATGTGGGAGCTCTGTTCAAAAGCACCGGATGGTCTTTTATGATATCGTCAAGATACTGCCAGACCTCTGGCGAGGCTTTTTCAAGCACCTTGCGGGCGCCTTTTAGCGTATCAACCATGTTTTCCTCTATCTTGTTAAGGAGGAAGGGTTTGAACAGTTCTATCGCCATCTGTTTGGGTATTCCGCACTGATGTATTCTCAATTTGGGATCCACGACTATAACGGAACGTCCGGAATAGTCGACACGCTTGCCCAGAAGGTTCTGTCTGAAACGTCCGTTCTTGCCCTTAAGCATGTCCGAAAGCGATTTCAGCGGCCGGTTGCCGGTCCCCGTCACAGGCCTGTTTCTTCTGCCGTTGTCGAACAATGCGTCAACGGCTTCCTGAAGCATCCTTTTCTCATTTTTCAATATTATATCAGGCGCATTCAGCTCCATAAGCTTCTTGAGCCTGTTATTCCGGTGAATGACCCTTCTGTACAGGTCGTTCAGGTCGGATGTGGCAAACTTTCCCCCGTCAAGAGGCACAAGAGGCCTCAGATCGGCCGGCGTGACCGGCAAGACCTCCAGTATGACCCATTCGGGCCGTATTCCGGAGACCTTCAACTGGTTAAGAAGACGCAGCCTCTTGATCAGTTTTTTCTTGTTCTGCACGGACTTCGTCTTGGTTATGTCATCCGTGACCTTGAAGAACTCAAGATCCACATCGATCTTTTCAAGCACCTTGCGTAAAGCGCCCGCGCCCATCTCAGCCACAAAACTATCCTCACCGTAACGTTCCAGCAGCTCTTCATACTCCTCTTCGTCAAGTATCCTCTTCTTGGCTACCTGAACCGTATTGCCGCTTTCCATATCGGTCTCGAACTCCACCAGTTCCGGTATGTCACCCGGGTCCACCACGAAATATTTATCATAGTAGATGATGGATTCGATCTCTTTGCTTTTCAAATCCAGAAGCAGTGCAAGCCTGTTCGGGAGGTTTTTGAAAAACCATATATGCGCTACGGGAGTGACGAGCTCAATATGGCCCATGCGCTCTCTTCTTACTCTGGATTCTGTGACTTCCACGCCGCAACGGTCGCATATGATGCCCTTGTTCTTTTTCTTTTTATACTTGCCGCATGTGCACTCATAATCCTTGACAGGTCCGAATATCCTTTCGCAGAAAAGTCCGTCTTTTTCCGGCTTCAGCGTCCTGTAGTTTATCGTCTCCGGCTCTCTGACTTCACCGTATGACCAGGAACGGATATCATCGGGCGATGCCAGGGAAATCCTGATACCGTCAAAATCGTTAGTCGATTTCGGGAAAACCTTTTTCAAAGCGTCCTCCTTATTTCTCTTGCTTGAAGAACTCAATATTAAGACACAGCCCCTTGAGCTCGTTGACGAGCACATTAAAGGATTCGGGTATTCCCGGTTCCGAGGGATTCTGGCCCCTTATGATAGCTTCATACATCTTTGTTCGTCCGTTTACGTCATCCGACTTGACAGTCAGCATCTCTCTCAGCATGAACGCCGCACCATATGCCTGAAGCGCCCACACCTCCATCTCTCCGAAACGCTGTCCGCCGAACTGCGCTTTTCCGCCCAAAGGCTGCTGTGACACCAATGAATAAGGCCCTGTGGCCCTGGCATGCAGCTTGTCATCAACAAGATGATGAAGTTTCATCACATATATGACACCCACGGTGACTTCTTCGTCAAACGCTTCGCCGGTATAGCCGTCATACAGCTTTGTCTTGCCGCTTTCCGGAAGACCGGCTTTTTTCAGCCATTCCTTGATCTCTGTCTCGGGAGCGCCGTCAAAAACAGGCGTGGCGATCTTGACGCCAAGCTTGTCCGCCGCCCAGCCCAGATGAGTCTCAAGCACCTGCCCCACGTTCATCCTGGACGGTACGCCCAGCGGGTTAAGCACTACATCAACCCTGCGTCCGTCTTCAAGATAGGGCATATCCTCTTCGGGCAATATGATCGAGACGACGCCTTTGTTGCCATGACGTCCGGCCATCTTATCTCCGACCGACACCACCCTCTTGTTGGCGATGTAGACCTTGACCGATTTGATCACGCCCGGAGGAAGATCGTCGCCGCGCAACAGTTTTTTCCACTGATCGTCGCGCCACTTTATGATCTCTCTTCTTTTTTCCTCCACGACTTCCACAAGTTTCTGAAGCCTTTTGAGCACCTCCACGGAGACAGCTTTCTTTTCAAGCAGCAATTTCTCGATGTTCTTGATCTCGCAATGTACGGACGTTATCTCTTCGCCCTTTTTGCCGATAAGCTTGATCTCCTTGGTTATTGATTGTCCGGCAAGGATCTCCTCCAGAAGCTCGACACGCCTCTTGTTCACTATCTCAAGGCGAAGCGCCTGCTCCCTTTCGATCTTGTCTATATCGTCTTTGCGCTCCTTGCGTATTACAGCTTCCATGTCTTCCGTCTGTTTACGGGTAAAGACCTTGATGTCGATAACCTTGCCTTTTATCCCGGGCGGGACACGCAGGGAAGCATCCTTGACGTCCTCTGCTATCTTGCCGAATATGGCTCGAAGCAATTTTTCCTCGGGTGTAAGATCCGTTTTGCCCTTGGGCGTGACTTTCCCGACGAGTATGTCGCCCGGCTTCACGTAAGTGCCTATTTTGATCACACCGCCTTCGTCAAGGTTCCTTATCATGTCATCCATCACCTGGGGAATATCCCTGGTGATCTCTTCCTTGCCGAGTTTTGTCTCTCTCGCATCTATCTGCAGTTCTTCCACGTGTATGGAGTCGAACTTGTTCTCTTTTACCAGTTTTTCATTGAGCACGATGGCATCTTCAAAGTTGTATCCGCGCCACGGGAGGAATGAGACAAGGAGGTTCTGGCCCAAAGCCAGTTCGCCGCCCTGCGTCCCGAATCCCTCGGTGAGCGGGTCGCCGGCCTTTATCTTCTGCCCTACGCTCACAATGGGCCTGGTGTTTATGCATGTGTCCTTGTTCGAGCGCCGGAACTTCTCGATGTAATAGATGTCCCTGCCCATGTCCATGCCGAAATCGATCTCTATATCGTCAAGATTAAGCTTGTCCTTGTTTACCTTTATCACGATCAGGTTCGCCGTGACCTTTTCCACCTCGCCGCTTCTTTTGGCGATCTGGACATAGCCCGAATCCCTTGCGATCTTTGCTTCGATGCCGGTGCCGATTATGGGCGATTCCGGATTGATAAGCGGCACACCCTGACGCTGCATGTTTGAACCCATGAGCGCCCTGTTGGCGTCATCATGCTCAAGAAACGGTATAAGGGCCGCAGAGACCGAAATAAGCTGCTTCGGCGAAACGTCCATGTATTCCATCTTGTCGGAATCGACCACGATGTATTCATCCGATTTTCTGGCAAGCTGTCGGGCGCTTACAAAGCGGTCCTTATCATCAAGCTCGGCATTCGCCTGAGCGATGATCCTGCCCTCTTCCTGATCGGCGGAAAGGTATTCTATGTCATTTGTGACCTTGCCGTTTTTCACCTTGCGATACGGCGTCCTCAAAAAGCCGAAACGGTCTATCGTGGCAAAACTGGCCAGCGACGTTATCAGGCCGATGTTCTGCCCTTCAGGCGTCTCTATGGGACAGACCCTGCCATAATGGGTATAATGCACGTCTCGCGCCTCGAAACCGGCTCTTTCCCTGGAAAGTCCTCCGGGGCCCAGCGCAGACAGTCTTCTCTTGTTTGTGATCTCCGACAACGGGTTTGTCTGATCCATAAACTGCGACAGCTGATGGCTTCCGAAAAACTCATTGAGCACGGCAGTCACCGGACGCGAGTTGACAAGGTTCTGAGGATTGATCTTATCAGCTTCACTGATGTTCATCCTCTCCTGTATCACCCTTTTCATCCTGTAAAAACCGGTGTAAAGATGGTTCTGCAAAAGTTCGCCGACAGCGCGCACGCGTCTGTTTCCAAGATGGTCTATGTCGCCCGGCGAAACCAGGTTGAACCGCAGCTTCAAAAGGTTCAATATGCTGCCCAGCAGGTCCTCGTTCGTAAGCGTCAGCTCTTTTGTGTCGCTCAGGCCAAGCACCGTGTTGAGTTTATACCTTCCCACCTCACCGAGATTATATGTCCTCGGGTTGAAGAAAAGATCGTATATGAGGTTCTCGGCAAGCTCGACAGTGGCCGGAGAACCCGGCCTCAATATGCCGTATACTCTCGCCAGCGCCTTCTCCGCGTCCTTGAACGTGTCTTTTTCTATGGTGCCGGATATAATGTCCTGATTGCCCTCCTTGACCACGTAAAGAGACAATTTGCCGTTGATGCCCTGCTCCTTGAACTTGTTGAAGACATCCATGGTGAACTGCTGTCCTTTTTCCGCAGCGGTCTCATCCATCTCCGTCTTTGCCCTGGCACCGAAAACGGTGTTTCTGATATATGAACGGAGCCCTTCCTCTTTGCCGGGCTCTATATCCAGCTCTCGTTTCTCTATATATATTATCAGCTTTTTATAAGCGGGATTTTTCGCGTCCCTGAGTGTCTTTATCCTCTCCCAGACCTCCTGCGTAACCCTTTGGCCCAGCGTCGCGAAGACCGAACCGTCCTCGTCCGCAAGGTCCTGGCCAAGCGTCATGTCCACATAAAAGGTCTCGGGATATTTGGAAGTGTCGATCTCATATTTTTCCGCGAACAGGTCCATGATCTCTTCGTCTGTCTGATATTTCAGGGCCCTCAGGAAGGTCGAGATGAATATCTTCTTCTTCCTGTCTATACTGATATACATATGATCGCGTTTGTCTATCTGAAACTCTATCCATGAACCCTCATAAGGTATAAGCCTGGCGGAATAAGTGTCTTTTCCGGGTGAATCCTCAACAGAGTCCAGGAACAGGCCCGGAGACCTGTGAAGCTGGGCGACGACTACACGCTCGGCCCCATTGACCACAAAAGAACCGTTGTGCAGCATGATGGGGACATCCCCGAAAAACACTTCCTGCTCTTCGCTGACGTCGATCTCCTGCTCGGCAGTGCCGGGATTTTCGATCTTTTTGGTCAGCCTGAGGGTGACTTTCAGATTCCCTCCGTATGTCAGGCCTCTTTCCCTGCACTCATTGGGAGTAAAAAGAGGCGGATCGATGTCATATTTTATAAACTCAAGGATATACTTGCTGTTTTCCAAATCAGGTTCCCTGCTCTTTTTTTCATGGTTTGAAATGGGAAAAGACCTGTTGAATATACCCTGAAGCCCCTTGTCTTCCCGCTTTTCCGGCAAGACGTCCATCTGTAAAAAATCATCATATGAATTTTTCTGCATCTCGAGAAGATACGGCATATCGACTTTTTCCTCGATATTACCGAATGTGAATCTCCCCGATTCTTTAAGGAATTTATCCTTGATATTAAAAGGAAAATCTTTTGTATTTCGGGTCATTTTTTAAGAACCCCCTTGTCTAAAAAAAATCGACGGCAAGAAATAAGCAAGGCAACAAACTCACAATACGCACTTATCCTTAAAATGACAAATCTGGGGTGTAAGGATACAAACACCCCAGATCTTTACTCTTTTAAATTATCAGCACCGCGCGAGATTGGTCACTTAACCTCGACAACAGCACCAACTTCCTCAAGCGCGGCTTTGACCTGTGCGGCCTCTTCCTTGTTAACGCCCTCTTTGATGGCTTTGGGAAGAGAATCGACAAACGCCTTGGCATCGGGAAGACTGAAACCGCCGATTTCCTTCACGGCTTTGATCACTTTCAGTCTCTGGTCACCGGCAGCATTGATCATTACATCGAACTCGGTCTGCTCTTCGGCTACTGCGGCTCCTGCGGCAGGCATTGCGGCCATAGCCATAGGCGCGGCAGCGCTTACGCCAAATTTTTCCTCAAGTTCCTTTACCAGCTCGGAAAGCTCCAAAACTGTCATTTCTTCGATTGCTTTGATAAGTTCTTCTCTTTTCATCTGAAACACCCCCTAATTACTCTTTTTTGTCCTTAATGGCACTCAACACACCAACGAGATTTCTGATATTTCCGGCCAGGACATTTACAAAGCCCGTTGCGGGGCCGTTCATCGTCCTGAGGAGCATACCAAGAAGCTCTTCCCTTGAAGGCAATGTAGCCAGGTTTTCTATTTGTCCCAGGTCCACAAGGTTGCCTTCCACCATACCAGCTTTGACAGAAAGTTTCTCGTTGTTCTTGGAGAATTTAACGAGTACTTTCGCGGGTGCCACAGGATCATCATAGCTGATCGCAAACGCGGTGGGCCCTTTCAGGCTTTCATCAAGCCCATCGACTTCGAGCTCATGAAACGCACGAACAGCCAGCGTATTTTTATATACTTTATACTCAACGTTATTCTCTCTCAGCTCTTTTCTGAGCGCCGTTATCTCTTCAACGTTCAATCCCATATAATCGCTGAGAATGATGCATTTACACCGGTCAAGCTTCTCTTTGATCTCTTCTACGACTTTTACTTTCTCAGGTCTGATCTTATACGCCATGATCCCCTCCTTTCTATGTGTTATCGGGTTCCGCGTATAATGCGAAAGCCCGACAAAGGCCGGGCAATGAAATCATTCATTCGACCTCTGTCTCGGTAGGCATTTTTAAGCCTGCGCACCCACTGTCTTCGACAGGCATCTTACTTTACGTTCGTAAGTATTCCGGCATCCAGTCTGACCGAAGGCCCCATGGTCGTGGTCAGATAGGCTGTCCTTATATAAGTCCCCTTGGTTGCGGCCGGTTTGGCCTTGTTCACGGCCTTCACCAGCGCGAGCAGGTTTCCGTTCAGACTTTCAGCGTCAAAACTTTTCTTGCCCACGGGAACATGTATAATACCAAATTTATCGACTTTATATTCGACTCGGCCCGCTTTGGCCATCTTGACAGCATCAGCGACATCAGCCGTGACAGTGCCGACCTTCGGGTTGGGCATCAGCCCTCTGGGTCCGAGGACCCTACCCAGCTTGCCGACTTCTTTCATCATGTCCGGGGTCGATATGGCGATATCAAAATCAAGCCATCCGCCCTTCACTTTTTCAAGAAGCTCTTCGGATCCTACAAAATCAGCACCCGCGTCAAGGGCTTCCTTTTCCTTGTCGCCTTCCGCGAATACAAGGACTCTTACATCTTTCCCCGTACCGTTGGGAAGCACGACCGTCCCGCGCACCATCTGATCCGCATGTCTCGGGTCGACGCCAAGTCTCACATGAAACTCGACAGTCTCGTCGAACTTCGCTCCGGGCAGCTGCCCTATGAGCGCTATGGCTTCTTCAATGGTGTGGAGCTTTGTCGAATCGACCATAGCGGCCGCTTCACGCATCCTTTTCGATATCTTCTGCGCCATTCTCTACCTCCTGTGGTTAAGCAGCCTTGCGGCCTCCCACTACTCTCTTTCAGCCTTTTACTTCAAGGCCCATACTTCTCGCCGTACCGGCGATCATACGCATTCCGCCTTCAACGTCGTTCGCATTAAGGTCAGGCATCTTCAGCTCAGCTATTTCCCTGATCTGCGCCTTCGTAACGGTCCCGACTTTCACCTTATTGGGCTCTCCCGATCCCTTATCGATCTTTGCGGCTCTTCTTAACAGTACGGCCGCGGGCGGAGTCTTCATTATGAAGGAAAAACTCCTGTCCTCAAACACCGTGATGACCACGGGTATGATAAGATCGCCTTTGTCCTGCGTGCTGGCGTTGAACGCTTTGCAGAATTCCATGATGTTAACGCCGTGCTGGCCCAACGCGGGCCCCACAGGAGGTGCGGGATTGGCCTTTCCGGCGGGAATCTGTAGTTTTATGAATCCCTTTACCTTCTTTGCCATGAATATCACCTTCTCCTTCTATTATGTATTTCAGTTTTCTTTTTCAACCTGATAATAGTCCAGCTCCACGGGGGTCTGTCTCCCGAATATGGACACCATGACCCTGAGCTTTGTCTTTTCCGCCATGACATTGTCCACAATGCCGGTAAAAGAAGCAAAAGGGCCATCCACTATACGTACTTTTTCGCCGACCGTATAATACACGCGCGGCTTCAATGTGTTCTTCCTGTCCTCGCTGTCTTCCTTTATCTTGGAGACATCACTGTCGGTGAGAGGCACCGGCCTGCCCTTGGGTCCCACAAAAGTCCCCACACCCTGTACACTCGAGACAAGATGCCAGGTCTCTTCCGTGAACTCCATCTCAATGAGAAGGTATCCCGGGAATATTTTCTTTGTGATCTCTTTTTTCTTGCCGTTTTTATTGTCGGTATACTTCTCCGAAGGGATATAGATCTCCCCGAACATCTCCTGCATACCGGCGCGCTCGATCTTGTTAAGGAGAAGCTTTCGGGCTTTCCCCTCACCGCCGACCATAGCATTGACAACATACCATTTTTTCATAGCAACTCTCTTTTTAAATCGATCAGAATACAAGGCTCAGCAGGAAAATAAAGAATCTGTCAAATAGTCCCAGTACTACTCCGAAAAACACTGATATGAATATCACCAGCCAAGACGAAGTCCACAATACGGACTTCTTAGGCCAGACGACCTTCTTCATCTCAGCAACTACTTCGTCTATAAAACGTTTAATTTTTTTCATCATATCCTCCGCTTAAATACAGGCCAAGAGGGATTCGAACCCCCAACCACCTAATTTGGAGTCAGGTGCTCTACCAATTAGAGCTATTGGCCTACTGCGCAAAAGCTACAGAGAGGCCCTTAACGGGTCTCTCTGTGTGATGTATGTTTCTTACAAAACTTACAGTATTTGCTCAGCTCGATACGATCCTTGGTGTTCCTTTTGTTTTTCGTACTGGTGTAGTTCCTGTTTTTACATTCGGTGCATTCCAAGGTGATTGTGTCTCGAACGACACCCTTTTTTTTAGCCATTATCTTCCACCTGTCTCCCGAGCTTATTCTATGACTTCAGCCACAACGCCGGCGCCCACGGTCCTGCCGCCTTCTCTGATGGCGAACCTGAGACCCTGCTCCAGGGCAACGGGATGTATCATCTCAACGCTAACAGTGATGTTATCGCCGGGCATGCACATCTCAACACCCTCGGGCAGATCAAGGTTTCCGGTAATGTCAGTGGTCCTGAAGTAGAACTGAGGCCTGTAACCGCTGAAGAAAGGTGTGTGCCTTCCGCCTTCTTCCTTCTTCAACACGTAAACCTCGCCCTTGAACTTCTTATGAGGAGTAATGGCGCCGGGTTTGGCCACGACCATGCCTCTTTCGACATCCGTCTTAGCAATGCCTCTCAAAAGCAGGCCGACATTGTCCCCGGCCTGTCCTTCGTCAAGGATCTTCTTAAACATCTCAACGCCCGTGACAACGGACTTCTGAGTCTCTTCCCTGATACCGATAAGATGCACTTCTTCGCCGGTATGTATCATACCGCGGTCTATCCTGCCGGTGACGACCGTTCCTCTGCCCGTGATGGAAAATACATCCTCTATGGGCATCAGGAAAGGTTTGTCGATCTCTCTCTCGGGATCCGGAATATAACTGTCAAGCGCCGCCACAAGATCAATTATGGGCTTGTAGACATCGGCATCGACACTCTCTTCCGTGCTTTCCATGGCTTTCAACGCGCTGCCTCTGATCACCGGTATGTCATCGCCGGGGAACTCGTAAGAGCTCAGCAGATCACGCACTTCCATCTCAACAAGCTCAAGCAGCTCGTCGTCATCCACCATGTCGACCTTGTTAAGGAAGACTATGATGTAAGGCACGCCGACCTGACGGGCCAACAGTATGTGTTCGCGCGTCTGGGGCATGGGGCCGTCAGCAGCACTGACCACCAGTATGGCGCCGTCCATCTGAGCGGCTCCGGTGATCATGTTCTTGACGTAATCCGCATGGCCGGGACAGTCGACATGAGCGTAATGTCTGGTATCAGATTGATACTCCACATGAGCGGTGGCTATGGTTATGCCGCGCTCTCTCTCTTCAGGCGCTTTGTCTATAGCATCAAAATCCATCGCTGACGCCAGATTCTTTTTGGCAAGTACCTTTGTCATGGCACTTGTAAGGGTTGTCTTTCCATGGTCTACGTGGCCTATGGTACCGACGTTAACGTGCGGTTTGTTCCTTACAAATTTTTCTTTTGCCATCTTTCCTACCTCCTGTTTAAATGGGAAGCCCGTGACCGGGATTGAACCGGTGAACCTCATCCTTACCAAGGATGCGCTCT
>CAZJQC010000008.1:66096-68898 GCA_964548195.1 uncultured bacterium | reverse complement strand
ATATAAGCCTGCAGGGCGCCTTTCTTGAAGACGGCACCGGCCTGAAGGCGTTATCCTCGCGCGGCATACTCTATGGGAAGAAAAAGTTCAGCGGGCATGAGCTTTTATCTTACGGCGGCTTGTACGGCACCTACGATTTTCGGGAGGATTTCGAATATGACAAATTATCCGCCGTCGGTGTGGGGCCGGGCGTGATGATAAGGCGGGGCAACATGGAGTTCTTCGGTTCGGTGTTCGGGGTGTTCGGCGGAGCGAGCGCAAGGCATGCCGTGAAGTACGGCGACAACCCATATATATTCAAGGGAGAGACGTATAATTTCGGAAGCGAGTTGAAAAACGGCGGTTATTACATGGGCCCCGGGATCAGCACAAAACTGGAAGCGTCATTCCATACCGGCAATCTCGGACTAAGCGCAGCCATCTATCAGCTTTGGATTCATTCCCTCAACGCCACGGATGCCAACGAATGGGGCTTTATTTTACCTGTTTCCGCCACATTCCGTCTGAGTGATTATTTTGCGGAACTTTCTTATGAGCGTATACGGCGGGTCTCCTTTTATGACGACCTTCCCGTGCTCACCGGCAACCGCGACCGTTTCACCGTAAGCGCCGGCATATCCTTTTGACCCGCGCCGGGGGACAATTTTCTTGTAACGCCGCTGATTTCATATATAATCCTTTCCGGTGATATTTTATGTCTGATATGCTCAAGATAAAAGGGGCCAGAGTCCATAACCTTAAGAACGTGGACATGGCAGTGCCGAGAGACAAACTGGTGGTCTTTTCCGGGGTATCCGGCTCCGGCAAATCCTCCATGGCGTTTGACACCATATATGCAGAGGGACAGCGCAGGTATGTCGAATCACTTTCAAGCTATGCCCGGCAGTTCCTGGGCATAATGGACAAACCGGATGTCGATTTTATAGACGGGCTTTCGCCTGCGATATCAATAGAGCAAAAATCAAGAAGCAAAAATCCACGGTCCACGGTGGGGACGATCACGGAGATCTATGACTATATGCGCATACTCTTTGCGAGAATAGGACGCCTGCATTGCCATAATTGCGGCCGGCCCGTCGGGAGACAGTCGGCCGATGAGATCATTGACAGGATCATGGAGATCGAGGAGGGGACCCGGTTTTTCATCTCGGCGCCGGTGCTTAGAAACCGCAAGGGCGAATACAGGGAGTTTTTCGACAAACTCCGGCGCGAGGGTTTTCTCAGGGTCAAAGTGGACGGCGAGGTGTTGTCGCTTAACGACGACATAAAGCTTTCAAAGACGAAAAAACATGACATCGACGTCATAGTGGACCGTTTGTCCGCCCGCCCGGACATGCGCAGCAGGCTGGCTGATTCGGTGGATACCGCTCTGCGCAGCGGCGGAGGACGGCTCACGGTGGAATTTGAGGACGGCGCGCAGAGGCATTTCAGTGAGGATTTTTACTGCCATGAATGCGATCTGAGCTTCGGCGATGTCACGCCGCAGACATTTTCATTCAACTCGCCTCAGGGCATGTGTCCGGCCTGTAACGGCCTTGGCGTGAAAAAAGAGGTGTCACAGGATAAGATCGTCCCCAATCCCGAACTTTCGGTGCTGGACGGGGGAGTGAGATTCTGGGGGGCGTTGAAGAAAAAACGGGACACCTGGACATACAACCGCGTCATGGAGATACTGAACGCATACGGGGTCGATCCGGGCCTTCCGCTTGACCGGTACCCGGAAGATGTGTTTCACAAGATCATGCACGGCGACAAGGCAATGCGCACGTCGGGCGTGATCAACATCATCAAAAGACGCTATACCGAGACACAATCTCCTGAAATGCGCCATTATTACGAATCCTTCATGACTGAAAAGGCCTGTGAGACCTGCGGGGGCAAGAGGCTCAACCCCGAAGCCCTCAGCGTGTTCGTGGACGGCCATAACATCGCGGAACTTTCCAGCATGTCCGTTGCCGACCTTTATGCGGCCATCATCGGGCTTCACCTTGAGGAGCGGGACGCATTAATTGCCCGTGACCTGTTAAGGGAGATCTCCATGAGGCTGAGATTCCTTCTGGATGTGGGTCTTTATTATCTGATGCTTGACCGGAAAGCGCCCTCACTCAGCGGGGGCGAATCGCAGCGCATAAGGCTTGCCAGCCAGATAGGTAGCGGGTTGATGGGTGTCATGTATATACTTGACGAACCCTCAATAGGCCTTCATCAGAGGGATAACGTGAACCTCATCAATTCACTGAAGAATCTGCGCGACCTTGGAAACACAGTCATCGTGGTGGAACACGACAGGGATACGATCGAAGAGTCTGATGTCGTGGTCGAATTCGGGCCCGGCGCGGGGACATACGGCGGCGAGATCGTCTTCAACGGCACGCCGGAAGAACTTAAAAGATCGGGCGATTCCCTTACGGCATTGTATTTGCGCTATGACAGGAACATCAGCCCGAAGTCCGCAGTCAGGCCGGTCAACGGAAAAAAGATAGTATTTGAGGGATGCAATCAGAACAACCTGAAGGATATAGACATTGAGATCCCTCTGGGGGTTATGACGCTTGTGACCGGAGTATCCGGATCCGGCAAATCATCCCTTATCACGGATACCGTCTATCCGGCTCTCCATAACCGTCTTCATAAGACAAGCAAGGAAACCGGAGGCTTCAGGGCGTTCCTCGGAGCCGAACAGGTCGACAAGGTGATCGAAATAAATCAGGACCCGATAGGACGTACCCCCAGGTCGAACCCGGTTACTTATGTGGGAGTGTTTGATTCCATACGCGAGTTGTTCTCTTCGGCCTCGGAAGC
>CAZJQC010000008.1:0-65996 GCA_964548195.1 uncultured bacterium | reverse complement strand
GATGCGGGGAACTCCATGATCATAATAGAGCATAATCTTGATATGATAAAATATGCGGACTGGATCATAGACCTTGGCCCCGAGGGCGGAGATGACGGAGGCCGCGTGGTCTACTCCGGCTATCTTGACGGTATTATCGGCTGCGAGGCTTCTCATACAGGCCGTTTTTTGAAAGACTATCTGGAAAAAGAGCGGGAAATCAGCGGTTAAACACTCTTTTTGTATTGCCACTACCGTTTAAAAAACATATAATTGAATGTAATCAATACTTGGAGGTATGAGTATGAAAAGATCTTCGGTTTTATTTGCTGTTGTTTTGTTGCTGGTTGTTTCCGTATACGGTTTTCCCGTGATGGGCGCCAGGTCAATGGCAATGGGCGGCACAGGCGTTGCGGCCGCGGACGATTCGACCGCGGTATACTGGAACCCCGGCGCAGTCTCCCTGACACGCAGCGGCACATTCGACCTGAAAATAGATTTCGGCGTGGATATCATGCAGAATATCAGCGTGCATATTTCGGATTTTGAGGATATAGACAGGCAATATGATGAGTTCATGTCCGATGTCGAGGACGGCGTTTCGGAATGGGAAGCCCCGCTGTATGCGGAGCGTTTCAAAGTGCTGTTCAATGAGTATAAGGAGACACTGACCGATTTTGACGATAATGGCGTGGGCGCCAATCTTTCCATGGGCGCCGGCATGTTCTTCTCTTTTCAGGAACTGGGCGGCATGAACGTGTCGCTTGGCATCACAGCGCTTTCCGATTCGCAGTTCTACTCGGCGGAGGTGGACACCACCATATTGAGGACCATACCCATGGAGTATCTCTCCAGGGACGGCATACGCAATGCTTTGCTTGACGACGGTTTTTCCGGCACCGAGTCCGAGCTGCAGGATGAGATAGACAGCATATTGACAGACGTGCTCAATGAGCTTGACTCGGGCACATCAGTCTTCGGCCCCGGCGAATATGACGAACTGTACGCTTTTCTTGTGACAGGCCGCGGCGAGGTGACGGACAGCGGTATTTACGGCCTTGAGAACAACGGCAGCCGTGTGGTCGTCAACGGCATTCTTATGAACGAGTTTATCGTATCTCTCTCAAAAGGGCTGAAAGCGGGCCCCGTTGAAATAGGCGTCGGCGGAAATATCAAGATCATAAAGGGCTATAATTACAGCGATTACATAACCGTGGACGATTTCAGAGACGGCGGCGAGGACAATATATTCACGGAAAAGTTTTCAGACCCCTTTGAAGGGCAGACGCTGGGCCTTGATCTTGCCGCTTATGCGAAGTTGGGCCAAAGCCTCAGGGCGGGCCTGACCATAAGAAACATAATAGCCGGCGAGATAAAATGGGAAGAAAAAAACGGATTCGCACCCGAGGGTTATAAACCGGCCACGGAAGTCCGGATCGGCGTGGCTTATGATCCTCTGGAATTCCTGACCGTCACCGCCGACGCGGATATCACGAAAGTCGACGGCGATTATACGGATGTCAGGAACATAGGCCTGGGCGCGGAAGCCCGACTGTCATTTTTGCGACTGAGAGGCGGGGCGATGTTCACTCCGGGACTTGAGGATAAACTCCAGTATGCGGACCTCATCCTTACCGGCGGTTTGGGTGTGGACCTCTCCATCGTGAAAGTCGATTTCGCCGCCATGGTGGCGGCCGGAGACGCCGGATTTGATTTTGACGAGGACAACCTCCCCGAACGAGTGGGCATGGCGCTGAGCCTCGGTATAAAGCTCTGAACATTTAATAAGGAGGAATCATGAGTCTTATGTTTATTGGGATACTAGTATTTGTTTTTGTCATCATACCTGTGATCATATATAACTCCCTGATACAAAAACGGAACAGGGTCGATAACGCCTTCGCGTCGATCGATGCGATGCTGAAAAAAAGATATGACCTTATACCGAATCTTGTGAATACGGTAAAGACTTACATGAAACATGAAAGCGAGACATTGACAAAGATCACGGAGCTTAGAGCCAACGCTGTCAAGAGCAGCGATCCCGACACGCAGGCTGACATAGACAGACAGGTGACGGGCCTGATGAGAAACATACTCGTTGCGGTGGAAAACTACCCCCAGCTTAAAGCGAATGAGAACTTTATGCAGCTTCAGGGGTCTCTTAACAACATAGAAGAACAGATAGCCGCATCCAGGCGTGCGTACAATGCTTCCGTGACCGAGTTCAATACCTCCATACAGATCTTCCCCAACAGCATAATAGCAGGCATGGGTAAATTCAAAGCGAGAAAACTCTTTGAAATACCTCAGGAAGAACGGAAAAACGTGGACGTCGGAGGCCTGTTCAACGCCTGAAGGGGGGATGAATGAAAAGCAAGGAAGAATTCATCGGTTTTATTGACAATAACCTCAGCAGCTCGCTGGGCGACCTTGAAGAACTCCGGAAAAGCATAAAGTCCGGTTATCTTAACTGGATCTCGGTTTTTCTCCTGGGCGGCGGAATAGTGCTCGCGGCGAAGTTCGTGATGCACCTTAAATGGCTGTTATGGCCTTCGCTGGCCCTCTTTCTGGTGGCTCTTATTTTTATCATACTGGTGCAGAAGCCCATGAAGGAGTTCAGGGCCAGGTATAAAAGCGATGTGATATCCAGGATCATTGAGTTTATCCAGCCCGGCCTGTCCTATATGCCTCAAGCAATGATATCCGAACACGAGTTTCGCCATAGCGGCCTTTTCCTTAAGGAACCCGACAGATATCACGGCGAGGACATGGTGTCAGGCACCGTGGGGAAGACGGACATGAAGTTTTCCGAGGTCAGGGCCCAGTATAAGACCGAGACCAGGGACAGCAAGGGAAACCGCCACACGCAGTGGCATGACATCTTCAGGGGCATCTTCTTCGTGGCCGATTTCAACAAGGACTTTGCCACCCGCACGCTGGTGCTTCCGGATAAAGCCGAAAAACTCTTTGGCTCCTTTCTCGGCTCCGCTTTTCAGAAGATGAACAAGTTCAGAGGCGAACTCGTGAAACTTGAAAACCCGGAATTCGAGAAGGAATTCGCCGTTTACGGCGAGGATCAGATCGAATCGCGGTATGTGATCACGCCTGATCTGATGGAGAAAATACTTGATTTCAGGAAAAAGCACAGACAGTCCATATCCATCTCCTTTATTTCAAGCAAGATGTATGTGGCCATACCTGTTTTTAAGGATCTTTTTGAGCCGAATTACGCCAAATCGGTGTTCGATAAGGCTGTCATGACTGAATATTTCGAGTACCTCCGGCTTGTGCTGGGGATTGTCGAGGACTTTAACCTCAATACCCGCATATGGGGTAAAAAGTAGTATTACGGGGCCCCCAAAAAGGGCCCCTTTCAATATACTTGACTTTCACCGTGTAATATTTATTATTGACCCATAAAGAACCATGAGGTGATATGATGAACAATGTCTATTTTACATTAAAGGAACGCGGTTTTATTGAGAATGTGACCGATGAAAAAAGTGTCATCGGCATGCTTGAAAGCCCAAGGGTATGCTATACCGGTTTTGACCCAACCGGCGATTCATTGCATGTCGGCCATCTGCTGCCTGTCATGGCCCTGATGCATCTTGAAAAAGCGGGGCACCGTCCTATCGTGCTGCTTGGCGGCGGCACGGCGATGATAGGCGATCCCAGCGGAAAGACCGAGATGCGCCGCATGATATCAAAAGAGACCATCGAATATAATGTCGTTTCCATGAAAAGGCAGATCGGCAGATATCTTGACATAGATGGCGGGTCGACCAGGGTGTTGAACAATGCCGAGTGGCTGTCGGGCCTTAATTACATCGATTTTTTGCGGAATATCGGCCGCCATTTCAGCGTAAACAGGATGATCGCCGCTGAAGCTTATAAACAGCGTATGGAAAGAGGCCTTTCCTTCATAGAGTTCAATTATCAGATACTGCAGGCCTATGATTTCCTTACACTGTTCAAGAACGAAGGGTGCATGCTGCAGATGGGCGGCAACGACCAGTGGGGCAACATACTGGCCGGCGAAGACCTTATCCGGCGCGTGGAGGGCAAGGAGGCGCATGCGTTTACCTACCCGCTGCTCACCAATTCGGACGGCAAAAAAATGGGCAAGACCGAAAACGGAGCCGTGTGGATCGACGCCGATAAGCTTTCTCCGTATGAATATTTTCAGTATTGGCGCAACACGGAGGACGCCTCCGTGGTCAAACTGTTGAAGTTATTCACCTTTTTGCCAATGGAGCAGATAGCTGAGATGTCGGGGTGGAAAGACTCCAAACTGAACGAGGCCAAGGAAATACTTGCCTTTGAAGCCACAAAGATCACACACGGCGCAGATGAAGCCGCCAAGGCGCTGGAGGCTGCGCGTTCGATGTTCTCCGGCGGCGGGCAGACTGACGCCATACCGGCATGCGAAGTCACACCGTCCTCTTTGGCCGAAAACGGCGAATTAAGCGCCCTCATGGCATTCTGTGGTATCTGTGCCTCCAAAGGCGAGGCGAAGCGCCTTATCAAGCAGGGCGGCGTCGCAGTGAACGGAGTCAGGACGGATGATTTCAACCGCATGATGACCGCCGATGATTTTGACGCCAACGGGGAATTTGTGCTGAAGGTGGGAAAGAAAAAATTTTTCAGGATCATAATGAAGGGATGAGGCTTTGTCGGAAAGAGCGGCCTATGTAATAGGGCATAAAAATCCGGACACCGATTCGGTGGTCTCAGCCCTGGCTTACGCTGAATTGAGGACGCGGCTGGGGGACGGCCTTTTTATACCGGCCAGAGCCGGCAAATTAAACCCCCAGACCGCATATATACTCGACCGTTTCGGGATCGACCACCCTCTGCTGCTGAACGACCTCACGCCAAAAGTAAAGCATTATATGACGGAAGACCCCTGTTCGCTTAATGAGGACGAGTCGCTGTGGAAGGCGCTGATGACCCTGGACGAGCGCGGATTTAAGATGCTCCCCATAACGGATTCCGGGAAACACTATACGGCAGTGCTCCATTACAATGTCTTCGCACAAAAGATGATAAAAAGAATATCGCCCGGCCAAAACCGGAGCATTCCCACGACCATAAGCCATCTTATGTCGGTCATGAACGCCCGGCCCGTATGCGTCAGAGAAGGGGATGACCTCTTTGATTCGCGCATGCTTGTGGCCGCGATGGAAGAGCATACTTTCAGCGAATATCTTGAATCCGTACCGTCGGATTGTTCCGTCGTCATAGTCGGCGACAGAAAGGATATACAGAACAGGGCCGTGGAACATGGCGTCCGCGTCCTTATCGTAACCGGCGGCAAAGACGTTGACAATGCGCTAAGGGAAAAAGCGGAGAAAAACGGCGTTTCCATACTTGTTTCCCCATTCGGGACTTCGATGACATCCTGGCTTGCCGTGTATTCAACCCCTGTGAGCAAAACCGGCGATTATTCAATAGCCCCCGTCTCTCCCGAAGATTATGTGTATATGATAAGAGACCGGCTCAATAAGAGCATATCCAGATGCCTTCCCGTAGTGGACGGCGGGAAAAAGCTTGTGGGTGTGATCTCACAGGGCGACCTTATGAGATCGCCGTCGCATGATATCATAATGGTCGACCATAATGAATCGTCACAGGCAGTCGACGGCATCGAGCATTTTAATGTGACCGAGATCATAGACCATCACCGCCTGGGCAACCTGCACACAGACAGTCCGGTGACGTTTATAAACCGGCCGGTGGGATCGACTTCGACTATCATAGCGGGGATGTTCCGCGAAAAAAAAGCGCTTCTGACAAAGACCACCGCGGCCCTGCTTATGGCCGGGATCGTCTCGGACACGCTGATGCTGAGATCCGCCACGACAACGGAGGAGGACAGGGATATGTGCCATTATCTTTCCACCGTGGCGGAGCTTGATATTGAGGCTTTCGGACATGAGATCATGTCGGTCTCTTCCGATCTCGCGGGCAAGACTCCCGCCGAGATAGTTGAAATGGATGTAAAGGAATACAGGTCGGGGAGGCATCTTTTTACAGTAAGTCAGATAGAAGTATTGTCCACCTCTGATATGCTGGACCGCAAAGAGGAGCTGCTTAAGGGGCTGGATGCCTTCAGGAGCGGGAAAAACGCGTATTTTTCATCCCTGATGGTCACTGACATCACAAAACTTGACAGCTATCTGCTTGTGCGCGGAAACGGGGAGTTTCTCTCATCGATAGAATATCCCCTGCATGAAAAGGATGTGTTTTTTCTCAGCAATATACTGTCCAGGAAAAAACAGCTGCTTCCCTATCTCCTGGAACTGGTTAAGAAATTCGGTCAGGTTCTTTGACCGCGGACCGGGCCGTACGGCCCTTGGAAGGGGCATTATGCTTTATACAAACGCTATTCTGATCACAATGGACCAGGAAAAGAACATATTCTCGGACGGGGCGATGCTTGTCAAAAACGGTAAGATAGCCGATCTCGGTGGCGCGGCCGACATGAAGGAGATGTATCCCGACGAAAGCTGTCAGGATATGTGCGGCGATATCATAATGCCCGGCATGATCAATACCCATACGCATGCGCCGATGGTACTGTTCAGGGGACTGGCCGACGATCTGCCTCTTAAAGCCTGGCTTGAAAAATATATTTGGCCCATGGAAAAGAAGATGGTGAACGCGGATTTTGTAAAATGGGGGGTCCGGCTGGCCATGATGGAGATGATAGCCTCCGGTACCACCTGTTTTTCGGACATGTACTTTTTCGAAGACGCTGCGGCCGAAGCCGTAAACGGCGCGGGCATGCGGGCCCTTCTGGGAGAGGGCGTTATAGATTTCCCCACACCCGATGCCGCCACCCCGGAAGAGGAGATGAGACGGTTGTCGGATCTTGCAGCCAAATGGAAGGGAAACGATAATGTGCGTATTTCAGTATGCGCCCATTCGCCGTACACATGTTCTCCCGACCTGCTTCTGAAGACGAAAAAACTGGCGGACAAGTTGAAGACCGTCCATCACATACATGTCGCGGAGACAAAGGGAGAACGCGATTCCATAGCGGCATCGTTGTCCGGCGAATCACCCGTAAAATTTTTACAGAGGCTCGACATACTTGATGCTTCCACGCTTGCGGCCCATTGTGTCTGGACCGATGCGGAGGATATCAATATTTTGGCGGAATGCGGCGTAAACGTTGCCCATAACCCGTCAAGCAACCTGAAGCTTGCAAGCGGAACAGCGCCGGTGGCTGATATGCTGAAAAACGGAGTCAATGTTTCCCTGGGCACCGACGGCGCGGCAAGCAACAACAATCTCGACATGTTCAGGGAGATGCGCATGGCCGCGCTCATACACAAGGGAGCCTCCCTTGATCCCGAGGCCTGCGGCGCATACGATGTGCTGGAGATGGCCACCATAAACGGCGCCAGGGCATTGTCGATGGATGATATTACCGGCAGCCTTGAGATCGGAAAATATGCTGATTTTATAGTCGTGGACACCACTTCCCCGAACATGACACCCATGTACGATCCTGTCTCACACCTTGTATATTCGGCGAACGGGGCAGATGTGCGGAAAGTGTATGTGTCGGGACGCCTTGTATACAGGAACGGCGAATACCTGACCATGGACGCGGGAGAGGTGTATGAAAACATACGCAGACTGTCCGGCGGGATATACGGGGCTTTGAATGGCTAAGCTGGTCATATCGCTTTTGCTCGCATTATCCTGCTTCGGCGTCGCCCCCGGCGGGTCGGGTGTGGTGACGCTGGCTCCGGGGCTTACGGATATGGTCATCGCTCTTGGAGAGGCAGACACCCTTGTCGGGGTCACCGATTATTGCGTCATGCCGGAAGGCAGCGCCGCAGTGACCGTCGGTTCCGCGCTTTCGCCCTCCAGGGAACGCATTGTCAGCCTTGATCCCGCCATGGTCTTTTTGTACCGCGAGGATTCGGATGCGATAAAGTTCCTCTCCATGGCCGGCATACCCTATAAAGTCTTTCCCCATTATACGCTGGAGGATGTCTATCTGTCATTGCGCGACATGGGTGATTATTTCAACAAAAAAGATGACGCTGAAAAAGTGATAGATTCCATGAAAGAAAGGCTGGAGAACCTCAGGGCGGATGAAGCCGCGACAAAAAAAAGGGTGATTGTAGTGGTCGGAAGGGAACCCGGATCCCTTAAGAATATGTATATACTGGGCAGGGGTGATTTCCTCTGGGAAATATTGCGGCTGCTGGGGTGCGAAAACGCCTATGACGGCCCTCTGGCATACCCGCGCATGGGTTATGAGAGCCTCTTTTCGCTGGATCCCGACCTGATCATAGAAATATTGCCGGATCTGGTGAGGTCCTACGGCGCGGACCGTCTTCTTTCGGATTGGAAGAGGGCTTCCTCTTTGAGGGCGGTAAGGGACGGGAAAGTTAAGACAGTGCCGCCGGGGACAAGGGTGGAACCGTCCACCGCAGCAGCAGGCCTGGCGGAAACGCTGAAAGAGATCATCGATGCTGATTGAAGTCAAAGGGCTCTCCGTAGTCCTGAACGGCAACAACATACTGCAAGATATCAATATACACGTCTCGCGCGGCGAGTTTGTCTCGATAGTCGGCCCCAACGGGTCCGGCAAGACCACATTGCTGAAGGCTGTCATGAGCATAGTGCCTTCAAGCAGCACTCTACTGAAGCTTGACGGGAAAAATATCTCCGCCATGTCCCGGCGCAGCATTGCAAAGATCGCCGGGTATCTGCCGCAGATGCGCTCCGGCATGCCTGAGATAAAAGTCATGGACCTCCTGCTTTTTTCGCGCTTCCCCTACAAAGACTTTTTGGAACCTTATGATCAGAACGACCGTGATATAGTGATGGCGGCGCTTGTCCAGCTTGATTGCGCCTCTCTGGCCGAAAGAAAACTCGGGACGTTGAGCGGCGGCGAGATACAGCGGGTGATGATCGCTTCTTCCCTCGCTCAGGAGACAGAGGTGATACTCCTTGACGAACCCACCGCGTTCCTTGACCCAAACCATCGCAGCGAGACGTTCGAAATACTCGGCGGTATAAGGGACAATACCGGCAAGGCTCTTGTACTGGTGACACATTTTGTGGATTATGCGCTAAACTTCTCTTCGAGGATAATAGGACTCAAGGAGGGGCGAGTGGCCTTTGACGGCAAACCGGAGGCCTTTGTCAGAGAGGGCATGGCGGGAAGGCTTTTCGGCTCTGATGTGAAAATAATAGAGTATGAGGGCAGTTATATAATACATCCCGGCAGGAGGAGGCATAAATGAAAAAAACAAGGTCTTTTCTTATGTTTATGTGCTCCGCGGCTCTTTTTATGCTGATACTATCTCTTATAGGCGGAGAGCGGCTTTCATTGAGCGCGATACTTGACAGCGGCACTGCGGAACATGACATATTCATGAACCTTCGCCTTCCGAGGACGCTTTTCGCTTTTGTGACGGGTGCGATACTTTCCGTGGGCGGCCTTATCTTTCAGTCCGTGTTCAAAAACGACCTTGCATCGCCTTTCACGCTGGGCATAGCCTCGGGAGCGTCGTTCGGCACGCTTCTCGCGGTGCAGCTGGGCCTGATCTGGCAGTTTCCCCATCTTAAGCTGCTATTTTCTTTTTCAGGCGCGGTGCTGTCGGTGCTTCTTGTCGCCGCGGTATCCCGGGCGGGGGGCGGCCGGGACCTTAATACGCTGCTGCTCGCGGGAGTGTCCATAAACTTTTTGTTCAGTGCGATGATACTCTTTCTCCAATACCTGTTTAACCCCAATGACCTGGGGTATGCCGTGAGATGGATGATGGGAAACATAGAGACGTACGGATTTTCGGAGCTGTTGTCGCTGCTGCCGGTATTTATACTGATCGTGGCTTTTTCAGTGCTTTTTTCAAGACATATGGACATATTGAGGATGGGAGACGATTTTTCAGCCGCCAAGGGCATACACGGCCCGGGCGCCAGGATGTTTCTCTTTGTGGTAGCGTCCCTGCTTATAGCGGGCGCGGTCTCCTATTCCGGGCCTGTAGGTTTTGTGGGTCTGATCGTCCCGCACATGGTGAAGATCATGTTCGGGGGCAACCATGCCAGGCTGACCCTGTATTCGGCTCTGGCCGGAGGTGTCTTTCTGGCTTTTGCGGACACGGCGGCAAGGACCATGCTGTATCCGGCGGAGATGCCCGTGGGCATCGTCACGTCCATGGTCGGGGTGCCTTTTTTCCTTGTAAAGCTCATGAAAAACAGACGCTGAACCGCCGGCCGGACGCTTTTCCCTTTTACCTTGACACGTAAATCAAAGATAAGTATCATACCCCAGGACGCGAGAGTGGCGGAATTGGCAGACGCGCTAGACTTAGGATCTAGTACCTTTGGCGTGGGGGTTCGAGTCCCCCCTCTCGTATTTTTGAACCTGAAAATAATGTTGAAAATGATGAAAAAGGGGGATTTATTATGGATCTGAGCATAAAAAAAGAGAGTTTGGGAAGACTTGGCTACTCGTTTGAGGCAGTGCTTTCCGAGAAGGAATTTAAGAAAAAATATGAGAACAAACTCAGCTATTATGTGAACAATATACAGATAAAGGGTTTCAGAAAAGGCAAGGCCCCTCTGAGCATGATAGAGAAGACTTACGGTGAGGGTATCAAGGACGAGGTCGCAAACGACCTTATGCCCAAGATGATCGAGGAAGTCTATAAAAAAGAGGGTATCACCGCGGTCACCGATCCGGTGGTCAAAGAGATGAACACGGATAAAGGCCTTTCCATGCAGTTTGAGGTCTATGTGCATCCTGAGATGGGCGAATTGGATTATCAGGGCATAAAGACCGACTTGAAGGTAAAGAAAGTGACAAAAAAGGAAATCGATGAGGAAATAAAGCGCATACTTGAAAGCAAGGTCACGTATGAACCCCTGAGCGACGCCGAAAAGACGGTTGAAAAAGAGGATTATATATACCTCGATTTTTCAGGACGCCTTGAAGACGGTTCGCCCATAGAGGGCGGAACAGCCGAGAATTATCTGCTGCAGACCGGCGTTGGCAACTTCATATCAGACCTGGACGAAGCGCTTCTCGGCATGAAGGCCGGTGAGACAAAGACCGTCGATACGGTCTTCCCGGAAGACTATCATGCGGAAAACCTCGCCGGAGCAAAAGCGGTATTCGACGTCAAAGTCAACAGTATCGTTGAAAAGAAATACCCGAGGCTTACGGACACGCTGGCAAAAGAGCTGGCAGGTCTGGAAACAGCCGCGGAGCTGAAGGAAAAAGTGGAGCAGAACCTCAATGACTCCAGGACGGAGACCGCCAAAAACGAACTCCGGGTAAAGGTGTTCGAGCAGCTTGTGAAGAAGAACAAGGGTTTTGAGCTGCCCGGCAAGATGGTCGATGATGAGATTGAAAACCTTAAAAAGAACGATGACGGAAAGACCGATGAAAAGGAATTGAAGAAAAAGGCCGAGGAATCGGTGCGCGGATACTTTATCCTTCAAACGGTCTCGGACGGACATGACATAGATATCTCCGGCAAGCTTCAGGAAGAGATCGCAAGGTTCTCCGTATATACGGGAAGGAACATGGACGAGACCTCCAAGATGCTCCGGGATAACGGCATGCTGGATAAAATGGCCTATGATATCTGGGAAAAAGAGGTTCTTGACAAAGTCATAGAAAAAGCAGACAATGAAAAAGATGCGTCAAAAGCCGATAAGGTAAAAGATGACGAAAAGGCCGATAAGGCAAAGGATGACGAAAAGGCCGATGTATGACGGCGGTATTCCGTTGTTTTTCGCGGGAGGTGAAACGATGAACCTTACACCCATAGTGATAGAAGAGACCAGCAAGGGCGAGCGCGCGTACGATATATATTCCAGGCTGCTGAAAGACCGGATCATTTTTCTGGGGGCGCCTATTGACGATTACGTGGCGAATGCCATCATAGCGCAGCTGCTGTTCCTTGAGGCTGAGGATTCCGAAAAGGAAATATACATATATATTAACTCGCCCGGCGGCATTGTCACTTCCGGGCTTGCCATATACGACACCATGCAGTTTGTAAAACCGCCTATTTCAACCATATGCATGGGACAGGCCGCCAGCATGGCGGCGGTGCTCCTTGCCGCAGGCACTTCGTCAAAACGCTTTGCCTTGCCCCATTCAAGAGTGATGATACATCAGCCTCTCGGCGGGGTCGAGGGACAGGCCGCGGACATAGAGATACATGCAAAGGAAATACTGCATATGAAAGAGGTGTTGAACGGCATACTGGTGCATCACACCGGACAGTCTATGAGCAGGATCAAGCGCGATACGGACAGAGATCATTTTCTCTCGGCCGAAGACGCGAAAAAATACGGTATTATCGACGATATAATAACCATGAGGTAAGGTGTTGCGGGAATATGGAGCCCAAGTGTTCATTTTGCGGACTTGACATAGAACAGGTGGAACGCATGTTTCGTTCCAAGACAGATTCAGACGTATTCATATGCGACAACTGTGTGGAGGAATTTGATTCCCTCATGCTTGAGCTGAGCGAGGTAGAGACTACAGGCGACAATATCATACGTCAGGCGGAGGCCAAAGCCTTTGAACTGATGAAACCCCGTCACATAAAACAGCTGCTTGACGAATATGTCGTGGGACAGGATGATGCGAAAAAAGTGCTCTCGGTGTCGGTATATAACCATTATAAGAGAATATTCCATAATGTGGGCGGCGATGACATAGAGCTGGATAAAAGCAATATACTTCTGCTCGGCCCCACCGGTTCGGGAAAGACCCTTCTGGCGAGGACTCTGGCCAGAATATTGGATGTCCCGTTTGCCATAGCCGATGCCACTACGCTCACAGAGGCCGGTTATGTCGGAGAAGATGTCGAAAACATACTCCTGAGGCTTCTGCGGGAAGCCGATTTCGATATAGACAGGGCTCAGAAAGGCATCATATACATCGATGAGATCGATAAGATCAGCCGGAAATCGGAAAACCCGTCCATTACAAGGGATGTCTCCGGTGAAGGCGTGCAGCAGGCTCTCTTGAAGATAATCGAAGGCACTGTCTCCAACATACCTCCCCAGGGAGGGCGAAAACATCCGTATCAGCAGTTCATATCGATGGATACGACGAACATATTGTTCATATGCGGCGGAGCCTTTGACGGACTTGAACGCATCATCTCCCAGCGTCTCGGGAAAAAGACGGTGGGATTTTTCAAGGAAGGGCATACCGAGCTTAAACATGACGCGGAGGTACTCGGCAGCGTGGAGTCTGAAGACCTGGTGAAGTACGGCCTGATCCCGGAGATCGTCGGCAGGATGCCGGTAGTCACGGTGCTTGATGAACTGGATGAAAAGGCTTTGGTCAGGATACTTTCGGAACCGAAAAACTCCATAGTAAGACAGTATGCGAAATTTTTTGATATGGAGGGCGTGGAACTTGAGTTTACTTCCGGCGCTTTGGATGCCGTCGCCAAGACGGCCATCAGCAAGGGGCTTGGAGCCAGGGGATTGAGATCTGTCATGGAATCGGTGATGCTGGATCTGATGTATGAAATACCCGAACGGGAAAATATATCAAAATGTCTTATAGACGAAGAATGTATCATCGGCAAAGGGTCTCCCGTTTTTGTCTTCGGCAAAAACGATGAGGAAACCGCCTGACGGAGATGGTTTGAAGTTCAATGAAGTCCGATTTTTAAGCTCTTACGCGGGCAACGGCAAGCCCCCCATGTGGAACCTTCCCGAGATCGCGGTGGTGGGACGGTCCAATGTCGGCAAATCCTCTTTTATCAATGCGGTTACCGGCAGAAAGTCGGTGGCAAGGATCAGCTCAAAACCCGGGAAGACCAGGCTCGTGAACTATTTTGCCGTGGACGCCTCGTTTATACTTGTCGATTTGCCCGGCTACGGTTACGCCAAGGCCTCAAAACAGGACAGAAACGAATGGAAAAAGATCATTGAGACTTATCTCAAAGGCACCTCGTGGCTTAAAAACCTGCTGATACTTGTTGACGCGAAGGTAGGGCTTACCGACCTTGACAGGACGATGATAGGATATTGCGAAAAGAGCGGCATACCCTATTTCATAATAGCTAATAAAGTCGATAAATTAAATCAAAGCGGCAAAGCCGCCAGAAAAAAGGAATTTGACACTTTATTCGGCGCGGAGAGCTACATGTTTTTCTCCGCTCTTGAAAAAAAAGGCGTTGAGGAGTTTACCGATCTTCTCAGCGCATTCCTTGGATACGGACAGGAGGTCTGATAATGCCATCTTTAGTAGTTGTGGGCACACAGTGGGGAGATGAAGGCAAAGGCAAGATCGTGGATCAGCTCGCCTCCCGCGCTGATCTTGTTGTGAGATTTCAGGGTGGCGCCAACGCGGGACATACCATCTATGTTGACGGAGAAAAGCATGTCTTTCACCTGCTGCCGTCCGGAATACTTCAGAAGAACTGTATCGTGGCCATTGCCAACGGAGTGGCGCTGGACCCGGGCATACTCATAGACGAGATAAACCTCCTTGAGGACCGGGATTATTCCATCTCGCCGGAAAACCTCAAGATATCACCCTTTGCCCATGTGGTCATGCCGTATCATAAAATACTTGACGGCCTGCAGGAGGACAGAAAGTCTTCCGTAAAAGTCGGCACGACAAAAAAAGGCATCGGCCCGTGTTACGAGGACAAGATGGCGCGCATAGGCATAAGGGTAATGGACCTTATAGACGAAAAGGCGCTCAGGGAAAAGCTCGCGTATGCCGTCGAGTTGAAAAACGATATAATCACAAAAATATACGGCGGCCAGCCGCTTGATCTTGATGAGGTATATAATACGTACAGGGATTATGGAAAAAAACTGGATGATTTCGTCTACGACATATCATATCTGATAGACGATTTTCTGAGCAACGGCAAAAAAGTCCTGTTTGAAGGGGCCCAGGCCACCTGCCTGGACATAGATTTCGGCACCTATCCCTTCGTGACATCCTCCAATACCACTGTCGGGGGCGTGATGACGGGTACGGGAGTCGCATTCTCAAAGCTTGACAATGTGCTCGGCATAGTAAAAGCGTATACGACCAGAGTGGGCGAAGGCAGCTTTCCCACGGAACAGGATAACGCCACAGGCCGCCTTATAAGAGACATAGCCGGAGAATACGGTGCGACGACCGGCCGTCCCAGAAGATGCGGCTGGCTTGACCTGCTCATGCTGAAATATGCTGTGAGAATAAACGGCATTACATCTCTGGCGCTCACGCGACTGGATGTGCTTGACGGACTTGAGAACATCGAGGCGGCGGTATCATATGTCGCCGGTGAAAGAGTGATCGAGGAGTTTTCACCCTTTATCATAAAAGACAAAGAACTTGCGCCGGAATACACGTCGTTTGAGGGGTGGAAGGAAAAAACCTCGCATATCAGGACGTATGCGGAACTGCCGCAAAAGGCCCGTGAATACATCGAGTTCATCGAAGATTATACCGGCGTGCCGGTCTCTGTCATATCCGTCGGCCCTTCAAGGGAACAGACAATATTCAAAGACAATAAAAACCTTTTATGATCAGACGGATCCGCCGCTCTCCAGGGGGCGGCGGACCGCCGCTGCTTTCATGAATATGATGAAAAGAGTCACCAGCAGGGTGCCCTTGATGATGCTGCTTCCGCTCACGCTCCACCATACCGCGTTTACTCCCATGGAGGTGGCCCCGAGAAGAAGGGCCGCCGGGATCCTGAGTCCGGTGAATATGATGCTTACCGTGGCGGGTATAAGCGTGCGGCCCATGCCGTTAAACGCTCCCGCCGTGGTTATTTCCAGGGCCATAAACAGCTGTGAATATCCCAGTATCCTGAGATAGGTGACCCCTTCGGCTACCACGGCCGGTTCGTTTATGAATATCCTGAAAATAGGCTCCCCCGCGAATATAAGCAATAAAGAGGCCGCGCTCCCGACCACAGCCATGATCGCGATCGATGTGGCGTAACCCCTGGAGATGCGGTCCGTGTGGCCCGCGCCGAAATTCTGACCCACAAAGCTGCCCAGCGCCGTGGAAAATCCGCCCGCCGTCATCCAGGATATGGCTTCTATTTGTGAGCCCACCCTCTGAACGGCTATGGGGATCGGGCCCCATACCGCAAGTATTTTTGCCAATATCATTGCAAAAACGGAAAAAAGCATGTTTTGAGCGGATACGGGTAGTCCTATGCGCATTATCTGTACCGATTTGTTTCTGTCTGCATTTTTAAGCATATGACGTAACGCAAAAAGATCGTTTTTCCCGGATTTAAATATGAACAGCGATGTGACCAGCGCATGTGAGAATACCGTTGCCACGGCGGCGCCGTAAACGCCCGTCCCCTTAAGCGGCCCCAGGCCGAATATGAGCAGGGGGTCAAGGACAAGATTTGTCGCCAGGCCGATCGCATTTATTTTAAACGGGGTCCTGCTGTCCCCCGCTCCGTTGTATATGCCGGTAAAAGTCGGGTTTGAAAAGATGAAAACGGAGCCCAGCCCCATGATCCTGAGATAAGCGGTGCCTTGTCCGCTTACGTCAAAGCCGTTAAGGGTGCCCAGGTCAAAAAAACCCATAAGCGATCCCGCCGAAACGAACAGCAATGCCCCGAAGGCCAGGGATATGAAAAACGCCGACCGCAGTGAGGCGCCGCCGAAACCTGAAGCGGAGGCTGTGTCGCCGGAACCCAGCGCCTGTGACACCTTCACTTCAGCGCCTATTTTTGTGGAAAAGAGCAAAGCATTGCCGAACCATACGAAAAATCCGGCAGTGCCGATAGAAGCCACCGCTCCGCTTCCAAGCCGCCCTATCCATATCAGGTCCGTAAGGTTGTATGCCATCTGCATGAACGATGTGGCCATTATCGGCAGGGACAGGCTTATCAGTTGTTTGAGTATGTTGCCGCCGGTAAGGTCTTTGTATTCTCTTTCCATATTACCTCTTTCGGATAGAATATATCATGCGCCGGGCGGGGAGCAATAGAAATTCTTCGAAGCCGGGCTTTACGTATAATATAAAGCGCAATATATTTGAGATATACAAGGAGGTGTCTTATGGTCTCAGGCGGTCTTGCGGTATTATATTTGATAGCAGCTGTCTTTATCATCATCTTTTTCACGTCCAAGTTCAAGATGAATGCGTTTGTGGTCTTGCTTCTCGTGGCTTTTCTGTATGGCCTTTTTGTGGGCATGCCCCTCAACTCTATTATTGAAAAAATACGCAGCGGTTTTGGCGGCACGCTGGGCTACATAGGTATAGTGATAGTGGCGGGCACTATCATCGGCACGATACTCGAAAAGACGGGCGGGGCCATCTCGATGACCAACGCCATACTCAAGGTCGTAGGCAAAAAAAGGTCTCCGCTTGCCATGAGTATTGCCGGATATGTGGTCTCCATACCGGTTTTCTGCGATTCAGGCTATGTGATACTCACCCCTCTGAACAAGGCTCTGGCGCAGAAGACAGATAAATCGATGGCCGTGATGGCCGTGGCTCTTGCGACGGGATTGTATGCGACCCATTGCCTTGTCCCGCCGACGCCCGGCCCCATAGCCGCCGCCGGCATACTGGGCGCGGAGCTGGGGCGCGTCATCGGACTGGGCATATTGGTCTCAATACCCGCGATGATCGCGGGCTATCTCTGGGCTGTGCTCTTTGCAAAAAAATACATGATAAAACCGGTGCTTGAAGAAAGCTATGATACGCTGATGGAGAAATACGGAAAACTTCCCTCACCCCTCATATCATTCATGCCCCTCATGATCCCGATCGTCCTTATACTCCTTAAATCGCTCTCAAACCCGAAACTGAACATTATTCCAGAGGGCGGCCTGTCCAATATACTGCAGTTCATAGGCGATCCCGTGACGGCTCTGCTGATAGGCGTGTTCCTCGCCCTCTTCCTGGTGAAAAAGGAATCGCTGGGAGAAGCGGTCCACGGGTGGATGAATGACGGCGTAAAACATGCCGCGCTTATACTTGCCATCACAGGCGCGGGCGGCGCGTTCGGCGCCATACTGAAGGCATCGCCCATGTCCGGTTTTCTGGGCGAAAACATGTCCGGCTGGAATCTCGGCATTTTCCTCCCGTTTATCATAGCTGCGGCTTTGAAAACAGCCCAGGGCTCTTCCACAGTGGCTATAATCACGACATCGTCCATCATGGCTCCGCTGATGGCCACTCTCGGACTGAACCCGGCTCTCACCGTGCTCGCGATAGGCGCGGGTTCCATGACCGTGTCTCATGCGAACGATTCCTATTTCTGGGTGGTGTCACAGTTTTCAGACATGGAGGTGCCGGTCGCTTACCGCGCGTATACGACGGCGACGCTGCTGCAGGGCATCGTCTCAATCATAGCAGTGGCTGTGATCGGGTTGTTTGTCTGATATGTTTTTCAGGGTGCCGCGGTTGCGGCACCCCGGAGGTCTTATGCCGTTAAACATGATAAGGTCCGCTTTGCTGAAAAGACGGGCTCTGAACTTTTTTGTGACGGGCGATTTCAAAAGGTCGTATGAGAGTTTCAGAAAGTTCTGCGACCTCAATCCCGGCGACACCGGCATGGTCTATAATATGGGACTGACATGCATCGCGCTGCGCAGATATGATGAGGCCGAAAAATATCTCACGGGCGCCGTCTCTGAAGGGCATCCGGGACTGCTGAGGACCATGGGCGACCTCTACTATCTCTGGGGCAAAAGGGAAAAAGCCATGGAATGGTACGGCAGGGCCTTGTCCGATGGGCCGGAAGGCGAAAAGACGCTGATGGAAAGACGCATAGCCGTTTGCGGCGATCCCGATAAATATCAGACAGTGGGATCATCCTACAGAATGGCGGAACAGGGCTCCGCGCTGATGTATGAAAAAAAATACGAACAGGCTTTGTCGCTCTTTAAGGACGCGGCTGAAAAGGACGATACCAATTTTATAGCCCTGAACAATATAGGCACGATACTGATGAACGTGATGGGCCGGCATAAGGAAGCCCTGAAATATTTTCAAGCCGCCGGCGTGTTTACGGACAACCCCGTCATAAAAAAGAATATCAGGCGGGCCGAGGAGTATCTTGAAAAGGAGGACGGAGATGCGTGATCCTGTCGGCGACCTCAGGGATATTTTTCTCTCCGGAGTAAAAAGGGCCGATCCCTTTCAGATGATACTGGATAATGTCAAACGCTCCGGAAACATACTTCAGGTCCGGGACCCCGGATACGACCTTACATTCGACCTGGACGACTATAAAAGCATATTTGTGATCGGGGCGGGAAAGGCGACGGCCAACATGGCAGCGGCCATAGAGGCGATACTGAAGGACAGGATCACCGAAGGCGTCATCTCCGTGAAATACGGCCATACGGCTCCACTTGAAGTGATAAGTACCATACAGTCGGGCCATCCGATACCGGATGAAAACGGCGTCAGGGCTGCAAGGCTCATTGCCGACATGGCTTCCGGGGCGGATGCTGACACGCTTGTCATAACATTGATATCCGGCGGCGGCTCCGCTTTGATGCCTGCTCCCGTCAAGGCGGCGGGCATTGCATTGTCTCTGCAGGACAAGCAGGAGACCACAGCGCTGCTGCTGGAAAGCGGGGCGACCATAAACGAAGTGAACTGCATACGCAAACATTGCTCTGCAATGAAGGGCGGCCGCCTGGCCGAACTGATATATCCCGCGTCCTCTCTCAATCTGATACTTTCCGACGTGGTGGGTGACGATCTTGACGCGATCGCCTCAGGGCCGACGACGGGCGACCCGACTTCTTTTGAGGATGCGCAGGCGGTGGTGGAAAAATACGGGCTTGAGTCGCGTCTGCCTGCGGCCGTGGCTAAACTTCTCAAGGCCGGGCTGGAAGGGCTTGTGCAGGACACTCCTTCCCCGGGAAGCGACGTCTTTAAAGCCGTCAGCAACATACTGATAGGGACAAACTATCAAAGCCTTATAACCTGCGCGGCTTCGGCCGAAAAGGCGGGTTACCATCCGGTCATACTCTCTTCCCAGATCATCGGCGAGGCGAGAGAGACGGGAAAAGTGCTTTACGGCATTGCCAAGGATGTGAGACGGAGGGGCCTTCTCGCTAAAAAGCCGGTATGCCTTATCGCGGGAGGGGAGACCACTGTCACCCTTCGCGGCGGGGGAAAAGGGGGAAGGAATCAGGAAATGGCGTTGTCGGTGCTGGAACAGATGTCGAAATCACCGGCCGAAGCGGATGGCGTCTTTTTCCTTTCGGCGTCCACCGACGGAAACGACGGCCCCACGGACGCCGCGGGAGCATTCGCTTACGCGGATATGCTGGACCGCGCGGCTGCGGGTGGTATGAGCGTATCGGCTTATCTTGCCGACAACGATTCCTACCACTTTTTCGACGCGTTGGGCGGTCTGCTGAAAACGGGGCCGACGAACACCAATGTCTGCGATATTCACATTTTTTTAATAAAAGAGTGAAATTTCTTGCGGCCGCCCGTCCGGTGGATTATATTAAATAACAATACAATCTCATCGGAGGTCATTATGCAGCGGAAGAAAATAGCCTTGTTCGCATTCAACGGGGATATCGCATGCTTTTCCCATGTGTTGCTGAATGCCCTTGACATGCATACTTCGGGCATAGAGGTCAAGATCGTCATCGAGGGGGCCGCGACAGCGCTGCTGAAGGGGTTCAGCAAAGGGGATGCGCCTTTTACGGAGCTCTTCAGAGAGGCCGCCGCCGAGGGTCTTATCGATTGTGTATGCATGGCATGCAGCAAAAAGACCGGCTCATACGAGGCTGCCGGACAACTGGGCCTCGAGATCGCGGGTTCCATGAGCGGCCATCCGGCCGTGTCAAGGTATCTGTTTTCCGGTTTTGAAGTCATAACATTTTAGGAGAGACGTGAAAATACTGTCTTGGAACGTTAACGGAATAAGGGCGGCCGGGCGCAAGGGTTTTTTGGACTGGTTTCTTGATTATGCCCCGGACGTTCTGTGCGTGCAGGAGATCAAGGCCATGGAGGAGCAGATCCCGCTGGAGCTCAGGGATATAGAGGGTTACAGTTCCTTTTTTTTCCCCGCATTGAGGAAGGGTTACAGCGGCACCGGGCTCTGGACGGCTTCAATGCCGCTGCGTGTCATTTCCGGCATGGGGAACGGGGAGTTTGACGCGGAAGGCCGGGTGCAGATCGCCGAATACGGGGAGTTCACCCTCTTCAATGTCTATTTTCCAAACGGCAAGGCCTCACCGGAGAGACTTGATTTCAAGATGAGGTTTTACGACGCCCTCTTCGAGGCGGCTGAAGAGCGCAGGGAAAAGGGGGAGCGCGTCGTGATATGCGGAGACGTCAATACGGCGCATAAGCCCATAGACCTTGCCAGGCCGGAGGCCAACGCGAATGTCTCCGGGTTTTTGCCCGAAGAGCGCGCGTGGATAGACAGGCTTCTGGACGCCGGTTATATTGACACGTTTCGCCGTTTTGACCCCTCTCCGGACAAATATACCTGGTGGGATTACAAGACCGGGGCCAGGGCGCGCAATGTGGGGTGGCGCATAGATTATTTTTTTGCGGATCCCGCACTTTCGGGGAATCTGAGGGACGCCTTTATCCTTGCCGGCGTCGTCGGGTCCGACCATTGCCCTGTGGGCATAGAACTGCAGTTTTAGCCTCTTTTTTCTTTTGATTTACTGAGATTGACAATTAGCGGGTTATATAGTATAATATATATCTATGCTACGAAGTATGACGGCCTTTTCACGATTATTCTATAAAACCGATTACCTTGAGTGCGAGTTAATGCTTTCTTCGGTAAACAATCGGTATTTGGAGACTTCCTTAAGGGTGCCGGAACATCTGTTGAACAGAAAATGGGATATTGAAAAGTTCCTGAAAAGCAGAATATCGCGCGGAAAGGTCACCCTTACGGCGAGGCTTGCGTTTTCTCAAAAATACCTGAAGGAGAACCTCTCCATAAACGGGGATCTGATAAGGTCATATTTTTCGCAGATAGAGTCGCTTGAACTGCCCTTGAATATCGCCATAGGCGACCTGATGAAACTGCCCTATGCGGTGGAGAGCCTGGACAAGGAGATGGACGACGAGAGCTGGGATATGTTTTTGGAACAGCTCGAACGGCTTATGGAACAATTTCTCGCCTCCGCGGATAAGGAGGGGGAGCGGCTGAAACGTGACATACAGAACCGCATGGCCCTTATACGGCGGGAGATAGCGGCGGCCGGAAAGCTGCCCTCCAAAAGTGTGGATGCGTATCGTGATCTGCTGATAAAAAGAATAGAAAAACTTAAGATGGAAGATTTTGTAGATGAGGCAAGGCTTTATAAGGAAATATCATATTTTGCCGAAAACCAGGATTTTACCGAAGAGATGGTAAGACTGGACAGTCATTGCGAGGCATTTGACGATATCCTGGACGATGAAAGGACGGAAAAGGGAAAGCGCTTGAGCTTTCTGCTTCAGGAGATGAACAGAGAGATAAATACTGTTGGTTCTAAATGCAAGGATTCTGAGATCGCCCGGCATGTGATCACGGTGAAAGAAGAGCTGGAGAAGATACGGGAACAGATCCAGAATGTGTGGTAGAAAGGAGGTCTTTTATGGGAGATTTGTTAAACATCGGTTTTAAGAACGCAGTTCCCAAGGAGAGAGTCATCGCAATACTTGCTCCGTCTTCCGCACCTATGAAGCGACTTAAGGAAGGGGCTAAGGAGAATGGTCTGTTGATCGACGCAACACAGGGCAAAAAAACACGTGCCGTCGTGGTTACCGACAGCAATCACGTGGTCCTGTCTGCGATTCAGTCAGAGACGTTGATCCAGAGATATGAAGGAAAGACATCAGAGGAGTTCTGAAGGGTTGTTAGTGGTCATATCCGCTCCCTCCGGGGGCGGAAAGACCACTATTGTCAAGCGGATCTTGAGCAAAAACGATAATTTTCAAGTTTCAGTTTCCTGCACTACGCGGGGGCCGCGGCCCGGTGAGACGGACGGCGTGCATTATTATTTTGAGTCCGAGGAACGGTTCAGGTCGATGGCCGACGCGGGCGCTTTCGCCGAGTGGGCTTCGGTGCACGGCAATCTGTACGGCACGCCGGTGTCGGAGATCGAACGTCTGTGGTCGCAAGGCAAGGATATACTGTTCGATATTGACGTGCAGGGCGGCATAAACCTCAAACGTAAATACCCCGGCAGGACACTGCTTATATTCATTATGCCTCCCGGACAGGACGTGCTGGAGAAGCGGCTTCGTTTACGCGGCACAGATGACGAAAAAACAGTGGAAAAAAGATTGAAAAACGCTGTAAAAGAGATTAGTATTGCCAAGGAAAATTACGATTATTTTGTCATCAACGATGTCCTGGACGAAGCTGTCGATCGGATCGAAGGTATTGTCCGGACTTTCAGAAAAACCACTGGGGGGTTAGATGAATAAAATCACCATAGAAGATTTCGTAAAAGCTACGGGTTCGGTATACAGAAGCACCGTCCTCGCTTTCAGACGCGCCAGGCAACTGAGCGATGACGGCCACGCGCCCACATTGGATCCGCGTGGAGACAAGATCACCACCGTGGCGATACGGGAAGTGATAAACGGCAAAGTCATTCCCTGTGTCAGCAAAGAACTAAAAGTGGAGGAATAAATACTGCCTCCGGAACCTTCAAAAAGGGTCGTATGAAGTCAGTTTCGTTGATTGGATCCACCGGTTCAGTGGGGCGCTCTGCCTGTGATGTCATAGCCGGACATGACGGATCTTTCAGATGCAAGACACTGGTGTTCGGTAGGAACGTAAATACTGCGTTGAAGCAGATAGAGGTCCTTGCCCCGGAGTATGTGGGCTGTATCCTTCCGGAGCATGCTGAGCTCATTACGCGAAAGTTTCCCTTCATAAAAGAGGTGTTTTCCGGAGAAGCCATATATGAGGCTGCGGCCGTTGACTGTGATACCGTGGTGTCGGCAGTCTCCGGCAGCGCCGGCGCCCGTTTTTCGTTCGCCGCATTGGGCAACGCCTCCAGGATAGCGCTGGCCAACAAGGAGACGGTGGTGATGGGCGGGAATTGTTTCATGGACCTTGCCCGGGCCGGGTCCACCGAGATCATTCCCGTGGACAGCGAACACTGCGCCATACATCAATGTCTCGGCAGCAGCAGCCGCGAAGAGGTCAGAAGCCTTATACTTACAGCTTCCGGTGGAGCCTTCAGGGACATGGCGCCCTCGGATCTCGCGTCAGTCACCCCCGATCAGGCGCTTGTAAACCCCAACTGGGACATGGGCGCGAAGATCACAGTGGACTCGGCTTCGCTTGTCAACAAGGGGCTGGAGCTGATGGAAGCCTCTTTTTTGTTCGGCATACCCGGCGACAGTATCAGGACACTGATGCACAGGCAGAGCATAATACATTCGATGGTGGAGTTTGTCGACGGGTCGGTGACAGCGCAGCTCAGCGTCCCGGATATGAGGCTTCCCATACTATATGCGCTTACCTATCCCCGACGGGAGTACGCGTCATTGGAGCGGCTGGACCTTGCCGCTGTATCGCGGCTTGATTTCGGGGAAATAGACCACGCCTCTTTTCCCGGCATACGGCTTGCCCGTCTTGCGCTGCAGGGCGGAGACGCCTCAAGGATAGCCTTTAACAGGGTAAATGAGGAATGTGTATACGCTTTTCTTGAGAAGAGGATCGGATTTACCGATATATACGCATATCTGGAGAAGTATCTTGATAAATATTCCGCAATGACGGAAAACGCCGGCTGTTATGATGATATTGTAAAGATGGATGAAATGGTATACCATGAAATAAAGGGAGAGTTGATCGGCCTATGATTTTGAATATTCTGGTAGCGTTGTTTATATTGGGCATAGTGGTGTTTTTTCATGAACTGGGGCATTTTATTTTTGCAAAGAAGGTGGGGATAAAGGTGCATACCTTCTCCATCGGATTCGGCCCCAGACTGTGGGGCTTTGTCAAGGGGGGGACTGATTACAGGTTCTCCGCCATCCCGTTCGGCGGATACGTCGCCATGGCGGGAGAAGAGATCGCCGACCGCAAGGGCGAGCCTGAGGAATTCGCCTCGAAGACCGTGTGGGAACGTTTTCAGGTCGTCTTTGCAGGCCCTCTGATGAACTTCATACTTGCGTTTCTGGTCATATGGGTGGTGCTTATGATCGGAGTGCGTGAATCGTCAGACAACGGGGATGTGCTCGTGGGCTGGGTACAGGAAGCCAGTCCCGCCGAAGACGCCGGCATCACGGCCGGTGCCCGCATCATCTCCCTGAACGGCAAAAAGGTGGAAGGTTGGACGCAGTTTTTAAATAAGATAATACTTTCGGAGAATAAAGCCGTCATAGAATGGGCCGGCCCGGAAGGGACGGTCTCGGAGAGCGAGTTCCGGCTGGAACGCGACCCGTTTACGGGCATGGTCAACCTTGGCATAGCGCCCGGAAACAAGGCGCTGGTCAGTTCCGTCGCTCCTGATTCCCCGGCTCAAAAGAGCGGACTCATGGCCGGCGACAGGATCGTATCTGTAAACGGAAATAAAATAAGCTGCGCCGAGGAACTGGTATATCACATGGGAAGACTTTCTCCGGGCGAGGGCGATGTGACGCTCGGCGTGGTCAGAGGCGAAGAGGCTTTGCAGATAGCTCTTGAGGCCGCCTGGGACGAGGAAAACTCAAGGTTCGTGATGGGCATAGATATGACGCCTCCGGAAAACACCGTACTGGTAAGGTATAATCCTTTAAAAGCCCTGCCAAAGGCATTCAAAAAACTGTTTGAGATGGTGGGCCAGATGCTTCTTGTGCTTAAACTGCTCTTTTCAAGGGTAATACCGGTGCGGTCGATGGGCGGCGCGATAGGCATAGTGCAGATGACCTCCAGATACGCGGAACTCGGCGTGGCGGCATTGCTTCAATTCGTCGCTTTCATATCGATCAACCTGGGCATAGTGAACCTGCTTCCCATACCCATTGCGGACGGAGGCCAGATCGTCTTTCTCGGGCTTGAAAAGGCGATGAGACGCCCGTTAAGCAAAAAGACGATGACTGTCATCATGAACATCGGCTGGTATTTTGTGATACTTCTTCTCATACTTACGACCTATAATGACATCATAAGGTTGATAAAAGGAGTGTTTTAGTGCGTGACCGTAAAGTGGTTCACATCGGGGATGTCCCTGTGGGGGGGAATAACCCCATATCCATACAGTCCATGCTTAATACCAGGACCTGGGACATAGAGGCCTCCTCCCGCCAGATAGCAAGGCTCAGGGAAGCGGGATGCGATATCGTGCGTATAGCGGTGCCGGACATGAGATCGGCCGAGGCTATACCCGCATTGCTGCGCGATGCGGGCATGCCGCTGATAGCCGACATACATTTTGACCACAGGCTTGCCCTGGCCGCGGTGGACGCGGGCGTGCACGGATTGCGCCTGAACCCCGGAAATATCAAAAAGAGGGAAGACATAGAGCGTGTGGTGGAACGATGCGCCGACGCATCAATACCCATAAGGGTCGGCGTCAATGCGGGGTCCATAAGGAAGGAACGCCCCGGCGGCCTGGGGGCGGAAGACATGGTCGCCGCCGCGATGACTCACATAGAGATACTTGAGGAGATGGGTTTTGACAATATAAAGGTGTCGATGAAGTCCTCGGACATAGGGCTTACACTTGACAGCTACAGGCTGTTTTCTTCCGTCAGGGATTATCCGCTGCATGCGGGTATCACGGAAGCCGGCGACCTGGTGACCGGAACGGTGCGTTCCGCTATCGGTTTGACGCGGCTTCTGGATGAGGGGCTCGCGGACACCGTCAGGGTGTCGCTTACGGCGGATCCCGTGAAAGAGGTCGAGGTGGCCAGGGAGATATTGAACACGCTGGGCGTGGGACCCGGAGGGGTCACGGTCATCTCCTGCCCTACATGCGGCCGTACCGAAATAGATGTCATGGCGCTTGGAGCTGAAGTCAAAAGGCGCGCATCCGGCATAAAAAAGAATATTCGCATTGCAGTGATGGGGTGCGCGGTCAACGGGCCCGGCGAAGCGTCGGACGCGGATTTCGGCATAGCCGGCGGGCGCGGCGAGGGGCTTGTGTTCGCAGCGGGCCGGATCATAGGCAAGTACCCTGAGAGTGAGCTTGTCGAGAGACTTCTCAAGGCCATTGAGGAATCGGAGATATAATATGAAGACATATACCACGCCGCTTGGCCCGGATGAAAAAGAACTGTTCGTCGGCAGGACGCGTGAACTTGAAATAACCGAACGCCTGCTTCTTAAGGGGCTGAACTGCGGAATAGCCTCCTCTCCCGGCATGGGCAAAAGCAGCTTCGTAAACCGGGTCAGCCGCGACCTTGCGCAGGATATGAACGTGATAGCATTGAAGATACCCGCCGCGGACCATGCGTATTTTTTTAAAAGGATGCTTTATGAGCTTACGAGCGGAGACGGCGGGGCGCCCGGATTGCGCGAAAGGCTTTTATATACCCAGGAAGTGGAGACCATGTTCCGCTTTCTGGTCAACGGAAACACAAGAAGCCATGCCGAGGAAGGCAAGGCCCTTGACCTGCTTGCGGCAGTCCTTAAAAAAGGCTTCGGCAAGGACCGCCATATACTCTCCACGCATGAGATGAGAAACGCATCCAAAAACATACTGAAAGACATGGACAGGCCCACGCTTGTGATAGTCGACGATCTGGACAAAGGGCTTTCGGGCAAAGATAAAAACGGCACTGTGCGCAGGATGGTCGACTTTTTTATGGAGGTCAGCGATCTCTTTTTGACGGAAAAAGTATCCTGGCTGGTGACGCTTCCCGAAGCGGCCGCGGTCAGTTACGCGGACCTTGAAGAAGACGAGTCAAAGACTCAGATATTGTCCGTTATCAACGATATCGTGGAGCTTAAGCCCTATTCGCCCGAAGAGTTTGTGAACCTGCTTGAGAACAGGCTTGGGGGGGATCCCGGTAAATACCTGGATGATCCCGCCGCGCGCCTTTCCGTCGCTTTATCCAAGGGCAACCCGCGCACGCTTATGTATATACTTACCAGGGTATTCAGCAGCTCGGATGAAAAAGCCGGTGTGGACAGGGTGCTGGATGTCATAGGGCCCTCTCTCGGCGTAGACACAAAATCACTTTTCATACTCAAAAGGGCCGCCGAAGAACCCTATATAACGGCCGGAGATGCCGCGATAAAATCAGCCACTTCGCTTGACTCGGCAAGCGTCTCCATAAGGATGTCCGATCTGGCCGGCAGAAATCTGCTGCTCCCCGATTATATGGACAAACAAAAGATATTCAGACTGCCGTATGTACACGGGCGCAGCATCGTCAAAAGAGAGGCGAGGCCGTGAAACGGGGGATGACGCTTTTTTTGATCATGGTCTTTATGTCATTTGTCGCCTGGGGCAGGACGAAGGCGGTCATAAAAACGAATTTTGGCGATATTCGCATAATACTGTACGATGAGGCCGCCCCGGCAACCGTGGCAAACTTTGTAAGATATGCCGAAGAGGGATTATACGACGGTATCCTCATACACCGTATATTAAGAGGGTTCGTCATACAGAGCGGCGGATATTATATGTCCGGAGGCCTGCTGCTTCCGGTAAAGACTTATACGCCTGTGGCAAGCGAGGCGGATAACGGCCTGTATAACATAAAAGGGACACTGGCCATGGCAAGGGTGGGCCGCGATCCGGATTCGGCGACTTCACAGTTTTTTATAAACATGAAGACCAATACGGAACTGAATTACAAGGGCGAGGGCAGCAAACCGGATTCATATACCGTCTTTGGAAGAGTCGTCTCAGGCTGGGAGGCATTGAAACAGATCGAGAATGTGAGGGTGGGAAGAAACGGCCCTTTTGAGGCGTTTCCGCTTACAGATGCGATTATTCACACCGTCAGGATCGAGAGGGAAGAGGATGACTGAGATGAGCAGCGCTTCGGTGCAGAATGAGATATTGTCCGTAATAAATGAGTTCGGACTGGGAAATAATGTCAAGAGCTACCCCCCCTCGGTGGGCAAGAAAGATCTTTTTAAGGTATTCTATCACAGAAACATAAGGGAATTACTGACTTATGAAGGCAAAGATAAGAGAATACTCATATATAAAGCGCCATGTGACTACGCAGCGGATATAATGCTCAGGTTTCCCGCAAACTCATACATATATCTCCATTCGTCCTATAGGGAGATGGAGCGGTTTCAGCGGGACTACAGATCCACATTCGATGTGAAAAACACGATCATATTCAGCACGGGGGAAAATCTTCCGTTGCTGAAGCCGTTTGACATAATACTTGCATTTGACAATGATTTTGAGTCGAACAGGGATATTTCGCACAGCCTTTCATCGGTGATGAAAAAGGGCGCGGTACTTTATTCCTTTCATGAGGGTGAAGGCAATTTCAGCGAAGTGGATGCGATGGTCGCCGGACTGAGGCCGAAAAGCGAGACCAGAGGGCGAAAACCCTTTAAGACGGATGCGTTTTCGGTGGATGAGTTTTTTAAACGCGAACGGTCGGATGAATGGGTGAACAGGCTCGCTTTTCCGGAGTTGCGTTTTTTTCTCTATTTTTTATTTAAATACGTCTCGGACAACGGTTATTCGGTACATGACCACGTGGAATATTTTTCGGACCGTATCTGCGTATTGTTTTCTTCCGGAAAGGGATTTGCCTTTAATGCCCACTATGTCCTTGATGTGTTCAGGGCGGAATAGGAGGTCACATGAGGTTGCTGAGGAAAATATTTGAAAGAAAAAGCTGCATGATCGATGCCGCGCAGGATAAGCACATGATATATTTTCTGAACAGTATATCAAATGCGCTTACCAGCTCCTTTTCAAGCTTTTACGATACGGTGAACTATATAAACAGTTCCCTTCTGAGCATGATACACGTCGAACGAAGCTATGTGCTTCTGTTTAACGACGCTCAGACGCGCCTCAACCTTTTTTCATGCAGCGGCATGATCAGCGACTCATTGGCGCCGGGCGCGGAAATATCCATAAAGAACTATTTTATACGTGAGGTCGCCGAAAAAAAGGACTATATAATAACGCCGGTCACGGGTGAAGCGAGAGTGCCCGACCTGTTCAGGAAACAGGGGGCCGAGTACCTCCTTATGGCGCCTCTTACATTCAGAAACACCGTGCTGGGCATACTTGTGCTCGACACCAAAAGGGACAAGACCCCTTTCGGCGTGAACGACATCAGATACCTTGAGAACTTTGTCTCAACGCTGGCCATTGTAATACAGAACGCCCGTATCATGGATTCGATGCGCCACAAGGAGGCGAAACTGAGTTCCATCTATAAGATCGCCGGCGAGATGAACGGCAAGACCGATATAGGGGAACTGCTTAAGCTTATACTCAGCGAGGGGCTGACTCTTATAGAGGGCCGTTCCGGCGCGCTGCTGATATACAACGAGGATACGGGGGCCTTTGATATTGAGGCGGCCGCGGGCATAGATGAGGATGTGATCAGGAGCACCCATCTTAAATATGGCGAGGGCATCAGCGGATGGGCCGCCAAGACCGGAAAAATACAGCGTGTCGACGATGTGGGAATGGACCCGAGATATGTGAAATCCAATGAGGAGGTCTGCTCCGAAATGGCCGCGCCGCTGATAATAGATGAGACCGTCATCGGCGTGCTTACCGTTGACAGCGACGAAAAATTTAAATTTAATGAAAAAGACGAAGAACTCTTGTCCATGCTGGCATCGCAGGCCGCGATCGCCATTCAGAACAAGAGGATGAAAATACGGCTGAAAGGCGATTGAACCGGAGGAATGACTATGCCGACATATGTATATCACTGTGATGACTGCGGAAAAGATACGGAGATAAGACAGAAAATATCGGATGAACCGATCACAGTGTGCCCCGTTTGTTCCGGGAAAGTCAGGCGTATAATATTCGGAGGCGGAGTGATCTTTAAGGGATCCGGCTATTATACCACTGATTACGTTAGGAGCGCGGAAGAAAAAAATGAACCTTCTTGACAACATACACATTATACTTGTAGAACCCCTGTACGCGGGCAATATGGGGTCTGCCGCGAGAGCCATGAAAAACATGGGCATACACAATCTTTCACTTGTATCGCCGCGTGAAGACCATCTCTCTCTTGAAGCGGTGAAGATGTCGGTGAGCGCTTATGACATACTGCAGCGCGCGAAAGTGTATGACAGCCTCGACGAGGCAGTCGGCGACTACTCCTATCTTGCCGCCACGACCACCAGAAAAAGAAAGGGATTCCCTTACAGGTCCACGGCCAGGGGGATAGCGCCCGGCATACTTAAAAGGGCCGCATCGGGAAAGACCGGAATAATGTTCGGCAGGGAAGACAAGGGCCTTTTTAACGATGAGGTGGCCCTTGCCGACGAAATAGTCACGATCCCGGCTTCCAGCGGACTTACTTCACTGAATCTGGCGCAGGCGGTGCTGCTGATGTGTTATGAGATCTTTCAATGCCACAACCCGGATGACGTGCCGCCGCTGCCATCTTATAAAACAGCCGACGTGCGTTCAAAGGGCGATTATATAAGGCATCTGGAATCATCCCTGCGCAAAATAGGGTTTTTCCACTCGTCAAGCCAGAACCACGTGATGTATTCGGTCAAGGACCTCCTTGACCGCGCCGCTCCATCTGAAAGGGACATACGCATACTACGGGGTATGTTGAGACAATTTGACTGGTACCTTGACGCGGACGAAGGGAAATAGAGTGGACTTTTTAAAGGCTCAGGAGTATTACAAGACAAAAAGATTTGATGTGGAACGTTTTTTCGGCGAGGATGTCTGTCCTGACCGCGATGAAATAGAGATCTTTTTCAGGGAGAACCGGAGGCAATATTTTTTCGGCACTGTCAATACGGCGGGAGAGCCCGAGTTTTTTTTCCGGGAAGCGGGAAGCGGCGAACCCGATGAAGACACCTTATCCAAGGTCGAGATCGCATATTACGGCCATGAAGCCGTCCATTTTATAATATATGCCTACAATGAAGAGGGCGGGCTTGTCACACAAAAGAAATTCGTGCTCGCTTACGGGGAAAGGACTTTTCACGAGGATATGCCACTTCTGCTTTCTCTTGCCGAAAGCGGCCGCATGGTCATAAACTCGTTCAGCATGGATTCCAGGGGCATGGAGATACAGGCGCGGTTTCGTGTGACCCTTGAGGAGTCCCTCCGGGAAAGGCTGGTATACCGCCTGGAATCATATTTTAAAGGGGAGACTGGCGCGCCCGATCCCCTTGAGCTGTTCTATTCCTCCGATGTGTACCGCAAGACGGGCATACCCGAAAAAGTGTGGGGCTATGAGGTCAGCGGGTCCACAGGGCCTCTTGACGGACGATTCGGCGGCGCTCCCGGCCATCTTGAAGGGCTGAAGGTGTTTTCCGGGGTGAAGGACGGCCGGAACTATCTCATGACCGACCGGAATATTTCAGACGACGACGAATTTTTTTCAAACGGCAGGGAATACAGGCTGGCCGAGTTTATATATAATCTGGACTATGTGATATCCGGCGGAAGACTTGTCATGGTCTATAATGACACTCTTGCCCGCGTGGAGGATAAATACATCCATTATCTGCGCGGGGAGGCCGAGTTCACCGAGTTGCTGGACGAGGTACAGTCCGTCTCCGTGTACACTGAAAACAACAAGATGGATTATCAGATACTCTTTGAGGCTTTCCTTGAAGAGCCGGACAAAAAGAAAAAAGTCTTCCTTGCGGCGAACCTGTTCGATTTTCCCGGCCTGAAAGACATGGAGATGCTTCTTGACCACGTGCTTTCGGAAAACACAAGCGAGTATGTCCTGAAAAGAATAGCATTCTGCATATCTCAACATTTTTATGAGGGATATGGCGAATATATGCGTGAATCTTCCTCTTTATCGCAGCGTAGAATATATAACCGTGATTTGCTTGCAAAATACGTCCTGTTTTACGATTCCATGGAAAGGCTGACGCTGATGACTTCGGAACGTGAGCTTATGGAGGACAAGCGTATCATAGGGGCGGTGTTCTCGCTTGTCATGGAATACGGGGATGATTTTTTCAGAGAGATATTGAAAATGGACGAGCGGGACGCGTTGAAAATATTATCCACCATCAGCAAAAGCTCTTATGATGAATATATCTCGTCGCTCTCCGCGGAGGCGGGGTTTTCCCGGGACGATCTGGAACTGAAGATGATGGATTTCAGGGAAGCTTTGAAGAATGCATTTATGCTGAATTTTCCCAGGGCCGTTTCTGAAAGCATCGCCCGCATATTGAGAGATCTCTTCTATTAAGGGGGCGCATATGAGAGAGATTTTCCCGCTCAGCCATGAACGCAGTTATACGGTCACAGACGAGCTTGTCACTGGCCATTTGAAAAAGGTAGAGGTGTTGTCCACCCCCTCGCTGGTGCTGCTGGTGGAAAGGACCGCCGCCGAGTCTGTGGCGCGGTTCCTTGATGAAAATGAAGGCACCGTGGGCACCGGGATGAACATAAAACATCTGGCCGCGGCGCTCAAAGGCGATACGGTCACCGTCAGCACCACTCTTTCCGCGTTTAACGGCCGCCACCTTGTGTTCGATTTTTCGGCCTTTAAAAACGGCCTTTGTCTGGCATCGGGCACGCATGAGAGGTTTATCGTCGACACGGACCGTTTCGTGGCGGATATTTTGAAAAGGAAGGAATAATGGACGGTTTTATGCTCAACAGGCTGATCAAAACGGTGGACGGCGCCATCAACGGAAAGATGATCAGCGACATATCCTTTTTGGGACGCTCCGTGCGCCTCGCCGCCGGCAGGGCCAGCCTCACCTTTCATCTCGGCGGCGATGTGACATGGATAGAATTTTCCTCCGACAACGCCCCGCTTGAGGGCGTGCGGCTGACCCCGTTTATGAGATTCATGAAAAAGTCGCTTTCCAGGAGCAGGATAGTATCCGTGAATACGCCGGGCGGAGACCGGGTGGTCGAGCTTGTCCTGGAAAAACTAAATCCTCTTGGACTGGAATCCTTCGTACTGGTCTTTGAGATGATAGACGGTGCCGTCAATGCCTTCGTGATCAAGGACGGCATTATACAGCAGGTGTTAAAGCCGGCTGCCGGCGCAAGGGCCCTGGAGGCCGGAGACCTGTATGTTGCGCCTCCGACTCCGTTTCCATCTGTCTTTGACACACCCGTGCCCGGATCCGGAGACATCAGATTTGTCAATACTGACAGCCATCTTGAAGAATATCTTATGTCCGTCCGCGAAAAAAACGGCAGGGACGAGGCTCAGCGTCTGCTTGACGAAATGGTTGATGCCGAAGTGTTTTATGTCTGTTCACGCCGCGGAAAGACAATAATAGCGCCCATATGCTATCCCGGCTGGGAAGAGGCGGGCCGTTTTGAAGGGGTCGTAAACGCGGTCAACGGATATTACGGGACATGGATGGGCAACAGGGCCGTTGAGGCGGCCAGGGCGCGGGTGCTGGAATACATAACTCAGAAAAAGAAAAGAACACTCAGGACGTTGGAAAACATACGGGGCGATTTCAAAAAACACTCTGAATACGCCGTTTACAAGCAAAAGGGCGACCTGCTCCTCACATACGGCCGTCTTGTGGGCAAATATGACGATGAGGTCATGCTGACCGACCCTGTAACGGATGAGAAAGTCAAAATAGCGCTGGACCCGTCGCTCTCGCCCTCGGATAACGCGGCAAGATATTACAAAAAATACACCAGAGGCAAACGGGCTCTGGAAGCCGTGGAAAGAAGGCGCGCGGAGATCGAAAGCGCGTTGGAATACCTGGAACAGACTGAGTTTTTTACCGGCCGCACCGAGACGCTGGACGATATCAGGGCTCTTGGGCGGGAGCTTGGCATGCCTTCCTATACAAAAAAGGAAACGGTCCGCAAAAAGGGCGACGCGGTCAAGACGCCCTCTTTCAAGTCCGGCGACTGTATTATATATTACGGCAGAAGCGCCAGGGAAAATGAGTATGTCTCGCTGAAAATCGCATCCCGCAACGACAGCTGGCTTCATGTCAGGAACATGACAGGCACGCATGTGGTGATAAGATGCCCGAATGACAGCGAGCCGGACGATGACACGGTGGAAGCCGCCGCGCAGCTTGCGGTCTATATGAGCAAAGCCAGGGGAGGCAGCAAGGTGCCCGTCGACATCACAAAAGCGAAATATGTGAAAAAGCCCAAGGGAACGCCCCCGGGATTTGTGCTGTATGACAACTTTTCAACTGTCATCGTCGATCAGGATTATGCCGTGGTGGAGCGCCTTACCGGGCGCAGGGCCGAGCGCAAATAGCGCTTCACGAACAGGGTATGCTTTGGAGGAAAGTGTGATCGAAAAAGAGATTAAATACATGATGTCAAAGGATGATTTTTACAGATTGAGGGACTACTTTCATGAAAACGGTTTTCTGAGCGGGTCATATGTGATGAAAAACTATTATTTTGACACCCCGGACCTGGACCTGCTTATGTCCGGATTGTCCTTCCGCCTGCGCGAAGTATCGGGCGTCTGGGTGTTTACGTATAAATGCAGGTTAAAGGGAAGATTGTACGCGCAGAGACGCGCCGGGGTGCAGATAAACGAGGAGTATGAGATGCAGGTCCCGGCGGCGGACGCGGAAAGCGTTGTCGAAGGGCGCAGCGGCATGCTGGGATTGGACATACCCTATATAGGACGCGTAAAGGATGAGCTGGCGGCTCCGCCGGGATGGTGGGAAAAGCTCTGCCTTGTGGCAACCATGCCTGTGACGCGTGAAAAGGGGCTTATGAAGCCCTATGGCGTGCCCGTTGAACTTGACGTAATATCATACGGAGAGGGTGAGTATGAATATGAGATCGAATCGGAGACCGACAATATCGCGTTATCCGAGTCTGTGCTTCGCATGGTTTTCGGAAGACTGGGTATAAAGGCCGCGCCTTCCCGGGCACCCAAGATAGTCCGGCTGCTCGAGCGTCGCGGATACGGCGAAAAACTTGCGAGGGAATGGCCCCTTTAACGTTGAAATTATTATTTTAATATGTAAACTTGTCACATGGAGGAAAAATGATCTTATTTGACAAAGACCGTTTGGCCGGAAAAAAGATACTGATAATCGGCGATGTGATGCTGGACAGGCATATATGGGGCGAGGTGGAGCGCATCTCTCCGGAAGCCCCCGTGCCGGTGGTGGATGTCAGACGGGACACGTCTGTTCCCGGCGGAGCGTCGAATGTGGCAAACAATGTCGCCGGACTGGGGGCGTCGGCTGTGCTGATCGGCGTCACGGGGGATGACGTGCACGGCGAAGAGCTGCGGGAACTCCTTCTGGCCAGGGGTATTGACATAAGCGGCATGATAATGGATGAGGAACGTCCCACCACGGTAAAGACCCGTGTGATAGCCCATAATCAGCACGTGGTGCGCATCGACAGGGAATCAAGGAAACCTATGGGCCCGAAACTGCTGGGCCGTATAAAGGACAAGATAAGGGAGATCGCCGGCAATATAGACGGCGTCATTATAGAGGATTACGGCAAGGGACTTATAACCGGGGAACTTATTTCCGAGGTGATCGGCCTGTTTTCAGCCGCCGGAGTGCCCGTGGCCGTGGACCCCAAGGAAGCGCATTACCCCATATACAAAGGTGTCTCGGTCATGACTCCCAACCATCACGAGGCGGGCGGCATGTACGGGACGGAGATCACGGACCGGGCGTCCCTGATACGGGTCGGCGACGGCATCATGAAAGACCTCGCATTGAAAGCGCTGATCATCACACTCGGCAAGGACGGCATGACCCTGTTTGAGGAATCCGGCGCGGTCAGCCATGTCCCGACCGTCGCAAAAGAGGAGTTCGATGTCACAGGCGCCGGCGATACCGTGATAGCGACACTGACCGCGATGCTTGCCGCGGGGTATTCTTACAGCGAAGCCGCCTTCGTCAGCAATGTGGCCGCAGGCATAGTGGTGGAAACCCCCGGCGTCGTCCCGATAGACAAGACGGCGCTGTTTGAAAGGCTGAAAGATGAAAGACTTGTTGTCAATAAGATCCGCGGCTGAAAAGATCCGCGCATTAAGAGATTCCGGCAAGACCGCCGTCTTTACCAACGGATGTTTCGACATACTGCATATAGGGCATCTGCGTTATCTGGCGGATGCTAAAAGCCGCGGCGATTGCCTTATCGTTGGGCTTAACAGCGACAATTCAGTCAGACGGCTGAAGGGTCCGGACAGGCCGGTCAATCCTGAAAACGAGCGGGCGGAGATGCTTTTATCGCTCAAGTCCGTGGATTATGTTGTCATCTTTGACGAGGACACACCCTATGAGCTGATCGCGGAAATAAAGCCGGATGTCCTGGTAAAGGGCGGAGACTGGGCCGTGGAAGAGATCGTCGGGGCGGACATAGTGCTTGCCCTGGGGGGCAGGGTCATGAGCCTGCCGTTTGTAGAAGGCAGGTCTACCACCGCCATAATCCAGCGCATACTCAAAAAGGGGAGAGAAGAATGAAAGTCCTTGTTGTGATACCTTCCCGCATGGGGTCGACAAGACTGCCCGGGAAACCTTTGCGTATGATACTGGGAAAGACGATGATCAGACGCGTGTATGAAGGCGTGCGTTCGGGGCATGTCGATGATGTCGTGGTGGCGACGGACAGCGAGGAGATCGTCAGGGAAGTCCGGTCATTCGGCGGCAAGGCGGTAATGACATCCGCATCCCATAAGACCGGGACGGACAGGGTCTGCGAAGCTGTCGAACTGTTTGGCGGAGATTATGATATTATTGTGAATGTACAGGGCGACGAGCCGCTGATACGCGGCGAGGACATCGATCTTCTCGTCGACCTCTTTCGGGACGACCCCGCCGCCATGGTGGCCACCCCGGTTACTCCCGCTGACGCTGAAGAAGTGCTTGACCCGAACAAAGTGAAAGTGGTCACGGCGATGAACGGTGATGCGATATATTTTTCCAGATCGCCGGTGCCGTACGCGCGCGGCGAAAAATGCGTTTACCTGAAGCATGTGGGGGTATATGCTTTCAGGAGGGAATTTCTTCTTGATTTTAAAGACTGGCCTCAGACGCCGCTGGAGAAAAGCGAGATGCTGGAACAGCTCAGGGTGCTTGAAAACGGCTATAAGATAAAGACTGTCATATGGGACACTTTCCTCCAGGGCGTCGATACCGAGGAGGACATAGTGTCGGTAGAGGATTTTTTGAAAGGAGCGGATGAATGAAGTATATCTTTGTTACCGGGGGAGTGCTTTCCTCTTTGGGAAAAGGGATCGCCGCCGCGTCGATAGGCAGGATACTGGAATCGCACGGCTATAGTATTTTTATGAAAAAGATGGACCCGTACATAAATGTGGATCCCGGGACCATGAGCCCTTTTCAGCACGGGGAGGTATATGTCACCGATGACGGCGCCGAGACGGATCTTGATCTGGGCCATTATTACAGATTTACAAATACGCCTCTTTCACAGCTTAATAATTTCACCACGGGATGCATATACGAGACTGTGATCAAGAAGGAACGGCGCGGTGATTATCTCGGCAAGACGGTTCAGGTCATACCGCATATAACAAATGAGATCAAAAGGCGCATAGATGAGATCGGCGACGAGGATGCGGATATCACCATCGCCGAAGTCGGCGGGACAGTCGGCGATATCGAATCACTGCCCTTTCTGGAGGCCATCAGGCAGATGAAACTCGAGAAGGGCAAGGAAAACGTCCTCTATCTTCACCTCACATACATACCCTATGTGAAGGCCGCCGGAGAACTCAAGACAAAACCGACGCAGCACAGCGTGAGCGAACTCAGGTCCATAGGCATACAGCCGGACATACTCATGTGCAGGACGGAAGTGCCGCTTTCGGACGAATTAAAATCAAAGATATCTCTATTCTGCAATGTCGAGAAGGAGGCCGTCATAGAGGCCAGAGACGTGGCCAATATATACGAATGCCCGCTGGTGTACAATGAACAGGGCATAGGCGAACTCATATTGGATAAATTGAGCCTGAAGAAAAAAAGCTCCGATCTCCATAAGACATGGGGACCCATGGTGAAGACAGCCAGAAGCCAGATGGATAAATCCGTTGAGATAGGCGTGGTCGGAAAATATGTGGATCTGCGCGACGCCTATAAAAGCATCATAGAGTCATTCAGCCATGCCTCAATAGCGAACAAATGCCGTGTCGAACTGAGATGGCTTGAGGCGCATGACCTGAACAATGATAATTACAAGTCAAGCATGGACGGCGTCGACGGCATACTTGTGCCCGGCGGGTTCGGGGAACGCGGCGTGGAAGGCAAGATCAGGGCCGCCCGTTACGCCAGGGAAAACAAAATACCCTATTTCGGCATATGCCTGGGCATGCAGATAGCCACAATAGAATATGCGCGCAATGTCCTGGGGCTAAGCGGAGCCAATTCCACGGAATTCGATGAAAACACGCCGGATCCCGTTATCGATTACATACCCGAACTGCGGCACATAAAGGAGATGGGCGGGACGATGAGACTGGGTTCGTATGAGTGCACGCTGGATAAGAAAAGCGTCTCCTTCAAGGCTTACGGCAGCGAGACAATACATGAAAGACATCGCCACCGCTATGAGTTCAACAACGATTACAGGAAAGCATTCGCCGAAGGCGGCGCGGTGCTCGCGGGTATAAACAGGGAAAACGACCTTGTGGAAGTGTTGGAAATCCCCGATCACCCCTGGTTTGTGGGGGTGCAGTTTCACCCGGAGTTCAAGTCCAAGCCCAATGACGCCCACCCGTTGTTCAGGGCGTTTATAAAAGCCGCAATGTCGCTTAAATATCGATAAAATCTCGGGGGCGCCGTGAAAAAAATATTGCGCGGCGCCCCGAAGCTGTATATAATTTCTTAACACGAAATAAATTTCACGGAGGTGCGGATCATAATGGATTTCAGGGACTATATCACATTTCTTTCGACAAACGCTTTGCTTGGGCTCGGATTGATAGAAAATCCCGTTTCAGGTGAAAAGGAGACGAACCCCGAGCTGGTCCGTTTCACCATAGACACCATGGATATGCTGAAGGCAAAGACAGCGGGCAATCTCAATGACGAGGAAAAGATGCTTTTGGAGACATCCATCGCCAATCTCAAGATGCGTTTTGTCGAGTTGAACTCCGGAACCGTCAACGGGGGCGGTGAATCTGAGAGCTGATGTGGAAATACATACGAAAATATAAGCTTCTTCTTCTCGCATCACTTGTCGCGCTGCTGCTTGTTGATTTTTCACAACTGCTTATACCAAAGATCATCGGCAACATATACGACGGACTGAAGGGCGCCAGCGATTTAAATTATTTTACAGTATCCGGCTTAAAGATAGCCTTTCTCGCTCTGCTGGTGTTTGTCTTCAGGTTTGTCTGGCGCATCTTTCTGCTGAGGATGTCGCGCAAGATAGAACGGGACATACGCGAGCGTCTGTACGGCAAGTTCCTTTCGTTTTCCCAGCATTTTTATGTAAAGTGGAACACGGGCGACCTTATGGCTCGTTCCATAAACGACATAAACCATGTTCAGCGCATGTTCTCATTCGGCATAGTCTCGATCTTTGACGCCGTGGTGATGGGGCTGATGACATTGGCTTTTATGGCCAGCTATGACCTTAAGTTCACCCTGATCACGGTATCGCCTCTGCCCCTGATGAGCCTCATCGTACTGATGCTTGAGAAAAAGATACACCGCCTCTCTTTGGTGGTCCAGAACAGGTTTTCCCGTCTTTCCACATTCGTGCAGGAGGACTTCTCCGGGAGTTTTGTCTTAAAATCGCTTAACAGGGAAGAAGACGAGAAACAAAGGTTTGCGGCCGTTAACAGGGATTATCTGGCCAACAACGTCAGGCTTGGCCGTATACAGGCATTGCTTCACTCATCCATCATGTTTATCATAGGAATAAGCAATGTACTGGTACTCTATATCGGCGGAAAAAATGTCATCGCCGGCCTGACCACAAAGGGCGACCTTATAGCCTTTCTGACCTATCTCAACATCATGGTATGGCCGATGATAGCGATAGGCTTCGCAATAAACATACATCAGCGCGGAAAAGCCTCGCTGAACAGGATAGAAGAGATACTCGACACCGAGCCCGTGGTGAAGGAATGCCCCGATCCGGTCCGTGTGGAACAGCGCCCCGAGTCGGTGGCTGTGGAGGTCAGAGACCTCACATTCTCCTTCGACGGCAGGAAAAACAGCCTTGACGGCATCGATCTGGATATACGGCAGGGCGAGACCGTGGGCATCGTGGGACGCATAGGCAGCGGCAAGAGCCTGCTCATAAAGCTACTGGGCGGATTATTGAGATACGAGAAAGGCACCATAAAATATAACGGGACGGACGCCTCTAAATACAGCTTTTTCGACCTCAGGGACATGATAGCGTATGTGCCTCAGGAACCCTTTCTTTTTTCCACATCCATAAGGGAGAACACGGCGTTTCATGACCCCGAGGCTTCCGACGAGAGTATAATGGAAGCTCTTCGCGTTGCTGATATTCAGGACTCCATAGACGATATGCCCGAAGGGCTCGATACGTTGCTTGGCGAGAGGGGAGTAAACCTCTCCGGCGGGCAGAAACAGCGGCTGACCCTGGCCCGGGCGGTTTTGAAGAACGCTCCTTTCTTTATCATGGACGACTGTTTTTCCAGCGTGGACACCGATACCGAAGAACGCATACTCAATGCCATGCTGCCGTTGTTCAGAGACAAGACCGTGCTGATAGCCGCGCATCGCATATCGACGTTGAGATACGCGGACAGGATAATAGTCATGGAAGAGGGGCGTATAGCCGAAGAGGGCACTCATGAGGAACTCATGGCCGTAAAGGGCATCTATTACGATATTTTCAACAGGCAGAAACTTGAAGAGAAACTTGGTAAGGAGTGAGCGTGGGACAGGGCAAAGCGGTATTTGACGAGAAGAAGAGGAAGTTTGACGTAAAACTCGTCTTCTGGCTTCTCGGATATGTAAAAAAACACAAATTCCTCATGGCCGTCACCGTCATACTGATGTTTCTCGGAGCGCTTCTTCCGCTTGCGACGCCGGAGATCATACAGCGGGAATACGACACATACATACCGCAGGCCGATTACAACGGACTGCTGGCCGTCGCGCTGACACTGCTAGTCATCCGGGGCGTGCTTTTCATCGCACAGTTCCTGCAGGTATGGATCATGACATATCTCGGGCAAAAAATAATGTACAGTCTGCGCCTGGATATATTTTCGCATATAATGAGGCTCCCGAAGAAGTTTTTTGATAAAAACCCCATAGGCCGGATAATGACCAGGGTCACGTCGGACGTCGAGGCATTGGCCGAACTGCTGCAGTCGGGCATGGTGCTTGTGATCGGCGATTCACTGATGCTTATGGGCATACTTGTCTTTCTGATATTTAAAAGCTGGATGCTGACCGCGGTGACGCTTTTAGCCACCATACCGCTGCTCGTGCTGGGCATGTATTTTTTCAGACGCCAGATTACCGTGGTATACAGGAAGATGAGATCGCTTATAGCGCTCATCAACGCGTTTTTGCAGGAAAGCATAGTGGGTATGGACATCATACAGCTTTTCAACGGCCAGAAAAGACAGATGGCGCGTTTTCAGCGCCTTAACGGAGATTATTACAAGACCACCGTGAAGGTGCTCATGATAAACGGCCTTTTTTTCCCTTTTATCAGTTTTCTTTCCATCTTTGCCAAAGCCGTGATCATATGGTTCGGCGGCATGCAGATCATGAAGATGACGCTTACCATGGGCGAGCTTGCCGCATTTCTTATATTAATCGAGATGTTTTTCAGGCCGCTGCGCGAATTGAGCCAGAGCTATAATGTGTTCCAGGCGGCCATGGCGGCTTCCGAAAAGATAAACGGCATCATGAGCGAAGAGGAGTCCCTTGTCTATTCCGTGAGTGACGGATACAAGGGGCCTTTGAACGGATTGATCGAATTCAGCCATGTATGGTTTGCCTATGAGGCCGAGAACTGGGTGCTGAAGGATGTCAGTTTCACGATCAGGCCCGGCGAAAAGATCGCGATGGTGGGGCAGACCGGCTCCGGGAAGACCACGATCATCAACCTTATCGGACGTTTTTATGATATTCAAAAAGGCGAGATACTGATCGACGGCGTGGATATACGAAGGTGGGACATAAGCTCGTTAAGACGCAAGCTGGGCATAGTCCTGCAGGATGTCTTCCTTTTTTCGGGAAACATACAGGAAAACATAACCCTTTATAACGATAATATCACGGAGGAGGAAGTGCGCAGCATAGTCGGATATGTCAACGCGGAAAAATTCATCGACGCGCTGCCCGAAAAATACGATACCGTGATAATGGAACGTGGAAAATCCCTTTCCGTGGGGCAAAGACAGCTGCTGTCATTCGCAAGGACACTGACGTATCAGCCGACCGTGCTGATACTGGATGAGGCGACGGCCAATATAGACTCGGAGACCGAGAAGTATATGCAGGAGGCGACGGCGAGGATGACCGAGGGCAGGACGTCCATCATCATAGCTCACAGGCTTGCGACCATCAGAAACGCGGACAGGATAATGGTCCTGCACAAGGGCAGCCTGCGCGAATCCGGTTCGCACAGCGAGCTTATGTCAAATAAGGGTATATATTACGACCTGTACCGGCTGCAGTACAGGGATCAGGAACAATGACCGTCTCAGTCTGATGTCGACACCACGGAGTTCTTGCCGGCCTTCTTGGCCGCATACATGCATTGATCCGCTTTCTGTATCAGTTCCTCAAGCCACAGTGAGTCTTCCGGATAATGGGATATTCCGATACTCACGCTTATGCGCCTCACGGCGCCCATTATACGGGATTCCGCTATGCTGTTTTTTATCCGTGTTGCGACTTTGCGCGCGTTGGAATGCGATGTGTTCGGAAGGGCGATTATGAATTCCTCGCCTCCGTAACGTCCGGAAATGTCATAGCTGCGCACGCTTTTTGATATTATGGCAGCCACTTCCTTCAAGACGTTGTCGCCTTTCTGATGCCCGAATGTGTCGTTGACCACTTTGAAATCGTCGATGTCGACCATCAGGAACGACACTGTCTTGCGGTTGGGCGCGTCACCGTCATAAAGATATTCGGATACTTTGCTCATGAACACGTCCCTGAAATAGAGGCCGGTGAGTTTGTCCCTCATAAAGCGCTCCTCGGCCATGCGGGAGTTCCAGAACTCGGCGAAATACAGGGCCGTAAGGCTTTGTATCGCGGAGATATCCTTTCGTTTGAAGCTGACATTATGCTTTTTGTCGAAATACAGGAAACCGTGCAGATACTCCAACGGCTTCTTCGTGGCGCTGTAACTGTATGTGTTTTCCCTTTTTATGCGCGACCATACCTTTTTGTCGACCACCGGCATGATCATATAGCCGGTTATGCCCCCCGGGTTGTCCGAAACGGCGCCTTCGAGCACATCGTCTTTGATCTCCCTTATGTGGTCCATGTATAACGGGGCGTCATTGGGGCCGTACAGGAACGGGGCGGCGGTCAGTGTGAACTCGTCCCTGAAACTGCCGAATGTGTTTTTCACAAGGATGGCTCTTTCATAACCGAAAGAGTACAAGGCCGTCGCCAGCGTCTTTCTGAAGAATGAGTCGGAGTCAAGGGAATTATGGGCGCTGATGTCCAGGGCAATCTTCATGCAGTCCGTATCCTGATTAGAAAATGGCGAATCGTCAAAACGGAGCAGCGCGTCCTCATGCGAGGGGAACAGGGCGGCCGCCGATTTGAAAAGCGTTGAATTTGCGATCGTGTCCTCGCGGTTCATGTCCTTGTTTTTCCGAAAATCTATTATAAAATGGCTGAGATAGTTCAGGTACTGCTTGTCTCCGGCCTCGCGCAGGGCGTGGGAATAACTTAACATTATACTGTCCCTTATATATGGTATGGAAGAGGCTTCGCCGTAATATCTGTGAATGTATCTTCTTAATTTTACCGGGTCCCGGAGACGGGCATCGTAGGTGATCCTGTGCCATATTATGATGTCGGGTATGTTTTGTATTGTGCCGTTGAGGGAGTGATAGCGTATCAGATGCTCCGCGAACGGCCTGAATGAGGCGGGCGTGAGTATATCCACAAGGTCGTCAAACAATATGGAGGAGGCCTCGTACAGCGTGTACTGGTCAAGGTCCTTCAGCACTTCCGTTATGGCTGACCGGGCTTTTTTAATGTCACCGCCGGCGCGTATGTTTATTTTGGCGAGACAGAGTTTTCTCAGGTTTTTAGCCGAGGAATAGCGCTTTGCTATTCTGTATGACCTTATGGTGTCCGCAAGCGACAGCATCTCATCCTTTTTGCCGAGACGCGCCAGCACCGTTATGTAGTTGAACAGGAATTTCAGCGAATGGTTCAGCACAAATGCGTCCTCTGAGTCCGAGATCTTCGTAAGGTCGGAGTTTTTGGATATCAGGGCGTACGCCTCTTCCGCCGGTACGGATTCCGTAATATTTGAGATGATCAGTATGCGGTTCTTTTCGTCCTTCGCCTGCTCCGAATATTTGAGGGCTTTGTAGAGATATTCAACGGATTTTGCCGTGTCCTTCTCGTTCACGGAAAGATTGTTGTACGACTGCATCATGTAAAAGGGGTCGTGCAGCTTTTCCGCTTCGGCCGCGGCGAGTTCAAAATGCTCCCGGCTCTTTATGGTCTCGCCCCTTGAAAAATAGAAGGAGCCGAAATGGGTGTGCGCGCTATAGATGAACCTGGGCTCTCCGGCGTCAAAGGCCCTTTTAAGGTAGGCTTTCAACAGCGCGAGTTCCTTCTTGTCCTGCCTCGTTATCGTATAATAATGTGAAAGGAAGGGAAAAAGCGACATCTGCTTTTTATACAGTCCGGGATCGGCGGAAGCGGAAGCTTTCCGCATGATCTTTCGGGAGAGTTCCATCATCTTATCCGCCTCGCTGCGCAGATAGTAGTATTGGATCTCACATCGGCCTATGTCGAAACTGTCGTATATGTCCAGATGTTTTTGTATCTTTTTCATCTTCTGAAGATAGACGTTCATGTTTTCGGTGTCCCCGCGCATGAAATAAATGCCGAATAAGAGGTTCAGGGTCTTGTAATTGAGATAATGGTCCGCATTGTACCTTTTCTCTATTTTCAGGAGCTCCTTGAGCTGGGCGACGGTGTCATCGCTCAAAACGACCATGGCGTAAAGCAACGACATCAGATGCATGTCATAGTCTGAACGACCGGACGTATCGGGCTCATCGCGCCATTTTTGTATAAACCACCCCGTGGTGTTTTCTATCATGTCCATGGGGGCCGAGGGCTTTTTTATGATATGTTCAAGCAGAAACGCGCGCATCTTTTCGGTGTCGCCTATTGTGAAATAGGCTTTGGCAAGGGCAAAACGCTCGTTGAAGGAAAGATCATCCCCGATGTTTTCGTATACACGGATAACATCCCTGTTTATCTTGTCCGTCATGTCGGCGGGCAGCTTGGCCGCGACCGATACGATCCTCCCGGTCAGGGCGGCGTCGGCGATATTGACCATATTGTTCGCCGCGGGGTTGAGCAGTCCGTCGATAAGAAGTTCCCTCTTTATATCCGGGTATGAGCTGCCCATGAGCTCCGCAAGCAGGCTGTTTCTGGCGGGCAGATCCATATAGCGCATATAGATGAAAAGCTTTAAATACTGATAATCCCTCACCACTGCGTTGAAGATGTCCTCATTGTAGGCGCCCGGATCATATGACATGTGGCCCTTTTTTATGATATCCATGACTTCGTCGGCGGTTATGCTCTGTATGTAACGGAAGATCTTTAATATGTCGAGCGAGGAGAAGCCGTCAAACGCGCCTTTCGGAAAACCGGACTTGAAGTTCATGAGCAGGTTTCTTATCCTGTCGTTATAGATGGAGTAATAGCTGTATGAGAGGGGGTCCGTGAACTCGTTCAGGATATCAATGTCCCTGTTTTCATCGGCAACGGGATGAAAATCATTGTCGTTGGAGATGATGATGACCCCTTTTTCGGAAAAGGAATTTATCGTGGAGGCGAGCAGTTGTTTGCTAAGCCTGTCCGTCTTTCTGGTATTCATCAGAGCAAAGACCACCGGAGAGACTGAAAGCGCGGTGTTGATCAGTTCGGAAAGCAGTCGTTCTCCCAGTTCGGGATCTATGGGTGTCAAAAAATCGCCGTTTTCCCCCATGATGCCGGATATCTCCGTTTTCTCATCCCTTACACGGGCTGAAAAACGGGGCATTTCAAGCAATTTCATATACACTTCCCTGACAATCGAAGCGCGGTCCTGATTGAGAAATATCTGCGCAAACTCATAGCCGTTTTTGGCGGCGAGCGAACTGAACCTGTTTAAAAAAAGCGTGTAATAGTCGTCATTGAAATTGGGGAGATTTAAAAAGAGAGAGCGGCTCCCGTCGTTTAAACCGCCGGCGCGTTTCAACACATCGGCAATCGGCTCCCTGACAAGTCCGAATCCGAACTTCTTCCTTTTGCGCATGGTGTCGGTAAGCATGGTGAACACATCGCCGCCGCTCAGTCCGTCCCAGCTTTTTTTAACATCGAAACCGTATTTTTCATCCATGAACTCCGCAAACGCCCCGTCTTCTTCGCCGATATCCCCCGAAGACATGAAATCTATGAATATGATATCGTTGCCCAATGTGATGATGATGTTTTCGGGACGCAGGTCCCCGTGCCAGAACCCGTTTGAATGAAGCCAGTTGACATTAAACGTTATCTTTGCCAGCAGAGAATCGCGCTCCTGGCTGTCAAGAAAAAGATAATCCTGAAGGGTGATGCCGTCTACGAATTCCATCGTATAATATTTGTAGTTGCCGTCAAACGGCGCGTCGTCAATAAAGTGTATGCTGCCGAATTCAAATGTCCTTACCGCGCAGGAAAGATAAATGGACCTTATGTAGTTGAACTCATTGAAAAAAGAGTCGATCTTGTCCGGATATTTGTCGGAATTGAAGACTTTCAGCGCTTTCACGGGAATAGCGTCGTCCATGTTGTCCCGCACCTGATACACGGTCCCGAATTCCCCGCTTCCGAGCTCCTTTATGATATCGTAGCGTTTGTTTATATTATCCATATTCCCCCAGATTCTATTCTATACTCAAAGCGGACGTTGGACAAGAAACATTATTAAAAACACTGAGGCGCCCTTTTTTTAAAAATACTTCGTATGCCTAAACAATAAGATTGACATCGCGAATACTGCCTATATAATCTCACATATGAACAAGCCACTCAGCAGCGGCATCGATCTGACAAAGGGCGGTATAACCCGGAACCTTATCATACTGTCGCTTCCCATCATGTTGTCAAATTTTATGCAGACCGTTTATAACCTTACGGATATGCTGTGGCTTGGCCGTTTGGGAGAGGCGGCGAGGGGCGCCGTATCGGTCGTGGGCATGACTTTCCCCCTTATCTTTTTTCTTTCCTCCTTCGGGTTCGGCTTTGCCGTTGCGGGCACAGCCCTTGTCGCAAGGATGAAGGGAGCGGGGCGAGAGGATGAGATCCGGAGGGTCGTCTCCAATCTGCTCGCATTGCTGGCGTTGTTCACCATATTTTTTATCTCTTTCGGCCTGTTTTTCATCGATGACATACTTCGACTGATGCATACACCCGCGGAAATATTTGAACAGGCCCGAAGCTACATCAGCATCATCATCTTTGGTTCGCCTTTCATGTATATAGTCATTTTTTATCAAAGCATAGCGCACGGGCTGGGAGATACCGTCAACCCGATGAAAGTGCAGATCATCTCCGTGCTTATCAATGTGGTGTTGGACCCGCTTTTGATATTCGGATTCGCGTTCGTACCCCGCATGGAGATCGTCGGCGCGGCTTACGCGACATTTTTTTCACGCTTTGTGGCAGCCGTGATATCGGTTGCCGCCTTTAAGAGATATTCCGCGCCATATGTGCCGCGAAAGGGCGAGCTTAAGCCCTCATGGGGTTATTTGAGCGAAATATTGCGCATCAGCATACCGGCGTCCCTCTCACAGGCCATGACAAGTTTCGGTTTTCTCTTCCTTCAGGGTTTTGTGAACTCATTCGGCACTGTGGTCATGAGCATATATTCCATAGGCAACAGGATGACAGGCTTCTTTATGATGCCGGCCATGGGAATAAGCAACGCATTGACCGCCGTGGTCGGACAGAACCTGGGAGCCGGCAAGCCGGATGTCGCAAAAAAAAGCCTTCACAGAGCGATGGCGCTGGTGATGGCGATCATGGGTGTGGGGGCCTTTCTGGTATTCGTGTACGGGGCTCAGCTGACCCGCTTCTTTATAGCGGACGACGAAGTCGTCGCCGCCGGCATGAGGATGTTCAGGGTCACGTCGATAGCCTCCTTCATATTCGGCATAATATTTGTCTTTATCGGACTTTTCAACGGAGCCGGGAAGACAGGCTCGGTGTTTCTCTTCAATGTCTCCCGGCTGTGGCTGTTCCGCATACCCATGGTCTATCTCCTCTCCGGCAGGCTTTGGGATATATGCGGCATGAAAGAGGGCGTCATAGGCGCTTTTCTGAAAAAGGCGTCTTTGCCTCTTAGCGAGTTTCCCTACGATGCATTGTGGTGGTCGATGGTCATCAGCAACACGCTGTCAGCCTTATGGGCGTTTATACTCTACCTGAGGGGCGGATGGTTAAAACGGCCCGCCGGACCCGAAAGCGATACGAATCTTGACTTGTAAAAAAAACTCCCTTTGATATAATCGTCATATGAGATTATTTTCTGTCGAAGCTGTCTGCCCCGTATGCGGGAATGCCTTCAAAGCCGATGTGCTTGCCGATTACAATATCGAAAGGTATGACGAAGATTTCAGGCCTGTCTTTGAAAAAGACGCCAAATTGCTGAAATATTACATATGGTTTTGTCAGAGATGCCATTTCGCCGGATATGACGACAGATTTATATTTAAAGGCAATAATGTCGAATACGGGGACGCCGAGCTGGCGAAGCTGAAGGCGATACCCCGCCGGCGCATACAGTCTTTGCCCTACCGCTTTTACCGCGCGGGGCAGATATCCGAAGCGCTTGACGATCCGCCGATGAACGCTTTGGATTATTATCTCAAATCCTACTGGACCGCGAAGGAATCCTCAAAAAGGGAATGGATAAACATGAGTTCCAGAAAGATCTTTGAAAACGCGGAAAGGGTATACCAGACGACGCTTGACGATGAGCAGATATTTCTCTCGCTTTATCTTTCAGGGTATATACGCATGGAAGCGGGGGACAACGAGGGGGCGGCGTTGTATTTTTCGAGGCTGATCAGGATCAAGACTGTGCCGGCAAAATATGAACGATTTGTGAGAGTCGCCCTGGATTTCATCAGGAGATATAAAAGTGAAAGCTGATCTGATACTGCGCAATGCCAATCTTGTGAATGTGCTGACCTCTGAGATATACGTATCGGACATCTGCCTGAAGGATGGCAGGATCGCCGGCTTTGACCCCGGTTGCGGCGCCGCTTCGGAGATGGACTGCGCCGGAAAGTACGTGACCCCCGCCTTCATAGAAGGGCATATACACCTTGAAAGCCTTCATGTCCTTCCCGGTGAGATCAGCGCGCCCGCGTTGGCTAACGGCGTCACGGCGATGATATGCGACCCGCATGAGATCGCGAACGCAGGCGGGGCTGAGGGCATTGAGTTCCTTCTCTCTTTGTCTGAGGACGAGAAAGTGGATTATTTTTTCATGCTTCCCAGCTGCGTGCCGGCCTCTTCATTTGAGACCTCCGGCGCGGATTTCGGCCCGGATAAGATGAAAAGCCTTATGAGCAACGCAAGGGTCATCGGACTCGGGGAGGTCATGGATTATGTGTCCGTGATCTCAGAAGACCCCGCCCTTCGCAAAAAACTGGATCTGTTCGAGGGCGGAGTGATAGACGGACATTGCCCCGGATTGAGAGGACGCGCGCTTGATGATTATATAAGACACGGCATATATTCGGACCACGAGACGGAGGACCCCGAAGAGGCTTTGGAAAAGATAAGAAAAGGGATGTATCTCATGATCAGGTCCGGAAGCACCACGGACAGCTCCGCGCTGCTCAGGCTGATACATCCGGGAAACGACTCCCGGTTCATGATCGTCAGCGATGACAACTCGCCTGGCGATCTGTACGCGTCCCGTTTTCTCCTCCATAGACTGAGAAAGATGTCCGCTTTTTCCGACCCGCTCACCATAGTCAAAGGGCTTACTGTCAATCCCGCCGCGTATTTCAGGATGTATGACAGAGGGTCCGTCTCGCCCGGAAAAAAGGCGGATCTGCTTATATTTGACGACCTCGCAGGTTTTGACCTCAGGATGACCATAAAGGACGGAGCCGTCGCATACGACAGGGATGCGCCCGCCGCAGCGCGCACGCGGGCCGTCAACCCGGAGCGGTCGGGACGTTTCAGCCTGCGGCCGTTCACGCCGGAAGATTTTGCCGTGGAGGACAAGGGCCGCGATGTGCGCGTCATAGGTATAAGGCCGGGCTCCATACTGACGGACTCACTCACGGAAAGGCTGAAAGGGCGCGGCGGCCGTCTCTTTTCAGACATCGGCAGAGATATTGTAAAATGCGCGGTCATAGAGCGGTATTCCGGCAAAAGCGGATACTCCGTAGGTTTTATCAAGGGCTCCGGACTGAAAAAAGGGGCGCTCGCCACGACGTTCAACCATGACGCGCATAATGTTTTTGTGATGGGCGCGGATGACGCTCTCATGGCCGGGGCCGTAAACCGCCTGCGGGAGGCCGGCGGAGGCATCTATTTTTCCGACGGCCAGCGCGAAGAGCTGATACCGCTCAACATATACGGCATCATCAGCGGACTTCCCCTTTCAGATGTCGCGGACACCACGGTAAACATGGAACGCCTTATGAAAGATTCGGGAGTGGCGATCGATAACCCGCTGACGCTTTTTTCGTTCATGTCGCTGTCTGTCATACCGCGGCTGAAGATCACCGACAGATGCCTGGTGGAAGACAACAGGGAGGCGGGGCTTTATGTTTGAAGGGCATGTATTTCCGCCCAATAAGGGCGAATATATAAAAAAAAGACGCGCCGGTATTACAAAAGGCGATAAGTGCATACTCTGCTCCGTGCGCGACGGACTGGCGGAGGTGGATAACCTGGAAGTCTACCGCCGCGACGGTTTCATAGTGTCCGTCAACCTCTATCCCTATAACCCGGGCCATGTGATCATATTCCCGGAGAGGCATGTCGAAAAACTTGGCGAACTTGAGCCCGGAGAACGCATCACGCTGGTAGAACTGACCGTTGAGGTGATGGATGTGCTGGACCGTGAATACGCGCCGCAGGGTTATAACACGGGCATGAACATAGGGGCCGCAAGCGGAGCCAGCATATCGCATCTGCATGCGCATGTCGTCCCGAGATATTCGTCCGAACTCGGGTTTATGGATATCGTCGGAGGTGCTAAGATTTATATAGAGAACCCCCTGACAACCGTGGAACGGCTGCGGGAGGCTTTTAATAAAGGAGGTCGTTGATATGTCGTTGGTAACCAGCAGAGAGATGTTCAAAAAAGCCTATGAAGGCGGCTACGCCGTGGGGGCGTTTAATGTCAACAATATGGAGATAATACAGGGCATATGCGAGGCAGCCGCCGAGCTGAAAAGCCCCCTTATACTTCAGGTGTCGAAAGGGGCGCGGAAATACGCCCGTCATGAATACCTGGTGCATCTGGTAAAGGCCGCCCTTGAGATCGACAAAGAGCTGCCTATCGTGCTCCATCTGGACCACGGGGATTCCTTTGAGTTATGCAAGAGCTGCGTGGACGGGGGCTTTACCTCGGTCATGATAGACGGATCCCATCTGCCGTATGAGGAAAACATAGCGCTTGTCAAGAAAGTGGCCGATTATGCCCATGCAAAGGGCGTTGTGGTGGAGGCTGAACTCGGCAGGCTCGCCGGAGTCGAGGACCATGTGAATGTCTCCGAAAAAGACTCCTCATACACCGATCCGGATCAGGCTGTGGATTTTGTGGAAAAGACAGGCATAGATTCGCTTGCGATCGCAATAGGAACCTCACACGGGGCGTATAAGTTCAAGGGAGACCCCTCCCTGGACTTTGAAAGACTGGCTGTCATAACGGAGAAACTGCCGGATTTCCCCCTCGTGCTTCACGGCGCGTCCACGGTGATCCCGGAATTTGTGGAATTGTGCAACCGCTACGGCGGCGAACTTCCCGGCGCCAGAGGGGTGCCCGAGGAGATGATAGCAAAAGCCGTCAAGTACGGCGTCTGCAAGGTCAATATAGACACCGACCTGAGACTGGCCATGACCGGAGTGGTGAGGAAAGAGCTGAAGGAAGCGCCGACAAATTTTGATCCGAGAAATTATCTCGGCCCCGCCAGGGACGCCATCAGAGAGATGGTGAAGAGAAAGATCAAAATACTGGGAAGCGATAACAGAATATCATAGAAAGGGAGGTAGTTATGAAAAGAACGGCAATAATGCTATTGCTGCTGATGACCGCCGCGGCTGTGGCCCTTGCGGTGCCTTTTGTGCCGAAACTGGGGATGCAGGCTGAACTGCGCGGCGGAGGATATATGACAGTATCGCCCAAAGACGCCAGAGGGATGTTCGGAAACGGCATACTAATAGGGGGATCCCTGAGAAAAAGCATACTTCCCATGCTGAAGATCGGCATCAGCATAGACCGGATAACCCTTAATAACAATGACGCGGTGCAGTACGCGGACCTTTCACCGGAGATGCAGGACGTTGTGGGCTTGATACCCGAAGGCGTCGACATCGAGATGAACACCACACCGATATGCCTCGAGGCCATGTTCGAGCCGCCGGTGATACCACTTTACTTCCACGCCGGATACGGAATATACAAGACATCGGTAACGGCAAAATACGAGGGCGTCACCTATTATGACAAAAAAGAGTCCAAATGGGGCGGGTTCATAGGAGCCGGAGCCAAACTCGGACTGCCCATGATGCCGATCTCGTTTCGCGCGGGCGCCAAATACCACATAATGAAAGTGGACGACGACGCCATGGGCGATCCCGTAAAGGCGGTCTCCCTTGAGGCCGCGGTCAGACTGAACTTTTAAAAAAAATACTCATACAACAAAAAAAAGGGCGGTTAAAACCGCCCTTTTCTATAAACTTCATAAAATATATTAAATATAATATTAAAAATATTAACATAAACCCTTGACAATATTAATATCGGTATATATAATATTAATCGAAAGGAGAATTTATGATTTTGAAAAGATGTCCCGTTTGCGAGGGAGAGATAAAGATCACGGAGATTGTATGCAGGGATTGCGGGGTCAAGATATCGGGAGAGTTCGAACCGGGCGATTTTTCCGGGATGGACAGGGAGATATCCGATTTCATCAAGGTGTTCGTCTATACCGAAGGGAATATCAAACAGGTGGAAAAACTCCTGAACTGTTCCTATCCCAAAGTCAAAAACCTGCTGAAGAAATCAAAAAAAGCGCTGGGTTTTTCCGAAGAGACTCAGACAGGCGGCGAAAAGCTCGAAGTGCTTGAACTTCTGGATAAAGGCGAGATCGATTTTAAGGAAGCGATGAAGCGCCTGGGAGAAAGGGGTTGACATGGAATATAAGCTGAAAGGTAAAAAAGCGGTCGTGGACGTTTCTCTTCTCAAAGACGACCTGAAGATCACAAAAAGCGCCGCCGGGCTGACACTTGATTTTCCGGATCTGCGCAAAGGAGCCCTCGAAGACAGATACGACGTCTCTTTCGGAGATGACACGCTTAAAATAACCGAAAAGAGCGCGGACCTCAATATGAGCAAGATCATAGGCAACTCCTCGGGACTCGTCGTCCTGGGCATACCCGATATCGAGACCGATATCACCGTCTCCGTCAAAAGCGGCGACGTCGACTGCGATACGCTGAAAGGCTCCGCAGACCTGACATGCTATTCCGGGGATATAACCATCGGCGGCGCGATGAACGGCAATATCAAGATCAAGACATACAGCGGAGATGTCTCAATACAGGAATTGAACGGGTCCCTTTACGCAAGCGTCATAAGCGGAGACCTTTCCGTCAACTCTGGCAATATCAGCGCGCTGGGCTGCAAAACCATGTCAGGCGACATCTCCATAAGCGCCGCTTTCTCCCTTGCGGAGGATGCGAAGATAAAAAGCGTGGCCGGAGATGTCTCGGTCAACATACTTGAACGCACTGGCGACGGCATCTTTCATGTAAAGACAGTCTCCGGCGACACGGACCTCAAAGGGGAAAAACGCGATGAGGATGAGATCGTCTCCGCAGGCGGAGCCTTCACAAACGGCTTCGACCTGAGCGGACTCGACGGGCTCTTTTCATTCGCTAAAAAATGGAAAAAAGGGGCGGGCGTCCGCGTTGACGTGAATAAGCCCACTGACAGCAGCGCCGGCAGGATAATAGATATGCTCGACCAGGGAAAGATCACCGCCTCCCAGGCTGAGGACCTGCTGCGTGCCTTGAAAGGAGAATAATATGTCCGTCCTTCTGATACTGTTGCTTTACTCAAGCTATTATGCTTTCTCGGGAGTGATCGTGAAAAATCCCGCAGTGCGCACGGTGATGATACTGGGCTCGGCATCGCTGTGGTATGCCATGTATACCGTCGCGCTTGGCTTTTCCGGTGCGTGGGAGACCGCCGTCAAGGCGCTGCTTCTGCTCTCGCTGCTGTTCAATGTCCTGCGCCAATGCGGGGTCAGAGTGCCGGCAGGGCCGCTCTTTTCCGTTTTTAAGGTGGAGCAGGAACACTTTTCACTGAACTACCTGGTATTTAAACCGGGATTCCTGATCCTGACTAATATATTCTGCATGCTCAAAAGACTGCCCTCGATCAGGCTTAGCGACGTCATCGAGATCGATGTGCGTATATCCGAAAGACAGATCTTTCTGCTCAAACTGTAAAGGAGACTCAAATGGATGAAAAACTAAAAATACTTGATATGCTTAAAGAAGGAAAACTGAACACGAAAGAGGCTGAAAAACTGCTCAAGGCATTGGGCGCGGACCGCTCCGAGAGGCCCGAGATGACGCATTACCCGAAAACAGGCGCCAAAAACAACCTCAAAGGGAAACTTAAGATCATAGTGGACTCCGCGGAAGGGGAGAACGTGCGCATAGCAATACCACTGCGCCTTTCAAGGATGGTGGCAGGCATGATACCAAAATCAACACTGAGCGGCTCCATGAACGGCATAGACCTGAACGCCATACTTGATTCCATAAGCGAAGGCGCCACGGATTTCGACGAGGATATTGTCAATATCGACGACGGCGAGGGCACCAGCGTGCGTATATTCATTGAAAAGTGACTTCCGAAGACCTGGCTTGCGGCCCTTTTGACACACTCAAAAAGGCCGCAGGCCCTCCCGCCACGGCATAGTCCCCGCGCGGCCGGAACCCCTGATCGTTAAAATCTGTTTGAAATTCCTGAAAACCTCCCTATAATACACAAACAAGAATACGGGAGGGATTTATATGGGAGTTTTTCCATTCGGTGATATCGAGAAAAAATGGCAGAAAAAATGGGATGAGACATCCCTTTATAAGACAGATATGGCGGACAGCGCCAGAAAACTATATAACCTGGTGATGTTCAGCTATCCCTCCGGAGCGACTCTCCATGTGGGGCATTGGTATAATTACGGCCCGAACGACTCCTGGGCCAGGATGAAGCGCATGCAGGGTTTTAACGTATTTGAACCCATGGGCTTCGACGCCTTCGGGCTTCCTGCCGAGAATTACGCCGTCAAAACGGGTAAACACCCCAAGGATTCCACCGAATCAAACATACGCACCATGGAACAGCAGCTTAAAAACATAGGAGCCATGTATGACTGGGACCATGAACTCCATACATGCGACCCGGAATACTATAAGTGGACGCAGTGGATGTTCCTTAAATTGTACGAAAAAGGGCTGGCGTACAGGAAAAACGCGCCGGTAAACTGGTGCCCGTCATGCAATACCGTGCTGGCTAATGAACAGGTGGTCGACGGGAAATGCGAAAGATGCGGCAGCGCCGTGCAGAAAAAAAACCTCACTCAGTGGTTTTTCAAGATCACAGACTATGCCCAAAGACTGCTTGACAACCTTGACGCCCTCGACTGGCCCGCAAGGACAAAACACGCCCAGGTAAACTGGATCGGAAGGTCACAGGGCGCTCAGATAGATTTTAAAATACAGGGCCATGAAGAGCCGTTCTCCGTCTTCACGACAAGGCCCGATACACTGTACGGGGTCACATACGTGGTGATGGCTCCGGAACATCCGCTGCTCGACAGCATCGTGACAGCGGATCACGCCAAAGAGGTGGATGAGTACAGACAATGGGCCGTCCATCAGAATGAGATAGACAGGCTTTCGGTGTCAAAGGAAAAAACCGGCGTCTTTACGGGCGCGTATGTCATAAATCCGGCCAACGGGGAAGAGATCCCCGTCTGGGTGTCCGACTATGTGCTCATGACATACGGCACCGGACTTGTGATGGCGGTACCCGCCCATGATGAAAGAGACTATGAGTTCGCATCGAAGTTCGGACTGCGTGTAAGAAGGGTCATCACCCCGGAAAAGGGAATGGACCCGCCGCTTACCGAAGCGTATACCGGCAGCGGATTTATGCTGAACTCGGGTGATTCCGACGGCATGGACTCCGATGCCTTTAAAGAAGCCATAGTCAAACGGGCTGAAAAAGAGGGGTTCGGCGAAAGCAAGATCAATTTCCGCTTGCGTGACTGGCTTATATCAAGACAACGCTACTGGGGAGCGCCCATACCCATAGTCTACTGCGACAAATGCGGAGAAGTGCCGCTGGATGAAAAAGACCTCCCGCTGGAACTGCCGTATGACGTGGTGTTCGACCCGACCGGAGAATCCCCGTTGGCAAAACATCCCGATTTCAAGCATACGGTCTGCCCCAGATGCGGAGGCAAGGCATTGCGGGAAGTGGATACCATGGATACGTTTGTCGATTCATCATGGTACTTCCTGCGCTATCCGGATCCCAAACTGAAGGATATGCCCTTTTCACCCGAACTTATAAATAAATGGCTTCCCGTTGACAAATACGTCGGCGGGGCGGAGCATTCGGTGATGCATCTGCTTTACGCGCGCTTCTTCACTATGGCCCTCAAGGACATGGGCTATCTGGATTTTGAAGAGCCTTTCCTCAGCCTGCGCCATCAGGGCATCATACTGGGGCCGGACGGGAACAAGATGTCCAAATCAAAAGGCAATACCGTGGTGCCGGATATTTATATATCCCAATACGGTACGGATGTCTTCAGGATGTATCTCATGTTCGCTTTTGATTTCGCCGTGGGAGGCCCCTGGGACGATTCCACCATAAAAGCCGTTGACCGCTTTCTTGACAGGGTATGGCGCCTTGTCTGTGACGATGAGTGGTGCGCAGCCCTTTTCAGGGACGGAGCCGCGGCCGCCGGCAGCGGCGGGCCGCGCGAGGACGCATTGGAGATCAAGCTGAACCAGACCATAAAGGGCGTGACGGAAGACACGGAGGAATTCCACTTCAACACCGCTATCAGCAAGATCATGGAACTGAACAATGAGATATATAAATACGTGCAGGAAATAAACGATGACAAACGCGACGGCCGCCTGCTGAAAAAAGTAATACTCGACATGATAAGGCTGCTGGCTCCGTTCGCGCCCCATCTGATGGAAGAGTTGTGGGAAATAACCGGCGGGGCATACTCGGTCTTTGACTGTAAATGGCCCGAATACGATACTGAAAAGCTTACGGCGGACACCGTGCGCATAGCCGTGCAGTTTAACGGCAAAGTGCGCTACGACATAGAAGTCGCCACCGGCGCCGATAAGGAATCGCTGCGTCAGACAGCCCTCGAAGACCCCAGAGCCGCGAAATACACGGAGGGAAAAGAGATCGTCAAGGTGATCATCGTGCCGGGAAGAATAGTGAATGTCGTGATAAAATGAAAAGCAACGCGAAAAAAGAACAGCTGAGGTCGCTCACCGAGGGCGCGATAGTCATCTCTATGACGATAGTGCTCTCTTATCTGCAGGTATGGAGAATGCCTCAGGGCGGTTCGGTAACACTTGAAAACATACCGCTGCTGGTGTACGCGCTGCGCAGGGGCGGGTCCAAAGGCATATACGCGGGCATAGTCGCGGGACTGCTGCAGCTTCTGCTCGGCGGTTATGTGGTACATCCGGCACAGGCGATACTGGATTATCCCGCCGCTTTCGCGGCCCTGGGAACGGCCGGTTTTTTAAGCCGCAGATGGCCGCTGGGCGTGTTCGCGGGCGTGTTCGCGCGCTTTGCATGCCACGTGCTCTCCGGCGTCGTCTTCTTCGCGTCATACGCGCCGGAAGGAAGCAGGCCGCTTGTATATTCCGCCGTGTATAACGGCACATACATGCTGCCGGGCCTTGTATTGTCAATGATATTCATCTGGATAATCAGCAAACGGGGGAGACTCCTCAACATTTGACCGTTCTCCCCGCAGACGGAGTCATATGCCGGTTTTAATGCCCCATGCCCCTTTTCGATAGGGGATCGGGCGGATGGAATTGTAAACATAGAATACCTGTAAGATCACCGTAAATCGATTCGGAGGGATTATGAAAAGGCTTGCATATCTGTTGATTGTGTTGACGGCGCTTTCCGCATGCGGAAGGGAAAGACTTCCCGAGACCTGCGCGCCCGTTGCAAAGAAGATGACGCGGACGGCCGCTATACACGGCCATCAGCTCAACGATGACTATTATTGGATGCGAAACAGAAAATCACCCGAGGTGATGCAGTATATAGAGGCGGAAAACGATTATACGGCCTCCGTGACAGGACATCTTAAGAGACTTGAGGCAAAACTGTACGGAGAGATGGTGCGCAGGATTAAAGAGAACGACACATCCGTACCCGAAAAGGACGGCTCATACCTCTATTATTCAAAACAGAAAAAAGGGGCCGAGTATTCCGTCTATTACCGCAGGCCTGATGTCGACGGCGGACGCGAAGAGGTGATACTTGACCTGAATAAACTCGCCGAAGGGCATGATTATTTTGACGTGGGCATGATGAAGGTCAGCCCGGACGAACAGCTGCTTGCGTACACATACGACATAGACGGCTCGGAAAACTACCGCCTTGCCGTCAAACGCATATCGGATTCGGCCATGATAGAGGAGCGGGACATAGTAATAGATGATTTCGAATGGCTTAACGACAACAGGACCTATCTTTATACGGTACGCGACAAGACCAGCAGGCCCTATAAAGTCATCAGGAACGTCCTGGGTGAAAACGCCGACACGGAGCTTTACACCGAAAACGACGGCAAATACTGGATGTGGCTGTCACGCTCAAAGGACGATGAATACGTGTTTCTCGGATTGGGCAGCAAGACCACTTCGGAGATGCGCTTCATGCCGGCCGGCGATACGGCCGGAGACTTCACGCTGTTTGCCGGCCGCAAAAGCGGCGTCGAGTATTATCTTTCGCACGACAGGGGCCGCTTCTATATATTCACCAATGAAGACGCACTGAACTTTAAGATCATGACGGCGTCCGATACGGCATTCAGAGACAGATCCGCCTGGAAGACGCTGATGGCTCATGATAAAAACAGGACCATAATGGATTATGACATCTTCAGCGGCCATCTGGCCATATATATCAGAGAGGGCGGATTCAAGAAAATACTCATCACGGACCATGAGGGTAAAAACGGCCGCTATGTCGAATTTCCGGAGGACGTCTGCGACTATTATACGGGTAAAAACGCGGTCTATGACACGGATACGCTGCGCTTTACATATGAGTCCATGATCACGCCGCCCGTGGTCTTTGATTACAATATGGATACAGGCGCGTTTAAGGAACTTAAAAAAAGGAAAGTCAGAGGCTACGATAAAAGAAAATACGAGACCAGACGTCTATACGCGAAAGCTCAGGACGGCACCGATATACCGCTGACACTGGTCTATTGCTCTGCCGTGCGCCGCGCGGGCGTTCCCACGCCGCTTTATCTTTACGGATACGGAGCCTACGGCGACAGCATGGACCCGTATTTCTCGTCCTCCAGGCTATCGCTTCTCGACAGAGGCGTCACCTTCGCCATAGCCCATGTCAGAGGGGGCGGAGAAATGGGTAAAGCCTGGTATGAAGAGGGTAAACTGCTGAAAAAGAAAAATTCCTTTACGGACTTTATCGCATGCGCGGAATATCTCGTGGCCGAAGGCTGGACATCCCCCGATCTGCTGGCGGCCTCGGGCGGAAGCGCGGGAGGACTGCTCATGGGAGCCGTCACGAACATGCGCCCCGACCTCTTTAAAGTGGTGGTGGCATCAGTGCCCTTTGTCGATGTTATAAACACCATGATGGACCCCACAATACCCCTTACCGTCGCCGAATATGAGGAATGGGGCAACCCGGCGGTCAAAAAATATTTCGAATACATGCTTTCATATTCGCCTTATGACAATATAGCGCGAGTCCGGTATCCGAACATGCTCATAACCGGAGGGCTTAATGACCCCAGAGTGCAATATTGGGAACCGCTGAAATGGACCGCCAAACTGAGAGACAGGACATCGGCCGGCGACAACCTGATCATACTCAGGATAAACACAGGCGCCGGACATATGGGGGCTTCGGGACGTTACGGATGGCTTCATGAAATAGCGTTTGAATACGCGTTTGTGCTCGACAGACTCGGACTGTAAAAGAGGCAGATCACCGGGCCCGGACCACGGATACGCTCAGTATCTCGTCTCCGGGCTCTATTGATTCAACAGTGTCCATGCCTTCCGTGACACGGGCTATCACCGTATATCGGCCGTTCAGATGGAAACGGGGCGTAAGCGTTATGAAAAACTGAGAACTTCCCGTGTCTTTTCCCCTGTCGGCTATCCCCACCGTCCCCGCTTCATCGTATGTAAGACGCGAATATTCAGCCATTGCCGGCGGACGGCTTCCTCCCCATCCGTCTCCGTGCGGGTCGCCTGCCTGTATCACATGGTTCAGGGCGACACGGTGAAACAGCACGCCTTTGTAAAAACCTTTTCTGACAAGCCTTATGATGTTCTCAACATTATGGGGAGCTTCACTGCCGTAACATTCCATCACGATGTCGCCTCTTGATGTCACGACCTTTATTTTGAAATCGTCATTGTTATATTTCAGGAACCTGACGGGAATAGCTCCTTTTTTATATGCGTTGACCACATAAGGGTCGCTTTCACCCGCCAGAAGCGTATCCGCGGATCGCTCAAAGCCGGCTTCCGACAGCATGCCTATAAGGAACTCGCGTATGTCCGGAGATGTCTCCGCCGCATACCTGAGCAATGCCTGCTCTTTGAACATATCCCTGTCATGAGCGTAAAGAAGCTCGTATCCGGTCAGACGAACCGTAAAATCAATGTCCCCGGCCGCTTTTTCAAACAAGGCCGGCACAGTCTCCGGCATGTGTTCCGCAAGAAGAGAATATGCGTTTCTGCGCACGATGTAATCATCGTCATCCGTGAGGCCCATAAGCCCGTCGTTTCCGAACACAGATCTCACGGCTTTCTCCGGAGCGAGGCCGATATGCCTCTTTACGTGGATGTCCTCCGCGTTGGCCCGCATGAAAGCGGCGTCCCCGAGCGTCAAAAGCCGCCTTGTCCCGCTTTCCTTGACTGTCTGCGACTCGGATGCCGCAACCAGTCGGGCGATAAACGGCTTGTCCGTCTCGTGGGCCAGCAAAAGGGCCGTCAGGTTTCCGTTGCCCTCGTTAAGCGCATAAAGCGCCTTTCTGAGTCTCGGATATGATGCGGCTCGTTCCGTATAAGCGGTTTTCTGCTGCGCGGTCATATCCGGAAAACGCTCGAAAAGCGCGCGTAAAACGGCCGTGGAAACAGATTTTTTGATCAGATAATAACGCTCCCATTCCCCCAGGTCCGCATAGCGGGAAAGGAGGGCCTTTTCGCTTTCAGCGGAAAAACCGTATTGCGACAGCGCGTACATGAAATATGTGCCGGAATATGTGTCAACCAGCGAGTTCAGCTTTTTGGAGGCTCTGCGCTCCCATCCTGACGGGCCGTCCTGTCCGGATATATTGCCCAGGGCGATGAATACGGCCTTGTCAGACTCCGGCGAAATGCCGAGAAGACCCATCATGGACTGAACTTCGCCGGGCGTAAGGGCAAAACCGAATGAATCAAGCAGTATGGCCTTCAATTCGATGTCATCCTCGTTTGAAGCTGCCTCAAACAGCCACTCGTGCAGAGAGGGGAAATATCGCATGCCGAAGGCGGCTTCACGCTTTACGGCCGTGTCGCTTTCGTTCTGATATACGGATCTGATCATGCCGGCAAGATCCGGGCCGCTTCCAGCCCTGTATGCCGCTTTTACAGCGGCAAGACGCAGAAGGGGTGATACGGAAAGAGAATGACGCTTTATCAGGTCGGCCGAAGGCTGCCGTGACAGCTCAGTCCGCTTTAAAGTCTTGTACTCATTAAGATGGCTGAATAAAAACAGTATGAGAAAAATCAGTATCGGGATTGCGAAAAAAAAGAATGTCTTCCCTGTCTTCACTTTTTCATTTTCTTCTTGTAATTGTTATATACCTTTGCCAGCGTGGACATCGCCTGTTCCAGAGACATGTTCCTTCTCGACAGTTTGATCTTGCCGTCTATTATATCAATATGCAGCTGCTTGACATTGGGAGGCAGAGGCTGCGCGGCGGCGGCCTGTTGGGGCGCGGGCGCGGCTTCTCTGGCAGGGGCCGGCATCTCCATCTTTGACGGGTCCGAAGGGCCTATGTCAAATCTGTCGGGCACGGACTCATCGCTTGAGGCGGCTGCGGGACGGGGCGCTGAAGGCTTTGAATAAACGGGAGCCTGTGCCTCGACCGCGGGCGTGCTCACGTCGTCCTCAAGCATGTTGAAATGTGACTCGTTTCGAGAAGTGGAAGGCGCTGCGGAAGAGGCCGCGGCGTCACCGGCCGTCGCTCCTTTGCCGAGCTTGCCGATCTTCAAACGGTCTTCCCATTGCTGCATCTTCAGCTTGTTTCTTCTCTTTATCTCCTCGATAATTTTAGGATCCATCATTCCCCCTTGCAGCCATTCGCGCGGGTGCCGCTGAATGGTCGACTAAATTATAACATAAAAAATAATGATTTCCAGTAAAAATAGAAGGAATAGAGGAAAGGGCGGTCATGCGTAACAAAAGACTTGAAATTTTCGGCTCATTGTGTTAGAATCCCGTCGGAAAACGGAATGAAAATCAATGCCGAGGACGAGACTTGAACTCGTACAGGAAAAACTCCCACATGGCCCTCAACCATGCGCGTCTACCTATTCCGCCACCCCGGCATGAAGAAATATTTAACACATAAAAAAATGCTTGTCAACGGAAAAATACTCTGAAGGGGGAAGGACTTGCTTAAATTAAGAAAGCTCATGAAATATGACGGCAGTTTTGATGATATTATATCGGATTATTGTAAGATCTTTTACAGTAAGTATAAATATTCCATCCGGAATCAGATAAATAACATTTTTTATGACATAAGTGATTCCAAAAAGGACGGATATGTGCTTATGGACGGGGATGAACTCGTGGGGCTCATCATCTTCCACGTCGACCTGAGCGTGGGGGTCGTCCATTTCTTCCATATGAAGGAGCCCTATTCACAGATAAAGGCCTTCAAGACCATCTTTCAGCATATGCTGGAAAAAATAAAACAGAACCTGCCGAAGATCGTGTTCCTGACGGAAATATTTAACTTCGGGCCCAAACAAAGACGCACCCTTATGTCGCAGTTCGATTTTGAGGAAAAGCTGAGAGACCACTACATCCTTAACCTTGACGAATATAAAATAAATCCCGACTGTGAAAGCGTCATAGAGTTCAGGCATCTGGAATATGAGAACCTGGAGATGCTTTCGGAGATCACCTATTTTTCCTTTGCAGGGAGCATGGAGCTCGAGGTGTATCCGGTGGGGTTTGAAAGGGACGACTTCATACAGCAGCTTCAGAATACCATGAACGGCATTTACGGCAGGTATCTCTCCGATTATTCCTACGAGGTGTACCTCAACGAGGACCTTATCGGCCTGATACTCTCTCTCAGCAACGGAGACACAGTCGAACTGCATCAGTTTTTATTGGCCCCGAGAAGCTGGGGAAAAGGGTATGGCTATTCAATGCTCAATATGTTCGCTTCCCGCGTAAAGGAAAAAGGGGAGTTTACACTCATAAACACCATGGTGTCGCATGAAAATCTGAAGGTACGAAAGCTTATAGAAAACATGGGCTTTGAACTTATGGCGGAGGTCCCGGTCTTTACACGGATCCTGAAATAATGCGCGCTGCATGGCTGCTGTTATTGATCATCCTGCTGTCGCCGGCCGAGACGCCGTGCGGACAGCGGGATAATATATTCATCAACGGAAAAGAGGCCGGGGATTCGGGTTTCAAACGCGATCTGAGCCGGCTGATATCAGAGACGCGCAACGGCCGCGGCGCGCAAAGCATCGGACATGAGATAGAAAGAAGACTCGGCGTAAAATACGCCGCGGTGGCATGCGGCAGTGACGGATCGCCAGTATGTTTTGTGAACTCAAGGCCTTTTATGGAGATCGGCTTTGTCAAAGGCGGCGCGGAGCTTGTCGCGGCCGTGCCGGAAAGCGGGCTTTCCGCTTCCGCGGCAGCCGGTGAAAGACTGCTTCGCTTTTCTCTGTCGCTGTTCAACGGATACCGCGGCGGATTGCGGGCACTGTATTCCGCCGAGGACGGGGCGGACTCCTGGGCCGGAGAGGTCGACAGGGAGTGCGGCCTTTTGGAGGCCCATGCATACCCCGGGTTCGGATGGACTGCCTCAGCCGGATATAAAAAAGGAAGCTTCGGCAGGACTCTTGAATATTCGGCGGGCTTTATGAGCCTCAGCCTGTCGCGCTTTTCCCGCGCTGCGGCGCTGCGGCGCGAGCTGTTCGCGGAAATAGGGTGTGAATACGGAC
>CAZJQC010000007.1:0-71505 GCA_964548195.1 uncultured bacterium | reverse complement strand
CAAGGCACGGGACTTTGACTCCCGCATTCGGTGGTTCGAATCCACCCAGCCCAGTCAGAGTCTCCTGACAGTTATAGAGAGATATGAATACGGAGTGTTTATGTTAGGTGTTGTTTTAGCTGCAGGCAAGGGTACGAGAATGCGTTCCGCGTTGCCGAAGGTGTTGTTTGAGGTCGGCGGGACCAGCATGATACAACGCGTGATCCGGGTCCTTCAGGATTCCGGCGCGGGCCGTACGGCAGTTGTCTGCGGGCACGGCTCGGGACTTGTCAGAGACAGACTCGCAGGAGTCGCGGACGTCGATTTTTTTGAACAGAAGGAACAGCGCGGCACCGGACATGCCGTTATGCAGGTGACATTATCAGCATACAAGGATGAGTTTGTTATCATAATGCCCGGCGACACCCCGTTGTTCGACTCCGAAAAAATATTGAAGTTCGTGAGCGGCGCTGTTGCCGAAGGTCTTGACGCATCTATACTTACCACTCTCCTGGATGACCCGACGGGTTACGGAAGGGTGCTGCGTAAAAACGGCATGGTTGCCGCGATCGTCGAACACAGGGAGGCTACTCCGGAACAGCTGGAGGTCAGAGAGGTCAATTCGGGCGTATATGTCGTTAAGAAAAGGTTTCTGGAGATGTATCTTGAGCGCATAGAAAACAATAATTCGCAGGGGGAATACTATCTTACGGATATATTCAAGTCCATGATAGATGACGGCCTTGCGGTGGGCGCGTATGTATACCCTGAAAGTGCCGAATGCATGGGGGTCAATTCCAGAAAGCAGCTTATGGATGCTAACAGGTATTATAAAAAACGGATGATAGACAGATTGACGGAGCAAGGGGTGACCATAAACGACCCGGAAGGTATATTTCTGAACGGGGAGCTGGAATGCGGGAAGGATGTGGAACTGAGATCGCCCGTATATATATGCGGGAAAGTCCTTATCCGCCCCGATACGGTTGTGGGGCCTTATGCCTATTTGGAAGACTGTATTGTAGAGTCCGGCGTGCATGGTTTTGTAAGGAAAGTAAACGAGAATACCGACTCAATCATATGTTAAGGAGGAGATGGCAATGAAGAAATACGAGCTTGCTGTTCAGAAAAGAGAAGAGACCGGAAAAGGTGCAAACAGGCGCCTCAGGCAGAATGGTGAGATCCCGGCCATATTATACGGTTTGGGCGATCAAAAATCACTGAGGGTCAACGAGCGGGACTTTGTCAAACTGCTGCATAATCCCGATGGGACCAATATCATAGTGGACATGAAGATGAAGGGCTGGAACGGCATGGCTGTGTTGAAAGACATACAAAAAGACGCCGTCAAGGACAATGTCCTGCATGTTGATTTTCTTGAAATAGACATGAACAAGCCGATAACCATACCTGTCTCAGTCAACATCGTGGGCAGCGCCGTCGGTGTAAAAGAGGGCGGAATACTTGAGACAAATCTATGGGAACTCCAGGTTGAAGCTCTGCCGGCGAAACTCCCTTCGCATGTGGATCTTGATGTCTCGGCTCTTAACATAGGAGACGCGTTGCATGTTTCCGATATCACAGTCGGCGAGGACATAAGGATATTGACCGACCCTTCCGAGCTTTTGGCACACGTCATCGCGCCCAGAATAGTCGAAGAGCAGGAAGAGGAAGAGGAAGCAGCCTCCGCCGAGCCTGAGGTCATCACGGCTAAAAAGGAAACGGAATCCGAATAACCGGGATGGGCAACAGGATGATAATCATCGGGTTAGGTAACCCGGGTATAGAATATATGGAAACCCGGCATAATGTCGGGTTTCTTTTTTTGGATTACCTGAAAAGCTTCTATAAGGAAAAAGAGAAACATTTTTCCACATACAGCGCATTTCGGCACAGGGTGTGCGGGCGGGAGATCACATTCGTCAAGCCCCAGACATATATGAACCTGTCCGGAAAATCCGTCTGGGAGCTGAAACACAGGGGAGAGCTGCTTGCGGAGGATGTTTTAGTCGTCTATGACGATGTGGCCCTTCCTCTGGGCAGGATAAGGATCAGAAAGTCAGGCTCTGCCGGCGGACATAACGGCATGAGATCCATAATGAACGCCTTTGGCGGCGACATAAACATAGCCAGGCTCCGCATAGGCGTATCAGAGAACGACGGAGGCGGCGAACTGAAGGATTACGTCCTCTCGCCGTTTTCACGGCGCGAGATGGATGTGATGGAAAATGTCCTGGTCTCGGCGCGTGAAGCTGTAGAGATGGTCATATCAGACGGGATCGAAAGCGCCATGTCAGCGTTCAACGGCCGCTCGGACGTATGAAAATATTTATATCCTTTGAATACGCCCGGGAAGCGGCGGGTTTTAAAAAAAGACATGGTATTGGATCCGGCTCAAATATACGGACGTTCACATACGGGGCGGGACATGAAATAACAGTGTATGTAAACGGCGGCGGCGGATATCTGACGATGCTGCACAGGCTCTATGCTCAATATATGAAAGACAAACCCGACCTGGTGATCAATGCCGGGTTCTGCGGGTCATTGTCGCAAGAAGACGCCACCCCCGGAGAGGTATTTGAGATATCAGGAGCCGTGGCGGCCGATCTTGCCGCTATGCGGCCATTTGGACATCCGGTCAGCCCTGCGATCGTCCCGCTTCACGGAAAACGGCTTGTGACCGTGCCGTACCTTACGGAGGGCCATGAAAAAAAATGGCTTTATTTCGGGGATCTGGTAGACATGGAAGGCTATTACGTGATGGATTGGGGCAGGCGCTCCGGCGTGCCGGCCGTGATCTTAAAACAAGTGACCGACAGGAATGAAAATGCGCATGAAAGCGTGCGCGTTTCCGATCCGGGACCGTTGGGAGCCGCGCTGGATGAGTACCTTGACCGTATCATTCCCGCCGCGTCCTCCGAGTTCGGGCTTGAGATCATGCAGGCCCTGAAAACCGGCGTTGATTCTTACGGCGCGGTCATAAGGCTTTCCGAACAGATGTGCCGCGACAGGATGAGTTTTTCCAGCCGCAGGATGCTTTATAACCGCATCAGAATTGAAAATAACGGCAGTATTGATTCCTATTTCGGCAATACTACAACGGAAGCCGTCCCAGGCGGGCCACCCCTTAAAAAGGGGATGCTGTTCCTTGAAAGGGGTATAGAGGAGAAGGAGTCCTATATCAGGGATTTCCCCGGATATACACCCGTCGAGACAGATGATTATCTCGGCATATTTCAAAACAAGACGGATGAAAAGACGCATAATGTGTTTATAGCGGTCAAAAGGGGAGAGACCGTCAAAAAGACCCCGGCGGACTACGGAAGAAAAGGCTTCGACCATTATACCGTTGTCTGCGGGTACAACTGCCCCTTTGACTGTCATTATTGTTATCTGCAGGGCAATCTGAGAAGCAGGGATGAAGTCATATTTATAAACAAAGAGGACATCTGGGGGGACATGAAAAAAGTCCATGTCCGGGGGCGAAGGTCAGTCTTTCATTTTGGCGATGTCTGTGACGCCCTTACTGTCGATGCGCATGCCGGGTATATAGGTTTCATGTCCGAACGGCTGGATGGCGGGATGTACGGCGAGTTCAGGACTAAATCAGCCGGTACGGACCATCTAAGCAAGGCGCGGCCCAACGGGAACATAGTCATCGGGTGGTCTTTATCCACCGATGATGCCATAGAAAAGTTTGAACGCGGCACTCCATCCGCCGCCGCCAGATTAAAGGCGGCAAGACGCGCGGCCGGGGACGGCTGGAACATCTCTCTCCATTATGACCCGGTCATCATGGACGAGAAGGAGGGTTTTGACCCGATGCTGTCGTTGATACACGAGGCGGCGGAGCTTATTCCCGCATCACATGTCTTTTCCGTGTCGATGGGCACGCTGAGGGTCAACCGGAACACATACAGGGAGATAAGAGGGCTTTCCGGCCGCTCCGCCGTGCTCAGGGGCCTTGAGCGCTCAGGGGATATGTACAGGTATCCGGAATCATACAGAAAAGAGGCTTTTGATGTATTGGGAAATGCGCTGAAGGCCATATACGGGGAGAGGTTCTATGTCTGCATGGATTAAATCGCGTATTGCGGTGGCCGGGGGTACCGGCGAGATCGGACGGTGCATAGCCGGGCGGCTTGCGGAGATAACGGATGACCTTACAATCATAGGCAGGGACAGAGAGAAGTTTGACTCGTTATTCAGGGACGACGGCATAAGGTTCATGGACATAGGCGATTACGACGGGGATGCGGACATATTCATAAATTGTATCGGAGCGCCGTTTTTTTCCAGAAGCCATGACTTTGACGAGGAGAGCATGGATATGTCATATCTTTCCAATTTCAGGGTCCCGGCCATGCTTATCAGTAAAACGGTCGATGCGATGAGAAAAAAAGGCAGAGGCTGGATCATCAATATCAATTCCAGGTCAGGGCTTGAGACCAGCGCCTACGGCGCTTTGTATTCCCCGTTTAAGTTTGCCATGAGAGGGTTTGCCGATACCGTCAGAAGGGAAAACTGCCGAAACGGCATAAGGGTGAGTGAGATCTATCCGGGCATGGCGGACACCTCATTTATCGAGGGTATGCGCAGAAAGCCCTCCCGGGAAAGCCTGATATCGCCTTTTTCCGTGGCTGAAGCCGTGTTCTTCATAATAAACAAAGATGTCTATATCTCTGAGATGATGATACCGAACATGTCCGTGGACTGGATATCTCCGAACTCCGGTAACTGAAGGCGGCTCAAAGCTGAAACTGTATGGAATACAGTTTCTTGTATAGCGGGGAGACACGTATCAGTTCTTCATGCGTTCCCACGGAATCGATCTTTCCATCGTCGATCACGACTATTTTATCCGCGTTTTGAATGGTTGAGAGCCGATGCGCGACTATAAACGTGGTCCTCTCTGATATAAGGTTGTTAATGGCCTCCTGCACGAATTTTTCCGATTCGCTGTCAAGGGCAGAGGTGGCTTCGTCGAAGATCAGTATGGCGGGATCTCTCATTATGGCGCGCGCTATGGCTATGCGCTGGCGTTGACCGCCGGAGAGTTTTACACCGCGTTCGCCGATCTCGGTGTCATAGCCGTGGGGAAGGTGGAGTATAAAATCATGGGCGTAAGAAGCTTTCGCGGCGTTTATGACCTCATCTTCTGAAGCGTCCGGTTTTGAGTATGAGATATTATCGCGTATGGAACCGGAGAAGAGATAGTTTGACTGGCTTACCATGGCTATATGTGAACGGAGGTTCGACAGCTTGAACTGTTTTATGTCGGTGCCGTCTATGAAGATGGCGCCGGTGTTTGTATCGTAAAGGCGGGGTATAAGGTTGACAAGTGTCGTTTTGCCTCCTCCGCTCGGCCCCACAAGGGCGACGACTTCGCCTTTTTTCACGTTTATGCTGATCTCAGCGAGTGTGCTTTCGCCGTCGGTATAGCAGAAAGAGACATCCTTGAACTCAACGGTACCGTCTATGGAATCAGGTTCGTATTCACCTTCGTTTTTAAGTATGGGATTGTCCACGTCCATGATCTCGAAAAGCCTTTCGGCGGAAGCGGCTGTCCTCTGAAGCACTATGTGCAGGGATGAAAGCCTTCTTATAGGAGTTGAGGCGTTTGCCGCAGCCACAAGATAGGCCATGAACTCACCCACGTTCATCTTGCCGGCGATGACCTCTTTGCCGCCGAACCAGAAAATAAGCAGCAGGGCGGTGTAGCCGAGCACTTCCATGATCGGCAGTGTCATGGCGGTCACCCGTATCTCTTTCAGTTTTTTGCTGAGATATTCCGAATTGGCGCTGCGATAGCGCTTGCTTTCCTTTTTCTCGGAGGAAAATATCTTTACAACCTCCATGCCCTGTACTATTTCCTGAAGTATGGAGACGGTGCGGGACATGAGAGCCTGGGTGATCAGGGTATATTTTTTTACAAAGATGCCCAAAAAGTATATGATGATGACGATGGCGGGAAGCACTCCCAGCATGATCAGAAAAAGTCTCGCATTCATAAATATCATTATGGCTATTGCGCCCGCCAGCGTTGAGACGTTCATGACGATGTCGACGACGCCGCGCCGCATGAAGTTCTGTATATTGGATACGTCGTTTGTAAGGCGGGATATGATGTCGCCCGACTGTGAGTTTTTAAAGAATTTCATGGGAAGGTACAAGATCTTTCCCAGCACGTCGTTTTTCAGCCTGACCAGCAGGTTCTCCGCCAGGAAGTTGAGCGTATAATCCTGACCGAACTTCGAGAAAAAGAGTATCAATGCGTTTATGGCGCCTATGAATATAATGGATCTCAGCATGTTTACGTCATCCAGGGCAAGGTCGATAAAATCCCTTATGATGATGGCGAGGAGGTTCTGGCTTGCCGCCAGCACCAGCATGAATATGATTGCCACGGGATAGTAAGCTTCGTATCCCCTCAGATATTTCAGCAAATGCCTGATCTCTTTCATAGAATCCTTTCAGGATTAGAATAACTCAACGGTATGCGCATGTCAATATTATCATTTGAAGGTGCTTCTCTGTTTTGAGAGTATGAGGTACAGACTCATAAGCACCATAAATATATCCGGAAGCCACGCCGCGGGAAGGGGAGCAAGGCGCCCCGACATGCCGAGCGACTTGAAGGTCGCTATGAATCCCCAGAACATAAAACTGAGTCCCAGCGACACGCCTATGATGGTGGAAAGGCTCATCCTGGGGTTTATTATGGTTATTCCCAGTCCGAGCAGCGTGACAAGAAAGGATATGAGCGGGAAGGAAAACTTCATATACAGTTCCACGAGGAATTTTTTGACATCTATACCGGACTTTTTGCCGGCGTTTATAAAGCGGTTGAGCTCCATGAAGTTCATCTCATCGTATTTTTTCACGTTCTTTGCAAAATCGCCCGGGACTTCGGAGACTTTCAGTATGATCCTTTCAATAGGCTGTTCAACGGATACCGGCAGCTCTTCTTCGGCTTCATCAAAGAGTTTTATATACACCTGTTCGCATAGCCAGCCGTATCCGTCCGCATATGTCGCCTTTGCAATATCCGCGCGGTAGCTGATGGCGTTGTGGTCCCATTTTTCGATAAGCACTCCGCTGATCTGGCGAAGGTCATTGTCGTAATGGCTGATGCTGTATATCAGCCCTTTTTTCCCCTTGTAGGAAAAATCGTCTTTATCGCCTTTTCTTACAAAGGCCTTCTTTTTGATGCGTGCCTCGACTTCGTCGACTTTATAATTTGCCCCGGGTATTATGATCTCGCTCAATATAAACCCGCCTATGCTGATCACAAAACCGGATATGATAACGGGAATGGCTATCCTTACATAGCTCAGGCCGGCGTTGAACATCACTATGATCTCATTGTTTTTTATAAGACGGTGCATGGTGACTATGGCCGCGAATATGGTGGCGATAGGCAGTATGAAATTGAGCAGATAGGGGCTCTTTATCAGATAGTAGTAAAAATAATAATAGAACGCGGCGTGATTGTCCAGGAACATCTTAAGCCGGTCGAAAAGATCGACTATGATATTGATCAGCAGAAAGCTGATGGCAGTATATGCGAATATCTTCCAGAAAATGGAAGAGACGTACAGGTCAATTTTTTTTAAAGACAGCAATTATTTTCTCCCCGGCTTTATTCCAGAAGGCGAATGTAAAATAAAAATGGCCCCGAAGAATAAGGTAATTAAGGTATACTGCGAAAACAGCAAGGATTATATTGGCGAACCACATGGCAAGAAACGGGCTGATGTAGCCTCTGTCGCCCAGCGCTTCTCCTCCGATCAGGGATATCCAGTAAAAAAGAAAGACGACTATGCTTATCACGTATGAGTAACCCTTTTGCCTCCGTCTTGTTATTATTCCCAGAGGGAAAGCGATAAATGCGAATATGATTGGGGAAACAGACAGGGCGAACTTTTTGTGATATTCTATGAGCAGTTTGTTTATTTTCTTGTACTGGCTCTGTATATTGTTTTTAAGCTTTTGGTAAAACACTTCTATGCGCCGCATCTCTTCGGGGTCCAGTCCGGATTCCGCCAGCTGTTTCCGGTATTTTTGTTCCTCCTGTTCGACCGGGCCGAGCAATTTTTCTATTTTTTTTATGCTTTCGACGATCTCGCTGTTTGTAAGTTCCCTGTCGCCTTTCGCGGCCCAGTTCTTTTTATTTCCATTTTCGTATGCTATGGTGATCGCCTGCTCGTTGAAATCGATTTTTATCAATTTCGCCTTGTCGTTTTTGTCGGTCTCATATATGGAGCCGTCATTGAGTATAAAGGTCAGGAGTCCGTTTTTTGTGTCCGATATAAGCCGCCCGCTGCGGGCTACAATGGTGCGCAGGGTGTTGTCGTCGGCCTGGTCGTATATGAGTATGTCTTTTAAGGTGCCTTTTTTAAAATCTATCTTTTCAATATAGAGACGGTACCCCTCTATATCATCCACAAAGGTGTGTTCGATGATATTTGCGGCCGGTTTTTTGACATTGATGTCAAAGAGCATCTTTTTCGCGGAAAAGTTTGACCGGGGCATCACGGTAGTGTTGAAAAACAGCAGGAACACGGTGATCAAGGCCGCGAAAAGGAACGGCTGTCTGAACAGCCTGTAGGGGTGTATGCCCCCGCTGTAGCAGGCGATGATCTCCTGATTGCCCGCCAGCTCGCCGTAGACCATGAGATATGTTATCACGATGGACATCGGTATTGTCAGTGAGAGCAGGGAGGGTATTATGTAGGCCAGAAGCTCCATGACCATGATAAACGGGATGCCTTTGGCTATCACCAGGTCCGCTATCTCAAAGACCTTGTCCAATATGAGCAGGGTCGTGAGTATCAAAAGATTTATGAGATATACGGGCAGTATTTTTCTGATGATATATCTGTTCAATGAAGAATAGAGACGCATGTGGGGATTATACATAAATCACGTCAGAACGCAAGTTTAACTTTGGCTTGAAAGGCCGTGAGGCCTCAGGCCGAGGCTTTTTCAAGTATGTTCTGGAGTATCAGCTGGTTCGTGTAATCGAAGAACTCGTAAAAGTCGTTCCAGACGCGGCCTTCTTTCCAGCCCAGCATCGAATAGACGATCTCTGTTCTGCCGTCCGTGAGAGGTATAAGCTGTATCACTATGATGAGATGTTTCGCGATCTCCGGATTAGGAAAACCCTGAGGCGTTGACACTATGCGCATTGCTATCATCTCCCGGGGGAGATAGCTTGTGATCTCAAGCGCAAGGTTGTCGGATGAGCCGATGCGTCCGTTTTCCTCAAAACTCGCCTCGAGCATGCCCCCGACCCGTATCTGTATGTCCGCTATGGGGGAAAGAAAGGAACGAAAGCCGGAAGCAGAAGAGAAAAGCGCCCATGCGTTGTTTATGCCCAGAGGGAGTATTGCCGTGTGGCGAAGTATCCTCTCGCCCTGCTCGGTGGTGACCGGGCGGGAAGCGATGCCGTCATCCCCGCTTTTTCGCTGTCTGATGAGGACCAGCAGTATCATAAACAGAAGCACATCAGATATCAGAAGAAAAACAAGAGACATATACGACCTCACTTTGAGGTATTTTAAATTGAAATTACATAAAAATCAAGAAAAATTTGTTATTCTCTCCTTGATTTGCCTAATCATCTGCCAAACCGGTTATTTAAACCAGGATGTGATTTATCCTGAGCGTGAAGTGAGGGCCGGGGGTAGGGTGAAAGGGTGAGCCAGGCGGGTCTTTGGGGTGCGGGCCCGGACGGATGCCGGCGCATGATATAAAAAAAACCCGTTAGAAACGGGCTTTTGATAGTCCCAAGGGGAGTCGAACCCCTGTCTCCGCCGTGAGAGGGCGATGTCCTAGGCCACTAGACGATGGGACCGTAACTGGGGAGGAAGGATTCGAACCCTCACCAACGGAGTCAGAGTCCGTTGTCCTGCCATTAGACGACTCCCCAATTATGCGTGGGAAAATATAACACAGCCAATTTTTTTGTCAAGCTTTTTTTGAGGGATGAAAAGGGCATGAAAATCATTGACAACGGATTATTGGGACATAGAATGTGTCTAAGAAGTCCGTGATACAAAGGAGGCATATTATGCGACTCACTGCGCTGAACTCGTTACACAGGGAATTAAACGGAAAGATGGTTGATTTTTCCGGATGGGAGATGCCCGTACAGTATGGAAAAGGCACCATAGCCGAGCATATGGCTGTAAGGGAGAAGGTCGGACTGTTTGATGTCTCGCATATGGGACAATTTGAGATCAAAGGGCGGGACGCGTTGAAGCTGATACAGAAGCTCATAACGAATAACGCGGCCACACTTGACCTGTTTCAGGTCCTTTACACGCCCATGTGTTATGAAAACGGCACCATAGTCGACGATATACTCTGCTACAGATTGGCCGAAGACCATTTTTATTTTGTAGTCAATGCTTCCAATGTGGATAAGGACTGGCAATGGGTGCAGGATAATGCGAAAGGCATGGAGCTTGACATATTCAGAAATTTTTCAGACGAGGTGTCGCTCATAGCTCTTCAGGGGCCTTTCGCGGAGAAGACGCTTCAGAAACTGGTCGGGGACGACCTCGACAAGCTGGGTTTTTTCTATCTGCTGCATAATGCCGCCATAGACGGTATAAATGCGCCCATGATATCCAGGACGGGATATACCGGCGAGGACGGCTTTGAGATCATGGTGAAAAACGAGGACGCGCCTGCCGTCTGGACCATGCTCATGGAGGCCGGAAAAGAATTTGGAATAGAGCCCTGCGGCCTCGGCGCCCGGGACACGCTGAGGTTTGAAGCGAAACTTCCCCTTTACGGCAATGACATAGACGACACCACGACTCCGGTGGAGGCTGTGCTGAAGTTCTTCATCGACGACGAGAAGGACTCTTACAACGGTAAAGAGGTCATCTCCCGCCAGATAGCGGAAGGTACCGGCAGGATGTTAAGAGGCTTCGAGATGACCGACAGGGGCATCCCGCGCCACGGCATGAAAGTATGCGATGCGGAGGGCAATGAGATCGGCTATGTCACAAGCGGTTCATATGCCCCGTTTCTGGAAAAAAACCTCGGCCTTGCCTACATAGACAAGCCGCATCATAAAATGGGCAATGAGATATTCATCGATGTCAGAGGCAAGCTTAAAAAAGCCGTTATCGTCAAGACGCCATTCTATAAAAAATCATATAAAAATTGACCGGGCCGCCTTCGGGCGGCCTCTTTTTTTTTAAAAAAAAGCTTGCATTCTCCGGGAATATATGGTATTAAATATTAGCACTCATTCTTGGTGAGTGCTAATATGGTAATATCTTTTTAAAGAAAGGAGATACAATTATGAAAGTTATGCCTTTGGAAGAAAGAGTACTGGTAAAGGTCGAGCTTACCGAGGAAAAGACGCAGAGCGGCATTTATCTGCCCGACACTGCCAAGGAGAAGACACAGCAGGGAGAGATCGTCGAGGTCGGCACATGCGAGGATTTTGAAAAGATGGGGATCAAGAAGGGGGTCAAGGTAATATTCGCAAAGTATGCGGGGACCGAGATCAAGATCCTGAACGAAGATTATCTGATTCTTAATAAAGGCGACGTGCTCGCCCGTATTGATTAATAAGGAGGTAAGAAAATGGCTAAACAAGTCTTGCACAATGAAGACGCCCGTCAGTCACTGCTTCGCGGCGTTGACAAACTCGCGGATACCGTAAAAGTGACACTGGGCCCCAAGGGCAGGAACGTGGTTATAGAGAAAAAGTTCGGAGCGCCTTTGGTGACCAATGACGGTGTCACTATCGCCAAGGAGATCGACCTTGAAGATCCTATTGAGAACATCGGCGCACAGATGGTCAAGGAAGTCGCGACAAAGACCCATGATGTTGCCGGCGACGGCACCACTTCCGGTACCGTGCTGGCGCAGGCCATGATACGCGAAGGGCTGAAAAACGTCACTTCGGGTGCCAATCCCATGTACATCAAAAAGGGTATAATGAAAGCCGTGGAGTCCGCTGTAGCCACGATAAAGGAGATCAGCAGGGATGTGGCTTCCAAGGAAAAGATCGCCCAGGTGGCGTCCATATCCGCCAACAACGACGTTGAGATCGGCGATCTCATCGCCGAGGCCATGGACAAGGTCGGAAAAGACGGCGTTATAACCGTTGAAGACGCCAAGGGCATGGATACGCACCTTTCCGTTGTGGAAGGCATGCAGTTCGACAGGGGATACATATCACCCTATTTTGTCACGGACAGCGAGAAGATGGTCTCCGAACTTGAGGAGCCCTACGTGCTGATACATGACAAGAAGATCTCCTCCATGAAGGACCTTCTGCCTGTACTGGAAAAAGTCGTTCAGACCGGCAAACCGCTGCTCTTGATCGCGGAAGACATCGAGGGCGAGGCTCTCGCGACACTTGTTGTAAACAGGTTGCGCGGGACACTCAACGTGTCTGCTGTGAAAGCGCCCGGTTTCGGTGACAGAAGGAAAGCCATGCTTGAGGATATAGCCGTGCTTACAGGCGGAAGAGTGATCACGGAAGACATAGGCATAAAGCTTGAAAGCGCGACGCTGGAGGATCTGGGCAGAGCCAAAAAAATAAAGATCGACAAAGAGAACACCACCATAGTGGACGGCTACGGCGCAGAAGACAGCGTCAAGGCAAGGGTAAGACAGATCGATGCCCAGTACAACGAATCGACATCCGAATACGACAAGGAAAAGCTTCTCGAAAGAAAAGCCAAGCTTGCCGGAGGAGTGGCCGTGATCAATGTGGGCGCTGCCACCGAAGTCGAGATGAAAGAGAAAAAAGCCAGGGTCGAGGATGCGCTGGCGGCTACAAAAGCCGCGGTTGACGAAGGCGTTGTCCCCGGCGGAGGCACTACATTGTTAAAATGCATACCGGCGCTTGAAGCGCTTGCCAAAAAGGAAAAGGACGATGTCCGTACCGGTGTCGAGATCGTGTTGAGAGCCATAGAGGCTCCCGCAAGGCAGATCGCGACGAACGCGGGACAGGAGGGCGCGGTCATAGTGGAAAAATTGAAAAAGACCAAGGATTCCATGGGCTACAATGCGGCCAACGGCAAGTTCGAAGACCTGCTCGAAGCTGGCGTTATCGATCCCACAAAGGTCGTACGTTCCGCGCTGCAGAACGCGGCTTCAGCGGCAGCGATGCTGCTTACAACAGAAGCCGTCGTCTACGAAGTCCCCGAGAAGGAGGCTTCCGCTCCCGAGATGGGCGGCGGGATGCCCGGCGGAATGGGTATGTACTGATAGGACATCAGCCATATATGAATATGAGGCGGCCCTTTGCGGCCGCCTTTTTTTTTGCTTTTGAACGGAAAAAATGGTTAACAAAAACGAAATAGGATCTATCATGTTATGAGGGAGGTATAATATGAAAGATCTTGTAAAAAAGACCTGCATGCTTTTATGGCTGATATTTCTGGCCGCGTCATGTGTGTCGGCTTCACCGAAATATGTGTTTCTTTTTATCGGCGACGGGATGGGCCCGGCTCAGGTGCGCTGCGCGGAGATCTATGCGGCTTCGGCGGACGGTAAAAATGAAGGCGGCGATCTGCTTTATATGACGCGCATGGAGACAAGGGGCTTTGTCAACACCCATTCGCTGGATTCGTTCATCACGGATTCCGCCGCAGCGGGCACCGCGCTTGCGTCGGGCCGCAAGACAGCATCGGGAGTCGTCTCCATGGACCCTTCCGGCGCTCATGAGTACCGGTCTCTGGCTTCCTGCGCCAGGGAGAACGGGATGAAAGTCGGCATTGTCTCAAGTGTCTCCCTGGACCATGCGACGCCGGCGTGTTTTTACGCCCATGAACCGGACCGCGGCGACTATTATGATATCGGTCTGCAGCTTACGGAAAGCGGTTTTGATTATTTCGGCGGCGGGGGGCTGAAGGGAAACAAGGACAAATACAGAAAAGGCCGCGCAGACCTGATGGAGGCAGCCGTTAAAAAGGGATTCACCCTTGCCGAGGGCCGTGATGCGTTTGAGTCCCTCCGGCCGGGTGCCGGGAGGGTAATGACTTTTGACGCGCATCTGGATGGAAACGCCGCTCTCCACTATGAGATAGACAGAAAAAAAGGGGACATATCCCTTGCGGAGTTTACCCAAAAGGGGATAGAACTGCTTGACAACGATGAAAACGGATTTTTTATGATGGTGGAAGGCGGTAAGATCGACTGGGCCTGTCATGCGAACGACGCCGCCGGGGCTATACTGGAAGTGATAGCCTTTGACCGGGCTGTGGGTGAGGCCGTCAGGTTTATGGAGGAACATCCGGATGACACCCTTATAGTGGTGACGGCCGACCATGAATGCGGAGGCATGAGCGTCGGATACGCGGAGACCGGTTACGACACCTATTACAGCGACATATACGGGCGTAAAGGGTCATATCAGAGTTTTTACGCGCTTTTTTCCACTATGAAAGAAAAGAAATATGACTTTGACCGCGTCATGAGGGAATCTGCCGGATATTTCGGACTTCTGCTCTGTACCGACAGGGAGAAAGAGTCCCTGAAAAAGAAGGCCGAGGGCGGAGACCGCGACGCTGAAAAAAGACTTCGGAAAACGATCAGCGGCCACGAGGCGGAGCTGCTGCGCAAGGCCTATGCCCGTTCCATCGAGGGCGGCGGTGCCGGCCATGATTATGTGATGTACGGGGGCTACGACCCCTTCACGATGGCCATTACCCGTATTGCGGACAACAAAGCCGGCATAGCCTGGACCACCTATTCCCACACGGGGGTCCCCGTTCCGGTGTTTGCATCCGGCGCGGGCGCTGCGGTATTTTCAACATGCCATGACAATACTGAGATACCCGCAAGGATGATGGAATTTATGAATGCGGCGCGGTAAGGAAAAGGGCGGCGCATAGATCGTATTACGGCGTCCCCCTCAGCTTTTCGCGCCCGTTATTTTTTACTTGATTTATCCCCGGGCCGCATTACAATTATTTAGTATAACGAAATAAAAGGAGTGATGCTATGAAGGAAATTGTGCGTTATGCGCTGGACCTGATAAGCGGAGAAAAAGCCGATTACGGGGATGTCAGATTCAGGCGTACGGATTATCAGTCTGTTATGACTCAAAACGATGTGCTTAAGGACTTTGACGATTTCGGCGAGAGCGGTATCGGCATAAGGGTACTTATCGGGGGACGGTGGGGATTCGCCGCGACGCCGTCGCTTGACAGAGCATCGGTGGCGCAGGCCGTGCGCAAGGCCGTGGCAATCGCAAAAGCCGCTTCTGTCTCGGTGCAGGACCCCATCATGCTTACGGCAAACAGCGGCAGGACCGCTGTTTTCAGGACGAAGTCGTCAAGGGACCCTTTCAGTGTGCCGGTGAGCGAAAAGGCGGAGACTTTTTTTGCCGTTTATGAAGAGATGAGGCGGTTCAAGGAGATCAAAAAGGTCACAGGGGCGATGCGTTTCAAAAAAATGCATCAGATCATGATGTCCACCGAAGGCGCGGACCTTGAGAACGAGATATTGACCTCTTCGGCGTCGTATACCGCCACCGCGGTCGGAAACGGCGATTTTCAGACAAGGACATTTGCCGAATATCCCAAGACCACGGGCTATGAGTGGATAGAATCGCTGCCGCTTGTGGAAAAGGCGGGAAAGATCGCCGAGGAAGCCGTAATGAAACTGAAGGCGAAAAAGGGGCCGCACGGCAAAAAGGACCTGATACTTCTTCCGTCGCATCTGGCCCTTACCATACACGAGTCTGTGGGCCATCCCACCGAGCTTGACCGTGTGCTTGGCTGGGAGGCTAATTTTGCGGGCACTTCGTTCGCGACACCGGAAAAAAGAGGGGTTTTCCGTTACGGCTCCCCCATAGTCAACCTTGTCGCCGACAACACCCTTGAAGGTGGACTTGCAACATGGGGATGGGATGACGACGGCATACCCGGCGAAAGGTGGCATATCATACAGGACGGCATACTGGTCAATTACGGGACCACAAGGGAGACAGCGCATTATATCGGGGATGAGTCCAGCCGCGGCTGCAACCGGGCGGATTCCTTCGCGAGCCAGCCGATAAACCGCATACCGAACCTCAGCCTGATGGCCGGCAAAGAGAGCCTGTCGCTTGATGAGCTGATCGCGGATACCGAAGACGGCATACTGATCGACGGCATGGGCAGTTTCTCCATCGATCAGCGGCGTTACAATTTTCAGTTCGGCGGAGACATGTTCCATGAGATAAAAAACGGAAAAGTGACCGGACCGCTGAAGGACGTAATATATCAGGCGATCACCCCCGAGTTCTGGAATGCCTGCGATGCGGTCTGTGACGAACGTTTCTGGGAACCGTACGGCGTTTTAAACTGCGGAAAGGGCGAACCCAGCCAGACACAGCAGATGACACATGGCTCGGCTCCGGCGCGGTTCAGGAACATTGATGTGGGAGGTGCTTTGAATGGCTGATGACAGACGGTTTGAAAAAATAGCCGATTTGATTAAAAACAGATGCAAGGCTGATGATTACGTGGTCGAATACCGCAGTGATAACGAGGCCCTGACACGGTTTGCCGACAACAAGATCACACAGAATGTGGATACACTAAAGGACAGGATCTCATTGACGGCGTATGTGGGCGGCAAAAAGGCCACTGTCTCCACGGCCGATCTTTCCGAAGAGAGTATTGTCTCTTTGATAGAGCGCTGTGAATCCGCTGCCGCCATATCGGTCGTTGACAGGGAATACATGCCCTCGCTCGCTCCGGACGGTGTAAAAGCGGCCGACAACGAGGACGCTTCCGTGACCGGCATGACTCCTGACTACAGGGCTGCCATCGCCGCCGATGCCATAGCAAGGGCTTCGCGCGAGGGCGTCAAGGTCTTCGGCACAGTGTACGGGTCTGTCGGTACCACAGGCGTCTATACCAAAAACGGACTGTACAGGTGTTACAGGGCAACGGGGGCGGGTTACTCCAACACCGTGGACCTCAACGGAGAAAAGGGCAGTTCATTTTCAAACGGCACTGGTTTTGCGGCCGTGGACCCGGAAGGTGATTTCAACAGGGCGCATGGCGATGCCGTGATGCTTCAGAACAGGCGTGAATTTGAACCCGGACGTTATGACGTGGTCATATCCGCTCAGGCCGCCACCAAACTTTTTGTCTGGCTCGGATTTTTCGGGGCGGACAGGCGGGCGGTGGATGAGGGATATTCACCCTATTCCGGAAAAATGGGGAAGCAACTGCTGAACAGTAAGATAAGCATAGGCACGGACCCCTCTTTTGCGGCCGCGCCGTCAGTCCCGTTTGACGGTGAGGGGCTTGTCATACCTAATAGGGACATATTCAGCGAGGGCGTCCTTAAGGACATGCCCTGCGGAAGATACTGGGCCGACAAAAAGGGCTATGAGCCCTGGTCGGCCAGGAATGTCATCATAAGCGACGGGGATGAATCCGATGAAGAGCTGCTGAAAAAGGTGAAAAGGGGCTTTTATATCAAGGATTTCTGGTATATACGCATGGTGCGCATGGAGGATTTCACCCTTACAGGCATGACAAGGAACGGATTCTTCTATGTGGAGGACGGGAAGGTGGTAAGCGGCGCGAACCACTTCCGCTGGAACGATTCGCCCCTGCGCATGCTCCATGACCTTGGGGGGCTGGGAAAAGGGACGGGCTCTTTGAACAAGTGGTATTCCGTCTACGCCCCGTCACTGCTGGTACGGGATTTCTACCTGAGCAGCAAGACATTGTTCTGACATACAGGGTATTGCCCGGAAAGCCTTCATATGACGGCTTTCCGGGCGCTTCCTGAAACGGTGCTCTTCGAAAAACGTCGACCATATCAAGGCTTTCTTTCAATTTTTCCTTGTAAAAGCGGCTCATTTTGTTATGCTGACAATAGGATACCCGAAAGGAGATTTATGAAAAGGCAGATACCGATAATAATCACATTTATTTTCGCGTCCGTCGGAATAATACTGCAGTTGTCTCCGATGCTGAAGGACAGGTTCATCGATCCGGTAAACAGTTGGATCGCTTCCATCGCCTCCTTCGCCGTCATCATCGGACTTGCCAGTCTGACCAGGCATCATGCGATGAAGATCCGCCGGAAACACAAGGATATGTTCTACAGTTATGTCACTTTCATAGCGTTGATCGTCATGACCTCGGTCTCCATCGTCGGTTTTTACAATCCCGGTTCGATGTGGCAGCTGTTGGGCAGGAACATTTACAACTTTGTGCTTGTGCCTCTTAACGCCACGATGTTCGCTCTTCTGGCTTTCTATATCACATCCGCGGCATACAGGGCCTTTCGGGCCCGTACATGGCTGGCGGGGACCATGCTGGTCGCCGGTTTTATCGTCATGGTGGGGCGCGTCGCTTTCGGGCCGCTGATGATATTCGGAAAGGTCACAAACTGGCTTATGCTTGTCCCCAATACCGCGGCTATGAGAGGCATAATGTTTGGCGTGGGGCTCGGCATGGTGGCCACGTCCATAAAGATAATGCTCGGCATAGAGCGCTCATATCTGGGAGGTGGTGAATGATGGCGGGCAAAAAATGGTTTGACAGGCTGCTGGCCATACCGAAAAGCGTATTATATTTCGGCATGCTGCTTGTGGTGGTACTCCCACTGCTTCTTAATATGCATATAAGCACTTATGTCACAGACGAAGTGAAAAACATATACGATGAGATGGAGGCTATTTACCGTCACAACACCGAAAACCCGGGTGACAAAAAAGCCATATTCATCGCATTTGACTTTGATCCCGCGACGATGGCGGAACTGGACCCGATGGCCTTCGCGATATTGAGGCATGCCTTTCTGCGCGATATTCCCGTGCTGGGATGGTCCGGGCTCACAACAGGGATAGACCTCGGCGACACAGACATGCATTATATCGCCAAGGACTACGCTGCCGTGTACGGCGAGGATTATGTGTTCCTCGGTTACGGATACCCCTTTGTGCAGGCGGTCATAGCGCTTGCAACGGATGTGAAGACCTTTTTCGCCAATGACAAGGCTGGAAACGACACCGCCGAACTGCCGATACTTCAAAAATACTATAACTTCAATTCCATAGGGCTCGTATATTCGATATCAGGGACCTCCTATCCCGAATCCTGGGTCACTTATGCCAACGGATTGTACGGAAAAAAGGTCGCGGTCGGCTCGACCGCCGTCTCCGCCGCCAAGTATTATCCTTTTCTTCAGACCAATCAGATGATAGGCCTGATGGGCGGGCTCAAGGGAGCCGCAGAATATGAGCAGATGGTGGAACGTCTTGAGACCGAGTTGTCCGGAAACGACGTTGAAGGTTACCTAAGGGCATTATATGACGGCAGGGACACGGGCCGGTATGAATCACGCTATTATACGCCATCCTTTTCAAACGAGGAGATACGCCTGAGCATAGCCAGGCGCAGCATGGCAAGAAAGGGGATGGCGCCGCAGGCCACCGCCCATTTTTACGTGATAATACTGATCATCATAGGCAATGTCGCTTATTTTGCCAAACTCAGGGAATCAAAGAAGAAATAGGAGGAGTCATGGGTCTTTTTATCTGGATGACAGTCGCCTTGCTGCTTACCCTGGCGATATTTTCATTTCTGTTCCGCGACAATGCGGTCTATAAGTTTGCAGAACACCTTTTTGTAGGTGTGTCCGTCGGCTATTCCATATATGTCAGTTATACGACTTTGTTTCTTCCCCGTGTCTGGAATCCCATGAGACGGGCGCTGGGCGCGGGAAATTATCTTCTCGCCGTATGGCTTTTACTGGGTATAATGATAGGCATACTTTATTTTTCCAGGTTTTCCGGGAGGCATGCCTGGCTCAGCCGTTATCCGATATGCATCACCGTGGGATTCGGCACCGGATATTCGATCATACCCAGCCTGAAAACACGTATATTCCTCCAGTTGTACGGCACTGTGGTCGACCCCAAGGGGCAGCCGCTGCTGAACATCAGGAATATCGGCGTCTTTCTGAAAAACCCCTCGTTCAAGACATTTTTTTATGACGCCCTGATGGGGCCCCTGCTTGTGATCGGGGTCTTTACCGTGATCGTCTATTTTTTCTTTTCCCTTAAAAATGACAACAAGGTCGTGAAATATTCCAGAAATCCGGCGCTGCTTTTTCTGATGATAGCCTTCGGCGCCTCGTTCGGTTACACTTTCATGGGCCGTATCAGTCTTTTTGTGGGAAGGATGAACTTCATATTTCAGGAATGGTGGCCCATATTTAAAAGTACAGTGGGCGGATAGGACCGGTGAGTTTATGAAAAAGACAATATTGTTGATATGGCTGTTGATCGGCGCGGCATTGTCCGCGGGCGCTCAGGAAACAGCGGAGTTCCGGTTGGTCGACGAACCGAACGACCCGGGCAAGAAGGTCAATATTGAACTTATACCGCATGCGGATACCGATTCCGCGGCTGTCTTCCTGATCAGCATCAGTGTCGACGGCGAGTTCGTCGAAGAAAAAAAGATAGTCAACAGCGGCACCCTTGTCCGTATCCCGGTGATCACACCGGGAGCCGGCAGCGTCGTCGACGCGTCTCTCTACGCCGTGACCGGTGAGGGGGAGCGGGTGTTGCTGCGCGAGCTGTCCATCGTGAGCAGGGGAGAGTTCATAGACACTGAAATGATCAAACCGTTTATACTGGCCCTGGTCTTCATAGGGCTCATCATACTGTATGTGCGCCGCGCCAAGCGCGGCATGCCTATTTTTATCAGGAAAATACCGGGGCTGGAGGCCATAGACGACGCGCTGGGGCGCGCGACGGAGATGGGAAAACCGGTGTTTTACATACCCGGCACCTCCACCATGTCGGACGTGGCCACATTGGCATCCCTTAACATACTGCGCCATGTATCAAAGCAGGTGGCCAAGTATGAGACTCCCTTTTCCGTCCCGGTCCGGGATCCCATCGTGGTAACGGTCGCTCAGGACGTGGTCAAGGAGGCCTATATGTCTGCGGGAAGGCCCGACCTGTATGACGACGGCATAGCCTATCTTGCGGCTTTGGGACAGTTCGCATACACCGGAGCCGTGAGCGGCGCCATGGTGAGGGAAAAACCCGCCACGGTCTTTTTGCTGGGCATGTTCTATGCCGAGTCTCTGATCCTGGCCGAGACGGCCAACACCATAGGGGCCGTACAGATCGCGGGGACCGATGCCTCTTCGCAGATACCGTTTTTTATCGCGGCCTGCGATTATACTCTCATAGGCGAAGAGCTTTACGCGGCTTCAGCCTACATGAGCAGGGAACCGCTGCTTTTGGGGACTCTGAAAGCGCAGGATGTATTGAAGGGCGTGCTGCTTGCGGTCTTTATAGTCGCCGTTGTGTTAAGGATGTTCGGGGTGGACCTGTTCATGGAAATATTCCTCAATCCAAGCCTATGAATATTCCCGGGGGGCGCTTCGGCGCCCCCTTTACGTAACGGCGGAAACATTATCCGCTTCCTCCGTATTATTGAAAGTACCATTTTTTTTATTATTGCATGGAACGGAATTTGCCCGTATATTCCATGCACAGGAACGCAACAGATCGGAAGGAGTTGATGATATGAAGCGAACTTTGCCCTTGGCACTGGCTTTCATTTTCGGGATCATCGGTGTGTGTGTGCAGATGGTTCCGGCTTTAAAAGGATTGCTGGATTCCATGCTTGATTGGATGGCGATCATAGCCTCTTTTGCGCTGGCGATAGGTATTGCCAGTCTTACGAGGCATCATATGTCAAAGATCAGGAGAAAACAGAAGGATGTTTTTTACAGTTATGTCACGTTCGTGGCTATGTTTTTTATGATGATCATCGGCCTTGTGGGTTATTTCAGGCCGGAGAGCGTCTTTCAGCAGTTATTTGAAAACATGTATAATTATGTGAGGGTGCCATTGGATGCAACAATGTTCTCATTGCTTGCTTTTTATATAACATCAGCGGCATACAGGGCCTTCAGAGCCCGTACGTGGCTGGCAACGATATTGCTCGTGTCCGGAGTCGTCGTCATGATCGGACGGGTGGCATTCGGCCCCCTGCTTTTCTTTGACGATCTCACGGCATGGCTTATGAACGTACCCACGACGGCCGCCATGAGAGGCGTGCTGATAGGCGTGGGCCTCGGTATTGTAGCCACTTCGATAAAGATAGTGCTCGGTATAGAAAGATCATATCTGGGAGGCGGTGAATGATGAATACAAAATGGTTTGATAAACTTATTTCCATAGAGAAAAAATATTTGTATCTCATAATGTTTATCGTGGTCATCATCCCCTTTTTGCTGAAGATGACATATAAGCCCACGGTATCTCCTGAAGTCAGGAATATCTATGACGAGATCGAAAACATATATCAATATAACCTGAGCAACACGGAGCAGCCCATGGGCCTGCTTGTGACATTCGATTACAGCCCGTCCACCAATGCCGAGCTGGATCCCATGACGATGTCGGTTCTCAGACATGCCTTCCTGAGAAAGGTGCCTGTGGTCACATGGACCGGTTTTATAGATTCCATAGACCTCGCCAGAAGAGTGACCGCTTATATCGCGAAGGAGTTCGGCGCCGTATACGGCGAGGATTTCGTTTTTATGGGATATCCTTATCCCATCAATGCCGCGGTCATAGCTTTCGGGACGGATATCAGGGCTTTTCTTGTAAAGGATTATTACGGCAATCTGAGTACGGAGCTGCCGCTGCTTAACAAGATCAACAACTACAAACAGATCGGCCTTATCGTCACCGTATCCGGGACTTCATATCCGAGATTCTGGGTCACATACGCCAATACGCTTTACGGCAAGAAGATCGCGACCGGCATTACCGCCGTTTCAGCCGCGGAGTTTTATCCCTTCCTGCAGACAAAGCAGATGATAGGCATGATGGGCGGACTGAGAGGCGCAGCCGAATATGAAGAACTTGTCGGCCGTCTGGAAGAAGATTTGATCGGCGACGATGTCGCCGGGCATATGGCCGGATTGTACGACAGCCGGGATATATCATACGACTCAACGGTCTTCGAGCCCGGTTTTGAGGACGAGGAACTGAAAGAACATATGAGCTCAAGGTTCACGGCCCGCAGAGGCATGAGTTCGCAGGTATTTTCCCATTTCTATGTGATACTGCTTATCATCGTGGGCAATGTCGGTTATTTTTTCAAACGCAAAGCAGAGAAAAAAAGGTAAGGGGGGTAAGTCATGTTGTTCTGGTATACGATAGCCGTAATTTTAACACTTGCCATTTTTTCTTTCCTTTGGAAAGATAATCCGCTGTATAAATTTGCCGAACATCTTTTCATAGGGACCATGGTGGGGTATTTTGTCGTTGTGACGTTTTCTCAGATCATAATGAGGAAGATCGTGGATCCGCTTACAATAGCCGTAGGGGCGGGCGAAGTGATAAAAGTCGCCTCATTGATAGTCGCGACCTTGATCGGTATGCTGTACCTTGCGAGGTTTTCAAGAAAATCCGAATGGCTTAGCCGTTATCCGATAGCCATAACCGTGGGTTTCTGGAGCGGTTATGCGATCGTGACATCTTTTAAGACAAATATCGTCACTCAAATACACGGCACGGTAATAGATGAGTTCGGGCAGCCGATGCTCAACGGTTCGAACATCGCCGAGTTTTTCAGACATCCGGCGTTCGGGACATTTTTGAAAGCTGTCAACGGCCCGTTGCTTGTATTCGGCGTGATAGTCGTGCTTATATACTTCTTCTTCTCACTTAAGGGTACGAACAGGGCGGTAAGATTTGCGAACAAACCCGCGCTGACCTATCTTATGATAGGTTTTGGCGCCTCGTTCGGATACACTTTCATGGGCCGTATCAGTCTTTTCATCGGAAGGATCAACTTCATTTTCAATGACTGGTGGCCTCTGTTGAAACAGACTATAGGAGGGTGAGCATGAAGAAATTACTGATCTTAACAATAGCATTGATAGCGTCGTGTGTGGCCTATGCCCAGGGACCCGTAGTCCCTCAGGCTGAACTCAGCGTATACGACACCCCCGATGACAACGGCGTGTCCGTAGAGCTTGAATTCAAACCGGTCAGCTCGGTCGAGGAGTTCGGGAGATTTCATCTGGACATATATGTGGATGGAGAGTTTAAGAACACTCTGGATGTGAAAAACGCCGGAGCTTTGTATATAAACACCATAGGGACAGGCAAAAGCGGAGCGGCCGTCAAGGTCGAGGCCTTTGCCATCGACGCGGACGGCAACCGTGTGGGGCCGTTTTTGACACGTGAGACCCAGTCTGTCACGCAGTATATATACTCGGACAGGCTCAGGTCCTTCTTCTGGTGTCTTGCATTTGTCATACTCATAGTGATACTCATCGGACAGGCAAAAAAAGGCAAATCCCTGTTTATCAGGAAAATAGCCGGCCTTGACGCTATTGACGACGCAGTCGGCAGAGCGACCGAGATGGGGCGCCCTGTGTTTTACATACCGGGGACATCCACCATTGATGACATTGCCACGCTTGCATCGCTTAATATACTGCGTCCCGTCGCAAAACAGATCGCCACGTATGAGACTCCCTTTTCCGTCCCCATAAAGGACCCGGTTGTCCTTACCGTGGCTCAGGATGTTGTGAAAGAAGCGTATATGGCAGCCGGCAGGATCGACCTTTTTGAAGAAAACATGGTCTATCTCGCGTCGGTGGGGCAGTTTGACTATGCCGCAGCCGTAAACGGGGCGATGGTAAGGGAACGGCCTGCCACGGTGTTTCTGCTGGGCATGTTCTGGGCCGAATCTCTGATGATGGCCGAGACCGCCAATACTGTGGGCGCCATACAGATCGCCGGCACCGACTCCACGTCACAGCTTCCGTTCTTCATAGCGGCTTGTGATTATACGCTGATAGGCGAGGAACTTTACGCGGCGTCTGCGTATCTCAGCAGGGAACCTTTGCTGCTGGGCACATTAAAAGCGCAGGACCTGATAAAGGGCACCCTTATTTTTGTACTTCTTCTGGCTCTCGTCTTCAAGATGATGGGCTTTGATTTTATCATAGACCTGTTTCTCGTATGATCCTGAAAGAGGCGGGGCGTATAGCCCCGTCTCTTAAATCTTGACAATCACAGCGTTGAATATATACTTTACTCGTATGTTAAAGGAACGAATAATCAAATTCCTCGACTCCCTGCTGCTGCTGGCTGCTTCCGCTGCGCTTCTCGCCTTCATAGCCGACCAAGGGTTTATATTATCCGATGGTGTAAGGTCGATGATATGCAAGGGAAGTTTTGTCATATTCGGATTGCTGCTGCTTGACAACCTGGCAATGCTTTTTATTGACGGGGGGCCGGCGGACGTGCTGAAAAAGCACAAGACTCTCTATTTTGTGACCTTCCTGCTGATGCTGCAGTTCCTGGTCATACGGGCGGGTTTATACGGCCATTCCGGCCATTATTACACGATCGCCGAGATATATATATTCTATATGTTCTTGTTTAAGATGTCAAAGATCAACAGGACCGCGTTTTCCGCCATAAGACTTAAACCGGAACAGATGTTTATCATAACATTTGTAGGGCTCATAATACTGGGCAGCCTGCTGCTTTCTCTGCCCAGAGCGACCGTTTTACCCGGAAGCATGCCCTATACCGACGCATTGTTTACATCCACTTCAGCCGTGTGCGTGACCGGGCTTATTGTAGTCGACACGGCCGCTTATTTCACCATGTTCGGCAAGATCGTAATACTGATACTGATACAGATCGGCGGACTCGGGCTGATGACATTCACCTCATTTTTGTCCATTTTCTTTTTCAAGACCATGTCATTCCGGGAACGTTTTCTTATGTCCGATATGTTGAGCGCTGATTTCGCCCTGGATGTGCAGAAGATCATAGGGAAGATACTGACTATAACTTTTACGATAGAGGCTCTTGGCGCGGCATTGCTTTTCACAAAGTGGCATTCCTGCTTCAAGACCCTGGGGGAAGCGTTGTTTCATTCGGTATTTCACGCGGTCTCCTCCTTCTGCAACGCCGGCTTTTCGACATTCTCCAACAGCCTTATGGATTACAGGGGAGATCTGTCCGTCAATCTGACCGTGATGTTTCTGATCGTGATCGGCGGGCTGGGTTTTGTGGTGATCGTTGACCTTTTCCAGCCTTCCGGCGGACGGAAAAAACTGCTGATGCTCCAGTCAAAGATAGTGCTGGCTACTACCGCCGGTTTGATATTGTTGGGTGCCGTGGTCATTTTTTTCCTTGAGAGTGACGGTCTGATGGCCGGAATGGGGCTTAAAGAGAAGATACTCGCCTCGTTTTTCCACTCGGTGACTCCGCGTACCGCGGGGTTCAATACACTGAATACGGCGGGATTCAGCCTTCCGGTGTTGCTCATGACGATGGTGTTTATGTTCATAGGCGCTTCGCCCGGCTCCACCGGCGGCGGGGTAAAGACGACGACATTCGGCATTTTAATAGCCACGGTGTGGGCCACGATGAAAAACAGGGAATCCGTCGATGTCTTTTACCGCCGCATACCGGCAAGGATCATACATAAGGCCGTATCGCTGATCGTGATCTCGGCGGGCTATCTGTTTACGGTGTTCATGATATTGATAATGTCGGAAGACCTTAATGTGACCGACCTTCTGTTTGAGCTGATGTCCGCATTTGGAACGGTGGGTCTTTCCACCGGGATCACGGCATCTCTTTCCACTGCCGGCAAGATTATTATCATGCTGACGATGTTCGTCGGCCGCCTTGGCCCGGTGACCCTTGCCATGGCGTTAAGCAGACCCGAGACCGCACCTGTGAACTACCCTGAAGAGACCAGTATTATGGTCGGATAGGAGTATATTATGGCTAAAGGCAAATATTTGATCATAGGATTGGGAAGATTCGGCATGAGTGTCCTTGACACTCTTATTGACGGCGGAGCCGAAGTGATGGCTTTTGACAATGATGAGGAGATGATACGTCAAATACAGTCAAAGGTGGCAAACGCCGTGATACTTGATGCGACAAACGAAGCCGCGTTAAAAAAATTTCCACTTGAGGAACTTGACGCGGCGATCGTGACCATGGGGGAGGATTTTGAAAAAAACCTTCTTACCACTGTAATACTTAAGGAGATGGGCGTGCAAAAAGTCATTGCCCGTGCTTCGACTGTCATAGAAGAGAAGATACTGAAAAAGGTGGGGGCCGATATGGTGGTCTTCCCCGAAGTCGAAATGGGGAAGAAGATGGCAAACACATTGCTCAGAAGAAGCGTGGAGGAAGCCGTTCCTCTCACCGACGGCAATTCAATAGTGCATTTTAAGTCTCCCGAATATCTGGTGGGGAAGATGCTCAAAGATACGGGACTGAGGGAACGTTACTCCATCAATGTCGTTGCCATAAAGAAAAACAATGAAAGTGAGACAACTGTCATCCCGGATTCGGACTATGTGATCGAAGCCGACGATACGCTGATAATCGTAGGGAACAACCTGAATATAGACAGGTTTGCCAAGGAGAGACTGTGAAAAAAATACTTCTTATAACAACCGGCGGCACGATCGCAATGAAGATCGACAAGAAAAAAGGGGGCGCCGTCCCATCTCTGCAGGCCGATGACCTGGTGCGTTATTTGCCGCAGGTAAAAGGGCTTTCCGAACTTGAGATCGAGACCTTTTCAAATATACCCAGCCCTTATATGAACGTGAAACTCTGGAAATCGCTTGCAAATCTTGTCGACAGACGTCTTGCCGACGGTTTTGACGGCGTGGTGATAACCCATGGCACGGATACGCTTGAGGAGACTGCTTTTTTTCTCGAGCTGATGCTGAAAACTTCAAAACCGGTCGTGCTGACAGCGGCAATGAGGACGCTGGATGAACTCAGCGGCGACGGCCCGAGAAATATCTGGGGTGCCCTGAAGACCGTAGTCTCGGATGATTACACCGAGGATATGGGGGTGACGCTGGTATTGAACGACGAGATACATGCTGTGAGGGATGTCACCAAGACGTATACGTCTAACGTCGCGACCTTCCGCTCCCCGCTTTTCGGCCCGGTGGGCCTCGTGGACAACGATCAGGTGACCTTTTATTTCAAACCGTTTAAACGGATTAAAATACACACGGATGCCATAGAAGAAAAGGTGGCCCTTATAAAGGCATACGCCGACATGGATTCCGACATCATAGACGCTTTGGTCGATATGGGCTACAAAGGTATTGTCATAGAGGCTTTCGGCAGAGGCAATCTTCCGGACTGGGTAGTCGGCAGTATACAAAAGGCCATTGACAGGGGAGTGGCTGTCGTCATCTCGTCGCGCTGTTACATGGGCAGGGTATTGGGCGACTACGCATATGAAGGCGGCGGCGAGCATCTTCACAAAATAGGGGTGATCTTTTCATACGACCTTCGCGGGATCAAGGCGAGAATACTTCTTATGCTTGCTTTGGGGCGGTATGATGGTGACATAGCGAAGGTTGCCGGGGTGTTTGAAAGGCTTTGAATATATAATGCGCTTGTTTTTTCTGTTCATATCGCTGTTTTTCGCTTTATCCCAGTACGCGTTCGCATATCGTGAAAGCGGATATGCGTCATGGTACGGACCGGGTTTCGACGGCAGGAAGACCGCCAGCGGCGAGGTCTTTCACATGGATGATATGACGGCCGCGCATAAGACGCTTCCTTTTGACACGATCGTGGATGTCACTGACATAGACACGGGGAAAACAGTTCGTGTAAGGATAAACGACCGCGGCCCTTTTGTGAAAGGGCGTATTATAGACCTTTCCCGCGGGGCGGCAAAAGCTCTCGGTATAAAGGAGCGGGGTACGGCCCGTGTGATCATAGAATCAATTCGGACGGATGATATCGGGAAAAAGGGGCTGGGATCCGCATATTACATACGAACGGGGAGTTTTCGTGTACGCGAAAATGCCGTAAAGGAAGCGCGGCGGCTGAAAGACGAGGGGGCCCGCTTATACAGGGCTGACGGATTCTACAAAGTCATTTTGGGACCTTACGACAGGAGAACGGCTGAAAAGACGATGAGACGGCTTAAAAAACAGGGGATCAACGGAGTGATGCTAAATGGCGCAGATATCGACGGATAATATATCAAAGACATATAACGGATATGTCATCTTTGAAGATGTGGCTTTATCCCTTGAAAAGGGGGGCAAGTATGCCCTTATAGGGAGAAACGGCGCGGGCAAATCGACACTGTTCAGGATACTCGCAGGGCTGGAGTCGCCTGATTCCGGGAATGTGAACGTCGCCGGGGGGCAAAAGACGGCCTATCTCGGACAGACCATACCGGAACCTGCGGGTGAGACCGTCAAAGAAGAGCTCCTTACGAATTTTACACATCTTTTCGAACTGTATGAGGAGATAAAAAGAGTCTCTGCAAGGATGGGGGCGGATGAAAGCGCTGTCAGGGAGTATGAACGATTATGGGACAGTTACGAGCATCAGGGCGGGCTTAAGTACGAGACCGAGATCAAGAGAGTGTTGACCGGCCTGAACCTCAAGGACATTGAGGACCGCAAGACTGAGGTGCTCAGCGGCGGTGAACGCATGAGGCTTTCGCTTGCGAAAATACTTCTGGAAGACGCTGACATCATGCTTCTGGACGAACCGACAAACCATCTTGACATGGACTCCGTCAAATGGCTCGGGGAATTCATCGGCAGGTCCCGGGCTACAGTACTTATGATATCCCATGACAGATATTTGATAGACATGGTGGTGCGGGGCATATATGAGATGGACAACGGCGGATTGAAATATTATAAAGGCGGCTACGGGGATTTTGAGAGGGTGAAAAAATCTGAATATGAGCACAGCCTGAGATCTTATCAGGCCCGGATGAAAAAGATCAACAAGCTTGAGGAATATGTCAGGAAATATAAGTCCGGAAACAGGGCGACCATGGCCAAAAGCCGCGAAAACGCCCTTTCCAGGATCGAACCGGCCGAGCGGCCGTCATCCTTTGACTACAGCCTCCATCTGGACATCAAAAGCGCATCCGACAGCGGCAATGACGTGCTTCGCGTGGAAGGGCTCGACGTAATGGGTTTTTTCACGGTGGACGGTCTGTTGCTTAGAAAGGGCGATCGTCTGGGGATAGCGGGGCCAAACGGTTCCGGGAAGACCTCTTTTCTGCGAAGCATTTACAGAGAGGAGCCCGGGGTACGCTGGGGGCACAATGTAAAGATCGCCTATTTTGACCAGACGCTGTCCCTGAACGAGGAGGATATCACGTTAACAGGCTATCTCAACAGATATCATGACCTGGATGAGTTTGAGGGGCGTGAGATACTCGGGAAATACCACTTTAAAGGAGATGACGCTTTTAAAGTGATCGCCACGCTTAGCGGGGGAGAACGCTCCCGTTTTAAACTGCTGACGCTGACGCTGCAGAGGCCCAATGTCATAATTTTGGACGAACCCACAAACCATCTTGACATGGATTTTATATCGGTTTTGGAGGAGGGGCTCCGGAGATTCGACGGCACTTTGCTTATGGTATCCCATGACAGGTATTTTTTGAAAAACGTCTGCAAAAAGTATATGCGTATTGACAGAGGCGGCTGCCTCTTTTCAGACGATATCTCTGTGTTTGACGGCGCTGAGCCGCTTTCTTCCGGGGCGGCCTCCTCGAACGGCGAGAGCCGCGAATATTCGAAGTCCAAACGAGAGAAGAACTCGGAAAAAAAACGGCTGGAGCGCATTGAGAAGGTTGAAGAGGAGATAAACCGGCTGGAATCTGACCTTGCCGCGGTTGACAGGGAGATGCTTTCGACAGAGGACCTTGATAAACTGCAGCAATTTCATGACAAAAGGGAGCGTATATCCCATCTTATAGACGGTTATCTTGATGAATGGGAAGAACTTCACGGGTAGTCTCCGTTTATTAAATGTTTGACAATCATTATAAGAGGAGTATAGTATTCCCATGGAGTATAAGGTGCTTATACTGTTGATCTTATATGTTTTGCTTTATATTGCAGGCTTGAGCGGCATAAAAAAGTTGGACATTACCGATGATATTAAAGTCAGGCTCCGAAACGGGCTCGTTTATATTCTTGTCCTGGTTTTCGGGTGGAACCTTATACTGGATACGGTGCATGTCCTTCAGGGCTCGATTTCCCTCGGAATCAAAGCGCTTGTAGGTGGGTTTTTCATCTTGTTTTATACCTTTGTCGTTTTCTGGCAGTATAGATCAAGATCCGGGCGATAAGTGGGAGGATATATGTCTTATTTTATTTGTCCGCAATGCGGAGCCGATATTGAGACCGAAAACGGAAACCGTTGTGAATATTGCGGTTATGAGATCAAATTGAAAAAATGTGTTTCGTGCGGTCGGGATATAATGGCGGGCGAGACTGTCTGCAGCCTTTGCGGCGCTCCTCAAAGCACGGACCATACCCGTGCCGGTGAGTCCGGCACCCCAAAGACCGATGCGTCATCTCAGACGTATGGCATTGGGGGCAGGGAAGTCATATCGAACGTCCCCCAAAGCGCGGACATCATGTCCTCGGCTTTTGACGCCGCATCGCCGCAGGTGTTCGGCCATGAAGAAGAGGTCGAAGAGATCATAGACGATTATTCGGAAGATGAGATCATAGAAGATACATTTGACTACGACCGGGGCATTGAGGAGTTCTCCACGGAAGAGGAGCCGATTTCCGGTGCAAGTGGAGTCCATTACGGCTCCATCGGATCAGATGTTTCAGAGGATGACGGCGTTTCAGAAAGCGCTGATGCCTTTGAGGGGGACTCGTCTTTGAGTCCCGAAGAAGACGATCTCAGCGGCTCCCCGGACGAATCGGCGGATATGGCTGCGGAGTCCGGGCAGGGATTGTCCATAGGCCATCAGGAAGAAGTGCAGTATATGAGCATTCAGGATGTGCCTGCCGCAAGCCAGAAAAGGGAGCAGTCCGGAAGCCCGGAGGGGCGCAAATGCGGCAACTGCGGATTTTTAAACCCGGGCATAGCAAGGTTTTGTCTGGGATGCGGAACGCAGCTTGAGCCGGAAAAAACCGGGGAAGAGCCCTCTTTCAGGGAATGTCCGGAATGCGGGTTTGAAAACCTTCCCAATGCGCGTTTCTGCATGGTATGCGGTTCCAGGTTTTCAACGGACGGAGCTGCAGAGGCAGTAGAGGCGGACGTCGTCGGGACTTCCGGAGATGAGACTGCCGGCGAGGCCTTATACAGCGGCCTTGTCTATAAGTCCAAGATAAATTTTGACAATAATAATAAATTCCAGTATAAATTTGTCTTCAACAAGATCAAGGAGCTCAATCCGGAGGTCAGCGAAAGCGAATTGAAGATGCTGATGAACAATAATATCTTTGTTGTCGACATAAAATCCGAGGATTTTGATTCGTTTAAATCGGAGTTGGAGGACCTTGACTGTACGGTTGAGAAGATCAGCGAGTCCGTGGCAGGAGCGCCGGATGCGGATGCCGACGAAGACTCGGAACAGGAAGATCAGAGGCCGGTATCGGGATATTCCCTGCTGATAAAGGGCATGGAAGGCCATGATGATTCATGGAAGAGCAAGTTTGTAAAGATGCTTATGCTTATGATACCCGAGATGGAAGAGAACACCGCATATGAGATCGCGGCGGCGGAATCAAAGAGAATACCCATGGAAAGCGAAGATTCGGCGAGGGACCTTCAGAAGATCATATCAAGGCTTGGGTGCATAACACAGATCATAGAACACAAAGGACAGATGTCCGAACATATACATGATATTCCGGAAAAGGCGGCTGAGGAAGTCACCGGGAAGCCGGCTCCTGAAGTACGCGTCAAAAAAGAAAAACCGGTCGGCGTGCCTTCCGAGGAGGCGCCGAAGTATCTCATACTTTCCGGCGTCGACAGGCGTAACTGGGTGGTGCGGGAAAAGCTGGCCGAAGCGATAGTGGAGATCTACCCCAACATGACACCCGAGATCGCGGCCGGTATAGTCTCACAGCCTGTCGTGAAACTAAGGGTCAAGAACCAGACTGAAGCGGAGACACTGGGTTCGCAGTTTGAAAATATGGGCTGGAACATAAGGATAGAAGACGTCTCCACGGTATTTGACTCGCAGAGAAACACCTCGAGAAAACGTATTGACGTGCAGCGCAGAAAAGCCGCGAGAATGACTTATCTTAAGCGTCAGCAGCGCAAGCGCACAAATATCATAACCACGATCATCATCTTTCTTCTCGTTTCCACGGCGGGAGTTATTGTCTATGACACCTTTTTGCGTGCGCATTATTATGTCAGGATAGAGGCTGAGGCCGCGCATCCCGAAGTGAGTATACTTACGAGGGGAAATGCGGTATTCCTGCGATACGAGCCTGCCATGGACGCTGTGAAACATCAGCAGCCCATGTTTGTGGGCGAGGTCATGGAGCTTAAGAACAAAGAACTTTTTGAAGGGGACGGACTCTCGTGGTATAAGGTCAAAATACCGACACAGAGAGCCAAAAGTGCGTACCTGAGAGAGGATGTGGCTTACAGGTGCGACAAGGAAGGCAGACGACTGGGTCTGTAACAGTTGCGGGGCTTTCGGCCTCCCGTTATCCGCGCGTAGGGATCAGAGTGTATGATTCGGCGTTGATATACGCTGTGATGTCTCTGCCTCTTATGTTTGATTTCTTTTTACGCCCGCCTTTTTTCACGGCGGGTGTTTTATCTTTACAGGCCTGTGTATTGTCTCTGCTCGCTCGTGGCAGGATGCCGCGCCTTTTTTTCACACTGACGGCTCTTTTCTTCGCATCGGCCGCCTATTATTCCGTATATCGTGGCGTGTTTTTTCACGATCCGTTTTTTCTCAAGAGGTTCTTGGTGGAAAAAGCCGGATATTTTTCAAGCGGCGAGCTATACGGCATCGTTAAATCGATTGCCACCGGCAAACGGGATTTCCTTTCCGCCGACTCAAAGGAGCTCTTTTCAAACACGGGAAGTTATCATCTGATCGCCATAAGCGGGTTGCATTTCGGCATGGTAATGACAATATTCGGGGTTTTGTTGAAAAAAATCGCATATAATATAAGACAAGTGATGATGATGTTTTTTATGACACTTTATTTGTTTGTCACCGATTTTTATGTCTCGTCTTTTCGCGCATATCTCATGATCATGTTTTTTCTGCTCTCGCGGTTGTTAAAAAGTCCGTCACACCCGGTCAATATCTGGGCATTATCAGGCATGGTGATGATAGCCGTCAACCCATCATATTTTCACTCATTGGGTTTTTGGCTGAGCATGACTGCGACGCTGGGTATAATACTTATGGCTGATGTGATCAGAAAGACAGGCAACATCCTTCTCAGGATGCTGCTGGTCACATTGTCCGCCCAGGCAGCGGTTTTTCCGTTGATATGCGTATTTTTCGGCAAGTACAATGTCATGTCCCCTGTCATGAACATCTTTTCACTTATATTTCTCTATCCGCTTGTGTTGCTGGGGCTGATGCTGCTGCTGCCTATGCCGCATTGGGCTGCCGCTTTTATCGTGCCGCTTTCGGAAAAAGCCGCCGCCCTTTTTACGGGTTATCTCGCTATATTCGATGACAGCAGGTTCATACTGCATTTTCAGCCGGGAAGATCGTTTATAGTGTTCTGGTATTCCGGCATATTTATGTTGTCCATGTTATATTTTACTTATAGATCTTTTCGCGAAAAGCGGCAAAAAGCAGTTTCGTGATGTTTGAAATGCCCTCTTTATGTATTTTATCGGGCGTGTCGACCACGGTGTTTTTGTTTTTTTCGGATTTTCCGTAAACATAAAGCGACGGTATGCCCGCGGCCGCAAATATTTGCCCTTCTCCGTAAGAGCCGCGTGAGACTGCAAGGTCAAGGCCCAGTCCGAAGTCGTCGTTGGCATTGTTCAGATCTTCGAACAGGGCGGGATGGTCCAGCCCCCCGCCGATCTCGAACACATTGTCCGTGGCTCCGGTGCCCTCTATGTTTATGAATATATCCGTATTGTTTCCGTCGAACTCAAGGGTGTCATAGAGCTCATATCCGCCTTTAAATCCCTCTTCCGTGGCTGAAAATGCCACAAACCAGATATTGGCCCTGTAGCCTTTTTCCCTGAAGCCGGTAAAGAGCCGGGCAAGGTTCAACAGGGTTATTACACCTGATCCGTTGTATACCGCGCCCTCATAACTTTCTTCCCCCTGTGTGCCCAGTGAGTCAAGATTGGCCGCGAATATTATATTCCTTGGCATGGAGACGTCGCGGTCAGCCGGTATGTACCCGAGTATATTCATCGTGCGGTGTGTCTTCCGCACGATCGGGACGGAAAGGGTGATCTTCGACCGCAGGTCAATGGGGTAGGGGTCTTTTGAGCGGTCGATATCCTCTTTTGCGGCCAGCAGGTCTATGCCTTCGTCCTCAAGGAGTTTTCCCAGTGTCCGGCCTCCTATGATCATTTGCGGAAAGTTGTCGATGTTTACAAGGTCCGGCACATAAGCCGAATTTTTTGATTCGTTGGCGTTGTAACTTGATGTGTCGATGAAGATGACACCCAGCGCTCCGTGATTCTTTGCAATATATGCTCTGTAGGCGTCATTGCTGTAACGCGGGTATTTGATCAGAAATTCTGCGGGCAGTTCCTTGAACATCAATACGACTCTTCCCGTGACATTGGTATAAAGGTAGTCGTTGAAACGCGTTCCCGGTTCGGACAACCCGTATCCGGCAAAAGCGAGCGGGGCGTTTTTCAATACCGTCCCGCCGGATGAAAGACATACCACAAAATCTTTGCCTGCCTCAAGCTTTGTCGCGCCTATGGAAAGGGATGCGTTTGCGGAAAGCACGCCGTTTTCAAAAGAGAAATACTGAAAATAGTTATCCAAAAAATAGGGTTTTGTGAGCCCCGACTGCTGGAACTCGAAAGCCACGTAATCAGCTGCTATGTCGAAAGCTCTTGTTCCCGGAAGGCGTCCCGAGGTGTTTTCATTCATGATGCCGTGAATGTCCTTTTCTATTTCATTATACGGGTCGTATTGAGCGATGGCCTTCCTGTATTCGGGAAAAAGGTCCTTTCCCGAGCAGGAGAACAGTGTGATCAGTAAAAAAAACGCGAAAGATCTTTTCATGAAAATATTATAAATGGCGAAAGAGAGCATTGCAAGCAGAAAGGGGCGCCCCGTATTTATTTGATTTTTTTGTCATTGCGGGTATAGTAGATATGTAAAGGAGCGGTGATGACGGATTTTCAGTTTTGTCTCCCGACAAAGGTCTTTTTTGGCTGCGGACAGGTAAAACATCTGGGCAAAGAGGCCGCAAAATTCGGGAGCAGGGTCCTGCTGGTATATGGCGGGGGCAGCATAAAGCGGAATCAGATCTATTCAGATGTCGTAAGAGAATTGAATAAATATGCCATCACATGCGCCGAATTTTCCGGAATCACGGGAAACCCCACGTTGCGCAGGGTGAAGGAGGGGGTCAGGGCCGTAAAAGAACACCGGGCGGATCTGATACTGGCGGTGGGCGGCGGCTCCGTCATAGACACTGCGAAGGCCATTGCGGCGGGAGTCCATTCCTCTCAGGGGGTGTGGGATATGTTTCTGGGAAGAGAGACCGTCACCAGGGCTGTCCCGGTGGGTGTGGTACTCACCCATGCCGCGACGGGTTCGGAAGCCAATGGCTGCGCGCTGATAACAAACAGCGATACCGGACGCAAGTGCGCGATATACGCGGATGCCATAGTACCCAAATTTGCAATAATGGATCCGTCCTACACGCTTTCAGTCAACCGAAGAAACACCGCTTCGGCGATATCTGACATAACAGGGCATGTTTTTGAACAATATTTCTCCTCCGGATCCACATCGGTATTCACAGACCATATGTGTGAAGCCGTTCTGCGAACGATGATGGGGCTTTCCAAAAGGCTCAGGGCGGATGGCAGCGATCTTGAGGCAAGGGGGGAGATGATGTGGGCGGCTTCGGTCGCCGGCAACGGTTTTTTGTCTCTCGGGAAAAGGCCCGACAGGGCTGTCCGTACGCTGGGGCATGAGTTGAATGCGAAATGCGGTGTGCCGTACGGAGAATCCCTTTCCGTGCTCTATCCGGCCTGGATGAAATATGTGCTTGACCGTGACAACGGCTGGAAGTTCAAAAGGCTGGGCGCCGCCCTGTGGGGCGAGCTGGCTCCGGAAGACCCTGAAGGAGTCATAGACAGGCTTACGGATCACTACGGCAAACTGGGGCTTCCCCGCAGCCTTTCGGAAGCGGGAGCCGGTAACGCTCCCGTTGACGAGATGGCGGCGAATATCGTCGATGAACACGGTGCCATAGGCTCTTTCAAGAGACTTGATTTCAATGATATTGTCAATATTTACAGACTTGCCCTTTAAGGATGGTGCATATGAAGACCATAAACGACAGATACCTGCTTTTAAAGAGACTGGCGGACAAGGAAACCGTCTCCCATTACGTTGCGAAGGATAATTTTAAAAACAAGACCGTGCTCCTCAAGATCTTTGACATGTACGAGGGGAAACCCGAGATCATAAAAAGACATGAGGCCGCCTGGAACATAAGGCACCCGAACCTGATCGAATACTATAATCTTGAAAAGATCTGGATGGTCGACGGAAATCTGACCTATTCAAGTTATTATGTCCTGATCAGCGAGTATATAATAGGCAACGACCTCCTCGCGGCCGCTGCGAAACCCGGGTTCTCGGCGGAGGACTGCCGCCGCTTTCTGGACCTCTTCTGGGACCTGATCTTTTTCCTGTACGGGAGAAAGATGTATGTATATGAGTTCGATCCTGAAAAGATCTTTGTCACGGACGGCAAGGCATTGAAGATGGACATGCTGGATGTAGAGTTCTCCCCCGTTTATGACATCGCAGGTTTTAAGAGACTTGTAATGAACACAGCCGCGTTTATCGAAAGGATATCAGCGGACATCTTCCCCGATATGGGAGAATATGCGGGATATCTGCGGAAGACCGGCGCAGGGGATATAGAGTCACTGCTGGATATGATGAAAGCCGACGGGCTGTACGGAGGGGAACGGTATTCATATATATACCGAAAGAAAAACTGGACTTCTTACGAGATGGGTCAGTCGCTGCATCTTGAAATACTGAAAGACCTCTATTCCTTTCAGATAAAGAGGAATTCGAAGATAGCCTTTATGTTCCTGGGAAGTTCCAGGTCTTTTAAAAACATACTGATACATGATTTTCTGGAATTTTTAAAGATGGAAAAGTACATGAAGATAGAGATCGTGATACAGGATTTTTACGACTTTCTGAAATATCTTTTTGAATGCATCAGGCATTATGGCGTCAATCCGGATCTTTCCCGCATGATAGAGCGTCAGTTTACACTTTATACCGAGACGCTTTACGAGCAATATCTGCTGAAGGTGCAGAATTCACTCCTTGAGTTTCTGTTTGAATTTTCCATAACCAAGAAGATCGTCCTTCACGTGGAAAACGTACTCGGCATGGATGACAGGATAAACAGATTTATCAATATGATGATGCATATGCAGTATAACGGCAATGTGATCCTGCTTTTTGACGCCGGCATGGAAAAAAACCGCTTCAATGTGTTCTATAAGGATCCCCGGTTTGAGATCGTGACGAAGGAATATCTTCCGCTTGACGCGTCTCAGACCGAAGCCTTTTTAAAAGGGATAATAGGCAAGGAATATGACATGTCGGCGCTTATGGAGTTTTTGGGGCGGTTTGACATGAACCAGCCCCTCAGCATACTGGGAATGGTGCAGAAACTGTTTGAGAAACAGCTTGCGTATCCGGGCAAAGACGGCGCGATACGTCTTGACCAGGCTGCCATAGAGGAAAACATAGACTATCTCTCCAGAGATGACACGCTTGAAAAGAAACTTCAGTTTCTTCGGGCGGAGGAGATGTGCATATTATGGTACATAGCACACAGCAGAAAGGTATGCACACTGGCGGATCTCATAAGCCTTGTGAAAAAGGGCAAAGACGATGTGCTGGGTTATCTTGGTTCTCTGCGAAGCCACGCCTATATAGACGAGATATGGGAAAACGACCAGGCATATTACAGGATAGTCAGGGACGACATAAAGGACCTTGTGAAGACCTACGATAAGGTGGGAAGCACGGATCTGGTCAAGGAATACGTGGCCTTCCTGGAGCAGGAAAGCGACGACCCCACTGTTTTGCTGACACTTGTAGACCTGGCCATGGACGGTGAAAAATATCCTCAGGCGCTGCAGTATATAGACAAGCTGTTGTCGCGCTACACCCTGAGCCGTTCCGACTACCTGACGCTCAAGACACATCTTGAGAAGGTCTTCGACTATAAGGAAAGTTTCGGGCGCCTTTGGCTTTTCAGGAAGTCCATGCTTATCATCCTTGACCACATGAATGAGCTTGAAGCGTTATGGGCGTTTGTTGAACGCATTTTCCCCGAGTATGTCGCGGGCGCTGAAAATGTTGAATCCGCGGAGTTGTGGTACTATCTCTCGACGACATACGGACGTCTGAAAAAGCTTTACAAGGATTCGCTGAAAAGGATAAGAAAACTGCGCCAGCTTGCGGCCGGCGGGAGGATAAAGACTGAGGGGGCTTTTTTGTCGGATTATTTTGATTTTCTGATGGAAAAGGGGGAAAGCAAGCATCTTTCAGCGTTAAAACTGGCAAAAGACACTGCCCATGCGATGTCGCCGTATAAAGCGAAGATAAGGGCCGATGCTTTTTCACATCTATATACGTCAGGGGAATATGAGGATATCGAATCGGCGATAGATGCCTTCATAGAAGAATTGACGGTATTGTCTGTTGATGAGACCAGTTTTGTGAAGACGCTTATCAGCGCGCTGGTGATGAAGGGAAACATATTGTTAAACGTGGGCGATGCCACAAAGGCGAAATCAGCCTATACCGCGGCTCTGGAGGCGGCGGCTTCCGTAAACAGTCCCAGGGATCAGATCATAGCCCATAACAACATCGCGAGTTCTAAATATTTCATCGGCTTTTCCGCCGATGAGATCATTCAGGAGCTCAATAAATCTGTTTCGATCGGCAGACATGCCGGAGACCTGCAGAGCGTTGTCGTCCCCCTGGCCAATATCGCGGAACTCCATGCGGAGAGTTTCAGGTTCAAAGAAGCGTATTCAACCGTTGCCGAAGCCATGCGTTATGTGGGAAAGTATGACAAAAAGAAGTATTTGATAGTATTGAAACAGGCCATTGGAATATTGGTCCAGATGGGCGATTTTAAAAAATCAAGATACCTGTGCACGTTGATAAGAAAGACGGCCCGTGAGATGAACTACTGGCAGTACATGCAGGAATACAACGCATCCATGGGCGACATCTATTATTATTGGAACAAGCCCGCGAAGGCTCTGGAATACTATGACAGGATGATGTCGGAATCAGAGACCCGCGGGGTTTATAATTATGAGTATTTTGACATCTCTCTGAAGAAAGTCGACATACTGTTCAACCATATGGGAAAGAAGACGCAGGCACGGGACCTGTTCAACCGGCTGAAGACACTGAGCGCGGACAGGCAGACCGATCTGGGAGACATAAACCTTGAGTTCCACAGTATTTATTTTGTCAGGACCGATGAGGAAAAGATCGCGATACTTGAACGGCTGTTATCCCGGTATAAAAGAGAGAAGAAAAACCGTAAGATAGTCGACGTGCTTATAGAACTCTCAAAACTGTATGAGAAAAAACAATTTAACTATCGGCTGTACGAGGTCTGCACCGACATACTGTTTTACGAACAGCATATAAAAAACAATTTCCCCAAAGGATATATCAGATTCCATCAAAAGACACATATACACAGGAACATATCCGAACGTAAAAAGGCGATAGCCGAGATGCTGGGCGTGCCCTCCGGGAAAATAACGTTCAACTTTGTGCGCGGTCTGTGGCAGGAAGAATACTCCTCGAACATGGCAAGATTTTATAAAAAGGACATGTTCGCACTTATTGAAGACTGGAACTACGCGTACATGAACATAGGCGAGACAATAAAGAACATACTTAAATACATACTTGAATTTTCAAAATCCGATCGTGTGACGCTGTTTTTACGCGATTCGTCGAAACGGTTTGTAAAGGTCCAGGAGGTGACTGAAAGACAGGTGTTTGGCGATGAGGAGTACAGAAGCGACCTGCTTTATACCGTCATCAAGTCTCCGGGGATGATGACCATACGCGATTATTCCACATTTTCCTCGAATATTGTAAAGGCCGCCGTCTTCCCCATGCTTGATTACGGCTTTGCCGAGGAATTTGAGGAAGAAGACCTGACGGAGACCTATTTAAACGACGCTGTCAGAGGATTCCTGTATATGGACACAAAAAAATATTGCAACAACATCAAAAAGGAACTGACGGAATACATCTTTCCTCTGGTGCAGCACATGGGTCTTCTCACACGGTATAAGGAGATAAGGGACGAGATCATCATCTGTCCCCTCACCGGCGTGTTCACAAGGTATTATTTTCTCAATGCCATTGAAAAGAAAATAGCCCAGAGAAGAAAAGATGAGACAATCGGCTTTATTATAGCGGATATAGATCACATGTCTGACTTGAACAGAAAATACGGAGAGATCGAGGGTGACGGCATTATCAGAAAAGTCGCGCAGATCATGCGCGACAATGCGGATCCCGGAGATATCATAGGGAGATATCTCGGGGAGGAATTTGTGGTGGCGGTGCCCAGGGTGACGAAAAAAAAGCTTATGGAGAAGGCGGAACAGCTGCTCAGGATATTAAGGCAGGATGCCTATCTGTCGGACAAAAATGTTTCCGTAAGCATGGGTATGAGTTATGTGCCCGACCACGGTGAAAAACTGGAAATAGTGCTTTCAAAAGGGGTCTCAGCTCTGAACAGGGCCAAAAAAGAGGGTGAAGGGCTGATATTCTGGGAGGAAAAATACGGCTTGTACCGGGGAAAACACGACATACTTGCCGGAATAATAACCGGTGACATAGCTATGACCGAGGATATAGTACGAAACCTGATCGAGCTTACCATGCTTGAACCGTCCGATGTCAAAAGCTATTTCTGGACCCTTCACGGCATGCTGAGCAGATTTCTGGAATATGAGCACCTTGATTTCAAGATAAGGGTCGGCACGGAGGAGTATGAGTACAGGGACCCGAAGATCATGACCATAGCCAAGTACATAGATTATGCGAAGCGGACTAAAGAATCGCTTATAGCCATCAACTGGAAATATGAGGAGGATATGAAGGGTATGAACTCCGACCTCCTTGTGGCGATCGAGGAAGAGGGGATCTATCTGCACATATACTTTTCAAGCGGCATAAAAAAGAAGGAATACACCTATGTGGAGGCGAACCTCCTTAACATACTGGCAAGGCTTATTACGGGGCATTTAAGGCATTTGAGGAAAAGTCCCGGCTTGACTAATTGAAATCACATGTTATTTTACTGGTCGGGGGACGGTGATTATGGATATTTACATTGGATTTGTGACTGAACATGTGTTGTTGTCCGCATTTCTGCAGTTTGCTTTGCTGGGGACAATCGGGGAAATACTTGGTTCTTTTATTGCCTCGGCATCCAGCAGGGCACCTTTTGGTCTTAAGGCAGGTTTATTGAAGGCCGCGGCCTGGGGTATGCTGGGGATAACGATAAAATTCGCATTTACCGGGTTTGTCGGTTTTACAGACAGACTTTTGTCGGCGGAGCTTCTTCCGCCTCTATTCGCGGGCGGATTTCTCAGGGCTTTTGCGGTATCCTGTTTCATGAACCTGCTCTTTGGCCCGCAGATGATGTTTTTACACCGGTTTTCGGACAATATTATTTCCGGGCATGCCGGATACGGCGGGATAAAGGGATCGTTGATGACATTATTGTGGTTTTGGATACCTGCCCACACCCTTACGTTTCTGATGCCGGTCCCGCTCAGGATAGGCATGGCCGCATTATGGTCGGTGGCGCTGGGCTGTATAATGGGATTTTACAAGAGGAAGGCGGCCAGGTGACGAAAAAGGGTGTGATAAAGGAATTGAAGGGGGAGACCGTCGTGTTGGCCACTTTTGCCGATGAGGCGTGTACCAAATGCAATATGTGCGGTTCATGTGTGGACATGGAGGTCCCCCGCGAGTCTTTCAACTGGGACTGCGGCGCCGGCGACAGAGTCATCGTCGAGGTAGTCACTGATTATAAAAAGCTGGTATTTCTTATTTATTTATTGCCGGTGATCTTTCTTATCGCCGGTTATTTTACGGGGAAACTCATATTCCCGGGGGGCGAGATTCCGGGCATGATATTCGCGGCATTGTTTTTTTTCATCGCTTTCCCGGTCATACGGATCTCTTCGGCCGGATTATCCCGCAGGACCGAGATAATAATAACCAAGGACGGAGGCACCCTATGAAGGGGCTTATCATCGTGGAATCACCCACAAAAGTAAAGACGGTAAAAAAGATAGTCAAAAGAAATTATGATGTCATGGCCTCCGTAGGCCATGTGATAGACCTTCCCAAGTCAAAGCTGGGTATAGATCCGGACACGCTTGAGCCGCAGTATGTCACGATCAAGGGTAAAGCCGCCGTGATCAACGAGATAAAGAAAAAATCAGAGAAGGCTGACATGGTGATACTTGCCACCGACCCCGACCGTGAAGGCGAGGCGATCGCCTATCACATCATGCGCAAACTGGCTGACTCCGGGGTGGAGATCAAGCGGGCCAGGTTCACGGAAATAACTGAAAAGGGGATCAACGAGGCGCTGAACGAGCTTTCCGATATTGACATGAACATGTTCTATTCGCAGCAGACAAGACGCATACTTGACAGGCTTGTGGGTTACAGGATCAGCCCCATATTGTGGCGTATCATGTACAAAGGGCTGTCCGCGGGCAGGGTGCAGTCCGCGGCCCTGAGGCTGATCGCCGAAAGGCAGGCCGAGATAGACGGTTTTATACCGGAAAAATACTGGGAGATCACCGCCGCGTTTGGAGATGTGACAGCAAAACTGGTCAAGACGGATGGAAAACGGTCGCGCATAACTGAGGAAAAAGACTTTTTGACGGTGATGGAGGAGCTCTCTTCCGGCAGCTTTATCGTTGAAAGCATCGATTCGGCAAAGAGGGAAAAAAGGGCGAAACCGCCTTTTATAACGAGTACGCTTCAGCAGGAGGCGTATAACAGACTGGGCTATTCCGCAAAAAAGACGATGATGCTGGCCCAGCGCCTCTATGAAGGGATCGCATTGCCGGGGGGGAATACCGGCCTGATCACATACATGAGAACGGATTCTTTCAGGGTCTCCCAGGAAGCCCTGAACGACGCCCGCGCCTTTATAGCCCGGGACCGCGGGGAGAGATACCTGCCTGAAAAGCCGAATTTCTACGCAAAAAAGAAGGGGACAAAAATACAGGACGCCCATGAGGCCATACGCCCCACATCAGTCTTTATAACGCCGGATTCTTTGTCGGACATGATGGAAAAAGACCTGCACAGGCTTTACAAGCTCATCTGGGAACGTTTTGTGGCGTCACAGATGGTGCCTGCCATTTATCAGAACACGGTCCTGTCCATTCTGAACGGTAGACATCTGTTCGAGGCTGAAGGGGCAGTGAGGGTGTTCGACGGCTTTGAGAATATTTACCGATGGGCCGCGAGGGATGATTCCCCGATGGATATAAGCGGTTTCGAGATCGGGAAGGAAAAGGCATGCGACGGCATATTTCCCGATGAAAAAGAGACCCAGCCGCCGGCGTGTTTCACGGACGCGAGCCTTGTGAAAAAACTTGAGGCGCTCGGCATAGGCCGCCCTTCCACGTATGCGCAGATAATAACGGTACTTATAAACAGGCAATACGTTCAGAGAGAGGCAAGGAAACTGATCTGCACGGATCTTGGCATGATCGTGAATGACACGGTAAGATCATTATTTCCGCGCATAGTCGATTATGAATTTACCGAAAATATGGAAAACGACCTTGACGACATAGAAAACGGCGAATCCGGTCATAAGGAGATCCTGAGAAAGTTCTATGACGACCTGACGGGCTGGCTTGAGGATGCGGAAAAGGACATCCCCTCCATCAAGGAGTCCGTGATACAAAAGACCGAGATAAAATGTGCCAAATGCGGCATGCCCATGATAATCAGATGGGGACGCAACGGAAGGTTTCTGGCATGCAGCGGTTATCCCGAATGTAAAAACACGATGGATTTTGAGATGACGGACGGGAAGCCGGTGCCCGTGGAGGGGAATCTGACCGTGGAGGGGACTTGCCCGGAATGCGGCAGCGGCCTTGTGAAAAAAAGGGGACGGTTCGGAGAGTTTATCGCGTGCTCACGTTATCCCGAATGCAGATACACAAAAAAAGTGGATGAGAAGATAGGCGTCACATGCCCCAAATGCGGCACCGGTCATGTGGTGAGGAAAAAATCGAAAAAAGGCAGATATTTTTACGGATGCGACCGTTATCCGCAATGTGATTTTGTGGATTGGAACAAACCCACCGGAGCAGTATGTCCCGAATGTGGTGAATATCTGGTGGAGAAAGGCAAAAAAACGGTCTGTTCCCGAAAGGGATGCGGCTATGCCACTGAGTAACCGCGAGGCATTGGATTCTTTTATAAGATATTGTGATGTTGAAAGAGGTTACTCTCCCCATACCCTCTCCTCGTATGCGGGTGATATTGAGGAGTTTTTCCGTATAGCCGATATGCATTTTGACGCTGTCGTCCCGGAGGATATACGCATGTTCATAGAGTATCTTTACGACAATGACAGAAAAAGGGCCACGATAAACAGAAAGTTGTCTGCATTGAGGCGTTTTTATAAATTCATGGACCGTGAAGGCATCATGGATACCGACCCGACAGAAGAGATCTCTTCCGCGAAAAGGACAAAAAGACTGCCGGTCTTTTTGACCGTTGACGAGATGGAGGAGCTGTTGGGGTCGTTTCCCGCCGGGAGCCCCAAGGCTGTCAGAGACCGCGCCATCCTGGAGCTTCTTTATGCCACGGGGATGCGTGTGGGCGAGATCGTCTCCCTGAGGACAGAAGCTGTCGATCTTGCCAGGTCTTCACTGCGTGTATACGGCAAGGGTGGAAAAGAACGGGTGCTTCCCGTAAACGGCAGCGCCGCATCGGCTTTGACGGATTATCTCGGGGAGAGGCGGCATGTTCCGGGCATCGTTTTTCTGAGCCTGAACGGGAAACCGCTGCATGAGCGCGACATAAGGCGTATTTTGGATGCATACGTCAAAAGAGCCGCTCTCTCCAAGAGGATATCGCCCCATAAGATAAGGCATTCTTTTGCCACGCATCTGCTTGAACGAGGTGCGGATCTCAGATCGGTGCAGGAGCTTCTGGGGCATAACTCTCTGTCCACGACGCAGATATACACCCATGTCACCATGGACAGACTGAGAAAGGTATACGGCGATTGCCACCCCCGGGCAAAAAACGGGGAAAAAGGAGAATAAATGGAAAATATCAAGGGAACTACCGTCCTTATGGTACGAAAGAACGGACTGGTCGCCATCGCTGGTGACGGTCAGGTCACGCTGGGCAATACACAGGTCAAAAGCACTGCCGTAAAGATCAGGATGATAAATGAGAACGTGCTGGTCGGATTTGCCGGCAGCGTCGCGGATGCCTTTGCGCTTGTGGAGCGGTTCACGTCAAAGCTCAATTCATACAAGAACAACCTGAGGCGTGCCTCTGTGGAGCTGGCCAGGGAATGGCGCACGGACAAGTATTTGAGACGGCTTGAAGCCATGATGATAGTCGCTGATGCCGACGAGTCCTTTTTGCTTTCAGGAAGCGGCGAGGTGATAGAGGATGAAAACGGCGTGCTTGCGATAGGCTCGGGAGGAAGTTTCGCATTGGCGGCGGCGTACGCCCTGTTGCGTGAGACAGGTCTTGACGCCGAGGAGATCGTCAGGCGGTCGATGGCCGTCGCTGCCGACATATGCATATATACAAACAATAACATAAGCGTGCTGACACTTCCGGAGGCGAAATGAGAGCGGACGGCAGAAAAGACGATCAACTGCGTGAGGTGAGGATCATACCCGGTTTTATTCCCCACGCGGAAGGCTCCGCCCTTGTAGAATGGGGCAACACCAAGGTGATAGTCACCGCCACCGTTGAGGAGAAGATCCCCTCGTTTCTTAAGGGCAGCGGTTCCGGCTGGGTGACTGCTGAATACGGCATGCTTCCAAGATCCACCCACTCCCGCATGCAAAGGGAGAGTTCCCGGGGAAGGCAGGGCGGCAGGACCATGGAAATACAGCGTCTGATAGGCCGCAGCCTCAGAAGCGTGACCGATCTCAGACTGTTGGGGGAGAGGACGCTGCTGCTGGACTGCGATGTCATACAGGCTGACGGAGGGACCCGCGTCGCCTCTGTCACCGGTGCATTTGTGGCGTTGTATCTTGCGCTAAAAGGATTGCATGACAGGAAGAAGATCCGCGAGATGCCCATGGACCAGTTTCTTGCCGCCGTCAGCGTCGGTATAGTCGAGGGCAGGCCGGTTCTGGACCTGTGCTATCAGGAAGACTCTTCCGCCGACACCGACATGAATGTGGTGATGACGGCCGCAGGCGGTATCATCGAAGTGCAGGGCACCGCGGAAAAAGAACCCTTCAGCAGGGAGCTTATGGACGAGCTCATGGACCTTGCGGAAAAAGGAATCGGAGAGCTTACGCAGCTGCAGCGGAAGGTAATATTCGAGCATGTCAGCTAAGATCGTAATAGCATCGAAAAATCCCGATAAGATCCGCGAGATACTGGACATATTCGGCGGGGGCGGGCCGGAGTTCATCATATGCCCCGATCTTCCTGATGTGATCGAAGACGGATCGACGTTTTATGAAAACGCCCTTAAAAAGGCCCGTTCGGTGTCGGAGTATACAGGCCTCCCGGCGCTTTCGGATGACTCCGGACTTGAGGTGGACGCTCTTGACGGGGCTCCCGGCGTCAGGTCCGCCAGATATTCGGGGCCGGAAGCGGACTACGCATCAAACAACAGGAAACTTCTGCGTGAGCTGGAAGGGGTCACTCGCGAAAACCGGACTGCCAGGTTCCGCACATGCGCGGTGGTTTTTTTCCCCGACGGAAGGATAATCAGCGCGGAAGGCATTTGCGAGGGGCTGATACTGGAATCGCCGGCAGGGATTAACGGCTTCGGCTATGACCCGCTTTTTCTTGTGATTTCCCGGAATATGACCATGGCGGAGATGGATGAGCGTGAAAAAAACCTGATCAGCCACCGCGGCATGGCATTGAAAAAGATAAAAAATCTCATAAAAGACTCCCGTTGACCCCTTTATCACTTGACAAATCCTGACGTCCATGATAATTTATTAGCAGTCAAGCGGGGTGAGTGCTAATATGCTGTGTGACAGGGAAAAGAAAATATTAAACCATATAATCACCGAGTACATCAATACGGGGAAGCCTGTAAGTTCAAGGAGTCTGTCCAGGCGGCAGGGCATGGACCTGTCACCGGCGACGATCCGGAATGTCATGGCCGATCTTGAGGACAAGGGCTATATTTATCAGCCTCATATTTCGGCTGGCAGAATACCCTCGGATTCGGGGTATCGTTTTTATGTTGACAACATGATGCGCATACAGGACCTTACACTGAAGGAAAAGAACAAGATACGGGATCAATATAATCACCGCATAAATGAGATAGACAATGTGCTGAGAGACACGTCGCTTATACTGTCGAAGATCTCGCAGAAGATCGGCATAGCCCTTGTGCCCAAGCTGGAGCAGGATATGATAACCTGTTTCAATTTTATCCCCGTTTCCCCTAACAAGCTCCTGGCGGTGCTTGTCACGAGGACCGGCCTGATCAAAGAGCATCTGTTCAGGATAACGGAGCCTCTGGAGCGGTCGTCTCTTGAAAGGCTGAACGGATACTTTTCGGAGTTTATTGTCGGCAAGACCGTGGGGGAGGCGCTAAAGAGCATGAAGGAGTCCGACTTTTTTTATTTCAGCTCTTTCATATTTTCGCTGGTAAAAGAGCAGCTTTCGCTCAGCCTCGAGCGGGACAGGCGCATATATGTCGGCGGCATGCTGGATTATATGAAGAACGCGGAACTGCCGCGCGATTCGGTTTATTTAAGTGAAGACATGCTTGCGGAGGTGCTTACTTCTGTCGGCGAATCGGACGACGGCAAAAACCTTATGATAAAGATCGGCGCCGAAAACAGGGACTCGGCGCTTGAGGAATACACATTGATCACAAGGGAGCTGAAGATGCCAGAGGGCATAAAAGCCAAGATAGCGATAGTGGGTGAAAAGAGGGTCAATTACGGTAAGATTATCGCCTTGCTTGATTATACGGGCAAGGTGCTTGAGGATATGTTGAGGGATACCATTGGGGAGGAATAGGATGGAAGACGAAAAGATCAACGGACATGCCGCGGAAGACGGTGTCTCAAAGGCAAAAGACGAAAAGAAGAGATCAAATGCGAGGGCCGCAGTCAGGGAAAGGCTTGAAAAAGAGATCAGGGCTTTGACGGAGGAGAACGCGGCTCTTAAAGCCGAAAAGGATGTCTTTTATGACAAACTTGCCCGGGTCATGGCCGATTTCGACAATTTCAGAAAAAGGTCTCATGAAGAGAACAGCCGCTATAAAAAGATGGCGGTGTCGTCACTTGTGTTGGATCTTATCCCCGTACTGGACAATCTTGAGCTTGCTCTGAAAAGCATCGGGGACGCGGTTGAAAAAGACTGCATAGATAATTTCAAAAAAGGCATAGAGATGGTCGACAGGCAGTTCAGGGACATCCTTTCAAAAAACGGGGTCGAACACATAGAGGCGTTGGGCAAGCCCTTTGATCCCGCCTTTCATGAAGCGATGATGGTCGTGGAGGATGAATGCCAGGAGGAAGAAGAGCTGGTCGCCGAGGAGTTTCAGAAGGGTTATCTGTTGTATGGAACGGTCATAAGGCCTTCCAGGGTAAAAGTATCAAAAAAAAAGATTAAATAAAAGGAGGAGCAAATGAGCAAGATAATAGGTATCGATCTGGGTACGACAAACTCCGCGGTTGCTGTCATGGAGGGCGGACAACCCAGGATCATAGTCAGTTCGGAAGGCAACAGGATCACTCCCTCTGTAGTTGCTTTTAAGAAAGACGGTGAAAGACTTATCGGCGAGCTGGCCAAGCGTCAGGCTGTGACCAATCCCGAGAACACCGTGTTTTCGATCAAAAGGTTCATGGGCAGGTTTATTGATGAAGTAAATGAAGAGATAACCATGGTGCCCTACAAGGTAAAATCAGGCACGAACAATGTGGTCGCCGTGGAAATAGAGGGGCGCGAGCACACGCCGCCCGAAATATCGGCGATGGTGCTGCGCAAGCTTAAGGAAGATGCGGAAAAGTATCTCGGCACCGAAGTCAAGGAGGCTGTCATAACTGTTCCGGCGTATTTTAACGACAGGCAGAGGCAGGCCACAAAAGATGCGGGAAAGATCGCGGGGCTTGAGGTAAAACGCATTCTCAACGAACCTACCGCCGCCGCGCTCGCCTACGGGCTGCAGAGCGGTCATGCCCATAAGATAGCCGTTTATGACCTTGGAGGCGGGACCTTTGACATCTCCATACTTGAATTGGGGGACGGGGTGCTTGAAGTCCTGTCGACCAACGGGAACACGCATCTCGGCGGAGACAACTTCGATCAGATATTGATGAATCACATTGCCGACACCTTTAAGGGACAGGAGGGCATCGATCTCAGAAACGACAAGATGGCTCTTCAAAGGTTGAAAGAGGCGGCCGAAAAGGCAAAAAAGGAATTGTCCACGTCCACTGTGACCAACATCAACCTTCCTTTTGTGACAGCCGATGCGTCCGGCCCCAAACATCTGAGCATCGACATAACCAGGTCGGATTTTGAAAAGCTGATCTATGACATGGTCGAGTCGACATTCGAACCCTGCAGAAAGGCCCTTTCCGACGCGAAGCTGGGGAAAAGCGATGTGGACGAGGTAATACTCATCGGCGGGTCGACAAGGGTGCCTCTGGTGCAGAAAAAAGTAAAGGAATATTTCGGCAAAGAGCCCAATATGAGTGTGAACCCCGATGAAGCCGTTGCCGTAGGCGCGGCGATACAGGCGGGGATAATCTCCGGCGAAGGCGAGTTGAAGGACATGGTGCTTCTGGACGTCACGCCGCTTTCACTCGGACTTGAGACACTGGGCGGCGTTATGACGAGCATCATACAGAGAAATACCACCATCCCGACCAAAAAGTCACAGGTGTTTACCACTGCGGCCAATAATCAGCCGGGCGTGGAGATACATATACTGCAGGGGGAGCGCTCCATGGCCGCGGACAACATGACGCTGGGCAGATTCGAGCTGACAGGCATACCTCCGGCCCCGCGCGGAGTCCCGCAGATCGAAGTGACCTTCGATATCGATGCCAACGGCATATTAAACGTAAGCGCCAAGGACCTGGCAACGGGGAAAGAGCAGAACATCGTCATCAAATCCTCGTCAGGACTTTCGGATGAAGAGGTCAAACGCATGGTCGATGAGGCCGAGAAACATTCGGATGAGGATAAACTCAAGAGAGAGCGCATAGACACGATCAACAGCGCCAACACGATGATATACAGCGTGGAAAAATCCCTTGAGGAATATGGGGACAAGATCGGAGACGACGACCGCAAGGCCATAGAGGAAAAGATAGCGTCTCTGAAGGAAGTCATCGAGGGTGATGACATGGAAGAGATAAAAAAACGCTCCGAGGAGCTTCAGCAGGCTTCCTTTAAGCTTGCGGAAGAGGCATATAAAAAAGTGCAGGAAGAGACTGCGGCCAATCAGGAGAACACATCCGGGGATGATGAAGAGGGCAAAAAGGACGATGTGCAGGAAGCAGATTTCAAAGAAGTGGATTGAATGAATCATGGCTAAAAACGACTACTATGAGCTGCTCGGGCTGGACAAGGCGGCCTCCCAGGACGAGGTGAAAAAAGCCTACAGAAAGATGGCTATAAAATACCATCCTGACAAGAACCCTGGAAACAAGGAAGCCGAAGAAAAGTTCAAGGAGGTCACTGAGGCCTACCAGGTCCTCAGTGACCCTGCCAAGAGAAAACAGTATGACCAGTTCGGCCATGCCGGGTTTGAAGGCGGCTTTAACGGCGGGGGGTTCGATTACTCGAATTTCAACGACCTTGGAGATGTGGTAGGCGACCTGTTCGGCGACCTGTTCGGTTCTTTCGGCGGGAGGAGGGCCTCCTCCCGCGGACAGAAGGGGCGCGACCTTCAGTATGCGGTGAATATCGATTTCATGGAAGCCGTGAACGGCGCCGCTAAGAAGATATCGTTTGTGAAGATGGACGGCTGCGCATCATGCGGAGGCACAGGCATGGAAAAGGGCAAACAGCCTCCGGCATGTCCCGAATGCGGCGGTTCGGGACAGGTAAAGGTCAGCCACGGTTTTTTCATGATGAGCCGTGCATGTCCCAGATGCCACGGTTCGGGTCATCTGATAACGGACCCCTGTAAGACCTGCGGTGGTTCGGGCAGGGTCCGCAAGGAAAAAAAGCTGGAGATCAATATACCTCCGGGCGTCGACAACGGGTCGGTGCTTAAACTTCGCGGCGAGGGCGAAGCCGGCTCAAACGGCGGCTCAAACGGCGATCTTTACGTCGAGATAAGGGTCAAGCCTCATAAGATATTCAAACGGGAAGGCAATGACATCGCAGTGGAGGTCGGTATCAGTTTTCCCGATGCCGTGATGGGCACAACAGTGACTGTTCCCACACTTACGGGGCAGGCGGAGCTGAAAATACCTCCCGGCACCGAAAGCGGAAAGGTGTTCCGCATGAAGGGCAAGGGCATAGCCTCGCAGAGGGGTTATTCATCGGGAGATCAATTTGTATCCGTTAAGATCAATGTCCCAAAAAAGGTATCGAAAAAAGCGAGGGAACTTCTGGCGGAACTAAACAAAGAAAATGTGTAGAAAAGACTTGACTCATGTGTTTTATCAAATATAATTGAGAGACAATGTTGTAAAAGGAGGATTGTATGAATAGAAAAGGTTTTACACTTTTGGAGTTGATCACCGTTATTGTGATCGTGGGAATTCTGGCGGCCGCAGGGGTGCCTCTTTATCTGAATTATGTGAAGGATGCGAAAAGAGCCACTGCAAAGGCTACTATAGATGCTATCTATACTGCTGAAAGGGTCTACAAACAGAGAAATAACTATTTTTCAGCTTGTGCCGATGATGCTGCCATAGAGAGCACCTTGAATCTGGACCTTGATCCCGCTGTGGATACAAACTGGGATTTCAGCGTGACCGTCAGCGGCGCAGCGCCTGCTGACAATGTAGTGATCTCAGCTTCCGGCGCCGCCGGAGGCAATGCGGTTGGCCTTGGCGTCAGCTACGATTCCGCGACCGGTAACTGGACAGAAAGTTGATTTTTAGCGGGGCGTCGTTCGGCGCTCCGCTTTTTCCCCAAATCCAATGAATATACTATTTGTCATATCCTCGTCCAACTTCGGGGGCGCGGAGCGTTATGTGTCGATGTTGGCACGCATGTCGGCCGATGGCGGACACACTGTCTGTTTTTACCGCAACAGTTTTGGCGAAAACGATGACATGCCATTCGCTCTTGAAGACCGCATCGTGAAGATAAAAAACAGCATATCCCCCCTGCATATTGCCAATATCGGCGGCATGATCAGAAGACATGACATTGACATAGTCCATGCCAACCTTTCAAAGGCCTCCGTGCTCGGAGGCATCTCGGCCGGACTCTTCGGAGTCCCGTCTGTCGCGTCAGTTCACGGTATGAACAGTTTCAGAGACTACAGGTTTGTGGACCATATGCTGGCAGTCTCGGAAGATGTGAAAAAGGGTTTGATACATTCGGGCGCCCGTGCGGACAGAGTGACTGTCATATATCACGGCGTATCCGAATGGACCGGGCAGCCGAGACGCGCCGGGGAAGACGGCGTTTTGAAGATGATATACGCCGGCCGGCTTTCACGGGAAAAGGGTGTTGATATACTGCTGCAGGCGCTGTCCTCCATCCCGGATATTTCGTGGAGACTTACCGTGGCCGGGACCGGCGCGGAAAAAGATGATCTGAAACGCCTTGCCGTCAAGCTTGGCATTGCCGACAGGGTCGTCTTCGCGGGTTTTATGGAGGATGTCAGGTCCGAGATATCGGCATCCGACCTCCTTATACAACCGTCGCGCAAAGAGGGATTCGGCCTCAGTGTGATCGAGGCTTTTTCAGCGGGTGTTCCCGCAATAGCGTCAAGGACCGGCGGATTGGCTGAGATCGTGGATGACGGAAGGAACGGATTTCTCTTTACGCCTGAAGACCCGGCGGCGCTTGCCGGGTGCATCAAAAGGGCATCCGATCCCTCCATAAGAGGCCGCATGGCGGAAGAGGCCTATTCGGATTACAGGTCGCGATTCTCATTGAATACGATGTATGAAAGGACTATAGAGGCATATGAAAAGACCATCAGGGATTTTAATCGTAACACTTAATTATTTCGGCGACATACTTATGACGGCTCCTCTGATCGACGCGGTCAGGCAGTCTTTTTCGGGAAGACTGGCTGTCTGCGCAGGGGAAAAGGGGAAGGGCGTGCGCCGACTCATCAATGGTGTGGACCGCTGGATATTCAGAGGCGCCAGCGACAATATTTTCAATTACGCCAGAGTCGCCTCGGAGATACGGGATTTCGGGGCCGAGACCATACTGCTGCTGAGGAATTCGAAGTTCACGCACAGATTGGCAAGGCAGTCGGGCGCCGCAAGGGTTTTTTCCTCATCCGTCCCGCTCGTAAGCGGCCTTCATATTGACAAGGTGCCCATGGGGGAGGATACCGTTCATATTACCCATAAAGCCCTCAAGTACGCGGAGGCGATGGGCATTTCTCTCCCCGATACGGGAGTTGAGATCAATGCGGGGCCGGAAAAACCGTGCGCCGCGTATGGTAAGTACGCATTGCTTTTTCCCGGGACTACGAGGCCCTCGAAGATGTGGGATATGGACAGCTGGCTTTCGCTGGGGAGAATGATATATGATAAGAGGGGCTGTCTCCCCGTTTTTATGGGATCACCCTCGGACAAAGCCATTTCAGTGAAACTGCGAGAGGCCGGCTATCCTCATAAGGACCTTATAGGGCTTACCGGCGTCGGACAGCTCGCCGCCTTTATAAAAAACGCCGGCTTTGTTGTCTCTGTGGACAACGGCGCCATGCATCTTGCCGACATAATGGGCGTTCCGACGGTCGCACTGTTCGGTTCCACCGACCCGGCGGTCGTGGGGCCTCTTTCCGCCAGCTCCGCGGTGGTCGGGCCTGCGGGAGTATGCGTGCGTTGCGGACGACATAAGTGCAGGCTGAAAGAGAACACATGCCTGCGAGGCATCTCCGCCGAAATGGTGTTTGATTCGATAGAATCCCTTTGATTATCAGTTGGACGTGCGGTTTTGAAGTGAATTTCTTACCGTGGTGGAACTGAGCACGCTGAGATCGCCTCCGGCGGGCAGACCGGTGGCAAGACGCGTGACCTTTACGCCGCGGTCTCTCAGATGTTCGGCTATATATGTCGAGGTAGCCTCTCCCTCAAGGGTGGGATTTGTCGCGATGATGATCTCTTCGACCCCTTCAAGCCTGTCGAACAATGAGTCTATGTTAAGGTCCGAAAAAAAGACGCCTTCCACGGGTGAGACATGGCCTCCCAGTATGTGATAACGTCCGTTGTATATGCCCGTCTGTTCAATGGCCTCGACGTCCTGAAAATCTTCCACCACGCAAATAGACCTGTCATCGCGCAGTTCGGAGGTACAGAAATGACACAGGTCTTCATCCGTGTACATGCCGCACACCGGGCACTTTTTCATGTCTTTCAGGGAAATAAAAGCCTGTGAAAAATCATCTATCATCTTGTGATCCAGTTTCAGAAGAAAAAACGCCATCCGTTTCGCGCTTTTTTCCCCGACACCGGGAAATATTCTCAAAAGCTTGATGAGTCTGCCGAGCGAGTCAGTCATAACAAACCGGCAAGCGGCCCCGCGATCTCTTCCATCTTTTCGCTGATGAATTCGTCCATCTTTGAATTTGCCTCGTTTACAGCGGCTATAATGAGGTCCTGCAGCATGTCCTTATCGCCGGGGTCGATCACCTCATCGGCTATCTCTATGGAAAGCAGTTCCTTTCTGCCGTTTACCGTCACCTTTATCATGCCGCCGCCGGATTGCGCCTCCATGGTCTCGGATTCAAGTTTTTTCTGCTCTTCGAGGATCTTTTGCTGCATCTTTTGGGCTTGCTTCATCATATTTTTCATGTTTCCGTTGTTAAACATCCTCATTCCTCCTTTGTTCGATGATCTCGCCTTCAAATGTGTTTTTAAAAGTCAGTATTTTTTCTGAGATGAGGTTATTGGCCCCGGGTTTTTTCTGCTGTCGCTTTTCACCGGTTTTTTTTTTGATATGGCATAACTTGAAGGGTATGCCGCCGTCATATTTTCTTATCAGCTTCTCTATGTCCTCAAGCCTTTTATTGCCCTGATTGTAATAATATTCGGATTCCCAGCCTATGTAAAGTATGCCTTTCGCATTAACGGCAAATCTCGCCGTATCAAGTATCGCCGTGAGCGTGTCGCCTTCATCGGCGAATGAGAGTACCGCGTCCTTCAATTTGTCAGCATTGTCCGGCGGCGTATTGGAAGAGGCTTCTTTTTTCGCGGGCGCGTTGTTTTTCGGCGGTTTTGCGGGAGGGCTTTGGCCTTGTCCGGGGCGGCGGCTTTCCGGCGGCGCCGCTGCGTCAGATGTTTCACCTGAAAAGAGGGCTTCCGCATTGACAAGCTTGTATAGAGTGAACTCAAAATACACCCTTTTGTCTTTGACATGCCTGAACCGGTTTTGTGATTCTGACAGTATGTCGTTGAACAAAGTGAGTTTCAATTCGCCGGTCTCGCGGAATATGCGCTCCAGCGTGGCCGTATCCGCCGTTCCAAACAGCAGGGCGGAACCGCCCGATATGCCATATACCAGGACATCACGGTAGAGTCTTGTCATCTTCTGCATGATATTGTTGAAATCGGCCCCTTTGGATTCAATGGAATCCACGAGATCAAGCACACCGTCGAACTTTCCGTCCGCGATGAGGACTGCAAGTTGCGCGGCCATGTTTTCCTCAAGAGCGCCGGTAAGCTCTTCCACGTCTTCGGTGGATATGACGTCCTCCGAATAGGCGATGATCTGATCCAGCAGGGACTCAGCGTCTCTCATGGACCCGTCCGCAGCACGGGCGATCATGGCGGCTGCTTTTTTGTCGATGGACTTGCCCTCCGACGAGACTATGGACATGAGCCGTATGATGATGTTCTCACAGGTCATGCGTTTGAATATAAAACGCTGGCATCTCGAAAGTATGGTCTCGGGTATCTTGGCCGGTTCTGTGGTGGCAAAGATAAAGATCACGTGCGCCGGCGGCTCTTCGAGTATCTTGAGCAGGGCATTGAAGGCATGGGTGGAAAGCATATGCACTTCGTCTATGATATATATTTTGTATCTTGATTCCGCGGGCAGATACTGCACATTGTCCAGCAGTGTCTTCATCTCCTCGACTTTTCTGTTGGAGGCGGCATCTATCTCTATCACGTCGATGCTGCTGCCGTTGGCGATATCATTGCAGGAAGAACAGGCGCCGCAGGGGTCTGCGGACGGCCCGGCCTCGCAATTAAGGGATTTCGCAAAGATACGCGCTACCGAAGTCTTGCCGACGCCCCTCGGGCCGATAAACATATAGGCGTGTGATATGCGCTGAGAGTCTATGGCGTTTCTGAGCGTCCTTACTATGTGTTCCTGTCCTATGACTTCGGAAAACAAAGCCGGCCGGTATTTGCGTGCTATGGCAAGATAAGACATAATCCTCCGTGCTCTTTCGGATACTCCGGGCAGACCGTTCCGGCGCATGAGACTGACCGCTACCGTTGCTTCCTTCCGGACCTGGCGGGGTTTACGGGGAATCATCGCACGGGATCCACGCGAAGTATCCGAAACAACACGACTCTCGACTGATTATAGCGAAAATACCGGAGCAGTCAAATTAAAATAAATAGTGAGCAGCATGCTTACAAAAGGCTTGAATAACTGAAAATATATGTTATAATGTTGCTAACAATATATGCCTATGAGGAGGTAAATATGAAAAAGACTGTAATTGTGCTTTTTGTGTCTCTCTTTGCGCTGGTATCAGCGGCCGAAGCCACCAACGGGTATTTTTCACACGGATACGGTATGAGAAGCAAGAGCGCCGCAGGGGCGGGGGCGGCTATGGGGCTGAGTTTTCTGGGCTCCGCAAACAACCCCGCGGCGATAACGGAACTGGGAAGCGGTTATGAGGTGTCACTGGCCGCGTTTATGCCTGCGAGGGAATATACGCTGGAGGGCGAGGAGACAGTCAAAAGCGGCTCTGAATTTTTTCTGATGCCGTCGCTGGGCGCGTCTTTCATAGCCGGAAAGAACGGGGTGGTGAACCTTTCGGTTTACGGCAACGGCGGCATGAACACTGATTATCCGGTCAACACCTATGTGCCGGACCCTTCCACCGGCATCGAAGCTGAAGAGACAACAGGTGTGGACCTGGCTCAGATATTCACCGGGTTGACTTATGCGTCCGCTATTTCGCCGCACCATTCTGTGGGCGTATCCGCCATCTTCGCCTATCAAAGGTTTAAAGCGGAGGGGTTGAGCGCTTTTGCCTATTCATCCGCGTATCCCGATTCGCTCAACGACAACGGTTATTCTTCGGCGACGGGCTTAGGGTTTAAAGTCGGCTACCGCGGCGCTTTGAGCCGCAACATATCCATGGGACTGTATTACCAGAGCAGGATAAATATGAGCGGATTTGACGAGTATAAGGGCTTGTTCGCGGAACAGGGCGACTTTGACATCCCCGCTTCGTGGACTGCCGGCATCGCGTATAAGATCGGCGGCCGGCTGACATTGCTTACGGATGTGCAGATGATATACTACAGCGACGTCAGCGCCATAGGCAACGGCATGGATCCCTCGCGCATCTTTCCCATGATGCCCGACATGTCCCCTAATCCTGATTTTGTGCCGCTGGGCGATGACGAGGGCGCCGGTTTCGGATGGGATGACATGACTGTGTATAAAATGGGGCTGATTTACAATATTTCAGAAAGACACGAGCTGATCGCCGGATACTCATACGCCAGGCAGCCTGTGTCGGAAGACCAGCTGCTGTTCAATATCCTGGCGCCCGGTGTGGTCGAGCATCATCTGAGCATGGGTTGGTCTGTTGTGACGGAGGGCGACAACAGAATAGACATATCTGTCACACACGCCTTTAAAAACGAAGTGACCGGCCCCGACCCCATATCAGCTTTTATGGGTTTGGAAAGGGATATCACCATAGGCATGAGCCAGTGGGATATCGGCATAGGTTATTCGTTCTGAACTCCCAAGAGGGGGCGCGGCGCCCCCTCTTTTCTCGCCTTATGCGATAGCGCCGCCGCAATCCACGTCACGGTTTTTTATGCAAATCCCCGTACTCCTTGAAAAACAAGAGTTTTCGCTTTCATATATACAATCGTTTGTGTTAATAACGTTTAATAAGAAGTCAATAAAAAAGTCTTATTGTTAGTTTTGTAAGGAAAAATCAAATTCAACCTAATTTTATAAAATTTTATGTTGACAGGGTAATCGTGAAATATATAATTAAAGGGATGTTGTGTCATGTGTTTATGAAAGGAGAGTGTATGAGCGCATTGCTGATCATGGTCGTGTCTTTCATCGGTTACATACTGATGTACAAGTTCTACGGCAGATTTATCGGCAGCAGGATCTTCAAGCTGAAGGAGGGCACAAAGGTGCCTGCGAAAGAGTTTGAAGACGGTGTCGATTTTGTGCCGACCAAGAAGGAGATCATATTCGGCCACCACTATACTTCCATAGCCGGTACCGGCCCTATCGTGGGCCCGGCCATCGCCATCATATGGGGATGGGTCCCGGCGTTGATCTGGATCTTCGTCGGAAGTATAATAATGGGGGCTGTGCATGATTTCGGGTCCCTGGTTATCTCCATGAGAAATCAGGGCAAATCCATATCGGAATATACCGGCAAATACATAAGCCCGAGGACAAGGTTTCTCTTCTTCCTCGTGGTATTTCTCGAGCTGTGGATAGTCATAGCGGTGTTTGCCATGGTAATAGCGATAATATTCCAGCTGTATCCGGCGTCCGTGTTTCCCGTGTGGATGGAGATCCCCATTGCGATGCTTCTGGGGTACATGGTCTATAAAAAGGGCGCAAACATCACCATATGGTCTATTGTAGCCATCATAGCGATGTATGTCACCGTCATCATAGGCGTGTTTTTCCCCATTAACATGGGGACGGTAATGGGCATACCGCCCATAGGAGTATGGGCCATAATATTGCTTGTCTACGCTTTTATCGCCTCCATACTGCCGGTGACCACTCTGTTGCAGCCAAGGGATTATATCAACTCGCATGAGCTTCTTGTGGCCATGTCCCTCCTGGTGATCGGGGTATTCGTGTCGGCGTTTTCGGGAAGGCTTGATCTGGTGGCCCCCGCGGTGCAGATGCATCCGGCGGCAGCGCCGCCCATGTGGCCTTTCCTTTTCATCACAATAGCATGCGGAGCCATCTCAGGTTTCCATTCGCTTGTCTCGTCAGGCACTACTTCCAAACAGGTCAGCGATGAGTCCGACGCCCTTTTTGTGGGCTACGGTTCCATGCTGATGGAAGGCGCTTTGGCCACACTGGTCGTCATAGCTGTGGCAGCCGGCATAGGAATGGGATATGTCAAGGACGGCATCACCCTGACAGGGATCAATGCATGGACTACACATTATTCCTCATGGGCCGCGGCGGCAGGCCTTGGTTCAAAGCTTGACGCGTTTGTACGCGGTTCCGCCAATATGATAGCGGCTGTGGGCATACCCGCCAAATGGGCTCTGGCCATCATGGGTGTTTTTGTGGCCTCCTTCGCGGGCACCACGCTGGATACCGCAACCAGAATACAACGCTACGTGGTGAGTGAACTCTTCCTGGACCTCAAGGTAAAGATATTCAGAAACAGGTATTTCTCTACCTTTGTGGTTGTGCTTACAGCAGCCTTGCTGACATTTGCTACGGGCGCGGACGGAAAGGGCGCTTTGAAGCTCTGGCCCTTGTTCGGGGCTGTGAATCAGACACTTGCGGCGCTGGCGCTTATTGTCATCACCCTTTATTTAAGAAAAAGGGGTAAAAGAGGCTGGCTTGTCGCCGGTCTGCCCGCCGTGTTCATGTCGTTTATGACCATCTGGGCGACCGTGATGAATCAGTCCTCGTTCATGAAAAGCGGGAACGCATTGCTTTACATCGTCAATGCTATAGTCATCATCATCGTGGTGGCAATCGTCATAGAGGGAATAATAGCCTTCTTCAGGATCAAGACCGAAGAGTGACAATACTTGCGGGGGCGCTGTCAAGCGCCTCCGCCCTTATCCGTTTGAAAGGAACAGCATGAAAAACGAACTTCAGAAAAGTTATCTGCGCTGTCTGGCCCCCGTGCTGGTATTGCTTTTAGCGGCATATGTATTAAAAATGGACGACGCGCGCTTCTCTTTGCTGTCGGGATACCGGGCATTGACCGCCGCCATGCTTATCGTATCGGCATTGTCTTCTCTCATACTGCCCATGTGGTTCAAGATATTCACATTGAAAAGGATGATCGCAAAGAACGGATATACCGATGAGCACATCTTCATGAGTTTTCAAAAACGGTATCTTAAAATAGCTTTTGTATCGGTATATCTGATACCTTTGTCATACCTGATATCAATGGACCGCATACCGATGACTGCCATCGTCATAATGGGTTTTTACGCCGCATATTATTACTATCCCTCCAAGCTGCGCATGGACTCCGAAAAACGTGTCTTCAGGTTCAAGGGGCAGGGCGATGAAAAAGCGGTTCATTGAGGGCATACGGGAGTTTTTCAGAGACATTGACGCGGTGTATAAACAAAAGGCCGTGGATGTGATCGAATATGAGACCCGCGAGATGGAGAACATCTTCGCATTGCTTGTGCTGGGCTCTTTTATAGGATTGCCTTCTCCGCCTCTTCAGCTCACACTTGAACTGATGCCGTACATGGAGGACGAGCTGGAGATCATGCTTGAAAAAGTCGGAACGGCTCACGACCCGATGGGAGAGCTCTTTTCAGTCCTTGACATAGAGTAAGGGGAAATATGGCAAAATATCATTTTTTTGTAGGCAAGGGCGGCGTCGGCAAATCCACCACATCGGCCCTGACAGCAGTCAACATCTCCGATTCCGGCGAAAAGACCTTGCTTGTATCCATGGATCCGGCGCATAATCAGCGGGATCTATTTGAAACCGATTTTTCCCGCAAACCGGTGAACATCAGTGAAAATCTCGCTGTAATCGAAGTCGACGAAGATTATTGGATCAAAAAATACTTAAAAAAGACGCAGGATCACATTCAGGACACATATACCTATCAAAGCGCCTTTAATCTGCAGGACCATCTCAATATACTGCGATACTCACCGGGGATCGAGGAATATGCCCTGATACTGGCATATGAGGATATTATAAACAAATATGACGGCGCCGTGCGTCACGTCATACTCGACATGCCGCCCACGGCGCTTACGCTGAAGTTTTTCACACTCCCCTTTGTCTCTCTGTTGTGGCTGAATGAATTGAAAAAGATAAGGACAAAGATCAAAGAAAAAAAAGAGATAATGTCAAAAATACAGTTCGGCAAACGCGAATTTGACACCGACAAGGTCATGTCTCAGCTGGATCGGCTCATCATAAGGAATTCCGTTCTTAACAGCCATTTCACGGGAGACGATACCTTTGTGAATCTTGTGATGAACTACGACCGGTTGTCTTTTGCCGAAGCGAAAAGGCTTAAAAAAAGGCTCGAAAACATAAACATCCATATCGAAAGGATGGTCGTAAACAAGACGGGACAGGAAGATTATTCCAGGGAGCTCAGCCATGAGTTCTCAATAGACCGGATATTGCTGTTTCCCATGAATGACAGACATATCAGCGGCATCGACAATATGAGAAAATATCTAAAGAGATATGATATACATTTCTAATTGTCAATGGCAAAATAACATTTGACAAAATAATCTGTTAATCTATAGTGATAGAAATAATCAGACAGGGGTGTGTCCTATGTTTAAAGTATCCACTAAAATGCGTTACGGGCTCCGTTTCCTTATCGACCTGGCCCAATACGGCGGAAACGGACTGGTCAGCACAAGAGAGATCGCGGAGCGGCAGGCGTTATCCAACAACTACCTGAGACAGCTGGTGATGCTGCTCAGCAAAGAGGGTATCATCGGGAGCGCCAGGGGTAAAAACGGCGGCGTTTTCCTGAAAAAAGACCCCGCCGAGATCAATATGTATGATCTTTATATCGTCTTTGAAGGTGTTATAACCGTCGTGGATTGCGTTGCAGAGGAGTTTGAGTGCCCCTCCAAAATGACGATGTGCCCGGCCAAAAAACTATGGACGGGTATGAACATGCATATTATTGAATATTTGAAGTCCTATACTTTAAAACAGCTTATGGAGGGGTGAATTGAACGGTATCAGGGAACAGATCACGGAACTTAAAAGACAAAAGGATTTTCTGATAATCGCCCACAATTACCAGCTTCCGGAAGTGCAGGACGTGGCCGATTTTCTGGGTGATTCTCTGGAGCTTGCCAATAAGGCCGCGAGGCTGGAAAAAGAGAATGTGCTTTTCTGCGGCGTAAGGTTTATGGCTGAAAGCGCCAAGATCATCTCTCCGGACAAAAGGATCTTTATCCCGGAACCGGACGCAGGGTGTCCCATGGCGGATATGATCACCGCCGAGGATGTGAGAAGGCTTCGCAGGGAATTTCCGGACCGGGTATTTGTGGCCTATGTGAATTCCAGCGCCGAAGTCAAGGCTGAAGTCGACATATGCTGCACGTCTTCAAACGCTCTGGAGATCGTGAATTCCGTAAGATCCGAAAAGATATATTTCCTCCCGGATAAAAATCTGGGCACGTGGGTGGGCAGGCAGTCGAAAAAAGACGTCATGGTCTGGCCCGGATTCTGTTATGTGCATAACCGCATAACGGAAGGGGACCTGCTGCGGGGACGACAGGCGCATCCGGAGGCCGTTTCCATGGTCCACCCGGAAGCTCCGGCGGAAGTGGCTGATATGGCTGACCATGTATTGTCCACAGGTCAGATGATACATTTTGCCGCCCGGTCAGATGCGGATGAGTTTCTTGTCGGTACCGAAGAGGGCATGATATACCGTTTGCAGACACTTTATCCCGGTAAAAAGTTCTTTGAGATGGGCCGGAGGTTCACATGCAGCAACATGAAAAAGATCACGACGGAAAAAATTCTTGATTCACTGACGCACCTTCGCTATGAGATATCCCTTGATGAGGATATAATACAAAGGGCCTCTTTGTCTCTGAGCAGGATGCTGGACAATAGAAAGAGATAATTGCCGGGCGGTTATGAATATCATTAATTCTGAAAAACTTCAATTTGAACATGTATTGACGGCCATCGAGGCGCACGCATTGACAGGGCGGGCCCGTAACATAGCGCGTGAGACCGATTTTGCCACAGACCTGGCCACGGTGGAGGAGCGGCTGTCCCTGCTGAGCGGCCTGACTGCGGTTTATCTCGAACATGACGACCTGCGTATAGACGGCCTGTATGATCTGACCGATGTCCTTGATGAGATATCCAAGGGCGGTTTTTATCACATGCCGTCCGATTATAAACATATACAGCATATACTGCGGGAGTCGGGCCGTTTGAAAAAATTTCTTTCATCCCGTCCCGAAGAGATGAGTAACGTCAGGGAATTGGCGCTGACACTGCATCCCTGCACGGAAACCGCCGATTATATAGATTCCAAGATAGACGATGAGGGGAACATACGCGACAATGCCTCGAAAAAACTTAAGGAGTTGCTCGACCGTGAAGCTTCGATGACAAATGCCATGGACAGGGAACTTTCCTCTTCGGTCAGAAAGTATGCCGCCGAGGGTATGCTTCAGGAGGAGTTTTACACCACAAGGAACGGCAGGTTCGTCATACCCGTAAAATCGGCATATGCCAGAAAGATAAAGGGTATAGTCCAGGGCGGTTCCGGCAGCGGCAACACCATATTCGTGGAGCCCATGTCGGTAGTGGACCTGAACAATCAGCTGACAACCGTGAAATTCTCCATAGAGGAGGAGCGCAAACGCATATTGCTCGATATCGGGCGAAAGGTCAGAAATGTGATAGACGATGTCATGGAGACCGCGGAGACACTGTATAACCTCGACTTTCTGATGGCAAAAGTCAAATATTCATGCGAAATAAACGCGTCAAAGCCCCGGATAAACGATCTCGGCAACATAGCCATATACAATGGGCGCCACCCGCTGCTTGACCCGGATAAAGTCGTGCCGGTGGATGTGTGGATAAAGGACGGCAAAAAGGGGCTGATCATAACAGGCCCGAATGCGGGCGGAAAAAGCGTCACACTCAAGACAATAGGCCTTTTTACACTCATGGCGATGTACGGAATGGCCATACCCGCCGAGGAATGGTCAGAGATATCGGTGTTTGAGAACATCTTTGTCGACATAGGCGATTTCCAGAGCATTGAGATGAACCTCTCGACGTTTTCAGGCCACATCGTCAATCTGAGGGATTTCACATCACAGGTAAACCGCAGGACGCTGATACTGCTTGATGAGGTCGGCGTGGGCACTGACCCGGAGGAGGGCGCGTCCCTTGCCATGTCCCTTATAGAACACTTTCTCTCCAAGGGGGCGGTGGTCGCAGTCACCACCCATTACAATGCGTTGAAGAGACAGTCCATGGACGATGACAGGCTTGAAAACGCTTCATGCCTGTTCGATTATGAAAAAATAGAGCCGCTTTACAGGATCAAGGTCGGCATACCGGGTTCCAGCAACGGATTGCTGGTCGCCAGCAGGCTGGGCATGCCTGCCTCCATAATAGAACGGGCCAAATCCCTTATGAATACTGATAACGTCAAGCTTGAGGAGACTATAACAAGGCTGGAAAGGGAACTCACCTCTACTGAAAAACTTAAGTTAAGACTTCAGGATGAAAACCGCTCCCTTCAATCCAAGATGAAGTTTTATGAAGCGGAGATAAAAAAGATAACCAAGAAAAGGGATAGGAAAAAAATGGAATCCCTTATGGATTTTGAAAAGGAGTTCCATGACATAAGGGACGAACTGAACCGCGTCCTGAGGGAAGCCAGGGAAGACCGCATAGACGAGGCGCAGATCGTGGAAAAGAAGAAAAGGCTTGAAAATACGCTGAAAAAGGTCTCCAAAGAGCGGGTTGAAATCGAGAGGCGCATGGAAAAAATAAAAGACCCGTCCAGGGGCGACCGTGTCTCGCTGGAGAAGTTCGGCGTCACAGGTGTGATCGTCTCCTTCGATGAAAGAAAAGGGGTATATGAGGTGGACTGCAACGGCATCTCTCTGAAGGTCCCGGCTGAGGATATGATCGGACGAAAAGTCGCTGCGAAGCCTTCTGAAAAACGCGATACTTTTTACAGCCTTGAGACCCAGAACAAGTTTATCGGCACGGAACTTGTCGTCGTGGGACTGGATGTGGATGATGCACTGGAAAGGTTGCGGGGTTTTCTCGCCTATGCCGTCCTTAAAGGCTATGACGAGGTGCGTGTGGTGCACGGTATCGGCACGGGCGCGCTGCGTGAGGCTGTGCACGGATACCTGGAAAAACAGCGGCAGGTCAAAGGCTTCGATCTTGATTCCGCCCGCGGCGTAGTCACCGTTGTCAGATTATGAATCACCTTCTTTTTGTTCCGAATGCATAATTTTATTGACAAAAACCTATAATTATATTATACCAATCGGGGGTCGGGGCTTATTATTTTAAGCAAAAAGCCGATGAGTCTGTATAATATTTTCTGCAGGCACGTTTTTAACGGAAATCTATAAGTTTTGTGTTTCCGGTGTCTGCGCAATCATCCGCAGTGTGCGACTGAGGGGTTCGGCCTGCGGCAACATATCGATCGGGAGGTTGAATTCTATGGTCAGCGGGATGTTTTTTATACTGGCGCCGGTCAGTGCGGTCATAGCTTTGGCGTTCGCCGCATTTTTTTTCAAAAACATGAAAAAGGCCGATACAGGCACAGACAGGATGCGGGAGATCGCGGGGCATGTCAGAAAAGGCGCTCAGGCATATTTGAGACAGCAATATAAGGTTGTGGCTATATTTTTTATTTTTGCTTTTGTGTTTTTCGCTTTTTTGGCTTTTGTACTTAAGGTCCAGTCACCCTGGGTCCCCTTTGCATTTATTACCGGCGGTTTCTTTTCCGGGCTGGCCGGTTACATAGGCATGAATACCGCGACATTGGCCTCTGTCAGAACGACAAGCGCCGCAAGGGAATCCCTCAACGGCGCCCTTAAGATCGCTTTTAGAAGCGGTGCGGTAATGGGGCTTACTGTGGTCGGGCTGGGACTGCTTGACATTTCAATATGGTTCAGCGTACTTTATTACGGCGTTGGACTGGAATTGACCGAAGTGACTACCATAATGCTGAGTTTTGGCATAGGTGCCTCCTCTCAGGCGTTGTTTGCCAGAGTGGGCGGAGGCATCTATACCAAAGCAGCTGACGTGGGTGCGGATCTTGTCGGCAAGATAGAAGCCGGAATACCCGAGGACGATCCCCGTAACCCCGCGGCTATAGCGGACAATGTGGGAGACAACGTGGGCGATGTGGCCGGAATGGGCGCCGATCTGTACGAGTCGTATTGCGGTTCCATACTCGCAGCAGCCGCGCTGGGCGTGGGGGCGAAACTGGGCTTCAACGGCGCCGTCCTTCCCCTGGTGATCGCTGCCGTGGGAATACTGCTGTCCGTGATCGGAATATTCGCGGTAAAGACGCGGGAGGGTGCCGATCAGAACCAGCTTTTGGCGGCCCTTAACAAAGGCGTCTATCTCAGTTCCGCTTTGATCGTGGTCGCTTCTTTTTTTATTGTTAAGATGATAATGCCCGGCAATTTCGGACTATTTTGGTCCATAATCACAGGGCTGGGTGTCGGTATAGTAATAGGAAAATCAACTGAATATTTTACGTCATATGCGTATTCACCGACCAAACGGATCGCGCATCAGGCGCAGACCGGCCCTGCCACCGTGATCATAAGCGGCATAGGTGTGGGCATGATGTCAACGGTGATACCCGTTCTCTCTGTCGCATTCGGCATACTGGCGAGTTACGCCTTTTCCGGAGGGTTCGCCGATCCCGCAAGGGGCCTTTACGGCATAGCCGTGGCTGCGGTGGGGATGCTTTCCACCCTGGGCATTACCCTGGCCACGGACGCATACGGGCCTATAGCTGACAACGCCGGCGGCAATGCTGAGATGAGCGATCTTCCCGAGGAGGTTCGAGAAAGGACAGATGCGCTCGATTCTCTCGGCAATACGACCGCTGCGACGGGCAAGGGTTTTGCCATAGGGTCCGCCGCGCTGACCGCACTTGCTTTGATAGCCGCCTACGTGGAGGAGATCAGAGCGGCATGGAACCATCTTTTTGAACTGGGCAAGGGCGCGGAGACTTTCATAGTGAACGGCAGCAATGTCGCGTTCAGCGATGCTTCAATGGCCGATTTTATGGCATATTACAATGTGACATTGTCAAACCCCATAGTACTGATCGGCTTGTTTATAGGTGCGATGCTTGCGTTTGCCTTCAGCGGCATGACGATGAACGCGGTCGGACGGTCAGCCGGAAAGATGGTGGATGAGGTCCGCCGCCAGTTCCGTGAGATCAAAGGCATACTGGAGGGCAAATCAGAACCGGATTACGAGTCCTGCGTAAGGATCAGCACCAAAGCGGCGCAGCATGAGATGGTGCTGCCGTCACTGGCGGCCATAGTGGCACCGATATTGATGGGCCTTGTGTTCGGCGTCGCGGGTGTCATGGGGCTTCTTTGCGGGACACTGACAGCCGGGTTTGTTCTTGCCGTTTTCATGTCCAACTCTGGCGGAGCATGGGACAACGCCAAAAAATACATAGAGACCGGCAGGCATGGAGGCAAAGGCGGGGATGCCCATATGGCTTCAGTTATCGGGGACACCGTCGGCGATCCGTTCAAGGACACTTCAGGACCCAGTCTGAACATACTCATAAAGCTGATGAGCATGGTATCCGTTGTAGTGGCGGGACTTGTCGTAGCTTATCACATATTGTAAATCGTCGCGGAGGGGGATATCCCCCTCCGTCTTTTTCTGTTGCATGGATACCCATATCTCTTATAATCATCTAATGAAATTGAAAATAACATTGATCGCATTGATGCTCTTTTTGATGGCCGGCAAGGCAATGAGCGCGGACAAGATCGTGCGCGGCCGCGTGGCCGAGATCATGAGCGATGAGCTGGTCACGACCATAGATGACTATGATATCAGGAGACAGGACATACTGGTAAGGCTTGGAGACGGGGCCGTGGTCAATATCTGTGTTGATTATTCACCGCAGAAAAGGGAAGAAGCCCCGCCCGCAAAGGGCGACCGGGTCTTTCTTTTAAAAACGGAGGACGCCTACTCTTTTTACGGTTTTGACAGGACATTCCCGCTCACGGCACTGCTTATACTCTTCCTGGCCGTCACTTTGACGGTGGGAAGATGGAAGGGATTCCGCTCTCTGGCGGCTCTGGCCCTGACAGTGTTCATTATGATAAGGCTTTTTATCCCCATGGTAATACGCGGGGTCTCAGTGATCCCCCTTACCGTATTGTTCGCGGTGGCTGTCACGGTATCGACACTGCTGATCATAAACGGTGTTTCTCTAAAGACGCTCTCCGCAATGGCCGGGGTCGTCTGCGGCGTGGCCGCCGCGGGCATCATAGCTTACGTGGTCATGGAAGCGTCCTCGATGACAGGGCTCAGCACCAATGAGGCTCAGATGATACGGTTTATCAAAGGCGGTGCCGGCATAGACATGAAAGGCCTGCTGTTCGCAGGGATAGTGATAGGAGCTCTGGGCGCCGTCATGGACATAGGGGTGGAACTCTCATCCGCGATGTTTGAAATAAAGGCCGCGGACCCCGGCATATCCGCTTCCGACCATATAAAGGCCGGGATGAGAGTGGGGCGTGACGTGATCGGGACGATGACCAATACCCTCATATTGGCCTACGCGGGTTCTTCACTGCCTCTGATGATATTGTTCAGGGCATACGGCGCGGGCAGTGAGATATGCCTGAGCATGGAGACCGTGGCGGCGGAGGTCGTAAGAGGCCTTGCCGGAAGTGTCGGGCTTATATTGTCAATACCTGCCACCGTGGCGGCAGCGGCACTTGCGTCCCCGGGTCCGCGGCGGCGCTGAGAATATGCTTGAAATGAAAGATGCGTTTGATATAATCTAGTCCTTAAGGAGTCCATATGAAAAAAATCACGATCATGGTCGTGCCTCCGGGCAGTTCTAACATCTTCAAATTCCAGTTGAACAAATATCTGTTTGCAGGCCTTGTCGCCCTGCTTCTTTTCGTGGCGGTATACACGGTATGGATGATGACCAACTTCTCCTCGTATGTGTATCAGAAGGAAAAGAACAAGACATTGGCCATGCGCTATGAGATGCTGGTAAAAGAGCGCGAAGAAGACAAACGCAAACTCGAAAAGATACGCAAGGACCTTGCCGATATGGAAGGCGTGCTCGGCAAAATATCCGACCTGGTGGGCGTGGACATGGTGGCCGAAATGCCCAGAGAAGAATATGATGATTCTGACTATGAGACAAAATGGATAGGCGATAAACTGAAGGAATATAATTATATAACCAGAGACAGTTTTCTCCGCCTCTCCACACCTCAGTTCATACCGGTGGACGGGTGGATATCATCCCGCTTCGGGAAACGCTTGTCCCCCTTTACAAATGAACAGGTCTTTCATGCCGCGGTGGATATAGTGGCCCCGGTCGGGCGCAAAGTAAGGTCCGCCTCGGACGGCGTGGTGATCAATATAAAAAACGACCCGGCTCTGGGAAAAGTCCTCTATGTGTACAACCGCTGGGGTTTTGTCTCCATTTACGCCCATAACGACAAGATATACAGGAACATAGGCGACAGCGTCAAACTTGGCGAGGAGATAGCGGAAGTGGGTATCACGGGAAAAACAACGGGCCCCCATCTTCATTTCCAGCTGGAGATGAATAATTTGCCGGTGGATCCGGAATATTCGGGTATGAGAGTGGCCAACAAGACGTTATTAAGATAAACAACAGTCGAAAGGATGATTAAAATGGCAGAAAAAAGTTTTGAGATGAACACTATTCTTGGCGAAAACTCACATTATGAAGGCATAATGAATGTGAAGGGCAGCCTGAGGATAGAAGGGGTCTTTAAGGGAGAGATCACCGCCGATTCCCTTGTTATCGGTAAAAAAGCAAAGGTAAACGCCGATATAAAAGCGCCGACTGTCATCATAGGAGGAGCTGTGGAGGGCAATATACTCGAAAATAGACAG
>CAZJQC010000006.1:42791-76830 GCA_964548195.1 uncultured bacterium | reverse complement strand
CGAGACGAACAATGCGGTGAACATACTGGCCAAAATACCTATCATCAACGTGATGGCAAATCCCTTTATCGGGCCTGTTCCGAAATTATAGAGCACCACGGCCGTGATGATGGTGGTGATATTCGCATCAAGTATGGTTATAAAAGCCCTGCTGAAACCGTTTTCGACGGCTTTTCCCACGCTTTTATTGTTTCTCAGTTCTTCCCTGATCCTCTCGAAAATAAGAACATTGGCGTCAACCGACATGCCTATTGTCAGGATAATACCCGCAAGTCCGGGCATGGTAAGCGTCGCTCCGAACATGATCAGCACACCCATTATAATGATCAGGTTGAATATCAAAGCGATATCCGCTATCAAACCCGCGCGTTTATAATAAGTCAGCATAAAGATCACAACCGTTATGAAACCTATCATGATCGCATTAAGTCCGCTTTTCACCGAATCGCGTCCAAGAGAAGCGCCGACAGTCCTTTTTTCGGCGATATCCAGTTTTATCGGAAGGGCACCCGTTTTCAGCACAAGGGCAAGGTCCCTGGCTGTCTCAGCAGTGAAACCGCCCTCGATGATGCCTTCCCCCGATGGTATGGCGCTGTTTATATTGGGCGCCGACACGACGGAATCATCAAGCACTATGGCAAGTCTCTTTCCGACGTTTTCTTCGGTAAGTTTGGCAAAAGCCTTGGCCCCTTCGCCGTTCAAGCGAAAAGAGACCACATATGACGCCTCTTTGGTGCTTACCATGGCATCGGTCAAAGCCGAGCCCGGCACCACTTTGTCCTTATGCAGCAGAAAAGCGTCTCTTCGGCCGGTGACCTTGTCTTTTCTGAATCTCAGCTCCAGTCCCTGCGGTATGGGTTTATCCGCCAGAGGCTCGAGGTTCTCATCAAGATAATTTGCCGCAGGAATATCGGAGACAAGTTTAAATTCCAAATAAGCCGTTTTGCCGACCACGTCGGCCACTCTTTCGGGATCGCTGATTCCGGCGAGCTCAAGGATTATCCTCTTTGAACCCTGCCTCTGAAGCATGGGTTCGGTCACGCCAAATTTATCGATCCTGTTTCTGAGTATTTCCATGGCTCTGTCCATGGAGTCATTGATATCCGCATCTGTCAGTTTTTTATCCATCTCTGCATACTTCTTTGTAAGGTCGTCAGTGTCCGCAACGAAAACCACATGGGTTCCGCCCTGCAAATCCAGGCCCAGATTGACTTTTCCGGGGAGGAACTTCAACACTTTTGCGTTTTTGATCAGGCCTGTGGTAGGCAACGTTGTAAGAAGCATGACAATGAATACCAGGATGATCAGCATCCATTTCCATCTCTCGACTTTTCTCATTATTGACACTCCTTTTCAATTTTCGGATACACATCCGTTCAAATAGCGCAACGGGAAACAGCTTTATGAAATGGCGCTGTTTTGGAACTATAATACCTTTAATACCGCTGTTTTCAAGTAAAAACTGACTTCCCCCGCGGCTTAGTTATAAAAAAACCATGTCAGCGAAAATCTTAACGTCATTTCATCCGTAAAACCGCCCCGGTCTTCATATAATCTCTGGCGGAACAAATTTTTCAGGCTGATGTTCGCGTGCGTGTTTACAAGTCCCAACCCCGCATAAAGGTCAAAATAATCATACCCGTCGAAATATTCCGAAGGGGTTATCACGTTGTTTCTCAAGAACATCCTGATATTCAAATCGCCCTTAAACAGGTATTTGTCAAAGATTATATAACTGCGTATGAGGCCGTTGTGTTTATCCGAAAAGATCAGGTCCGCCTCGCTTAAAAGCATCAGATTTTCATTTATTTTTACCGGCAGTTCATATTTCACGCCCGCGAAGAACTCATTCTCATAGGAGGCGACGGGGTCTTCCATATTATCCGCATAGCGCATGTAAAAACATCCGGACTCATTCCTTCCGTAGCCGATCTCATAATACGACGTCTCATAGCCTCCGGCAAAATCCCTGCCGCTTTGTTTTTTCAGATAAAAATCCCCGTATTTCAGTTCTGCGTTGACATCGGCGGCGCCGTTTCTCAGCAGCGGATAGAGTTTGACGTTGACCGGTCCGCCCCCCCCGGTGAACAGCAAATGCGCTTCATAATCCCCCGTCTCCCTCAGGTATTCTATCCCCGCGCCGTAACGGCCGTAATCGATCTCAACTGAATAAAGCGAATATTCGGTGTCGTCAGTGCTTTCAAGAAACTCGCGCTTCATATACGCGCGCAGTCCTTTATTTTCATATTCGTATTTGAAAAAACTGAAAACGAACTCGTTTTCCGTCTCCTCCGAAATAATGTCGTTATCCGCCAAAAACATCTTGACTTTGTGTTTCCCGGCCCTGTAGTCCAGAAAAAACTGCCTTCCCTCCCCAAATCCCCCGGGAACGGCTCTCTGAGTAAAGAAATCAGCAAGCCCCGTCATATTTTGCTTGTTGAGAAAGAAGTAGTAGTTTTTATACTCGGCCTCGCTTTCAAAGCCTATGCTGCTGTTGTCGATTTTTTTGGAATAACATGGAAAATAAAAATGGGTGCCGTCATTAAAACTTTTTGCGTTATACAGTCCCGTGTTGAAAACAAACGCCGGCATCAGCGGGCCGATAAGCCCCATCTCGTCATCGGCGAGATAATATACGCTCAAACCCCGGGAGAGAAAACGGCCTATGCCGTCCGGGCCCGGAAATACGCCCTCCGCCTCCGCGTGTTCAAGAAAACACACGGTCAATAAAATCAGTAATATCTTCCGAACACAGATCATTGGAATATACCCCTTTGTGATAATCACTGCCACCCGTGCATATGATATTATATTTTTTAGCCAGGTTCAAGTAATGTCTTTTGATCACGCTGTCGTGAAACGGATAATATGCCTCAACGGCGTCCAGTCCGTTATCCGCAAGAGATTTTATTATGACATCCTTGTTGGTGCGCTGTGGATGGGCAAATGACACAAAGGCTCCGAAACTTTTGAGAGCGTCGAGCCCCGCCTGAGTCTCAAGATACCTGACCGGTTCGTAAAGCGGACACCCCTCGCCAAGAAAACGGGAAAACGCCTCTCTGATCGTCCCCGCCGCCCCGGACTCACGCAGTATAAGGGCGAGATGATATCTGCCGGGCATGCGCAGGTCCGCGAACTCCTCCGGTATGTCGTCCTTGATCAGCCCGAGGGCGCGGGCCGAAGATAGCATGCGCTCAAAACGCTCCCGCCGCACATCCGTCACTTTTTCCACAAGCCTCTTCAATCCGGGATCCGCCGCGTCACATCCGTATCCGAGAAGATGCACCTCACTGTCCCCGCTGAATGTGCTCAGCTCAATTCCGGAAACGAATCTGACCCTGCCGGTGCCCTCAAATGCGGTGACCGTGTCATGATCGGTGATCGAGGCGAAACGCACCCCTTTTTTGTACAGCACGGACTCCAGCTCTTCGGGCGAAAGGCCGCCGTCCGAAAACAGGGTGTGCAAATGCATGTCGGCTTTAGGCATGAGACGCTATCTCGCAGATGTGATCAGCCCGAGATCTACCAGTGTATTACTGATAATACGTTGATCGATTATCTTTTTTCTTTCGATGTAGCCTTCAAGAAGAGCATTATCGGCTATTGTGTTGATAAGCCTGGGTATTCCGCCCGAATATCTGTAAATTGCGATAAGGGCGTCCTGATCAAACATCATCCTTTCCGCTCCCGCCACGGACAGACGGTGACGTATGTATTGTATGGTAGTCCGTTCATCCATGGGCTTAAGCTCGATGGATATGGATACCCGTTGTGTAAGCGGGAGGTCAAGCTGCAGGTTTTCCCTCAACTCCGGAAGACCGAAAAAGACAAAATTTATCATCTTCCCCGTTTTATTCTCAAAATTCAAAAGCCCCCGTATCTCTTCAAAAAACTCTTTGTTTTTTATCATGTTCGCTTCATCTATCATCACTACGGGTATCTTTCCCTGCGCGCTTATTTCCGAAAGCCTCCCATAAAGGTCGTTAAGCAATTTCATCTTATCGTCTTCGTCGGGATTCCCGCCGAACTGTGTCACCATCTTCTTGAGGAACCAGGCGGGCTCCACTTTATCGTGGACCATCACTATCAGAGACGTCTCAAAAAAATCATTTCTGAGCAACTCCAGTATTTTTCTGCTCAACATGGTCTTGCCCGTGCCGATGCCCGCAGTTATGAGACACAACCCCATCCTCCGTTTCAGGGCATGTATTATCTTTAACATGGCCTTCTCGTTCTGCGGGTAACTAAAAAAATATCTTTCGTCGGGTATATTGAAAAACGGCGCCTCTTTCAGCCCGTAAAATGATTCATAGCTCATCGTGGCCTTTCTTAAAAATATGATATGCGTCCGCTGTCATCATCGTCCGCGTCATCGGGCTCCTCTTTGTTCTGTCCCATGTCTTCGGTCATCTCATCCAACAGTCTTGCGGCGCCCTCTTTTCCGAGTTCGTTTCTGAGCGAATCGATCTCGTTCCGTATTTCCGCGAATTTATCGTCATCATCTTCACGGCCTTTGCCGGAGGACATCGTTGAAAACACCCCGGGGCCGTTCTTTTCGACAAGCTCTTTTAATGATGCCACGGCTTCGGTAAAGGCATCGCCGGTCAGCGTGCTTTTAATCTCTTTCAGGTCGGCCGCAAGCAGTCTGATCTCCTCAAGCCTGATGCCGTTCATCTCCTCCAGAAGGCCGTCTACTTTCTCATTCAGGTCCTCCACCACGGCAAACCTGGACTCAAGGCTCTCCAGCCTTTCAGCCATGTTTATCATGGATTCGGACAGGTCCGCAGCGGCTTCATATCGTGACATGGCCGCCTCCACTGACTCCTTAAACTCAAGCAGCTCGCTTATGGCGCGAGTATTCTCATCAATAGCCCCGGCAGTCGCGGGATTGAACATCTCATCCGGCGCCTCTGCCATCTCCTCATGTTGAAACGCATTGAGGTCCTCATGCTCAACGACATCATCCGGCTCGTCCGGCAGATGAAGGATCTCTTCCGTTTCTTCCGCTTCGGCACCCGGTTCTTCCGTGAGGGCAGACGTTTCCTCTTGCGGCGCTGGAACGGGGACAGTCTCCGCGTCAAACTCGATCTCAAACTCCACTCCGTCATCCTCATCGTCTTTTTCAGGGAGACGTTCTTCCTCGGCCTCCCCGGAAGAGTCTTCAAACACGGACCTCTCGGGTTCCACTATCACCTGATTCAGGTTTATGTCGGTGGTCTCTTCTCCCTCGATAATGCTGCCGCCTACCTCGCCGGCAAGGCTCTTTTCATCTATAAACGCCTTTATTTTCTTGTATAGTTCATCTTTTTTAAATACGGCGTGGCTTTTGATCTGCTCGAAATATTCCAGACATTCGGCGGCCTGGCCGTTGTTGTAGTATGACGCGGCTATACTGTAGCACACCCCGTCGCGTTCCTCAGCGGTAAGCCCCTCGTCGCTGAGCAGTTCCTGAAACTCGTCCACCGCCCGCTGGTACTCTCCGCGTTCCGCATAACACTGCGCCATAAGATTTATGCTTTTAAAACGGTAGGCGGGCAAAAGCGAAAGTTTTCTGAACTCCCCCACCGCGCTGTCATAAAGGCCCATCTCCTTAAAGGCTATGCCCATGTCATAATGGGCCTGCGGGTCTCCCTCCAGCTGTTCTTCCAGCCCTCTTTTGAATGTGTTCACGATCTCGTCCACTGTGGGAATAAAGTTGTCCCCGTCAAGGTCGTTGATATTTGAGACCAGTGACTGCTGCCCGGCCGTCTCGCCCCCGTATTCGGCAAACAGATCGGAAAGAGCGCTCTCCAGATCCTCGTTCCCGGATGATTTTACAGCCGATGCGTCCGGCGAATCGTCTTTTCCGACCTCTATCGTGAATTCAATGCCGTCGTCATCCCCGAAAAAGCCCTTATCCCCCGAAACGACGACCGGCTCAGCTTCCTCAACCTCTTTCTCCCCGTTGTCATTGCCCAGCGACACTGCCCTCAAACCGTCATTTACCTCTTCCCCGGGAGGGGCGTCGGCATCCGTCACGGTCAATTCGAGTTCAGACGCCTCGGTCCCGTAATAATCGTTGTCCACCGGCACTTGCGTTGCCAGATCTGTTTCCGGCGCCGAGTCATTGTCGCCGACGATGCCGGTGCCCACCTCTATCTCAAAGGGTTCCTCTTTTGCCGAAGCAGCCGGCTGGCCGGCCTCGCGCGGCGGTGTGTCTGTAAAACGGTTGAGCGCGGTCCTCGCTTCGATGTTCTCGGGATCAAGCTGAAGTATCTCCGAATATATCACATTCGCTCTTTCGGGTTCATCTTCCTTAAGGTATTCGGCCATCTTCAAATATTCACAGACAAGTTCAGGAGTATTGTCGTTTTTCTTATATATCTCTATGAGCTTTATCCTTGCCCCGATATCTCTTTCATCCTTTTCAAGCAGACGTTTGTACAGGTCCACAGCCTTGTCCCTGTCATCCATCTCCAGGTAGATATTGGCCATATCCATCACGGAATTCTTCGCAAGTTCATATTCCTTTTTATCAAACAGATACAGTATGTAGTTTACAAACATGGTGTAATAGGTCTTATTCCCCAGCAGACCGTTTTTGTTTGATACCGCGGTCACCGTATTGAATATCTCGTTCATCCCGTCGTCATCCTTGTTGTTCAGGAAATAGTCAAAGACCTCCTGATACATTGAAAACATCTTGTCGATGTTTTCCGCTCTGAAATAGAGCCCCGCAAGTATTTTCCGCAATTCGACATTGTCGGGATTTATGGCGCATATCTTCTCATAGGCGGGTATAGCCTTGATGATCTCGCCCCTTTTGACAAAATAATCCGCGTATTGATTGTAATAGAACTCGGCTTCCGATATCATGCCGGTCTTCACATAGAGATCGGCTATCTTAAGTTTTACCGCTATCTCATTCGGTTTGAAACGAAGCATTTTACGGTAGATTGCGATGGCGTTGGGCATAAACCCGTCTTTTATATACTTTTCCGCCACGTCATTGAATATATCCATGGCTTTTTCGACCATGTTCATCTTTATATAGGTGTCTCCAAGCGAATTGAGTATTTTGGGGTCCTTCTTATATTGAGACAGGAGTTTTTCATACTCCTTTACGGCCCTGTCGAACTGGCCCTTTTGTATAAACTTGGATACCTGCAGAAGTTTTTTATCCAGAGCGGCAGACATAGGCACCTACATGTTCCACATGTCTGAAACGCTTGAAGAGTCTATCCCCTGTATCTTCAGCTTGAAGTCATCGGGATTGCTGCATCTTTTCAAAGCCTCTTCCAGCGTGATCAGACTGCTTTTGTAAAGCTTCATAATAGACTGGTCAAAGGTCTGCATCCCGTACTGCTCTCCCTTTTCAATAGCCTCGTTCACCAGAAAGGTCTGGTTCTGATCGACTATCAGTTCGGAAATATATGGTGTGTTGATCAATATTTCGACTGCGGGCACACGTCCGAATCCCGTCGCCTTTGGTATCAGGCGCAGTGAGATGATGGCCTGAAGGGTGGACGCAAGCTGTATTCTGATCTGATCGTGCTGATGCGGCGGATAATGGGAGATGATCCTGTTTATGGTTTGAACGGCATTGGTAGTATGCAGCGTGCTCATAACCAGATGCCCCGTGTCGGCGGCTGTGATAGCCGTCTGAATGGTCTCAAGATCCCTCATCTCACCGATCATGATTATGTCGGGGTCCTGCCTCAGCACGCGTCTGAGCGCCTGCGAAAAGCTTTCGGTATCGGAACCGATCTCTCTCTGGTTTATAATGCTCTTTTTGTCCGAAAAAAGATATTCTATGGGGTCCTCGACCGTTATTATATGTTTGCGCTCCATGGAGTTGATGTAGTCTATCATACCGGCCAGCGTGGTGGATTTACCCGACCCCGTGGTCCCGGTGACAAGCACCATGCCTCTGGGAAGCAGGGCTGTGTCCTTAAGTTTTTCGGGAAGGTTCAGGTCATCTATGGACAGTATCTGAGTCGATATGCGCCTGAGCGCTATGGCGACCGCTCCCCTTGCAATAAAGCAATTTATTCTGAACCGGCCCATTCCTCTGATGCCCACGGAAAAGTCAAGTTCATGCTCTTCCTCAAATTTTTCAAACTGGGTGTCGTTCATGAACTGTTTGGCCACGGCAAGAGTCTGTTCCGGCGACAGCTTAAAATCTCCCACCGGCTGAAGGACGCCGTCCAGCCTCATCATCGGGGGACTCCCCACCTTGAAATGAAGGTCGGAAGCCTCGTTTTCGACCATTTTCTGCAACATCTCAAAGAGCTGCATTATTTGACCCTTTCCAGATACTCCCCTGTTCTCGTATCTATCTTCACAACCTCGTTTTGGCTGACAAACAGCGGCACCTGTATCACATGCCCCGTCTCAAGCACGGCGGTCTTTGTGGCGCCGGATACGGTATCGCCTTTTACCGCAGGCTCTGTCTCAACGATCTCAAGCTCCACAAAATTGGGAAGCTTCATGCCAACGGCTTTGTCGCCATACATAAGGATCCCGACAGTCATGTCTTCCTTTAAAAAGCGCCTTTCGTCCTCGATCGAGTCCGAAGCAAGTCCAAATTGATCAAATGTGTCCAAATGCATGAAAAAATAATTGTGCTCGTCACTATATAAATACTGACAGTCTCGTAACTCCAGTCGGATCTCATTAACTTTGTCGGCCGCCTTAAACGTCTCCGTGACGACTTTTCCGCTTTCGACGTCCTTCAATCTGGCTCTGCAGAAAGCGTTGCCTTTGCCGGGCTTGACATGTTCGGCCTTTACGACCCAATACAACCTGCCGTCCCGCTCTATGGCAGTACCGTTTTTAATATCATTGATTCCTATAGCTCCCATCTTTTCCTCCAGTTTTACGATATTTCTTTTCTCAGTTGATCAGCCAAAAGGTAAAGATGATATCTCGCCTTCTTTATATTTACAAGCTGCGAACATACCATACTGACAAAATAATCCTCGTTGACCATCCTTAACAACACGACATATCTATCTGAAATAGTGATATCCTCCTGTATGCCCTCGACACCGACCTGTTTGAGGGATTCCCTTTTGTGAATAATATACGTGGCCATCTGAGCGTCACCGATCTGCAGGCTCGGAGGCAGCACCGGATAAGTGGCATTGGCTATTCCCAGGCCGTCTATGCCGCAAAAGCTAACGACCAAGGCGCCCTCGATCTTTTTGAGCGTACTGTCCAACATTACCTTATAATCCATACCATCTCCTAATCCTATAACTCATTCAGCCACTTGCCTATATCATCGATCTTTTCATCGTCGGCATCAAACAGTTCGTCTTTTTCTCCGTCAGGCTCTTTTTTTCCGGCGCTATCGCCACCCATATGGAAATCATCCATATCCAGCTCTTCACTGCCGGAAAAGGAAGCACTTTCGGTATCCGTAACGGCAAAGGTCCCCGCACTGTCGGGCACGTCTATTTCATCTTTGCCTGAAAAAGAGCCCCCGTCCGTATCGGGAATGCCCTCCGCCACATCTATCTCTTCGCGTACATTAAAACGGCTGTCACCGACACCCGCCGAGTCGACCACTCCGACATCCACCTCGTCCCGTCCCCTGAACATATCGTCCCGGCCGACGTCAGGCGCGGGGGTCTCGCCATTGATATCAAGGACGTTCTCACCGCTGAACTTCTCATTTTGCCGCTCTTCCAGATAAGCGGCAGTCTCCGATTCCAGTTCGTCCATTATATCATCCCCGTAGTCAGAAGCATCGTCATAATCGGACGGTTCCACGTCATCCTCCCCGGAGACGCTCTTCTCGGCCTCAGCCAGAAGATCGCCCAGATCCCGGGGGCTGCTGATCTCATCTTCGAGCGACATGTAGGAATCATCCCTGAAAGGCATCCGTTCACCGCCCTCAGAGCCGGGATCGCTTTCCTCTTCCATGGGCTCTTCCTCATCGATGTCCTCTTCCTCGATCACGTCATTTTCCTCAAGTATGTCTTCCGAAAAATCACCGGCGTCGTTTTTTGCCTCCTCAGCAATCGGAAAATCAGTCGTCTCATCTATTTCTTCCGGGATGTCGTTCACCGGAATATCCGGCATGTCATCATCCCCGTCATCGACTTCCATGTCAAAATCAGCGCGCCCCTTCAGCGTCGTGTCAAGCTCCGCCACGTCAGCGCCCATATCCGCCCGCTCGTCCTCAACGGCGTCTTCCCCGGGCGCGTAATCACCGACGGCGCTCTCCCGAGCGGAGGAGGGCAACTCTTCCTCCGTATTTATTTCATCATCATAGGTCGTGGCCTGATTTGAGACTATGTCATCGGTGGATTCCACCTTGTCAAAAAGGGCTTCGGGCGCATTCTTTTGCAACCCTATGTTTTCAGTTCCCGCGATCTCTATAGATGCATCCTCGTGCGGCGAGACGCCTCGCTCTATCGGGATTATCTCACCCTCTTTGCCCTCAAGGTCCATATATGTCTCAAATTCATCCGTAAGAGCCTCCAGCCCCGCGGGGTCAAGAGCAGAATACAAGGCGGCGAACAAACGCTGACTTTTGGCATTATACCCGGAGGACAACACCCGTTCCGAAAGGTTTACCGTCTTTTTCATCAGATCTATAAGTGCAAAAACCGTTTTCTCATCTAAAAAGGACCCGTCGCCGGAGATCCCGTCAGCCGTCAGATCAGTGACGCCGGATTCCCCGTCATCCTCTGATATCCGGGCATGCCATCCGGGCTCTTCATCGTCCGACTCCGCCACCTCTTCAACGGGAGGCACTGCTTCATCCTTAATGTCGGACACAGCCCCAGCCGGAGCCAACTCCCTGAGTTTTTCAACCATGTCCTGAAACTCCGAATTCATGGGATCGATAAACAAAAGATGTTCATACATATCAAGGGCGTCTGAGTATAGCTCCATCGAATAATAGATCTCGCCCAGTCCTTTTATGGCAACGACATTATCACTGCTGTCCTCGATAATGCGCTCAAATTCTTCCTTCGCCTTGCCCGTCTTGCCGTCCTTGACATAACATTTGCCCAACACCGCCCTGCCGGCCACAAAATCAGGGTCGTCCAGCAACCCTTCTTCACATACCTGAATCGCCTCTTCAACATATCCTTTGTTTAAAAGCGCATTGGCCAGAGAGGCGAATGCCCTGGGATCCCTTGAAATGATCTTGACGTATTTCTTAATATCCGGATCCTGATAAACGTCCTTTTTGAAATCCATCACGGCGCTCCCTCGCTTTCTCTATAATATACCATAATTTACGTAGGTGTCAACATGTCAAAAACATACGTTTCCCCTTATTCAATATAGAGCTGCTTTGTGTCCGAAATCATCTTGTTTATAGAGAATTCCTCAACTATTTTCCTGTATCCTTCCAATCCCTTTTCCTTTGCCAATATTTTATTATTCAATAACAGGAGAATCGATTCGGCGCCGGATAAAATATCTCCGGGATCGTACAGGTAGCCGTTTTTCCCCGATTCCACTATCTCGCGATTGCCGTTGACGGACGTCACGACGGCGGGGACCTTCATGGCGAATGCCTCCACCACCGCTATGGGAAGCCCCTCCCACAGCGACGTAAGTGTAAACACATCGGCCACTGCCAAATAAGGCCTGATGTCATTCTGCCAGCCAAGAAGACGGATGTCATCCTCCATATTCAGAGCCAGTATCTCAGCTTCCACCTCTTTGCGAAGCACCCCGTCACCGATAAGCAGGAAGAGTACTCGCCCCCCCGTATACCCCCGTTTTACGGTGCGGGCAAGCTGAACAAAGCGCACCGGGTCCTTCTGGGGTTTAAAGCAGGAGACCTGCACCACTATTTTGTCTTTCTCTCCGGCCCCTATGGCATCCCGCACGGCGGCCTCGTCGGCCACATAGCCCGAAAAACCGTCAATGTCCGCGGCGGCCCTTATGGTGACATAGTCCCCCGGGGTGCCGATGCCGTTTCTAAGTCCGTATTCGGTATCTTCCGAGGTGACCGTTATCAGCCTGCGGGTATGTTTCAGGGCTCTTTTTTCAAGAGTCTTGTACAGATAGTTTGTCAGAGGGTGTCTGAACTCATTAAACGGAAATCCGTGCACCGTGTGAAAGACGCGCGGCACTTTTTCAAGATATGCCGCTCTGCGGCCCAGTATTCCGGCTTTGGATGAATGTGTATGGACCAGGTCTATGGCATGCGCCCGTATAAACTTTCTCAAAAACCTTAATGCCAGGAGGTCTTTTAAAGGTGAGATGCTCCTCGTCATGAAAGGGTTGACGATAAAGCGGTCCCCCAGCATCTCCGCCGCGCGCGGATCCAGCATGCCGCCCGGGCCGCTCATAAGCCAGACATCGTTTTCCGCCGCAAACCCTTCCGCAAGGTCAAGGCATACCTTTTGAGCTCCGCCCAATTCCAGTTTTGTTATGACATAGAGTATTTTCAAGATCCTCCTCGGGAAATGCCGGCTTTCTTTAAAAACTCGGCCTCATCCCATATCTCGACGCCGTTTGCCAACGCTTTTTCATATTTTGAACCGGGCGACGCGCCCGCGATCAGCACATCGGTATTCGTGCCGACAGACGAAGACACCGACCCGCCCCTTTCGATTACGGCCAGCTCGGCTTCCTTTCGTTTCAGATGTGTCAATGTGCCAGTTATGACAAAAACCATGGCGGCAAAGCGACGGTCGCTCTCACGGCCGTGGCTTAGCTCCACCGCCTGCAATAACCGCTCCACTTCCCGCATATTGAGCTCGGACTTGAAAAACGCGGTCACGCTCTCGGCGGTCTTTTCTCCGATACCCTCTATGGACGTCAGCTCTTCATGCGCCGCCGACATCAGCCCGTCCATGTCCCCGAACCTTTCGGCCAGCAACTCAGCCCCTTTTTTTCCCACAAACGGGATGCCCAGCGCGTATATAAATGAAGCAAGCCGCGTTTTGCGCGCGTGCTCGACACTGCGCCTGATATTCGCCACGGACTTCGGGCCCAACCCGTCCATCAACTCCATTTTCGCATAATCGAGGCTGAAAAGATCTGAAAATCGTCGGACCATCCCGCTTTCCACAAGAGCGTCTATCAACGCGCTCCCCAAATAATCCATATCCATCCCGCCCGGAGATACAAAATTCTTCAATCGCCCTTTCAGCTGAGCGGAACAGGAAGCGTTGACGCATCTGAACGCCGCTTCGTCAGGGTATCGTTCCACACTGCCTCCGCAGGCCGGGCATACGGGAGGCATTGCAAACACCGTTTCCGCCCCGGTGCGGGCGGATTTGTCCACTCCGGTGACCTTGGGTATTATATCGCCGCCCTTTTCAACAAATACCCTGTCGCCTATTCTGATATCTTTTCTGGCTATTTCATCCATATTGTGAAGGGTCGATCGTCTTACCGTCGTTCCCGCCAAAGACACAGGCTCAAGCACAGCCACCGGGGTGAGTATCCCCGTCCTGCCGACTTGTATGACTATATCCAATACGGTCGAGACAGCCTTTTCAGCGGGAAATTTATACGCTGTGACCCAACGGGGTGACTTCATGGTCGTCCCGAGCCCCTCCCTGATGCGCATATCGTCAACTTTTATCACGATCCCGTCTATCATATAATCAAGCCCGGCTCTTTTTTCACCCCAAAGCTCACAATATTGCCATATGTCATCAAGTCCCCTGCAAAGCGCCGCATTGACGTTTACGGGAAATCCTTTTTCAGAAAGCCACTTTATGAGCTCCCACTGCGTATCGGGCAACGCGGGATCATCCACCCTTCCCGTACCGTATAAATTGAGCGAAAGCCTTCGTTTTTCCACCGCCCGGGGATCCAGCAGTTTCAATGTGCCGGAAGTAAGGTTTCTTGGGTTGGCATAAGGGCTTTCCCCGGCGTTTTCTCTCTCTTCATTGATGGCGATAAAATCGCTGAGGCTGAGAAACACCTCGCCCCTTATTTCGCAAAGCCCCTTCAGGTCGGCTGAACGCGGCACCGAATCCACAGCAAGCATATTGTTCAGCACATCTTCACCCGTATTGCCATTGCCGCGTGTGGCGGCATGCACGAGTTTTCCGTCTTCATAGACCAGGCTGATGCTGACTCCGTCTATTTTGTGCTCACACACATAGGCCAGATCACTTCTGCCGGCAAGCTTTTCCGTCCTGGCGCAGAAATCCGCGACCCCTTCCCTGCTGTAGGTGTTGTCAATGGAAAGCATCGGGACCTGATGCGTGTGGGGAGGAAAACGGCCCGTAAGATCGCTGCCCACCATCGCGGTCGGCGAATACTCCACGGCCTCATCCGAAAGCAATTTCTCCAGCCGGGCAAGCTCTCTCATCATCCCGTCATATTCCGCGTCGCTGATGACCGGATCGCTGTCTTTATAATAACGGTCGTTATGATAGGACAATTCCGTTCTCAATTCCCGGACGCGCCTCACCATCTCTTCTCTTTTCATAATCACCGCGCTTTCTGATTAATTATGTGACATTAAAAGGTTTTTTTCAAGATTTAAATATTTCATACAAAGAAAGATTGACTAAACGGCACCCTCTGCTATTTTAAGCGCATGATACGCGGAGAAACGGCCGCCCTGGCGGTATCGGCCTGTTGGGCTTATAATGCTTTTTTCTTTTCAAAAGCGGGCAGCCGCATAGGGTCTTTTACGGTCTCCCATGTACGCATGTGGATAGCATTCCCGGCCGCAGTGGCGGTGAATATATTAGTCACGGGCACTCTCTTCCCGCATATGGGCGCATCGTCTTTTCTCTTCCTGGCCTTATCCGGTTTCGTCGGCTATTTTTTGGGAGACATACTGCTGTTCGAATCATTTGTCCGCATAGGTCCCAGGCTTACGATGCTTATAATGAGTCTGGCGCCGATAATCAGCGCGGTGCTCTCTTTCTTTGTACTGGGGGAAAAGCCGGTGTTCATACAATGGGCCGCGATTGTCATCGCGGGAACCGCCGTGGCCTGGGTGATAAGCAACCAGAAAAACGGCGTAAAAGCGAAACATGACATCACAGGCTATCTGCTTGCTTTCGGCGGCGCCATAGGGCAGGGCGCGGGCATGGTGCTCTCAAAGATAGGCATGGAGGGGACAATTCCGGCCTCTTCGGCAAATGTGATCAGAACGGCTGCGGGACTTTTATCCTTTATCGTATTTACCGCGGTCAGGCGCACGACCCTGCGCGACATGAAAATATTTGCGGCTGATAAGCCGTCCGTAGTCTATGTCACATCAAGCACGGTCATAGGCCCGGTGCTGGGGGTGTTGCTGGCCCTGTACGCCATAAAGACCATATATGTGGGAGTGGCGCTCACGCTGACATCGCTCTCCCCCCTCATCCTGATACCCGTTTCCCATTTTATGCTCAATGACAGGATGTCACCCGCAAGCGTATTCGGGACCATAGCCGCACTCGGAGCTATATCCCTTTTCTTCTTCACATGATTGACCATTTCCACATTATCATGTAATATCAGAGAAAAGGAGACTTTATGAGAAGTTTTGCCAGTGATAATAACTCTCCGGTTCATCCGGACATCATGCAGGCCGTTATTGACGCTAACCTGAAGGATTATGTCTCTTACGGGGCCGATCCGTACACGGAAAAAGCATACAGCATGATGAAGGGGGCGTTCGGCGACACAAGCGAATCATTTTTTGTGTTTACCGGCACCGCGGCCAATGTGCTGGGCATATCCGCGGCCGCGCGGCCGTATAATTCCGTTATAACCGCGGAGACATCGCATATGAATGTCGATGAATGCGGAGCGCTGGAAAAAATCGCGGGATGCAAGCTGTTCACGGTGCCCGCGAAAAACGGCAAGATCTCTCCCGATGATATAGAACATCTTATACACGGATTCGGAGACGAACACCATTCGCAGCCTAAAATAATCTCAATAACACAGCCCACCGAACTGGGAACGGTATACTCCGTGGAAGAGATCAGGGAACTTTCACGCTACGCGCGCAAAAACGGCATGCTGCTCCATATGGACGGCGCAAGGCTTGCCAATGCGGCGGCCAGCCTCGGAACAGGCCTCGGCGATATCACGGGCGCGGCAGGCGTAGACATATTGTCGTTCGGCGGCACAAAAAACGGGATGATGACCGGGGAGTCCGTAGTCTTTTTCGACCCTTCACTGGCCGGCGAGTTCAAGTATATAAGAAAACAGGGGATGCAGCTTGGAGCCAAAATGCGCTATGTCTCAGCGCAGTTCATAGCTTATCTGGAAGACGGTTTGTGGAAAAGCAATGCCTCCAACGCAAATCACGCGGCTTCTCTGCTTAAAAAAGAGATCAGCGGCATAGAACCCATAAAACTCATACAGCCGGTAGAGACAAACGGGCTGTTTGTCAGCATGCCTGCAGACCGCATAAGGCCAATGATCGAAAAATCCTTTTTCTATGTCTGGAATGAGGACCGGGGCGAAGTGCGATGGATGACCTCATATGACACGAGCAAAGAAGATGTGGTGGAATTCGCATCCCTTATAAGGGAAAGTCTCTGAAAAACAGGGGCAGCTTGCGGCAATGAATACCGGGGCGCCGCCCCGGACTCTTTATATATAAGGTCTCAGGCCGGTCATATTGAGATCGACGCCCGACACATAGGATATAACGGCAAGCACGGTATCTTTGTCCACAGGAAGTTTGTCCGTACCCAGCGAGAGGTCTATGACCTGTTCCATGTCATTGTCATCTATTATTCCCAGATGCTTGCAAAGCGTCATCTCATCCAAAGCCTTTTCCGTAAAAAGCATACGCTCAAGCACATTGAACAGACGGACTCCGCTAAGCGAATACTCCTCGTAGACGGAGTCGGAAGAATCAAAGCCCTCGTTCATCCTTTCAACGATATTATCCGCAGAGTCATCGTCCACGCCCCTGTCGGAAAGTATGCTTCTCAGCTTATCCTTCTCCTCGCCGGTGCCGCCCAGCGCTTCTATAAGTTTTCCTATCAGAATATTTTTCTTTTTCATCAGTCAACCTCTTGTTTCAAAACAAATCTTTTTCCCGGAAGTTCCCTTATCAGCCCTTTTACCATAAGAGCGGTGAACAGCGCGGGGATCTCCGCAGCGCGGAATCGCCCTTTAACTCCGTTCAGGGCCTCCTCCATGGTTATCGGGTCATCCACGGACAACAGACTTATAACCGCTTTTTCATCGTCTGTCAAGTCCGGCGGTTTTTTACCGGCAGCGCGCTCCACACCGTCCATGCCCCAGTATCCGTTCACATCCTCGGCCGAAAACACAGGTACCGCGCCGTCCCTTATCAATCCGTTCGTGCCTTTGCTTGTACCGGAAAGGATGCTTCCCGGCACGGCGAATATGTCCCGGCCCTGTTCAAGGCCGAATCCCGCGGTGATCAGCGATCCGCTTCTCTGTCCGCATTCCACTACAAGCACGCCTCTTGAAAGCCCGCTGATGATCCTGTTCCGTCTGGGAAAATTATATCTGTCAGGACCGGTTCCGGGCGGATACTCGCTTAACACGGTACCCTCTCTGATTATTCTTTCATAAAGTCTTTTATTGGTCAAGGGATAAACACGGTCCGCGCCGGTCCCTAAAACGGCCACTGTGTATAAGCCCGAGTCAAGAGCCGTGATATGAGCGCATGTGTCGATGCCGGTTGCCATGCCGCTGACTATCCCTATGCGCCTGTTGAGGGCTGTGATAATGCGTTCTGCCGCCCGTTCCCCGTAATGTGTCGATTTTCTTGTGCCGACGACTGCAAGATAATCAGGCCCCTTGCGCAGAGGCAGCCCTTTTCTGTAAAGACACAGCGGCGGATCGAAGATGTTCAAAAGTTGTTCGGGAAACTCCTCGTCGCCGGGCGTCAAAAGAGACATGCCCTTCCGCATGATCTCGGCGATGCGTTGATCCAGCCCGGCATCCCTTATGCGCCGGAAAAACCGGCCGGCTTTTTCCCTGCCGCAACGGAGAAACTCCGCAGCTTCGCTTTCACCGGCTTCACATAAAGCGGATGCGGATCCTGCCCTCTTAAGGGCCTCGAAAACAACACGGTTGCTCAGGACGCCGCTGACGCTTAGCGCCAGATACGCGGATTTTTCCCGCGAAAACTGCATCGCTCCGCTCATCGCAACTACATACGCTCCCTATTCAGCAACGACCTCGTCTCCAAGCATGATCTTTTCATCGCCTCTCGTTGACATGATCACGCCCATGGATACATTCTCGCGGGCGTTTATCACCTTTATGCGTCCCTTGATCTCTGCGGGGATCTCTTTGGACCCGCCGTCAGGATCTCTGACTTTACGGGCCTCTCCGAAAATGTCAAAAAACATGCCTGCCTTTATCCCCTGTTTCATGCCCCTGTCGATATGGACTATGGTGTTCTTGCCTGCCAGCTGAGAGCCGTCTTTGAAGTATATTATATTGCCCTGATAATCAGGTTTGATGTTTTTTGTATTGAGCACTATTCTCGGATATTCATAATCCACGAAATCGCCCACCCTGATGGCGGACTGTTGTCCCGTGACCTCGCATTTCGCCAGGTCCTTGTACAGCGAGACCACCTTTAACAATCCCAAAGGCTTCACTATATAGCCCATCTTCTTGAAGGTAACAGGATGGGTCACTTTCTCTCCGACCTGATATACTATCAGCTCATCGCCTTCCTTGATGCCGTCCTCGCCGCCTTTGTTTATATAGATATAATCACCGTATGCGGCTATATTGGCGTCCTTTTCTATGCTCATGATCTTCGCAAAAGGCTCCGTGCCGTTTTCAAGTATGAACCCGCCGAAAAATATCAGGTTTTTCATCTGATCCCTGTCTTTTCCCGAGTCTCCTGAGAGTGTGATACCCTTCTCCGGCTCCACCGTTGTTTCGGATGGCTGCTCTTCCATGAACACAAACTCTCTGACAGATCTGTCTTCATCAGCATATTTATCTTTGTTTTCCGGTTTCACATAAGAAGGCGGTATGGGAGCTTCCACATCGAGTTCCAGCCTGTCTCCGGGGTATATCCAATTGGGATCGGTTATATGGGGGTTTCTTTCCCACACCTTGACCCACAACCATGCGTTCCCCAGCTTTGCCTGGCATATCTCCCAAAGCGTGTCGCCTTTTACAACGGTATATACATTTTGTCCGGTAAGCCCGGTGCCCCTTGGCCCCGGATACGGCGGAGGAACGGTCTGACCCGCGAAAAGCATTGCAGCAACAAAAACCACGGCCAACATCAAACACATCAACCTTTTCATACACCCTCCTTGGACGTCTGCGCGCAACACGGCGGTTCAGACACCCGAAAACGAATACCCGTAGAAAAATCTATACCCATGAAATATATCACAATAAAAAGTTATCTTCAAGAATGATTTAGTCGCGTCTGTAAAAAAACTCGAATTTATCTGCAACAACGACGCTATCACCGTCTTCTGCTTCCATTTCCGCGAGTTTTTCAAAAATTCCGAGTTTTTTCATTATATCCGTACACCTGCGCACACTTTCAGGCAGGCTGAAATCCGTCATGGAAGCGATCTTGTTGATATAGACCCCGTTCACATGATAATCTCCGTCTATGATCTCTATGGTAAACTTGCGCCTGTCTTCCTCGAACTCATGCCTTTCGGGAAGCTGAGTCTCCGCAGGAGGCAGCTCTTCAAGCCTTTCCGCCACGGCGCTTTTCAACACGGTTATGTTCAGGCGCCCCGCCGCTGAAATGCCGATGGGGTCTATGCCCGTGTTCTTTTTGAACTCTTCCAGAAAAAGCTGCGCCTCCGGAACATCCATCTTATTTGCCACTACCATCACGGGTTTGGAAGCAAGTATGTCACCGTAGCTTTCAAGTTCTTTCCTTATGGTCCGATAATCATCAGCAGGGTCACGTCCCTCGGTTCCGGCCATATCCACAAGGTGGACAAGAAGTCTTGTGCGTTCGGCATGTTTCAAAAATTTGTCGCCAAGGCCGATGCCGCGGCTCGCACCCTCTATGAGGCCGGGAAGGTCCGCAATGACAAAACTGAAGCCTCGCTCGGATATGATCGCGCCCAGATTAGGCTCTATGGTGGTAAAGGGATAAGAGGCGATCTTCGGTTTTGCGTTGCTCAATACCGACAGAAGTGTGGACTTGCCCGCATTGGGCAGCCCGACAAGGCCCACGTCCGCTATAAGCTTCAGCTCAAGTATCAGCGTCCTGTCCTCGCCCGGTTCGCCGAGTTCGCGTATATAAGGCGCTCTGTTGGTGTTGGACAAAAAAACCGCATTTCCCCGTCCCCCGCGGCCGCCCACAGCCGCGACGAAGAAATCGTCTTCTTCCACAAGATCGGCGATAAGCTCGCCGTCTTCGGTGTATATCATCGTCCCGGGCGGCACGGAGAGTTCAAAGTCTTTGCCGTCCCGTCCGTATTTATTGTTGGTGCCTCCGGGGGCACCGTTCGTGGCCCGTATATGGGGATGAAAGCGCACGTCATAAAGGGTCTTGACCGATCTGGTGACCTTCAATATAACGCTTCCGCCCCGGCCGCCGTTTCCGCCGTCAGGCCCGCCCTTGGGGATATACTTTTCTCTTCTAAAACTAAGACATCCAGGGCCGCCTTTGCCGCCCTGGACATAAATCTTCGCTCTGTCTACAAACATGTGGTTATTTTTTTACCGGAACAACGTTGATAATGCTACGGCCTCGCCTCATGGAGAATTCAACGAAACCATCGATCAAAGAGTAAATGGTATAGTCTCTGCCGAGACCGACATTGTCACCGGGTTTGTATTTTGTCCCGCGCTGACGGACGATTATGTTGCCCGCAAGCACCGACTGCCCGCTGTATTTTTTTACACCGAGGCGCTTCGACTCACTGTCACGACCGTTCCTACTACTACCGACACCTTTTTTATGAGCCATAACTCACCTCCCCGGTTATTTTTGAATAGATTCGACGACGAGAGTCACCAGACTTTGTCTGTGACCGATAGTCTTATCTGAATCTTTCCTTCTTCTGAAATAATAGACCTTGATTTTTTTGCCGCGGAAATGTTCCTTAACTTTGCATACAACTTTTGTACTTTCCAGGGATTTCACGTCGGCAATTGTGTTTTCGCCGTCATTGAGAAGAATGGGCGTAAATTCAACGGACTCACCCACGGCTTTATCTATCTTCTCAATAAAGATCTTGTCGTTTTCCCTGACAAGATACTGTTTTCCGCCTGTTTTGATTACTGCGTACATTTTCTACCCCCTGTATCTTCTGCACGGAAAAACTACCATACTTTCATTTTCGTGTCAAGTAATTAATTATACGGCTGCGGACGCAAATCAGCAAACAATAAAGGTTTACATGATCATTGGCAAAGGACTTTCAGATCATCGCTGAGCGTGTCCTCGGGATAACGCCCGTTGATGATTATATCGGCGACCCTTGAGGACAAATAGGTAAAAAGCACCCTGGAAGCCGCGAAAGACATCTTTCTGTCCTTTAACCGGTCGAGAAAGAGTGAAAAAAAGACCATCTCATGCTGCCTGTACGACTTGAGCAGCCCGGCTCTAAGTTCATTGGATTTGCCAAAACCCTGTATCTCATAAATAGCGACTTTCATCCTCTTCTTTTCCATATCATCCATGTTGTGAAAGAGTTCCAGCAGTCTCAATGCGGTTGAAAAAAGGTCCCTGGAAGCATTGGCTTCTATAAAATCCCTCGCCCCACTGAGCACATCCCTGAAAAAATCCAGAAAAAGCGCCGTATACATCTTCTCTTTGCCGCTGAAGTAATAGTATATTACCGATACCGCGATGCCGCTTCGTTCAGCTATGCCGCGCATCCCCACGCCGTCATATCCCAGCTCCGCGAACAAGTCCACCGCTGCATTCGTTATGCGTTCACGTGTGTCTCTGTTTTCCATGTGATGAATCTAACAGAAGCCGGTAAAAATGTCAACTCAACAAAGATCAAAGACGCTTAAAAAGGCGGTCAATATCCTTTTTGCCAAGCCTTCTTGCCACAGGCCTGCCATGGGGGCATGTAAGAGAAAAACCCCCCCGTTCCACGGCCGCCGCAAACGCCCTGACATCTTCCCCGCTGAGCCGGTCCCCCGACCTGAAGGATGATTTGCACGCGCGCATGGCGAAATACTCATCAAAGGGCCCCGCAGCCTCACCCGATGAAAGATCGCCGCATATGTCCCTTAAAAGGGCCTCGGCAGAAGCCGCATCCCTTAAATAGACCGGTATAGACTCTATCACGACACTGTCGTCGCCGATCTTCCTCACACCAAACCCGACACGCCGAAGATCTTCGGCTTTTTCCTCGATAATGTCGGCATATGCGGAGCCGAGCATTATCACTTCCGGTATGATACGCGCGCCCGGATCCCTGTATGCCCTGTCTTTCAGGCTGTCGTATACAAGACGCTCGTTCAGCGCGTGAAAATCCACCATTATCATCTCATCTTCCGAAGCGAACAACATATAGCGCCCGAACACGACGCCCATATAGCGGTGGCCGAAAAGTGACACGCTCCCTGCCCCGCTTTCCGCTTCGAGTATAGCCGTCTCCGCCGAGTGCCCCGCAAACAGGGAGCTCTGATGCGTCGACTCTCCGGCCTCCGGGACGCCCAACACTTCGGCAAAACCGCCTGAGGGAAGGGACTCAAAGCCCGCAAACACCGATATGACGCCATTGTATATCGACCCGTATATCCTGTTTTCATCCCTGAACCTGATCTCGGTCTTCCTCGGATGGACGTTAAAATCGGCATAACGCGGGTCTATCTCAATAAAAACAACGCAAAAGGGGTATTTGCCCGGGGGGATGATCTCCTTCAACGCGTTCTTTACGGTATAAACGAACCGTTTATCGTTCACCGCCCGGCCATTGACAAAAAGATTCATGTTCCTTGAATTGTTCGCGACCGTATCGGAACCGGAAACCCAGCCCTTGAGCCTGAACACGTCCCGCTCTTTTTCAAAACCCATTAGCGAGGCGGATACAGTCTCACCGCAAACAGCCGCCATCCTGTCCAGGAAGCCGTCTTCCGAGTCTGTTGAAAGCAGCGTGCGCCCGTTCACCGACAGGGATATCTCAAGTCCCGCGTCCGCATAAATAAGAGCTATGCGCTCCGCAAACTCTCTGATGAGCCTTGTCTCATAGGGAGGGCTTTTAAGATATTTCCGGCGGGCCGGTATGTTGTAGAAAAGGTCCTCGACGATCACGGTCGTGCCGCGCGCTCTGCTCGCGGCCTTGTATGATGTCCGTTTCCCTCCCGCGAACTCTATCCTGCCGCCGTGTCCGCCATCCTCGCAGCTGCTGATCAGCGTGCATCTCGACACCGATGCGATGCTCGGCAAAGCCTCGCCTCTGAAGCCCAGGGTATCCAGTGTAAGCAGATCGTCCGCCGCCGATATCTTTGACGTCGCGTGGCGGTCGAAAGCGGCAGGTATCTCCTCAAAGGCTATTCCCGAACCGTTGTCCGAAACGGACATCTTTTCCAGCGGAGAGGCCGCCACAACGATCTCTATCCTGCTGGCGCCGGCGTCAAGCGCGTTCTCCACAAGCTCCCGTATCACCGACACGGGCCTGTCCGCAACCTCTCCGGCAGCTATCTTGTTAATTGTCACTCTGTCAAGTTTCTTTATCATGCTCTTCAATGCGTTTCTTGATCTTTTTGACCTCCATCATAAGGTCTATTGGGGTGAGACTGTTAAGGTCCATGTATCTCAGGTCATTTAAGACTTTTTGCTCAAAACTGTCGCTGAACAAGTCGACCTGCCGGGGCAATGGTTCCGATCCATTGTAAATAATCGACGGGACCCCGTTGCGGTAACTTTCGCTTTCAAGATTGAACAATATTTCCTTGGCCCTTTCAATAACGCTTTCGGGAAGGCCCGCAAGACGCGCCACCTGTATGCCATAGCTTTTGTCGGCGCGCCCCTCCTCTATTTTTCTCAAAAAGATCACACTGTCATTCCACTCTTTCACAGAAATGTTAAGGTTATGTATGGCCGGATAGACGTCGGTCAGCTCGGTAAGCTCATGATAATGGGTGGCGAACAATGTCTTGGCTCCGATGCGGCTGTGCACGTGCTCTGAAATAGCCCATGCGATCGAAAGGCCGTCATACGTGCTGGTGCCGCGTCCGATCTCATCCAGTATGATAAAACTCTCCCGGGTGGCATTGTGGACTATATACGATGTTTCCAGCATCTCGACCATAAAGGTGCTTTCGCCCGCGGCTATGTTGTCGGAAGCACCCACCCTTGAGAATATCCTGTCTACAGGCGTAAAGGCCATCCTGTCCGCGGGAACAAAGCAGCCTATCTGCGCCATGAGCAATATCAGGGCATTCTGTCTGAGATATGTCGACTTTCCGGCCATATTCGGCCCTGTTACCAGATACATCGACCTGTCGACTATATCCATCTCAAGGTCATTGGGGACAAACGGCTCCGAACCGAGCAGGACCTCCAGCACGGGATGACGCCCTTCGATTATTTCCAGCGCCCCTCCGGGCAGAAGTCCGGGCCTGACATAATTCCTGAGTACGGATATCTCCGCGAATGAACGCAGCGTGTCGGTCTCGGCAAAGACCTCGGCATTGACCAGTATTTCCCTGGTCTTGTCAACCACCTGTTCCTTGACCTCTTCGAACAACCTGGCTTCGAGCGCGATCAGCTCACTGTCCGCGTTGAGTATCTTCTCTTCAAGTTCCTTCAGTTCCGGTATCATATACCTTTCGGCGTTTGTCAGCGTCTGGCGCCGGTCATAGCGCTCCGGCACAGATCCCGAATAGCTCTTTGAGACCTCTATGAAATAACCGAACACCTTGTTATATTTGACCTTCAGTGACGGGATGCCGGTCGCCTCTTTTTCATGTTCCTGTATTTCCATCAGCAAGCTTCTGCTGTCCTTTTTCAGGTTGCGCAGGCTGTCGACCTCGTCATTAAAGTTATCTTTGATCAGCCCCATGCCGCCGTTTCCGGCGCCAGGCTCCTCCGGCACGGAACGTTCGAGAAGGTCGCATAGCTCCCTGAGCGGACTGATGCACGAAGCGTATCCGCCGAGTAATTCCACACCGGTGTCATAGAGTATTTCCTTGATCTCCTCGGCATGTGCAAGCCCCTTCTTGACCTGCACCAGGTCCCTGGGGCGTCCCTTTGAATAGGATATTCTGCCCATCGAACGCTCAAAATCGGGTATATCGCTGAAAAGCTTACCCAGCTTGTCCCTGAGACGCCTGTTGCCCTTGAAATAGTCCAAAGCTTCCCAGCGCTTTGAGATCTCCGCTCCGTCCTTCAGGGGATAACGCATCCATTTTTTCAGGTTTCGCGCCCCCATTTTTGTAAGGTTAGCGTCCAGTATGCCGTACAGGGTTTTTTCCACTCCGTCTCCGGAATTCGGGGGAAAGATCTCAAGGTTCTGCCATGTCTTGGCGTCAATGCCCACATAGCTCTTCTCGGATTCGTTCTCTATACTGCTGATATTTGACATCACGCCCTTCTGGGTCTCAAGCACATGCTTCAATATTATGGAAACGGCCTGTATGGCCAGTGAGTCGTTATGTATTCCGAAGGGCACCAGCGATATCACGCCGAAATAATCCTTGATGCGTTGTATGGAAAGGCTGATGTCATATTCCCAAATGGGGTAGCGGGTGACGAACACTCCGCGGAACTGCCGATCTATAAGATTTTCAGAGGCCTTGTCCGCTTCCGGTATGATGATCTCGGAGATATCGACCTTTTCAAGACAGGCCAGCAGTTCGCTTTCGCTGTCCGCCATGCCCGTCATGACAGCGCCCAGTGATATGTCCGCGTACGCATAGCTGAACCGGCCCTCTTCCATCACAACGGAGGCAAGATAATTATCCTTATCGTCCTCCACATATGTGCCCGGGGTCACGACCTTGATCACATCGCGCTTTACGATGCCCTTGACCGTCCTGGGGTCTTCCATCTGTTCGCATATTGCCACTTTATAGCCCTGCATGACAAGGGATTTCAAATACCTGTCCACAGCATGATACGGGACTCCGGCCATCGGCTGGCCTTCCTGACGTGAAGTCAATACTATATCCAGGGCGCGGGATACCGTCACGGCATCCTCATAAAAGACCTCATAAAAATCCCCGACCCTGAACAACACGATGCAGTCGGGATATCTCTGTTTGATGTCTATATATTGACGATTAAGCGGAGTGTCTTTTATACCGCTCATAACCTGACTGTCACGCCGCCCCAGGTGCCGCACTTGTCGCAATACCAAACGGGTGCGGAAAACGAGGCGCCGCATTGCGAACACACATAAGCGACTTCCCCGTCAACGCCCTTCAGTTCATCCCGGATCTCCCGGACTTTATCCCAGTTGCCGGTCTCAATATAAAGGTCAAGCATGAGAAAAAGTATGTGGCGGGATTCCGGTTCGTATAATATGGCTTCAAGATATTCCTCGGCCGCCTCATCATATCTTCCCAGAGTCCTCAGCTCATGGGCAAAGAATACATGCAGAGCCGCATTTTGCGTATTCGCCGCCACTATGGGCTTAAGGCTTTTTGCCATCTTTGCGTGGTCTTCTTCAAAGATCTCGTACATCCTGTCTCTGACATGATACACGGAACCCGGACTCATGTTAAGCGCTTTCATAAAGACCTCGCGCGACTTGCCCTTAGCCCCCTCCGCATAGCGGAGATAGGATTCCACAAACAAAAGCCTGGCGCTTCCCGAATCGTAATGCCTGCCTTGCTTCAAAAGCTTTCCCGCAGTGACTGTGTCGCCTTTATGCAGCGCGTCCTTGGCAAGATCCGCGGCGATATAGCCAAGCTCGGACCTGTCTTTGGTCTTCTTCAACTCCAGCATCTTTTCCGTATAATGCAACGCTTTTTCAAACTCTCCGAGTTTATATGATATATCGCGGCCGAGTGAAAGCACAAGTTCGTCCTTTTCGATATCCTTGAAGCTTTCCTCTATGGTCTTCAAAGCGGTCTTAAGCATGCCGTTTTCCACATAATCTATAAGCAGGCTTTTTTGAATGGCCTTTTTTCCCCTTTTTGATATGGTGCTCATGCCGGCGAATATTGTCTTGTCGACGTTCAGCGCTTTTTCGACTTTTCCCTGCTTTCTCAGAATATAACTCAGGACCAGATAAGCCGGATATTCGTCGGGGTTCTTCTGTATAAGCTCCTTCAGAAGACCGCTGGCTTTGTCCAGATATCCGGTCGTCACGTACTCTATGATATCAAGCCAATATTCATTCAGCAGATTACGGGAAAACCTGACCGGCCTGGCCTTGTTCTCATTTTTCTCTTCCTCCCGCTTCATGCCGTAAAAAACAAAAAGAAGCGCTCCCACAACCACAATGGCACCGACCAAAAGCAGATTCATTATTTCTCCTTATGCAGATTACACGGACGCGGGCCGCAAGTCAGACTCAGGCCTCGGAATCCTCTTCAATATTCATCTTTCTGAGCACGCCGATCTCGTCGTTCAGCTTTTCCGACTCCACAAGCACTTTTTTATATTTTTTCAAAAGGGCAAAATATTTCCAAAGAGCATAGGCGCCGCACACCACAAGACCAAAGAAAAAAGCCAGAATAAGGGCCTCTATGGCAGGGATCTCACCGGTATTCATGTTGAAAAACCGCAAAGTGACTTTGTCGGCCGCATTCTGAACGCTGAAAACCACGACAACAAACAACACCAGCAGATATACGATTGCTTTTGTAATCCACATATCCCAACCCCCTCATTCAGTTCGGTATACTGAAATTATAAAGTGACGGCGCTAAATATCAAGTTTTTTTTGCCCGGCGGCTTCCGCCGGGCAAGCTTATCAGGATCATCTTTCAACACATCTGGACACTGCCGTGAGTTTGTCCTTTTCCGCAAGGGAGATAAACTTCACGCCCTGGGTGTTTCTTCCCTGTATCTTAATATCCTGAAGGGTTATTCTGATGATCTGCCCCTGTTCCGTGATACCGAAAATATCGTCCGCTTCGGAGACTACCATGGCCCCCGCCAGCACGCCGGTCTTGGGGGTGAGTTTCATGGCGATCAGCCCCTTGCCGCCCCTGCCCTGTACCTTGAACTCGGCCGCGTTGGTCCGCTTGCTGAAACCGTTTTCAGAGACGAAGAGCAATATGTCATGGTCGGTGAGCGTCTCAGCCATGATGACAGTATCATCCTTGGAAAGTGTTATGCCCTTTACGCCCATTGTCGCGCGGCCCTGCGGCCTCAGCGCGGCTTCGTCTATCCGTATGGCAAGCGCTTTTCTGGTATACAGCATCACGGTCTGCCCGTGCTTCACGTTGATCACGGAAACCAGATTGTCGTCTTCCCTGATGTTTATGGCAATAAGGCCGCGGCTGTTGATATTGGCAAAATCGGACAATTTCGTTTTCTTTACCGTACCGCCCCTGGTCGCAAAAATAAGGTACTCATCCTCGCTGAATTCCTTTATCGGCATATAGTCGCAGATATATTCCCCTTTTTCCAGAGTAAGGACGTTGTTTATGGATGTGCCCCTCGACGTCCTGCTCTTTTCGGGGATGTCCAGCGTGCTCAGCGAATATGTCTTGCCTTTGTTTGTGAACATAAGCAGTTTGTCGTGGGTTGAGGCAAGTATCAGCTTCCTTACAAAATCATCTTCAATGGTCTTCAGCCCGGCAAGCCCTTTGCCGCCGCGCCGCTGTGTCCTGTAGGCGGACTCGGGAACTCGTTTGACAAACCCGCGGTTCGTGATGGTGATGACCATATCCTCTTCCTGTATAAGGTCAAGGTCATCCAGTTCCTGCAGCTGGTCAATGATCTGCGTCCTCCGGGGCATGCTGAATCTCTCATTGACCTCGCCCAGCTCCTCCTTGATGATCTCAAGCACAAGCTTCTCATTGCTCAGCACACTTCTGTAATACGTTATTTTCTTAAGCAGTTCTTCGTATTCCTCTTCAAGTTTTTTGACCTCAAGACTGGTGAGTTTCTGCAGACGCATATCCAGGATCGCCTGAGCCTGTATGTATGTCAACACGAAATTTTTCATGAGTCCGCTTCTGGCATCATTCACGTCCGCCGATTTTTTGATCACGGCCACGACCTCGTCAATATTAGCCAGGGCGATCTTAAGCCCCTCAAGTATATGAGCCCGTTCCTCGGCTTTGCGAAGCAGGTATCTTGTCCTACGGGTGACCACGTCTTTTCTGTGCCCTATGAAATGGAACAGCATCTCCTTAAGCCCCATGGTCCTGGGGATGCCGTTTACAAGGGAAAGAAAGTTCATCGAGTAATTGATCTGCAGCCTTGTCTTCTTAAACAGGTTGTTGCTTATTATATCCGCGTCATAATCCTCTTTGCTTTTAAGCTCAAGCACGACCCTTATGCCGTTTCTATCCGTCTCATCCCTCAGATCCCTTATCCCCTCAAGCTTCCCGTTTTTAATAAGTTCCGCTATGGACTCTATGAGACGAGCCTTGTTTTCCTTATACGGTATTTCCGTTATTATAAGGGCCACACGCCCTTTGGCGTTGATCTCCTTGATGATCTTGCCTCTGATCGAGAACTTGCCTCTGCCGGTCATATAGGCGTCATATATGCCCTTTTTGCCTATGATAAATCCGGACGTGGGGAAATCCGGCCCCTTGATTATTTTAATAAGCTCCCTGACCTCCGTATCCGGATTGTCGATCAGCTGTATAAGCCCTTCCACCAGCTCATTAAGGTTATGGGAGGGTATTTCGGTAGCCATACCCACCGCTATGCCGGAACAGCCGTTTAACAGCAGATTCGGAACCATGGACGGCAAGACGACAGGCTCCGTCGTCGACCCGTCATAGTTGGGTTTGAAATCCACAGTCTCCTTGTCAAGGTCCATAAGCAGATAGTCGGAGATCTTGTCCATCCTGACTTCGGTATATCGGGCCGCGGCAGGGCGGTCACCGTCTATGGATCCGAAGTTTCCCTGTCCGTCTATCAGAGGCACATTATAAGTAAAGGGCTGCGCCATCCTGGCGAGAGCGTCATATATGGCGGCATCGCCGTGGGGATGGTAGTTACCCATGACATCGCCGACGACCTTGGAGGATTTTCTGTATTTTTTGTTGAACCTCAGGCCCAGCTCGTTCATGGCATACAAGATGCGTCTCTGCACCGGCTTCAACCCGTCCTTCACGTCGGGAAGCGCCCTTCCCATGATCGTGCTCATGGCATAATCAAGGTAGGCTTGCTTCATCTCCTCTTCTACGTTAACATCTTTTATATTTTCTTTGTCAATGTACATGACTCCCTCCGGGGTTCATTCTTTGTCATATATCCAGGTTTTTTACAAGCAGCGCGTTCCTCTGTATGAATTCTCTGCGCGGCCGCGGATCGTCACCCATAAGCACTGAAAATGTCTCGGCGGCCTCAATGGCGTCCACCATATTTACCCGCAAAAACACCCGGCGCTCGGGGTCCATAGTGGTCTCCCAAAGCTGTTCGGGGTTCATCTCTCCCAGGCCTTTGTAACGCTGCAGCGAATACCCGCTCTCACCGAACTTTTTGACCTTCTCATGCAGTTCTTTCAGACTGAACACATCGACAACCTGCTCGCCCACCTGTATTGAAGCGATCGCCTCAAGCGATTCGTTGTCAAAATTTTCAAGGTTGAAGCCGTATTTTTCAAGCGTGTCCTCAATGGCATTGATATTCGACAGTTCATGAATGTCCCAGATGTCGACCACTTCGTCGTCATCAATGGTATCGATCAGCGCCGGATCCGCTTTTCCCTTGTTGAGTTCTTCCAGATATGCCGACTTGGCCCTTTCAATGATCTCCTCAAGGCCCTGTTCATCGTCCGCATAATAGATATCGTCATCAAACTTATGAAAGCATTTGTATTTGGGGAACCCTATCTTTTTCATGTCATAATAATCCTCTAAGGTGATGCCTTTGGTACCCATCTTGAGCATATAATCCTGCAGTTCGGCTATCATATTAAGAAGCGTCTCAAGGCGCGCCTTCTCATAAGCCTTGCCCGCGGCATTGACAGACAGCGTCTCTATTACGTTTTCGACCAGGAACCTGTCCAGCTCCTTTTGCGTCTGTATATACCGATGCTGCTTGCCCTTGGCCACCTTGTAAAGCGGCGGCTGCGCGATGTACAGGTACCCGCTGGTTATCAGCTGCGGAAACATCTTGTAAAAGAACGATATGAGCAAAGTCCTTATATGAGCGCCGTCCACGTCGGCATCCGTCATGATCACTATCTTATGGTACCTCAGCTTTGTGATATCAAACGTCGCACCTATGCCCACGCCCAATGCAGTGATCAACGTCCTGATCTCATTGTTCTTGAGCAGTTTAAGGTCGGCATTTTTGAATACGTTGATCAGCTTGCCCCTCAGCGGAAGTATGGCCTGAAAGCGCCTGTTTCTTCCCTGCTTTGCGGATCCGCCGGCCGAATCGCCCTCGACAATATAAAGTTCGGACAAAACGGGGTCCTTTTCGCTGCAGTCGGCAAGCTTTCCCGGCAAGGCAGTGGAGTCCAGAGCCGTTTTTCTCCTGGCAAGCTCCTTGGCCTTGCGCGCGGCGCTTCTGGCCACACTCGCGTCCACCGCTTTCTGCACTATTTTCCTGGCAATCGCGGGATTCTCGTCAAAAAACAGGGCAAACTTTTCATTGCATATGGATTCCACTATGCCTTTCACATCACCGTTGCCCAGCTTGGTCTTTGTCTGCCCCTCAAACTGCGGTTCCGGCACCTTTACCGATATGACTGCCGTCATCCCTTCACGCACGTCATCGCCCTGAAGCCTCATATCCTTGTCCCGGAACATCTTGTTGTTCACGGCGTAATCGTTTATCACCTTGGTGAGGGCGGATCTGAAACCGGTCAAATGCGTACCCCCCTCTATGGTGTTGATATTGTTCACATAGGAGTATATGGTCTCGGAATATGTCTCATTGTATGAGAGCGCCACTTCCACCACCACATTGTCCTTTGTCTCAGAGACATAAAGCGGCTTGGCAAAAAGCATCTCATTGCTTTTATTCAGAAATTTCACAAAAGCGGACAAGCCCCCGTCATACTTGTATGTCGAGACTTTGCCGGATCTCTGGTCCTCAAGCGTGATGCGTATGCCGGCGTTCAAAAAAGCAAGCTCCCTGAGCCGCCTCGCCAACGTGTCAAAATTAAACTCTATAGTCTCAAATATGCCGGCGTCAGGCTTGAACCAGGTCTGAGTGCCCGTGGTGGTCGACTTGCCCGTCTTCTCTATGGGAGACACCGCCTTGCCCTCTTCATATGCCTGACGGTAGATCAGGCCGTCGCGCCTGACGGTCACCTCGCATCTCGATGAGAGGGCGTTCACGCAGGAAACGCCGACTCCGTGCAGACCTCCGGATACCTTGTATGAGTTTTTATCGAACTTCCCTCCGGCATGAAGCATGGTCATGGCCACTTCAAGGCCGGACTTTCCCTTGTACACGGGATGCTCATCCACGGGGAAGCCCCTGCCGTCATCTATTACCGTTATGGAATTGTCTTCGCCTATGGTCACCTTGATATTGCTGCAGAACCCGCCCAAAGCCTCGTCAATGCTGTTGTCCACGACCTCATACACAAGATGATGCAGACCCATGGCTCCGGTGCTGCCGATATACATGGCGGGCCTCTTTCTTACACCCTCCAGCCCTTCCAGGACTTTTATGCTTTTTGCATTATATTCAGTCAACTTGAACCTCCTCACAAAGGACTTTTTGCCCTTTTGGAACAATACGCTCCAAAAAAGAAAAATAACGTTTAACTAAAACGTTGTATTTGCCAAATTCATACGAAATACGGTGAAATAATACTTTTTCATCCATGTATATTTTATCATGTTTTCAGTAAAAGTAAAGAAATTATCAGAAAGGAGGGAGAATAACTCCCTCCTTTATATTAAAATTCCGTGACGCACCGCGGCTTCTGAACAGGCGCCAGGACCCGGTCCAGCAAGGGTATGCGGCATGGCATGTCGATGCGCGCAAGGCCCATTGCGACTGCGTTCCGAACGCCGAGCGAACCCATGGCGATCGATGAAAAGACAGCGATATCGGCCTCCAGCGTGATGTCTGTTTTTCCTGACTCACAGACTTCCGCGCGGCCGTCGCGGAAACTTACCGCGTATTCTCCGGGGCCGCCGGAAAGGGTATCGGAGACCTTGAACAGCACATCCACGTCACCCCCGCCCAGTTCGGCATCGCGGAAAAGTGCGGCGGGCCCTCCGGGAGAGGTCACCCTGCACATCAGTCCGACTCCGCCTCTGTAGGAGTCATGGTTAACGCCTGATACAAGGGCCCCGTCCCGGTCTCTGGGGTCGTCAAAAAGATGGTAAAACTCATCATCAAATGTCGTGATATCCGTCCATACGCATTGATCCGACTGGCTGTTTATGAAGGCGTGAAACGCCGCTGTCACCGCGGGATCTGACGCTTTCACCATCAGCTCCCGGACAATTAGGTCGTTGAGCGTGAAGTTGGACTCATGCCCCTTCCTGAAACCAAAGCACATATAGCCGTCTATCGTCTTGCCGCTCACATGCACGGCCGTTCTCATCTTACCCGTCATAAGCCGCTCAAAATCGCCAATCGTCCTTTTTATCATCCCGTGTGTCGATGCGGCCTCAGCGTTATACAGCTCCGTTATCGCGCCTGTGTCGCCGTCAGACGCCAAACGTATCCCGCTCTTGTCCCCTTTGCGGGGGAAAGCCGCCGTGCGTATGCGGTACTTTTTAAGAGATGACGAATACCCGAACCCCATCTTTCTGTAAAAATCAGGGCGGAACGGATATAAAAGCGCGAAATCACAAGCGCTATCCGCAGTCTGTGCGATAAAACTTTTGATCATCTCCCTGCAGATCTTCTCCCGCTTCCGGGTGAGATCGACCGCGACCAGCCCTACACCTTTTGCGGCAACATTTTTGGAGCGGAAGTTCATCTCATAATCATAGATCAGCATAGTCCCCGTCATCTCGCCGTCTTCAAAAACGCCCCAGGGCGCCGGAGAGTGGTCGCTGTCCAGCACCTTTTTTATATATTCGGCGGCCTTCTCCGCATCAGGGACGCCGAACCCGGGATATGCGTTAAAAACAATCTCCGCGTATCTCTTTAATTCATCCT
>CAZJQC010000006.1:19854-42691 GCA_964548195.1 uncultured bacterium | reverse complement strand
CCGAACCCGGGATATGCGTTAAAAACAATCTCCGCGTATCTCTTTAATTCATCCTCTTTGATCATCCTTATTTTCATATGTCACTCCCCGGCAAATACAGCCTTGCATACCGAATTGTTATAGTCGCTCTCATCATCGTCAGACAATATGGAAAAGACAAAACTATCGCCTACGGGCACCACTTCGGCCCATGAATCCGTGGATAAAAACGGGATCTCTATCCTGTAGAGAAAGGAACAGTCCCCGGCGTCAAAGACGTCCATAAAGGGGTTTTTTATGCCCTCTATCTTTCCGCTCTCCCGGGTCTTCCGTCCGTCTTTCATCACCGCCTTTATTTCTCCGCCGACACCTCTTAACACGAACAATTTTCCGTCTTTCCAGAAAAAGGAGGAATGGGTGAAGGTGCCCACAGGCTGTTTCGCGTCACCTATGACCGTCATCGACATCCCGGGCTTTTTCATTGTCCGGTCCGCGATCGAAGCGGTCCACACGGGATTCAGATCGCTGTCGTATTTATCTATCTCATAACCCCGTTCATTGTAAGACACATATATATTGCCATCCGTGTCCCTTGCCAGTCTGCATGCATGTTCCTGCCACATCAAGCCGTCGGCATTGTCCTTCAAATGGCTTTTAACGGAACTTAGCCCGTTGCCGTCTTTGCCGAATTTCACGGCTATGTCGGGTATCAGAGGAGCGATGTAATAAGAGCTGCCGTCATAGATACAGGATGTTATCCATTTGAATATCGATATTGTATTGCCAAGTAGCACGGTATCCACGTTATTGCCCTCATAATCAAAGATCTCCACCGTGTTTTTATGGCCGTCAAGCATATGCACCTTTTCGCCGTCTATGAAAAAATATGAAGGAGCCATGAACTCACCGGGGCCCATGCCCCTGCGCGGGCGAAACGCGCTCACTAGAGCCAGGTTTTCATCCCTGATCTCTACAACGCCGCGTTCATGCCCGGACTCCACCTTGACGTCTATGAAATGATCACCATCGGTCTCCAAAAACGCCATGAGCTGATATCCCTCTTCGGTGGCGACTGAAGAAACGGCCCTCAATTCCTTTTTTTCGGGTTTTTTTATAAATATTTTTTTATCCGTGTTCCCGCAGCCCGCAAAGGCCAAGATGATAAACACGGCCGCAACCGTCATCCTTAAATATTTTCCTGCCATTTTCCCAGCACCGTCCCTTCTCTTTCGGGTGATATCCCCCACTTCAACGCGCACTGCTCTTCCTGTCCGAGACGCCATTCAAGCGTATCCTTTAATGTGAGGTCAACATCCCTGTGTCTCAGTCCATTCGCATACGCGGCCGAGCAATCCGCCGCGGAAAATCCTGTCATATTATCAGCTTTGGCTATCCACATGGGCATATCAGTCCACGACAGTACGCCCTCACTCCTTAAAAACTCCTCGTTTACGCCGACCGTCTCACACTCAGTTTTCACTGCACGGGAACATGCGGCTATGAAGGCCGAAAAAGACAGCGGCTTTTCGGGACCTGTGGCATTATACACGCCGGTTATCCCTCGCTCCGCGCAGGCGACTATCCATTCCGCAAGGTCCCTGACATCTATGAACTGCACGTACGTATCGGGGTGCGCGGGATAAAGTATGCGGCCGCCCCTGTGAAACCTGACCGGCCAATAGGTAAATCTGTCGCTCGGGTCCCACGGCCCCGCGATAAGTCCCGGGCGGACGATAAAGGCCTTATGCGCCGAAGCGGCTACTTCAGCCTCGCACAATGCTTTCAGCGCCCCGTAATTTTCGTTTATATCCTCATTGCCCGGCACATCAAGCCTCAACGTCGCGCTGTTCTCGTCCAGTCTCGAAGCGGACATATCCTCATAGACTGATATGCTGGAGACAAAACAATACCAGCCGTAATTCCCCTGCAGCGTCTTCAATGTCTTTGCCACCACTCTGGGGACATACCCCGACGTATCTATGACAGCATCCCATTTTTCTCCGGCCAACGCAGAATCATCGCCATCCCTGTCGCCGATAAGCTCCCGGGCCGCCGGATGCGCCGCAGGATGCAGCCCTCTGTGAAACAGGGTCACCTCATGTCCCGCAGCAACCGCAGTATCGGCTATGTGTCTTCCGAGAAACACGGTGCCGCCTAATATCAAAATCCTCACGATGCCTCCCTTTTTCGGTATGTGACAGCAGCATCAAAAAAAATGTTTCAATAAAAAAGGGCGCCCGAAGGCGCCCTTAAAAGTGTGTATCGCGGTCCTGCTGTCAGTAACCCATCGCCGCCATGCTCAGCTGCTGCATGTTCTCGTATTTTTTCATGCCTGCAGGCGGGTTGAACACTGAGCTGTCAACGCCCATTACGATGTTCTTGAACTTGATAGTGGTCTCGGAGCCTTCGCCCTTCATGTGCATGCCCACCATGACCTTTTTGGAGGGATCCACATAGATGTAATAAGCTTCCATCTCGGAATCGGACTCTTCGGGTATCACTTCATATTTGTCAGCGTTCACGCCGGCAAACTCTTCGGAACCGATCTTTTTTACCTGGGTGTCCATCATCTCGCCCATGTCGCTGAAATCCTTGGAGTCATTGGCCTGGTCGAACATCTCGACATATCCGTTGAGTCCGGGGTATGCCATTATAGAGTAATCTCTGCCGTCCTTTTCCCCCTGTATGACTATCATCCTGTCCATCTTCATCATCTTCAGCTGCTGATACTGGGCGGGGTTGTTGAAGGTGTCCTCTGTATATGCCATGTCTATGCGCACCCACTCGCCTTTCATATGAAACTTGGAAACGATGTTCATCTTCATGTTCTGCGCCGGCACCGAGACACTCTGTTCCATGTCAGCGGTCATCCCCTTGCTCATGTACTGATCAGCATTGAGCACATCCCCCAGTGTCATCGACACCGCAGGCAGTACAGTTAAGACTATCGCAACGGCAATCAACATCATCTTTTTCATTTTGACCTCCATGGTTTAACGACCCTCCCAAAGGGCCGCTTATTATTCCTCTTCGTCTGCTTCCGACTTCGACTCGGCTATGACTTTCTGCATAACATCATGGGGCGCGACCTCATAATGCGAGAATTCCGTCGAAAACTTGCCTCTGCCGCTGCTTATCGATCTGAGGTCTATGGCATAGGAAAGCATTTCGGATTCGGGTACTTCGGCCTCAATGACCTGCACGCCCTTGCCCATGGGATTCATGCCAAGTATTTTTCCGCGCTTGCTGTTTACCCCGCCCATGACGTCGCCCATATACTCGTCGGGCACTATTACCTGCACCTTGAGCACGGGTTCCAGTATGACTCCTCCGGCAGTCTCAAAGGCCTTTTTAAATGCCATCGAAGAAGCTATCTTAAACGCCATCTCGGAAGAATCGACAGGATGGTAAGAGCCGTCGTGGAGCGTGGCGCGGATGTCCTCGACCGGATACCCCGCCATAACGCCTTTTGTCATGGCTTCCTTGATGCCTTTTTCACAAGCCGGTATGAACTTGCCGGGCACTACGCCGCCGACAATGGCATCGACAAACTCAAATCCCGCCCCTCGCGGCATGGGTTCGAATTTAATATGCACATCGCCGAACTGTCCGCGGCCGCCTGATTGTTTCTTATATCTGCCATGCACCTCGGCAATCTTTGTGATGGTCTCCTTATAGGCAACTTTGGGCGTAGCCGTGACCACGTCCACCCCAAACCGCTCCTTAAGCCTTGAGACCATTACATCAAGATGTATATCGCCCATTCCCGATATTATTGACTCATGTGTATCCGTGTTTCTCCAGCTTTTCAGAGAAGGGTCCTCTTCTGTAAGTTTTGCAAGCCCCGTACCGAGCTTGTCCTGGTCGGTTGAAGACACCGCGTTTATGGAAAGCGAATATATCGGACGGAACTCATCCAGGAATTCGATCTCTTTTGCGTTCGATTCGGCGGCCAGCGTGTCCCTTGTCTTTATTGACTCTATTTTTGAGATAACGCCTATCATGCCCGCGGAGATCTCGCCTACATCATTGATCTTTTTGCTGGTTGCGGTATAAATATGGCTGATACGCTCGCTTTTACCGGTGGAACTCACATGAACGCTTTCTCCGGCCTTCAATGTCCCGGACATCACCTTGAAAAAGTTCATCTTGCCCGCGTAAGGGTCCACGACGGTCTTGAAGACTATCGCGCTGAACGGAGCTTCAGGGTCTATGGTGACGACATCCTTCTTCTCCGTGCCGGCGTAATAATAATTGGTCTCGCTGGCCGGGGAGGCGGCATTTTCCAGGAAAAACTCAAGCATTGTCGATATGCCGATCAGTTTTTCCGCCGAACCGATGAGCACGGGGGCTATATTGCCGCTTTTCATCGCGGTCTCAAGGCCGGCGGCCATCTCCTCATTGGAAAGGGCTTCGCCTTCCAGCACCTTTTCCATAAGGCTTTCATCCTCTTCCGCCACGGATTCCATCATACGTTCCCTGTATTCCCCCACCGTATCCGCCATATCAGCCGGTATCTCCACCTCTTTGGGAGTACCGTCTGCATCATACTCATAAGCCTTCATCTTGATAAGGTCCACAACGCCCCGGAACTCAAGTGAGTTTCCAATGGGCAGCTGCATGACCACAGGCCTCGGGTGAATAAGTTTTTGATTCAGTTCCTGCAGCGTGCGTTCAAAATCAGTGTTTTCCCTGTCAAGTTTATTTATAAAAACATATATTTTTTTCTTATTGGCAACGGCGGACTCCCATACGTTTTCGGTGCCGATCTGCACGCCGGCTGCGGCGGAAACAGTGGTCAGCACATGGTCTGCCGCATACATGCCCGTCATAGTCTCGCTGATAAAATCGCTGTATCCCGGAAGGTCTATGATCGTGAAATGGCCCTTTTTCCAGTCAAATGACAGGACCGTCGAATTGATTGAGATCTGTCTTTTGATCTCTTCGGGATTATAATCCGATACTGTATTGCCTTCGGTGACACTGCCCATCCTGTTGATCTTCTTCGTCACGAACATTACAGCTTCAGCCAAGGTAGTCTTACCGGTGCCGCTGTGACCCGACAACGCGATATTTCTAATCATGTTGATATCAAACCCCATACTCATCTCCTCCGTTTTTGTCAGTTAATATCGCATCTGCCCTTTAAGATCCCCTTTCTGTGCATAAGCAGCCCCGATGTCTCGACATTTCCCTCGACATGGCCGTTTATAAGGATCTCAACGTTCAGGGCTTTTATGTCACCGTTGACACGCCCTTTGACAAATACATATTTAGCTTCGATGTTACCGTCCACGGTTCCGGATACGTATACCGTCACGGCCTTTATGTCCGCAGTGACCTGCCCCGTTCTGGCAATGATAAGGTTTTTGCTTTCAGCTGCGGTGATAACACGGGCTTTCAAACGCTCATGTATGACCACCGCATGCTCGTCCTCAATATAACCGCCGCGTGAAATCGGCAACTCGTCAGATTTATTAAAGATTCTTTTGATAAATGACACGGCCTTATAGGAAAATTTCTCTTCCCTCAGGTCTTTTTCATATTCCTTGTATATAAGCTCTACGAGCTCCCTTTCAATACCGTCATAATTACGCAGATCAGTCATGCTTAAAATCTCCGATTGCGAAAAAAAGGGAAGGCGCTTGGCCTTCCCCTGTCATTGTCTCCGATAATCAGTTTACTTTCGCGTATACGAGTGAATTGTTGGAATCGTTTGCCACCCATACGACATATCCGACTTTGCTGTTCTCGGCGTAGGTCTCCGATTCACTTCGCAATGTCCTTTTGGTGGCGTTTGAAGGCTGCCTGTTGAATTTCTCAACATACTCGTCGATCCTCTGCTGATAAACGACTTCAGCGTCAGGCCTGACGATAAGCCATTTGGGAGCGTCCCAACCGCCTTTCGCGGGGTTGGTGTTGAAAGGAGGAAGCGTACTTCTGTATATTTTTTTCGCGTCTTTTTTTACGCTTTCCAGGTCTTTTTCAGTCAACAGCTCCGACATGCCCTTTTCAATCCTGGCGCTGCTCACAACGGCGGTGACTTCACCGTAGCTGAACATCTCGCTCTCTCCCTTTTTCGTGAATGAGTTAGCGGCCTCGTATATTTCGCTCTCGGTGATGCTCGGCACATCGACTTCATTCAGATACTTGGTGATCAAAGCGCTCATTTCCTCAACAGACATCTTGTTCGTCTCACCCTTGGCGATGGCTTCCGCTATCATGGCGCCGTACTCTTCATTGGTGAAATTGACGCCGCCCTTCTGGCTGATCATCTCCGCGATCATTTTTCTGTAAGTCGTTTCGAAAGAAGGAAGGAACTGCTCCTTCTTGGCCTCGGTCAAAAAGCCGCTCAGAGAATCAAACAACGGTGTCTCTTCCGGAGGCAGTTTGCCTTCATTGAGTCTCTTGTATGATTCCACAATCTTGGCAAGATCCTTGATGGCGTTATTGGCCTTGGTGATGGCCGCTTTGTCAAGGATTACGCTTCCGCCGGATGTGCATCCGGTGAAGGCGATTAATATTATTAATATTATTGCCGTTAATATCTTTTTCATTCTTATCCCCCTTCTATTTTTTATAGAATGGTACTAAAAAAATTAGGCAGTGTCAATATATTATTTGTTCTCATAAGCCCGGATCTCTTCCCTTATCACGTTTCCAAGACGACGCATTCCCTCGTCTATGTCCTCAAGAGACGGGTACGAAAAATTCAAGCGGCATGTGTTTTTGCCGCCCTCGTTTACATAAAAAGCGCTGCCCACCACATAAGCCACATTATTATCCAAAGCCTTGTAGAAAAGATCGTCCATATTTATAAAATCCGGCATTCTCATCCACAGGAACATTCCGCCCTCGGGCTTTGTCCAGTCGAGGTCGGGACGCTTAGGCATATGTTTTTCAAGCGCGGCGAGCATGGCATCCTTTTTCACCCGGTACAGCTCGACATTCTTGGATATGCGCTCTTCCAGAAGGCCTTCTTTCATGTAATATGCGGCTATCTTCTGTGAAAAAGGCGGTGAACAGAGGTCCATGGCCTGTTTCGCGATCACATACTTGTTGATTATCTCTTTCGGCGCCACTATCCAACCGAGCCTGAGCCCCGGGCAGAATATCTTGGAAAAGGTGTAAAGCCCGATGGTATGCCCCTCTTTGTCAAGTGAGTATATCGACGGCACGGCCTCGCCGTTGTAGCGCAGGCTGCGGTAGGGTGAGTCCTCCACGATCAGCACCTGATGTTTATACGCTATCTCCAAAAGCCTTTCTCTCTTTTCACGGCTGATTGTGATGCCGGCGGGATTTTGAAAATCCGGGATCACGTATATGAACTTGGGAGCGCCACACTCCACGACCAGTCTCGTGATCTCCGCGTCAAGCTTGTCCATATCCATGCCGTCATCGTCTATATTGATGCCTATGGTGCGGGCGCTGTAGCTTCTCATGGCGCTTATAGTGCCCACATACGACGGCAACCCTATGACCACGGGATCACCCGGGTTTATGAACAGCTTGCATGTCATGTCCAGGGCCTGCTGCGACGCGCTGACTATCAGTATATTCTCCTTGGTCAGTCCGGCAGTGCCGTCTTTTTCCATAAACTTGATGATCTCTTCCTTGAGCATGTCGTCACCCTCGGTGGACCCGTACTGCAGGGCCTTACTGCCCTCTTTTTCGAGTATCTCCAAAGTGATCTTCTTCAGATCCTCGACCGGGAAAGTCTGCGGAGCCGGAAGCCCCCCGGCAAAAGAGATGATCTCAGGCTTTGAAGTAAGCTTAAGCAGCTCTCTTATGACAGAGCGTTTCATGTTGCCTGCATTAATGGAATAAAGCCTCTCAATATCAGCTATCATAACTCCTCCTTGTTAGAAACATTATTTCAAAAGCGATCGTAACGATCTGACCCGTTCGAGTTTGTCTTCGGCCCTAAAAATAAAGGAGCCCACGACGAACACATTGGCTCCGGCATCCCTGGCGCCCGGCAGCGTTAAATCGTTTATGCCTCCGTCGACCTGTATGTCGACACCGTCGCCCAGCATCTTCCTGGCAGCCTCTATCTTGCGGTTCATCGCATCTATGTATTTTTGTCCCCCGAAACCCGGTTCCACAGTCATGATCAACAGTCTGTCCAGGAGTTCCTTTACCGGCTCCACGGACTGCACCGGAGTCGCAGGCGTAAGTGAAAGCCCCCCTTTTATACCGCTTTCCCTGATCTTACTCAGCAGTATATGGGAATGGGGCGTGGCCTCGTAATGAAATACAAGTATGCCGCTGCCCGCATCAATGTAAGACCCGTAATATTTGCCGGGGTCGCTTATCATAAGATGCGTGTCATAACATGCATGCGGAAAAGTCTTTTTCAGGGCTTTTATCACGGGAGCCCCGAAGGATATGTTGTCCACGAAGCTGCCGTCCATCACGTCGCAATGTATCTCATCCACCGCATCGATTATTTCGCTTATGTCGCTTTTTAAATCCGAAAAATCTGCATTCAGGATAGAAGCGGATATTTTATAATCCATTCAGACCCTCCTGCGTATAACTGCGCCAAACATGCCATCAGTGTCCGTATCCGGCGGAAAAGACGAAAAAGTCTTCCGCACAGTCAATATATCATGAACCATAGTGCTTTTCAATTGTTTTTTGCCTGCCGCACCCGCCAGTTCCATCTCCGGATGACGCGCGAGGAAATTCTCAACGATTTCCTCATTCTCCGCCCGGTTCAGAGTGCATGTCGCATATACGATCTCACCGTCAGCGTCAAGCAGTTCAAAGGATTTTTCCATCATCTTTTCCTGCAGGACCGTAAGAGAACGGATATCATCCGGAGTGATCCTGTACTTTATATCCGGCTTGCGCCGCAGCACCCCGAGTCCGGAACAGGGGGCGTCTATGAATATATGGGTAAACTTTTTACCCGGCCGGTACTCCAGGAAATCGGCGATGACTATATCAACGTCCGCGCTGCCCATACGTCTGATGTTTTCTTTCAGTTTCTCCACCCGCGAGGATGAGACATCCAGCGCAGTGACAGTATGGCCATTGGCCACGGATGCAAAATAAGTAGCCTTGCCTCCCGGCGCGCTCCCCACATCAAGCACCGGGCCCCGCACCGGGCCCAAAAGCATCGCGACGGATTGCGCGGCCGCATCCTGCACGTAAAAATCACCGCTTTCAAATCCCGGCAGGCTTTCAACGCGCGGCAGTCCCTTGAGCCTGACGTTCAAAGGAAAACCTTTAGTGAGCGCGGCCTCATAGCCGCCGTTTTCAAGCTTTTCCACAAGATCGGAAGCGGAGATACGGGGCTGAGACGCCCTGAGGTCCAGTTCCGGCACCTTCATGAAAAACTCAAGCAGCCTTACCGTGTTCTCCTCGCCGTATTGTGTCAAAAACATATCGGTCAGCCAGAGAGGCATGGAATATCTCACCGAAATCGCCGTCCGGGCGTCTTTCGGCAGCCTTGTCTTCTTGCCGTCCCTTATAAAGCTCCTGATCACCGCGTTGATCAACCCCTTTTTGGAAGGCGCGACCCTGGCGGCCAGCTTGTTCGCCTCGTCAGTCACGGCGTAATCCTTTGAAGAATCATTAAACATAAGTTCGTAAAAAGCCATGCGCAGTATACGCTGCGCCCGGTCTCCCGGATTCCGTTTCACATACAGCCCTGTCAGATGATCCAAAAAGATAAGGTTTTCGACCACGCCCTTGGCAATCCTGTGCGAAAAAGCCGTAAGCCCCCGGTCCCTGACAATACGGTGAAAATAACCCTCTGTCTCCCATGCCGCAAGGACATCATAGGCAAGCAGCCGCTCATTCACGGGACAGCACATCCAGTCCGAACCTGTCCCTCATGACTTTTATAAACCTGTTCACGGGAAAACCCACAATATTATAATAATCGCCTTCAATGCGCTCGATAAAAAAAGCGCCAAGCCCCTGTATCGCATAACCGCCCGCCTTGTCGGCGAATTCACCGCTTCTCAGATATGAGTCGATATCCTTTTCGCCGAGCTCCATAAAGCCGACGGCGGAGACCTCGTGGAAGACTTCGGTACGCCCTGCCATCGTCAGCGCGACACCCGTGTACACTTCATGTGTCCTGCCGGAAAGTATTTTGAGCATGCGTCCGGCGTCTTCGACATCCGAGGGCTTTCCCATTATGGCGTCCGCGAAAACGACCGTGTCCGCGGTCACCAGCACATGATCCCCGCTGCCTGCGATACTCTCAACAGCTTTCATCTTTGCCAAAGCCACATTCTCTACCGTTGCCGCAGGGTCTCCCTCGATCCCGCAGCTTTCCTCGTCGACATCCGCAGTCACCACGCTGAAATCAAGTCCGAGCCTCTCAAACAGCTCTCTTCTGCGCGGTGAAGCGGATCCCAGAATATATTTTATCTTCACTTTACCCCTTCCGTCCGTTTATCATTATTGTCACAGGCCCGTCATTTGTGAGCGATACTTTCATCTCGGCCCCGAATACGCCGCTTTGAACATCAGGAAATCCGTTTTTCGCCGCAAGTCCCAAAAAATACTTGTAGACCTCTTCAGCCTCCCCAGGAGGGGCGGCGTCCGTGAAGGAAGGACGATTGCCCCGTCCGGTGTCCGCATAAAGGGTGAACTGAGATATCACGATCAGCCCGCCCCCGGAATCCTTAAGGGAAAGGTTCATCCTGCCGAGACTGTCCGGAAAGATCCTTAGATTGACAATCTTATTGAAAACATACTCCGCCTCGCCGCAGTCGTCGCCCGGCCCCACACCGAGAAAAACACAAAGTCCCGCCCCGATCACGCCCGTGCGGCCCGCAGCGGTAACGACTTCCGCCTGTGTGACCCTTTGCAGAAGCGCCCTCATCTGGGCAGTACTCCTCCCAGTCTTTCCGGGTTGCCTTCCCTGTCGGTCACGACATAGTTCACGGGGAAATCTATAAACGGCGTGGGGTCGACATTGCACCAAAGCAGCAGGGATTCCCCGTCCGAGAACACGGCAGCGAAGCTTTCACCCTCTGCGATGGTGTTCCCGCTCACAGTCCGGATCTCCCCGTCTCTTATGATCACGCCGAACCTTCGGGCAAGGCCGGCCGGCATCGTGTCCCCGCAGAATATGACAGCGTCCCCGTCACCATCAAAAAGACGGTGGCCGGTCATCCGTTTAAAAGCATCCATGCTTGCCGCGTCTGCGGCGTACAGGGCGCGCCGGAAAAAATCGCTTAATGACGGATAGAACGGATGTTCCGCGACCATCACATTCCAAACGCCGCTCTCCTCATCAAAGATAAAAAAGTTTCTCTGTCCCGGAAACACGGGATATTCAGCGCCGTTGATGTTCAGCGATGATATGCGCGTGGGGATATCATAACTGAAACAACTGACGTTTTCAGTGTATACGCCGGCCTCGTCCGTCATGTCCGTATTCACCGAAAAATAATTCATCGAATAATCGGAAAGTCCGTATACTTTCAGGCCGGGAAGGAGATTATGCCCGATATTGACGCTTTTAAGATACCCGTTCCGGGCCCCGGCTGATTTTTCCGCTTCTATCATCCCCCATACGCTGTTTTTATCCGTATACGTCAGAGGCACATATTTCATAAAACGCGCAACCGGAGGCTCGCTCCTGTTTTTATCGTATAATATGGTGATGTTGTAGTTGCTCAGATTTTCAAACTCAGGTTCAAAGAACATCCGTCCCATGATCTCAGGATAAGGCAGATACACCGGCGGAAGCCGATAACGGATCTTCTTCATCATGTAATCCGCTGTCTTTTCCTGTCCGGACGGAAAGATGACAACAGCCCGAAGTTCTTCGCCAAGGCTCTGCATCCAGTAAAAAAGATCATTCATAGCATATATGTCGCTCTCTTTTTTAAGCACAAAACCCCTTACTGAAAACGTGTCCGCCAGCAAGGGGGAGACCAGCGCGTCGTATATATCGTCATATGACCCGGTGATCATAAGCACCGTTCCGCCTGCGCCCTCTCTTATATTGAATATCTCATGCGCCTCGTCATAATTAAGCGAATCGAAGGAAGAGCTTACATCCCTCATCAGCGCGGAAGCCTGCACGGGGACATCCCTTGAATCAAAGGGATAGACCGGACCTGCCGCGGGCTGAACATACGAGACAGTGTCCTCATGGCTTCCGACCGACAATGTCACACTGTTATCCGTCCCGGTCTCATGAGCAGCCGTCCTTATTCTCATAGCGTTCATGCCGGCGGCAAGCTCCGCCTCACCGCGGCTTTCCCTCCCGTTGACAAGTATGCGGTACCCGTATACCCCGTCCGAATGAACATCGACCTCGCAATATATTCCGCTGTCACGCGCAGCATCCCCGTAAGGCGCCGGCTTAAGTATTCGCACTGCGGCATCCTGCGTAAACTGCCGCTCTGACCTGTATACGGACATCGGCATCTCCGAAAGCTTTATAATCTTCTCATTATAGCCGTCACGGTCCAAAACGGTAAAATTCACCTTCACGGGTATGCCCGAAAAAACCCTGCCGTCAGGCCAGGGCGCGCGTATAAACAACAGCGATCCCCCGTCGACGATCTGCGTGGTGACCGTGACGCCCTCCACTTCCACGGTTCCTTCGCCGGCAAAAGGCCATCTTACCTTATGTACGACCGATCCGGCCCAGCCATAATCCAATATATACTCATCCGGCCGGGAAAGGGTGTCCGGCCCTATAAACACGTCGTCGGTTACGCTCATCAAAAACAACAGCCCCCGGGAATCATACCCGAATGAGATGCGCGCGGAAAAATCGGAGGCTCCGTTGTACGCTCCACCGCTCACCTGGCGGGGGTAACCCATGAATACCGACGGATTCATCTTAAGGTCCTCGATCCCCCCCGCCTCGCCGGCGTGGAATTCCATGTAATCGTCATGATAGGGGATCACACTGACCAGTTCTGCCCCGCATACCGCGAAGGTCTGCGCCAGAACAAACAAACAAAGGCTAAAAAAGGATCTCAAATTCTCCTCCCAACCTGAAGTCGTTGTAATCATTTACAGGTATCTCGCTTCTGTACATGGTATAACCCAGTTTCGCCGAAATAGCCATGCCGGTGCCCAGATCATATTTTCCGGACAAATCGGTATTTACCGTATAATAATCAGTACCCACTGTATACCATTTTGAGTTGAAGTTTATCTTACCGTACAAGGACAACGAGGTGTTGACCTGAGTCTCACTTTTGCCCAGCAGCTGTTTCTTGACCTTGGAAGTCCTCTTCATATAGTTTATGTCCAGGGAAGTCTGAAAATCCCCCGTATAGCGCAGGCCCGTGACCGACTCGCTTTCGGCTCTGTTATATGTGCCGCTTAGTTTGGCGGAGATGTCTTTGAAAGAAAGACGCATGTCTCCATAATAATAATGGTTGTCTGTCTCCGTACCGTAATAACCGTATGATTTCACACCGGATCTTTTATAACGCAATGTAGCCTGAGCGGCGCGGACATTCCGTACAAGCTTGCTGAAAAATGCCATCTTGTTGATATTGTTGAGCCTGATCTCGACGTCGGGCCATGAATGTGCGTCCCTTGAGCTCATGCTCCCGTTGTTGATAGTGTCATAGGTGTCGTATGAATAGGCAATATCAGTCTCTATATATTTTAAGACGTCAAAGTTCAGAGAGACCGCATAATTGTCCCCGGTATAGTCGCTGTCGGGCGGAGATGTGATATCGACCGCGGAAAAATCGCCTATATAAGCGGTCCAGCCGGCGCCGGCGCTCTCCTTATAATCATAACCTCTCGTGTTTTTACGGCTGTATTCGGTCTCAAGTTCCATCTTATTGCGGAATATGCCCACTTTTTTGAGATATTCAAAAAAGTCAAACGTGAGACTGCCTTTGTAATCCGTATTGATGTCATAATTACGCAGGGAATACCCGCCTTCCTCCATGGCGATCTCATAAGACCAGCTCTCCGAATAGGTGGCGCGGTAATGGCCGTAGAGTTCAAGTATCCATATGTTGTCCCTGTATGTGTTATAGAATCTGGAGGTTATGGCATTGCGCTCAAACCGGTCCTCAAGAAGGTTCCACATGTCAAGCAGGGTGTAATCGAACTGGGTTTTAAGCTTGTCGATAAGATTCCACGTCAGGCTGCTTTTCCAGCTCTGGGTCTTGGTCGAGATGTCGGTGCGCAGGGGGTCCTCCAGAAAATAATCCCTCGTATCCCGTGTGTCCGAAAAAGAAAGATTGGCCGCAGCCGGGATCAGATTAAAGGACCACAACCTCAGCTTGGGGAAAGTATAGGACAAACCGGCGCTCTGCACCTCCTGCGAAGTATTGTAAGGACTGCTCTCATTGGAGATGTCATTGCTGTTTTTTGAATATGAATAATTAAGCGACGGCAGTTTCCCCATGGAAAATGTCGTCGAGATGCTCAATCTGTTGCTTTCGGTGCGTTGGGGGTTGTATATCGTGGAAACGTAATCCTTGTTCGTTTCCGACAAAGACCTGACCATGGAAAAGTTGATCGGCATCCTTACCGCACTTTTGCTATTGAAAAGCTTGCCCGCATTCAGCGTGCCGCTCATGCTGCTGTATGTGGAATCCGTCGTCCCGGGGTTGGAGCCTATTACCGCGTAATTCCCCTCCCGGTCGGTATACTTCACATTCATGCTCAGTATGTCCTTATAACTGCCCTTGAGAGACGCGGTCTTCGCCATGCCCTCCACGGTGTTCGAATCCACAAGTTTTATGTCGTTGATATATATGCGGCCGGAAAAAGGATCCGTGGAGCCGTCTGCGGTCACACCTATGAAAAGGTAATTGATGTTGTATATCGACGGCGCTCCCGTTTTCGATTCGGACTCGATCTCGTCAGTCATAAATTCCATGTATTTCCAGGAACCGATGTCTGCTGCCGTCACAGGAACGGTACGTTCATAATAATCGTTTCTGGTAGTGGCCAGACGAACGACAAAATCATGCGCACCGGCAGTCTCATCCACAAAATAATAGAAGCGTATTTTCTTGTAATCCGTAAAATCCCTACCCGTCCCCAAGTCTTTTTTACTGAAGGCATAGCCCGATCCGGTTCCGTCGGGGGTGATGTCGTATTCAAGCACAAGCGATGTGTCGGCAAGTACCGTACCGGTATCCTTATTGACCTCGTTATGAAGATTTATGTAATTCGGGTCGTCATACTTGCTGATAGTGCTCACATCGACATCGCTGCCCACTGGATAAGCCTCATCCAGTGTCCATAGGGTGCCGTTGATGCTGATGCGCCCCACGGCGACCTCCGCGCCCGGTGAAAAGTCCTCTCCCCACATCCTGATATGCTTTACCACACGCAGGATGTTTTCATCGTAACCCGCCCCGGAATCAAGGGGTATTGTAAGTATATGCCATTCATTTCCCTCGGGGGACTCGCCGTCGCCCATATTGACGGTATAGGTGACCACTTCCTCATCCGTGTTGAGGAAACCGTTGCCGTTCAGATCCTCGCTGTCGCTGATGTTGTTGCTCATGCCTATGGGATAAACGGCTCCGCCAAAATCAAAGGCGAAACCCGTGTCCTCTCCCTCGCCGAGTTTTCCGTCCTGATTGCTGTCTTCGGTGTCCAGGACGCTGTCGCCGTCCGCATCCTCATTGACATAACCAAGGTCCAGGTGCAGCGACCCCGACGCGCCGGAATTGACGCGATACCATATTTCCAGGTTTTTGTACTCGCTTACGTCAATCCCGTCCTTGGAGATCTGGTAGACATATGAAAAATACTCTCCCGGATCCACGGGAACGTCGATTATCCTGAGTATCGCCATGCTGGTATCGCCGTAATCACTGTTGATCTCATCAAGCCCTATGGTGTCATTGTCAAAAAAATTATAATTATCGAACACCGATCCGACACTGACCGAATATCCCGGCAGAAAACGGTCCGCATACGCATATCCCTGCGGCGGCGAACTCAATTTCCAGTTGTTCTCGGACAACGACAGGAGCTTGCTCATCTCGCTGGATTCCATGTCTTCGATCATGACCTCGCCATACGTGTTAGGGTCGATATAACTTCTTGCCACCTCGGCTTTTACGGTAGCCTGGTAGTCAGCGCCCCTGTAATCATAGTTAACATTGGCGCCAAGCACTCGGTGTCTGGACGTCTCGTCACCGAGCCTCGGTATATCGTCAAGCGTCTCGGGGGTCCATTCATCCATGTATGAGGCACCGACCAGCAGGTTGTCGTTCGGCACATATTCAAGCCTGTTGCCGAACAGCGTCTTGCTCTTGGACATCGAGAAAGGCCTGTACTCATATGTGATCTCCACGTCGGAATTCGGGGATATGGTCGCAGACTCAAGTATCTGGACCGTGCCTGTGAGATAGTCTATTATATAGTCGCGGCCCCGGCTGAGCACGTCTCCGTCCACCACTACCTTTTCACTGTTTTCTATTATCCCGAACTGATTAAGCATAAACATCGGGTGGGTGGAGTAATAATCCGTATAGATGCGGTATTTGCTCTCGCGGGAAATGGACTCGGAGTAGATATCGCTGTTGTCCAGCTGCTCCAGCATGGATTTAAAGCTGACATCCCCCAGATCCGCCCGTATTTGAGCGAGTCGCTCCGGCAGGTCCGCCGATATGCCGGACGGGTCGGATCCGTCAAGATAGCGTATAAGGTCAAACGGCCTCACCGAATCAGGGTCGAGGACATCCCCGCTGTAATCTGAAAAATCCACCCTTCCGTTAAGCGTGTCAAGATACTTGAGGTCCACCTCGCCATCCCCGTTTCTATCCAGGCCGAAAAGGTGTAAATAAGAATACTTGTATACCGTGGAATCATCCGCGATGACTTCAAACTCGGGGTTTCCCGAGATATCAAACACGTCCACCGTCAGCCCCGCGGCATCTATGTCGGAACCACCTATAGAATATATGCTCTTCAGCATGAACGCGTCCCGTATGGCCTGCTGCTCAAGCTCATTTCTGTTTGTGTATATCAGTTCACCGTAATTAAATGTGCCTACTCCGGGATCTCCATGCGGCACGCCCAGGGCGTCCGTGTATATGATGGCCACGGTACCGCCGGAAGCGATGGACCTTTTAAGACTAACGACACCGCGTTCATAATCCACCTCATAATCCGTCATCTCGGTCATGGGCTCAAAATAATAATCTCCGGACTGGAACCTGTCCTGATCCTCTTCCTCCACATAAACGCCGTCATCGTAATACAAAAAGACTGAACCGTATTCCAGCGGCAAGGCAATACCGCTTATACCCTGCTGCAGTGAAAGTGTCACGGGGTATACCGAATAACTTGTGTTATAGATCTCTTTTTCGAACAAGGTGTTATATCCGCTGAAAGACGCGCTTTTGGTAACACCTTCTTCCTTGGTCACCAATGCATAATAAGAAAACGGCCCCACGCTCAGAGAACCTTTGGCGCCGAAAAGCTGCCTGTTGAACGAAATAAACTCCGTTGTCGGAAGGCTGAGCACGATGTCACCCAGAGCCACCTCACGTATGATCTCATCCTCCGTGCCCTTGTATACCACGGATATATACTCCCTGTCGTCGTCCTCCTTGGTGTCGTCATAATTGACATTTATAAAGATCCTGTCTTTTATCGTGCCCTCGACCTTTATCTGCGTTTCCTGATTGATGCTCGGGTCTATGGTGCCGGAACTCTGCGTCGTTGTCTGTATTATGTTGTTCACATTCGGATAATCCCGTTTTGAGACATCGAAACTGATCAGTTTCCGGCCCGTGATCTTGATTGTGGAATCCTTCAATATGGTTATGTCCGGTATGAAACCCGAAAGCACCGATCCGGGCGTGACCCTCTTTTCGGAATCGTCCGTGCCGGTAATAAGGCTTTTGTCAAGCTCGAAGCTTCTGTCCAGGTACGGCATGTCGACCCCGAAATAAAACTCCTCGTAAAAATCCGCGGCCAGGGCCGATACACCCGGTACCAATATCAACAAACACAATGCAATCAGTCTTTCGAACACAAATATCTCCCTGTTTCCCGGTTTTATGTGCCGCACATGGCTCTGGCCATCATAACCGCGTTTTCATTGACCATGTCTCCGGCCAGCATCCGCGCTATTTCCATCACGTGCTCGTCTCCGTTCAGCCTTGTCACCCGCGAGACGGTCCTTTCCCCCGAGACCGTTTTTTCAACATAAAAGTGGCGGTCGCCGGGGGCCGCTATCTGCGGCTGATGTGTGATGACTATCATCTGGTATTTTCCGGAAAGCTCCGCCAGTTTCCTGGCGACTTTTGCCGCGACCTCGCCGCCGATCCCGTTGTCTATCTCGTCAAAGATCATACAATCTACCGACAACTTGCCTGATATGACCGACTTCAAAGCGAACAGTATCCGTGAAAGTTCGCCTCCGGACGCTGATTTAACGAGCTGATGGAAACCTTCGCCCGGGTTTGTCTCAATGTGAAACTCGGCGTTGAAGGGGCCGTGCGGGCCAAACTGCATACCGCCCGACTCGATCCCGCCCAAGGGCATTGAGAACACTGTCCTGAACCGGGCCTTTTCCAGCCCTATGGAGCTGAACTCCTCCATGATCCTGACGGCGAACTCCTCCGCGGCCGCTCTCCTTTTTTTGTCAAGCCGCTCCGCGGCGATCTTCAATGCCGCGCCCGTTTCCTCTATCCTTTTCTCAAATCTGCCCGCGTCAAAGGTCATCTCCTCGTATCTGTCTATCTCTTCGGAGATCCGTTCGCGGTATATAAGCACGTCTTCAATGGAATCGCCGTATTTTCTCTTCAGCTTTTCCATGGCCGCCAGCCGCTCATTGACCTGATTAAGGCGCTCCTCGTCCAGTTCCATCCCGTCTACCGAGCGCTTCAACCCTCTGACTGATGTCTCAAAACTTTCCAGTGCGGCCCTTATTTCCGAAACGCCCGCGCCGATGTCCCCGCCGAGCCCTTTCAGGCTGTCAAGATGTGAATAGATCTCGTCTGTAAGCGCGGAATAGATCTCGCTTTCGCCTGTAATGTCATCCAGCGCCGAGGCCGCTTCCATAATGGACCTGGAACGTTCCAAAAGCGAGACCTCTTCCATAACAGCGCTGTCTTCGCCGGGCGAAGGCGACACCGCGTCGATCTCGTCAAGCTCAAATCTGTAATTATCCAGTCTTCTGCGTATCTCCTTCTCGTCCCTTTTAAATGCCTCATACGTCTCGATCAGGGAGGCAAGTCCCTCGTATTTTTCCCTGTATTCGGAAAACTCGTCCTGACACCGGCCGTATATGTCTATGTACGCCGTATGATTGGAGGAGTTCATAAGCATCTGATGCTCGTTCTGATTGTTCAGGTCTATTAATTTTTCAGTAAGCGCCCTGAGCTGCAGAAGCGTGCCCGGAGAACCATTGATGAAGACCCGGTTCTTGCCGTTTCTTTTCAACACTCTTTTTATTATCACCGATTCGGCAGAGGGGAACCCGTTTTCTGCCAGCCACTCGTCGCTGACATTTTCCGTGTTGAACACAGCCTCGACCACAGCCTCGTCGGCGCCCTTGCGTATGGTGTCCTGATCGGCCCTGTCCCCGAGCGCCATGGACACCGCGCTCAATATTATTGATTTTCCGGCGCCGGTCTCGCCCGTGATGACGTTAAAGCCCGGTGAAAACTCAAGCTCCGCGTTGTCTGCTATGGCAAAATCATGTATGTTCAGGCGTTCAATCATCGCCACCCCCGCGCTTGCCCCAATGCAGCTTTCGTTTCATGACATCGTAAAAATCCCAGCGCTGATGTCTGAGTATAAAATATGCTTCCGAATCGGATCGCAGCGTCACCGGCTCGTTTATATTGCCCTTGAAGCCGCCGTCGATGATCAGGCTTGCCTCTGTCGCCGGCTGTATGGAGACCACGTCATGCGATTCGAGTATCAGCGGCCTCATATTCAGCGAATGTGTCGCTATGTTGTTCAATATAAAGCCTCTGGCGCAGGGATTCATGACCGGCCCGCCCACGGAGAGGTTATAGGCTGTGGACCCCATCGGCGTCGAGACTATAAGCCCGTCGCTTTTCGGCGAACAGACAAGGCTTCCGTTTATGCTTACCGTAAAATCCGCTATGCGCGTGTTGTCCGCGCTTTTGAGCACAGCGTCGTTCACGGCTTTGCCCCGAAGCCCGCCGCCTTCCCAGCTCAGCCCGTAACTCTGCTGCTCCGAATAGCGGCCTTCGAGGAACACCTCGGCCATATCGGCCTGAAAAGATCCGTATTCGGAGGAAGTCAGGAAACCCAGATGCCCCGCATTGACACCGAAATATCTGCGGCCCGGCCCGAATTTTCCCATGGCATAAAGCAGCGTGCCGTCTCCGCCAAGCGTGATTATGCATTCGGCATCTTCCGGGCTTTCGGCATGTTCAAGATTGCTCCCGACCCATTCGCGGACATCATTGATCCTGCCGCGTGCCTCGCCCGTAAGCTTATACGGGTTGATGATTAATGAAATCCTCACTTTTGTATACTTCCCTTTCGATATCGCCGACATTAACCGGCGCGGTCCCCGTTGCGGATGAGCACGCGACAAAATATTCACGGTTGCCCTCACCGCCCAATAATCCAGACCTTCTTATTATAAAAGGTAAAAATCCCTCTTTCAACAGGTAATCACGAAAAGATATTAATATCTCCTCGTGGGTGGCAAGGTTTGTTACCACGCCCTTTTTATTCTTCATCCCTCTCACGGTCTCAAATTGCGGTTTAAATAGCATGATCACAGTATCAGCGCGGCCGCTCACACAGGGAACAAACTTTCTGAGTGAGATAAAGGAAAGGTCCGCGGTGATAATATCGAAGCATCTTTCGTCGGAACGGAAAAAATCCCTGAAATCGGTGTTCTCCCTGAGTTCCAGTCCCGCCTTTTTTATGAGCGAAACATGCATCTGCCCGCTGCCCACATCCACCGCGGTGACCCGGGCCGCCCCTCTTTCAAAGAGCACCTGCGTAAAGCCGCCCGTTGAGGAGCCAACGTCACATGCGGACAAGCCCCGCACGTCAATAGCGCTGTCGTCAAGAAAAGTCGCCAGTTTCAACCCGGCTGCCCCCACATAGCGCAGATAACAACCCTCTACGTCAATCTTGTCCGACGGCGAGACCGGATATGACGGCCTTCTGATGATGCGTCCGTTCACCGATATATTGCCGGCGGCGATCTCTTTCAACGCCTTGCTGCGGCTTTCATATCTTCCGGTTTCGGCTAAAAAGCGGTCCAGCCGTTCCTTTTCCAATCAAGTATCCTTTCGGTGATCGACCTCGCGTCCAGCCCCTCGTCGGCCATGATCTCATCCTGGCCCCCATGGCCGGCAAACCCGTCTCCGATGCCTATATTCATGACCGCCGTGTTTTTTTTGCCGGAGGCGATAAAAGCGGCCACTTCCTCTCCGAAACCGCCTTTTACACAGCCGTTCTCGGCTGTGACTATAAGAGCGCAGCGCTCAGCGGCCTCGGCGATCAGCCCGGTGTCCAGCGGTTTGATGAAACGTATGTCTATTACGCCGGCGCTTATGCCCTGCTCACGCAAAAGCATCGCCGCGCCGAAGGATTCCCGGACCATGCAGCCCGCCGCGACTATGGTCACGTCATCCCCTCTGAGTATCTCCTCGCCCCTGCCCGGCACCACAGGCGAACTCGCTTCTGTAAAGGGGACAGCCGCCTCGCCGCGGGGGTACCTCACTGCTGAAGGGCCCTCGTCAAAACCGGCCATAAAATCCAGCATCTTTCTCAGATCCCTTGAATCACGGGGCAGCATGAGTGTCATCCCGGGGATGGAACGCATAAAGGCGATATCAAATATGCCGTGATGGGTGGGGCCGTCCCGGCCCACCAGCCCGCCCCGGTCTATAACAAAACGCACCGGCGCCTTCATCAACGCGGTGTCATGTATCAGCTGGTCGTAAGCTCTTTGCAAAAAGGTCGAATATACCGCGAAAAAAGGCCTGTAGCCTTTCAGCGCCATTGATGTCGCGATTATCACGGCGCTTTGCTCAGTTATGCCCGTATCGAAATAGCGTTCTGGAAACCTGTCCCTGAAAAGGGCGAGCCCGGTCCCCGTCGGCATGGCCGCGGTCAGGGCGACTATGCGCCCGTCCCCGGCGCCGAGCTCCGCCATCTTGTTTGAAAACACGGCGGTGTAAGTCTCTCCGCATCTCACTTTGTCCTGGACGGCGGCGATACCGTGATACCCCTCCGGATCCTCCTCGGCAGGGGCATAGCCTTTCCCCTTTTTGGTGGTCACATGGAGAAGCACCGGCCCTTTGATATCGCCCGCTTTTTTTATAAAACGTACAAGATCCCGTATGTCATGGCCGTCAACCGGCCCTATATAGGTAAAACCGAGGTCTTCGTAAAAAGCGCCCTTTATCAGAAGTGATTTGACAGATTCCTCCATCCTTCTGGCGTATTCATAAAGCGCGCCGCCCGCGGGAAGATATTTCAGCAGCCGCTGCGCCCCTTTTCTCAAGCCGGTGTAAAAACCTGAAGTTATGGCCCTGTTATAATATTTCGCCAACGCGCCCACGTTCCTGTCTATGGACATCTGATTGTCGTTGACCACCACGATGACATGATCCCAGCCGCGTGATCCTATGAAATTCAGTCCTTCAAAAGCGGCTCCGCCCGTCATGGCGCCGTCTCCGATGACGGCCACGATGCGGTGGCTTTCGCCTGACATCTCACGCGCGGCGCAAAGCCCCGCCGCCGCGGACACCGAAGTCGATGTGTGGCCCGCATTATATACATCAAATACAGATTCTTCTCTTTTCAGGAATCCGGACATGCCTTTTTTTTGCCTCAACGTGGCAAAGAGTCTGTTCCTGCCGGTGATTATTTTGTGGGCGTAGGCCTGATGCCCCACATCCCACACGATCTCATCCGCCGG
>CAZJQC010000006.1:0-19754 GCA_964548195.1 uncultured bacterium | reverse complement strand
TACTGCCCCGCGCAAAGGTCGTGCAGCGCATCGGCAAGCCCCTGAGTAAGGGCGGGTGAGAAAGAGACCGTTTCAAAGGCCGAAGCGACCATATCCATTGCAGTGAGTATGGTAGAGCCCTCCCCGAAAACCATATGATGAGCCTTCTTGCCCCGCCGCATGTCGGCATTGTCCATGGCGGGCAGGTCGTCAATGATCAGTGAGGCAGAGTGCATCAGTTCGACCGAGACGATCAACGCCTCAAATGCGTCACTCCCAGTATCCGCGGAAAGGTCCGACCCGAGCTGAAAAGCGAGTTGCGAGCGTATGTGTTTGGAGCGGGCGTTCAGGATATAGTCCATGCTGCCGGCCAGAAGCTTATTCCCGGCCCTGCGTGAAGCCGTCCATTTTTTTATTATTTCATCTGTCGTCGCCATAATAAATTCCTCAAAGCTATACTACTATAAATATTCACTCTGTTCAAGACAGCACTTGTTAATTTCATGTTGAAATAGCGCCATGCTGCTATATACTCCAGGAATGGAGGAGATATGGATATCCTTAACGTAATTATCGCGATCATGCTGCCGGTGGGGCTTGGATTTCTCTTCAAGATCCTGGGCGTCTTCGCCGAGCATGACACGGAAGTGCTCAGGCGTTTTGTCGTCAAAGTCACGGTCCCCTTCATCGTATTCAGGAACCTCTTCACCGCCAATATGGAAAGCCTGAATCAGATCATGCCCTCGGTGACGGCAATGGCCCTGCTTACCCTGCTCTTCTCGCTTACAGCAGTCTTCTTCTCAAGATTCACAGGCAGAGGGGCTTCGGAAAAGAACGCCTATATATTTTCCACTTTTGTGGGCAATTACGGCTATCTGGGGTGGGGCGTGATGTTCTATTTTTACGGAGACAGCGGGTTCTCAAGATCTGTCTTTTTCACGCTTTTCTTCTGGCCGATTTTCCTGCTCTTCGGATTCTGGCTCATATATCTGCGCAACCGCCGGGAAAACGCCTCGCGCAAAGAGATCGCGCGTCTGCTTCTGGCCAATGCGTCCATACCCATAATATCGGCTGTGCTGGGCCTGTCCGCCAATCTGTCCGGTATAAGCCTGCCCGCGCTTGCGACAGGTTTTATCGACAAGTTCGCCGGCATTACGATACCGATGATACTATTCACCATCGGACTCTCCTTTAAGCTGAAGCTGGACGTCTCAAGACTCGGGACCGTGCTGCTCTCATGCGCCCACAGACTCATATTGGGATACGCGCTCGGACTCGCCACATGCTGCATAATATCGGCCGTGTTCCCCATGGACATCATCACCAAAAAGGTCATATTGATGGAAGCGGTGATGCCGACGGCGGCGATGGCTCCGTTTTTCGCCGAACACACTGACCTGGACAAACATGTGCAGGCTGCCATCATAACCTTGTCTACCATCATATCCATGGCTACCATACCGCTGTGGTATTATGTAACGGAACTTATTTTCTGAACGAAGGGAACACATATGTTGCTGTATATCATAAAAACCGTTATATCGGCGGCGATAATAGTGGCCGTATCCGAAGTGGCCAAAAGGAGTTCTCTCATAGGCGGACTCATAGCGTCATTGCCGCTGACCTCATTGCTGGCCATAATATGGCTATACACCGAGACAAAAGACACCGCGAAAATACAATCTCTTTCGCTCTCGATATTCTGGCTCGTGCTTCCGTCCCTTCTCTTCTTCATAACGCTGCCTTCTTTTTTGAAGAAAATGACGTTCGCCCCCGCCGTCACGCTCGCGGCAACCGTTACGATAATAGCCTATTATTTCATGATATCACTGCTGAAATATTTCAATATCAGATTCTGAACAATACCTTAAACAGTCCGTTCAAAGCCTCTTCCGGCGAGACTGGTATGCCGTCCACCCTTAATTCCCAGTGAAGATGCGGCCCTGTCGAAAAACCCGTGCTGCCGACCGCCCCTATTGTCACCCCGGCCTCAACCTCATCCCCGGCCCTCACGCAAAGAGCGGACATGTGGTAATAGAGCGTCTTTATACCGGCGCCATGGTCGATGACCACAGTCCCGCCGCGGGAGTACATCTCCTCGGCGCAGACGACCGTGCCGGGAGCTGAGGCCATGACGGGAACGCCCGGCGGATTGCCCCCGATATCAGTGCCTTTATGATAATCCCTGTACCCGTTTCCGTTGTAAGACCTGACCGTCCCGAAGGCCGATGTGACCCGTCCGCTCAGAGGCATGATAAATGAACCGTCCCATGAAAGAGCCCCCGTGCCGTCATCCGTCACTGCCATCTTGATCTTTTTGTTTTCCGTGCGGAGAAGCAGGGCCTTCAATTCCCGCATCTCATGACTTTCAGAGGGAGCGGCAGGCAGGTCGATACGCTCGCGGGGATAATGGCCCGTGACCTTATAATGAAAGACCGCGTCCGCCGGAACGGCGCCCTCGCGGGCGATAGTCAGCTCATGCGTGGCGTCAGCCTCATTGACGGGGTGCACAATATAAAAAAAAGCCGCCCCTCCGGGCGAAGCAAACAACTTTTTAGGGACTCCGTCGGAAATGACGCGCAGCAGAGCCCTGTCCTGTTCCGATTCTATTATCACGGGGACAGCGCGTCCCTTTTCTATCTCGGGAAAGGGAATAAACACCTTCACAGGCGCCGTGCCGAAAAACGGTATCCTGGCGTCATAATCGCCGCTGCCGTCGGATATCCTGATGCTGATGCAACGGTCCGGATCCACAAATACTATGTCCGGAAGTATGAAACAGGCTTTCCCGCCGCATTCTCCGCCGTCAAGCTCGACGCCGTGATGATATGCCCTGATATCCGACCCCGACGAGTCCGTGTAGTTTAATATCAATCTGTTGTCCGAAAACACCAGCGGCGGCTGCAGCCGTTCCGAAGGCTCCGCGGCAGCAGAGAAAAATGCGAAAACAAAAAAAGCGGCCAGTGATCTCCGTATTATGTCACTCGGTCTCATTTTTAGGCGTTTCTTTTACATCCTGGTCTTTCGCTCCGTGAGCGGCGCCCATGTCCACGTCTCCGTTTATTGTGCCGCCTTCTTCAAGTAACAGTTTGCCGGTTATGAGTTTGCCGTCTATTCTGCCGGTGGGATGTATCACAGTGCGTTTTACGGCTTTGACGTTGCCTTTTATCCTGCCTGCGGTGACAAGTTCCTGAGCCTCCACATCGGCCTCCACAATACCTGTGGCTGAGATGATGACTTTTCCACCCGCTTTTATGCTGCCGGTGAATCTCCCGGAAATAGTGATGCTATGCTCCACGTTCAGAGTCCCGTCTATGGAACAGGTCTCCCCCAGAAATGTCTCCATTTTCTCAATATTGTCCATTTTTACCTCCGCGATTGTCAGTGAATGTTTTCTTCCACGAGTATGTTCAGTCCTCTTAATATGAGAAGAGGGTCTATTTCCAGTTCATGCTTTACAAATTCCGCAAAAAACACCGCGTATCCGCCGGTCAATACCAGTTTGCAGGGCCCGCCCTGAGACTCCTCTATGCGCTTGACGCAATTTTCAATAGCGCCCAGCACGGTCCAGAAGACGCCCGAGTTGACGGACTCTTCGGTGTTCTTGCCAACATTCCTGCCGGGTATCTCCAGATCGAACATCTCCAGCTGAGCGGTGCGCTCCGAAAGCGATTTCAGCAGGGAATAGGGGCCAAGCGAGATCATTCCGCCCTTGAACACCCCCGCATCATCCACGAGCGAGAACGTAAGAGCCGTTCCGACATCGGCCACCACTACCGGCGTGCCGTAAAGCCGTTTCGCCGCGTAGGCACCGGCGATCCTGTCTTCGCCCAACAGCCCCTTATATGAGATCTTCATGTCCATTTTAAGGTCGTTCATGGCAAATACCCTCTTGTTCACGGCGTTTTTTATTATGCATCTGACTATGCCGTTTGCCTCGGGAACGACTGATGACAGCAATGCGTAATCCGCATTCAGCCCCTTGAAGAGGCTGGAACGTGACACCTGTTCGGGGTCGGTCATAAGCTCTCTGGTTGGGTATGTGTTGTAATTTTCCACCTTGTCGCCGTTGAATACGGCGAATTTGACCATGGAGTTACCCACATCGACCATCAGATTCATATCATTTCACTTTCTGCTTCCGGGCTTTACAGCGGGAGACCCCGTTTTGCATAAAGGGCAATCTTCAGGAGCATAAGAGACCACTTCAAGGCTTAGAAGGCTTTTGCCGGGATACCCGAAATCCACCTTGCCGTTGCTTCTGTCCACAATATACCCCACGCCGACGATCTCGGCCCCCGCTGATTCCAGAAAGGCTATCACTTCCCTTACGGATCCGCCTGTAGTCACCACATCTTCACAAACAAGCACCTTCTCGCCTTTGTTTATTTTAAAACCGCGTCTCAGGGTCATCTTCCCATTCTCCCTTTCGGTAAACAGGGCCCTCACCCCCAACGCGCGTCCCACTTCATAGGCTACGGTGATACCGCCCATGGCCGGGCCCACGACGACATCCACCTGAGTGTCCTCGAATTTCGATGCCAGTTCCCTGCCGAGCTTTTCCGCTATAGCAGGATATTGCATCACCAAAGCGCTTTGAAGATATCTGTTTGAATGGCGCCCCGAAGAGAGCTGAAAATGCCCTTCAAGCAGCGCGTTACTGTCCTGGTATATTTTTAATAACTCATCCCTGTTCATACGTTCTCCTCTCAAATCACAACACCGCAGCTTTCACACCAGCCCCGCGGCTATGAACCGACGGACCTGATGCGTCTGATGCGCTCTCATCGTCATACATTATAACACCGGGGAAGACATATTCAACGGTAAAGTATTTCATGGCATTGGCCCTTTGATACTGCTTTGAGGACGTTACATTTGACGTCATCCGCAAGTCCGCCGGTAAAAGCCCTTACCTTTTCACGCACATTGTCAATGCCGCTGCCGCATACGGCCGCATGACCGGAAAGGCCGACACGTCTTGCATAATCTTGTATGTCTTCCTTGAAAAGCCTATAAAAGGGCCTCACGACCCTTATTTTTCCGTCAAAAAAAAGGGATACCGGCGGAAACGTGTGTATTTCCGAACCGTAAAACAGGCTTATGAAAAACGACTCTATGACATCGTCGCCGTGATGTCCCGTAATGACGCCCGCGGCCTGTACCTCTTCCGCGTAACTAAAAAGGCGTTTTTTTCGTTCTCTCGCGCAGGCATAACAACCACTGGCGCGCATGTCGGGGCAAGTCAGTACTACCGTATCCAGCCCGTGGCCGGCTGAAAGTGACTTCACGTGTTCGGACGCTTCCTGTCCGAAATCAACATGGACCGGCAAAAATGAGGATTCAAATGCGCCCTGCGCCAAAAAATGGAGAAGCACGGCGCTGTCGATGCCGCCTGAGACGGCGACAATATATTTTTTTCCGGAATTCAGTTCGGCCGCGACGGCTTTCTCCCTCATCACGGGCCCGTATAACCTTTTAAAAGTCCGTGTAAATCGTAAGAGCGTCCGGGAATCCTTTATGGACATGTACTTAGGGGTTGATCCTGACAGAATAATCCAGGGCGGCCGCGGCCTCCAGCGTCGCTGAAATACCGCAATACCGCTCCTGCGAGAGCTTCACGGCTTTTTCAAGCTTTTCTGCATGCTCCTCAAGCCCCGCGCCGCGGAACACATAGATAATATGATAGTCAACAAATCTTTGAGGATGCTCCGCCGCCAACTCGCCTTCGACCTCTATCTCAAAGCTTTCAGGGACAATGCGCATCTTCTTCAATATTGAGACCACGTCCATACCCGTGCATCCGGCCAGCCCTCCGAGAAAGACTTCCTTGGGCGAAGGCGCGGCCCCCTGCCCCCCGGATGATTCCGAAGCGTCCATAAGCGCGTAGCGTCCGTTTTTACCAGTAACGGAAAAAAGCATATTGCCATGCCATTGAGCGTTGACCTTCATAACAGCCTCCTGCTTTTTCTAATCAGTGCCGTCCGCCTCTTCAAACTCCGCCACGATAGCCCTGGCGGCTGCGGCTGATTCCTTATCCACGCAAAGCCTTATGCCGCGTGAGAAGGAAAGGGCGGGCCTCATGCCTCCGCAATCGTCGGATAACACCATGACGTCAATGTCATTGGACTCCAGCAGGCCCTTGACTATTTCGGATGCGGCGAGACTTGAGGTCTCAAAAACCACCACAAGATCCGGCATCTCAGTTTATTCCCTTTTGTTTCGGTATGACTTCCATGACAAAGTCGGCTTTTATGTTATCTTCCATCTCTCTGCGCTTCTCGTCATAACCTTCTCTGCCCATGATGGCATAAGTGGCCCGTTTACCCTCTTCGACACCGGGCTGGTCAAACGGGTTTACGTTATACAGCGATGCCGTGAGCACTGTCTGAAGCTGAAGGGCATAAAAGAGAGCGCCTATATGATATTCGTCTATTTTTTGCAGCGTTATATGGTAACTTGGCTTGCCGGCGACAGCCAGGGCGTATTTAACGCCGGCCAGCTCGGCGGAAATAAGTTCCTGAGAGGTCTTGCCTTTGAAATATGCGATGCTTTTGTATTTTTCGAGTCCGTCAGTGGTGAATATATTGTCCCTGCGCGGCTCCCTTACATCCAGAAAGACAAAAAGCTTGTCGTCAGGTCCGTCCATAAAGAGCTGCAGCACGGAATGCTGGTCCGTGGCGCCTCTCAACACGACAGGCGTCGCTCCGGTCTGGACAAGTTTGTTGTCCAGGTCGTAACGCTTGCCAAGGCTTTCGGCCCAGAGCTGCTGATACCAGAGGCCGGTGTGTTTCAAGGCATCCTTATAACACATCAAAGCCAGCACATTACGCTTGAAATCCGTGTGATACACATAGTTCAGCAAAGCGCTGACCGCCACGGGATTCTCTTCCACAGGCGTCCTGCGCCAAAACGAATCCATGGCTTTTGCGCCGTCAAGGAGCTCGTTGATGTCTATGCCAAGATAGACCGCCGGCAAAAGTCCCACTGAAGTAAATACGGAATAGCGGCCGCCGACGCCCTCCGGGACGTCGAACTGATCGAGTCCGTATTCTTTGGCAATACGTGTTAGATCGCCCTTTTCCCTGTCGGTGGTGACTATCACATGGTCGGCGGGGTCAAGGCCGTTTTTCTTGAGCATAGCGAGTATGAGCGAAAAAGCGGACATGGTCTCGGCGGTGCTGCCCGATTTGGTCACGATGTCAAACACCGTCTCGGAAGGCTCTATCGCCTCGAGGACGTCCAGAATGGTCTCGGGGTCAGAGTTGTCAATAAAGAACAGTTTCTTTTCGCTGTTCATATTGTGATACCGCGGGCGCAATGCCTTGAACAAAGCGCTGGCGCCAAGAGCCGAACCGCCTATCCCTACTACCACGAGCGATTTGAATCTTTCAAGCTGCCGGGCATAATCGGTCATCGCGGAAACATCGGCATAGGGCAGTTCCATAAAACTGTAGGGCGCCTGGCCTCTGCCGTTCTCGATCTTGAGATGCCCCTTGCGCAGCACATCATTGTAATCATCAAGGAATCCGGGCGCGAGCCCGGATTCCTTGCCTATATTGCCTTTCAATACATTTGAAAAGTCATATGATATTACAGGTTCCATACGATCAATCGTACTCTCCGCGCAACCTTTTGGCGATGATCTCCAGACGGCCCCTGACATAGGGGTACTGGGGATTTTGAGCTATTTTCAAATAATGGGATTGCGAAGCGTTCCATCTTTCCAGGGTAAAATAGACATCACCCAGTATGGAGTGCGCATAGTCATTATCAGCGATCTGCAGAGATTTGTCAGCGGCCTCTATAGCCTTGTTGTAATTGTGCAGTTTCTGATACCCGTCAGCCAGAAGGGCGTACCCCTTCTCATTGTCGGGATAGGACTTGGTAAACCTTGTGAGCACTTCTATGGCGTCATTTGCGTATTTGTTGAACATCGTGGTGTTGGTCTTCTTGTACATCTCCGCAAGCCTCACATATGAGGTTGCGAGATGCGACATCAGCTGGGCCGAGTCGACTTTGATATTAAGGCCCATCTTGTCGGTCTCAATGGCTTGTTTGTAGTATCCGATTCTTTCGTCTATGTCCGCCTTTGTGATCCTGGCCTTGTCCGAACCTGTCTTCATGCCTTTTGTAAGGTATGCGTCGGCAAGGAAGAAATATGCCTGCCAGTCATCGGGCCTGACCTTTGACATCTCTTCATAAGATGTTATCATGCCCTGATAGTCGCCTTTTTCCTCGTATGTCTTGCCAAGCTGGAACCAGCCGTTGCCCTCCTGGAAACCGGGGTCCTTTTTAAGGCCCTTGCGGTAATAGCTGATAGCGTCATCAAGCCTTCCATCCTGCCTGTAAATATTGGCAAGTGCGAATTCCGCCACCGCGCTCTGGGGGTTGACGTTCATGGCCTTCGTGTAAAGCTCGTGAGCCTTTTCCGAGTCGCCGTTCTTTTCAAGTATGGCGCCGAATGTGAGATAACCGTCTATCTCATGCGGCCATCTTGTTATGAACTTGTTGAAATAAACGCCCGCCTTGCTGTTGTCGCCCAGATTGCCGTACGCCAGGCCCAGGCCCAACAGGCTGTTTCTGTGTATTCTCTGAATAGCGTCTTCGCCCAGCTTCTCCTCGCTGAGTTTGTCCAGCAGGTTCAAAGTGTTTTCATAATAGGGTATCGCATTGTTCCAGTCTTTTTTGGACGCAAAGGAAAAGCCCTTGTTGTAGTCTATTATATACTGCGGAGTAGCTTCCACCTGATTGATCTCACCCGCAAAAGGGTCTTCTTCCTCAACGCCCGCGCATGCGGTGAATCCCGCGAGCATAAGGGCTGCGGCAATGACATATAATAATGTCTTTTTCATCTTACACCTCTTTCCGATTAACTGATATTGCTTATCATATACTTGATCGCGCTCCACCATTCATCCTGCAGAAACTGCACTCGTCCGATGAGAAGCGAGATCCTCGCCATAACGGTATAACCGAATGACGCGCCGAAAGTAACCATCAAAACCCAAATACCGACCTTGGCGATCTTGCCGTAGCCGCCTGTATGTTCCTTCGAAAAGAAAAAATACACCAAAGCGGAAAGGACCGCAAGGAGTATTATTATGATATTGACCGAATCCATGACATGCCCTTTGGAGAAGCTGAGCCCCTCAAAAGGCGCGATGGTGGCCCCTATCTGTTTCAGCACGTTGGTCTCAAGCTCCATGATGATACTGAAACCGACCGTCATGCCGACGGAAAATGATATGGCCCATCTGGAGATCCATGAGACCTTGGGCACAAGACGCATCAGCATGAATATACCCAGCAGCACAGGCAGCACTATGTTGAGATAATCGCCCGTGCTCCCGGCATTCTTCCATGCATGCCATACATTGGGCATAAACACATTATACACGTTGTATATGAACCAGTATCCGGCCGATGTGCCCACGAAAAGATGTTCGGCAAATTTATACAACGGATTATCCTTGTAAAGAAAGCTGAATATCGCCAGAGTAAGCAAGCCGGCGATAAAATAGCCCGTAGCTTCCGCAAACATCATATCGATCACCCTACCTTATTCTTGTCTTTGTTTTTTTTGAGTATTATCATCGTCATATTGCCCACGATTATGAACAATATGATCATCAAATGCGCCCATGTCTGAGCACTCATGCCGAAAGAAGCGGTGCCTACCGCGCCCGACAGAGTCTCATATTCCGCAGCGCCTCTCAGGCCGCCCATAAGGCCTTCAAGCTGCCCGGAATTGTAATACGCGTAAAAAGCGGGAGCGCTGACCGCGGTCACGCCGCCGCCCACGGGTATCTTGAAACGGTCCTTGCCGATCATCACCCAATGCTTGATGCCGGGGTCGCCCGCGGAAAACGAAAGTATGTAATCGAAGTCCTTGAGCGAATGCAGCCTGTCAAGCAGAGGCAGTTCGGACAACGGCGTGCCGTTCATATCAGTGGGGAAAGGGTCAGATATCGCGGAACCGAGGCTGCTTATAACAACCAGGCCGCCGGTCTTATAGCCGAGGTTCACATAATCCGTGCCGTATGTCAGCCCGTATTTTTCCCTCATGCCCTCCATCATCTCCTGAGCCATCTTCGGCCCCTGAGGCCACAGTCCGAGTATTACCAGCTTGTGCTTTTTCTTAAGACAATGGTTTATGGTCGCGACCGCCATAGGCTCAAGTTCAGCCAGAGTCGAGGGGTCATAGTCAAATGACAAGATGATGTTGCTGCCCTCGGGAAGCGCCTCTATGCCGTCATATATGGTCTTCACGATGGGAGAGGGACTCACGGAGATGGGCACTTTGAACAGCAGCGGCACAAATACCGCGACCCCTATGATGAGAAATATGATTCTCCTGTCAAGAGTATTTAATTTTTCCAGAAATTTCATGCCGTCCTCCTATTCGCCGCCGAGATACGAACGCTCTATCCCGAGTATGATCTTAATACCCGTGGCAATCAGCCCGAGCGCCGCTCCGATCAAAACCGCTCTCTGTCCGGCCATGTTCATCACTTCCATGATCCAGTCGGTAAGAGTGGGTATATAAAGGAACTTATACCAATGACCCTGCGCCCAGCCCGTGAGCCATTCGCCCAGCGGGACACGGCCCAGCATGACTATGAACGCCGTGATCAGCAAGATGGTGGCCATGGCCGATTTCGCCCGGAATGCCCGGAACGCGGCTGAAGCCACATAAAAAGCCAGCAGCGAGAATATGGTGGCGCTCAATGGTATGTACACATATTCGAATATATAATCAAAAGAGGGGCTGTTGATACCGCCTCTTAAAAAACCCGCGAAGATCGTGCCCAGCAGCGATATGATGGTGACCCAGTGATATATCCTGTCCTTCTTGGCGCCGCGCACGGCTTTTCTGTAGCTGACCAGAAGCAGGTTTAAAAGGCCGAGCACCATGGTAAAGGTGACGACTATAAGAAACCATTGCTGCAGGTTGTCCCTTGAGTCGGCGAAGCCCGGCTTCGGGACGAAATACGCCGCGATCATGACCAGGGCCACAAAAGCGGTGATCAACAGGGGAAATTGTCTTTTCCAAAACATGACACCCTCCTCTACCCTATGTTGGTGAACCATTCAGCCACGCCCAACCCCGGGAAGAGTATCGTAACAATGGTTCCGATTATTAATATCATCATGATGACAAATTTCGCCACGTCCTGGCCCTTCAGAGCCCCGAGCATGTCGGGCTTTTTGCTCAGATAGGCGGAAGCTGCATAAAGTTCCTCGCCTATAAGGGTGTAGTCACACGCCGCTATAAAGAAAGGCAGCTGTGAGGGCATGGCAGTGCCCGCTATCTGGATGGCGCCGATCGAATTGCCCGTCTCCGCAAGGATAAGGCTCTCGGCATAGAAGGTGCCGAGCATGAATATCGCAGCCGGCCTCTCCCTCATCATGATACCGTCGACTCCGGAAACATATCCGAACTGGTCATCGGTAAGATAATGTATCATGTTGTCGTTGAAAGCATCGGGACGCCCGGCTTTCAAATAAGACTCCTTCACAGTCTCCCTGGCGGTGGACATGACCATGGACCGCGATACCGGGACATTCAAAGACGCGTCATAGACAGCCGTCTTGTAGGCCACCTCGCCCAGAATGATAATACCCGCAACGGTCTGTACATCATCGATGTCCATTATTCCCGGGACAAACAGTATGGGTTTTCCCATCTCGGTGGCCCGCCCTATGGCTTCCTCCACCGACTCCAGCGCGGGGATCTTCCTTATGGGAAAGGAAATGCCCTTTCTCGCGCCTCTTATATAATGCACTATCAGATACATTATGATGATCAGTGAAATAAGGACGACAAGCCTCTTCATATTGAATAAAGCGGCCGACGGTATGACTGTCTCCGAAGAAAACTCCTCGATAAGACCTCCGTCCGTGTCCATGACCTTCATCACATACCTGTACTCGGATTTGTAATCAAGGCCCGAATCACGCATCTTGCCCTGAAAATCAGCACCCGTCTTGATCTTGCCTTCCTGCCCGTCAAATACCCTGTATATCTCGATAAGAACGGGGTCCTCCGCCGCGGGATAAAACCACTCCACCTCCACGGCACCCCCTTCATCGTATTTGACATCGGCTGCAGCCACTGACCCCGTCTCCACCTCGGAAAAACACAGGGCAACGACTGACAATGTTATAAAAAACAATGCCAGAACCCGTCTCATATTACCTCCTTGATCGACAAACATATGAAATACTAACAAAGTATAAGGAAAGACATTAAAATGTCAATGAATATTTAGTTTCATTGGCCCTCTTTCGTGCGGAAACCTAACAATATTAATCAATTATGAATATAAGGTTTTTCTTATATTGTTATACATTTGTCTTTACAAAAAGGGGGACGCGCATTATAATAGCACTATACGACAATCATTTAACAGACGACCCGGAGGTGTATATGGATTTTGATGTTAAACTTCCCTCGACCGCGACGGTAAAGATGATGGACCCCAAGATAATATACGACGTGATCGTGGTCGGCGGCGGACCGGCAGGGATGAACGCCGCATTGTACGCAGCCAGAAAAGGGCTGAAAACAGGCATAGTCACCTTTGACTTCGGAGGCCAGGTGCTCAGCACGTCCGAAGTGGAAAACTATATCGGCACACCCATGATAATGGGGCCCGATATGGCCGATGCCTGGAAAGAACATATGCTTAAATATAACGTGGAGACATACGAGTTCGTGCATGTCAGGTCCATCGAGAAAAAGGACAAACTCTTTTCGGTGGCCACGGACGACGACAGCATCTTCACGGGCAGGACCGTCATCGTGGCCACGGGCAAAAGATCACGCCCGATGGGCGTGCCGGGCGAGGAGCAATTCACCGGAAGAGGAGTGGCCTACTGCGCCACCTGCGACGCGCCGCTGTACGGCGGAAAGACCGTCGCCGTGGTCGGAGGCGGAAACTCGGCGATCGAAGCAATAATAGACCTGGCGAAGATCGCGAAAAAAGTCCACATATTCCAGTTCCTTGAGGATTTCACCGCGGATCACGTGGTGCGGGAAAAGATCAAACCTTATATGGAAAAACTGGAGATAAACTTCAACACCATGGTCGCGGAATGCAAAGGCGATCTCAGCCTGAAATCAGCGCTGATACGCAACAGGCTCACAGGCGAAGAGAGAGAAGTGGCCCTTGACGGATTATTCGTCGAAATAGGGCTGCTCCCGAACACCGATTTCCTGAAGGGGCTGCTCGACATGAACGACACCGGTGAGATCATCACGGACAAACACGGCGCGACCTCGGTGGCCGGAATATTCGCAGCCGGAGACGTCACCGACGTGCCTTTTAAACAGATCGTCATCTCCGCCGGAGACGGCGCCAAAGCGGCCCTGGCCGCATACGACTACATATTGTCACACTGACATCCAAAAAAAAACGGGCGGAGACACATCCCTCCGCCCGCAATGAGCAAATTCTCTAAAAACTCCGCTTCCGGCGTCAGCGCCCCATAAAGCGCTCGGGGTCTTCGGCTATGTCCGTCAGAAGTTCCAGTATCTTATCCATATTCTCCGTGGAACACTTGTCAGCCGTATCCTCCGTCGTATGCCAGTGATCGTAATCAAGGTCTATTATATCCACAAACGGTATGCCGGCGGCGAGAAAAGGCAGATGGTCGTCAGTAATGGCCGGACCCGTGCGGTCCCGGAAAAAATAATAGCCTTTCTCTTCCCGCGCATATCTCCAGATATTCTCACACAAAACACGGGCATGGCTATATGAAAAACGTTCCATCGGGATGCTCAGGTCACGGTCGCCTATCATGTCTATCAGTACGCCGAAAGCCAGATCCTTTTCCAGGCCGTATCTGACATGATGATCCGAGCCCCTGCAGAACCCGGAGGACGTCTTTCCGCTGTCTTCCGCGTCGAAAAAATACAGTATCGCGCCGTACCCTCCCCCGACGCCGGTCACAGACAGCCTTTTTGCCAGCGCAAGCAGCACCGCGGTCGAGGAATTGCCGTCGTTTGCGCCCGCGATGGGCATGTCGCGCCTGGCCGGATCGGGGTCCCTGTCGGCGACAGGCCGGGTGTCCCAGTGTGTCGCGAAACCTGCGGCGGGGCTGCCCTGACTTCCGAACCGCGCAATGATATTGTAGCCTTTTATATAGCCTTCATAGTCGTTTTCATAATAAAATTCTTCTATTTCCGTTTCGGCTCCGAACCCTTTCAGCGTCCGGTAAATATAATCCCTGGCCTCAGCATGCGCCCGGCTGCCCGGCGGATGGGGGCCTATTGCGTTAAGCTCCCTGAAAAAACCTGCCGTGTCCGCAGCCGACACCCCAAAAGCGGCGCAAAACAGGACAAAGGACAAAACCGCTTTTTTTACCATTTCACCCTTTCCCTTTTTGCGGGCATGGTCATGCACCTCACACCGCCGCCGCCGCGCGCAAGCTCGGCCCCGTCAATGCCTATCACAAGTTTTTTATAGTCCTTTATATCAGCCGCTCCCGATAAAAACTCCCGGGCATGCTTCACCTCATAACCTGCTTTGGATATGGCTTCCATCGTCTTGACATTGCAGTCGTAACCGATGAACTTGCCGGGCTCAAAGGCGAAGAAGTTCGTTCCGGAAAGCCATTGTTCCCTTTCCTGATACAAAGGGATGTCGCCTCCGCATATTATGGGGTTAAGATCCATTCCGACCGTCCGAAGGCCGGTAAGAAGGTCATCCACATATTCATACTTGTTTTCCTTGCCCGGGTCTATCGATATCTTCACCACCGGCAGCCGGCCCTGGCCCATGACATACGGACGGTGTATTACGCATCTGTCTCTGTCCACCATGGTAAATACCATGTCAAGATGTATGGTCGCCCTCTCCAACGGCAGCATCACCGCGAATATCGTGAACGGCCCCTTGACATCCCTGGATATGCTCTCGGTGATCAGGTCTATGCTTTCGGCGTTCGTTCTCTCCGATATGCCTATGGCAAGGACATCCTCCCTGAGCACGAGAAGGTCGCCGCCCTCTATGGTCACTTTTCCGCCTCTGTCATCCTCGATCCCGTCAAAGATAAAACCCTCGGACTTGAGCTCCGGATGATATCTGTATATGAATGTGGCTATGATCGCCTCCATTATGCGCACTCTGTTCGCCATGGACCCGGTTATCACCTTGTCGCCCACGACTATCGCGCTGTCCCTCATGAAGTAAAGATTGGGAAGCGGAGGCAATACAAAGATGTTCTCGCTCAAAAATCTTGCAAGATTGTCTTTTTTTTCCTTCATACCCACAATAACGCCGTTTGCCATCGCCGCCGCGCTCATATTGTCAAGCTCCTCACGCCGTCTCTTCAGCGTCGGTATGAATTTGCAGATGACGTCAATAAACTCCTTTTTTACCGCCGTATTCTTTAATACGGCCGTCAGAAGGTCCTTCACCTCATATACCTTTGTGACTTTTTTCAGTATTTCCTTGAGCTCGCGATGGTCTTCCGCAATTACAGGCAGCGGCAATATATCATTGTACAACACCTGCGACGCTGTCTTCGGGGTCATCTCCTCGACCTCGAAGCCCGGCGAATGTATGATGACTTTCTCAAGTTTTCCGATTTCCGAATGAATGGATACCCTGTCCTTCATATCCCCTCCCGATCTGTTTTATAATGATTACGAATCTAAAAAAACATACGATTCCGCTTACGGACAAAATATAAACAGATTCTAAGTGATTATCAAGCGAATTATTATCAGTCTTTGCGGGTGAGTATATAGTTCATGGGATCCACCGGCGTGCCGTAAACCCTAATCTCATAATGGAGATGCGGCCCTATGGAATAACCGGTATTGCCGACACGGCCTATGATGTCGCCCTTTTTTACCCGCTGATATATGGAGACCTTTATGGAATCAAGATGCGCATATCTCGTCATAATGCCGTATTCATGCTCAACAAGTATTGTCTTGCCCCATCCGGTACGGGTGCCCGCATATTTCACCACGCCGTCGGCAGGGGCTATGATCTCCGTGCCGATGGTCTGCGCGATGTCAAGACCGGGATGAAACTCGCGCTTGCCCGTCATGGGCGAAATGCGCGTCCCGAAACCCGAAGTGATCCAGCCGTACACAGGCCATGTGGTGGGTATGTTGTCCCACATCTCCGTGTTCAGCTTGTTGCTGGAAGAGACTTTCATCAATAATTTCTTGGCCAGTTCAACACGCTTCTCAGTGCTGACTATCATCGTGCCTATGTCCTCGATCTCTTTCTTGAACTCGGGATCCATTATGAACATGTTATCGTCCGCGAGAGGACTCTCGAGCCCGCCTATTCCCACTTCCTTTATTACATTCGACGTGGGAGGCAGGTTGTTCACGATCAGCAGATTGTCCATGGTGTCAAGCACTTCCATGATAGTCTCTTTGTTCAGGGTGCTGTTCTTCTTCAGCGCGCGGTAACGCTCCTTCAGGATGCTGTTCTCGTAAACAAGCTTCTCAAAGGTCGCCTTGTCCATCGATTTGTTGTTATAGTCAATGACTACCGCAAAAAACGATACAACAGAGACCAGCAGTATCAACAAAACTATGGCAAGAACACCATAACTAAGCCGTTTCTGCCTGGCGCCCACCTCATCGTGAGGCAATACAATAAATGTAAGATACTTGTTAAACAGTTTTTTTATCATATACAGCAATCATTCTAACAGCCGTCCCAATCATGTCAAGTCTTTTTTTGATCCCCGCCGTCATAACTTGCCTGATTACAGCATCTTATGACACAGGGTACAATATATGCTTCCCAGCGCGGCGCCGCATACAAGCGAAAGCGCCCGTGCCGCGCCGTTTCCGGCGCGGAGGACGATTTTTTAACACTATTTGCGCCCCGCGCCCGCCTTTTTCAGAGACAACGATATGCGTTGTCTTTCAAGGTCGACGGCTATAACGGTAAAATCAAATCTGTCGCCCACCCGGAACACATCGTTCAGGTCCTTTACGAAGGTGTCCGCTGCCTGCGATATATGGCACAGACCGCTCACGCCCACGCCCAGGTCCACAAACATGCCGAAGTTCGTGATATTGCCGATGACGCCCGGGAGGACCATGCCCACGCTAAGGTCGTTAATCGATTCCACCGTGTCGTCATACGGGACGGGCTCGAATTCGCTTCGCACATCCCTGCCCGGTTTTTTCAATTCCTCCAGTATGTCATTGAACGTGTATTCGCCTATGGAGGCCGCATATACGGACGGGTCTATGGCCTTGACCGCGTCCTCGTCCGAAAGAAGGCGATCCAGTTCATACCCCTCGTTTTCACATATCATCATCACATCCGAATATCGTTCGGGATGTATTGACGTCGCGTCAAGCGGGTTAGCACCGCCCCTGATACGCAGAAAGCCGGCGCTCTGTTCAAACGTCTTCTCACCCACGCCCTTTATCTTCCTGATCTGACTCAGGTCATTGAACCCCCCGTTCACATCCCTGTATGCCACGATCTCTTCGGCGTTTTTCTTTGAAAGTCCTGAAATATACGACAACAGCGGCACGGACGCGGTATTCAGGTCGGCTCCGACCTTGTTCACCACGCTTGTGACCACCATGTCAAGCCTGCGCTTCAGCTCTTTCTGGTCGACATCATGCTGATACTGTCCCACGCCCAATGATTTCGGGTCTATTTTCACAAATTCCGACAAGGGGTCGTGTATTCTCCTCGCGATGCTGATCGCGCCCCTTATCGTGACATCAAGGTCGGGGAATTCTTTCACCGCAAGAGGAGAGGCCGAATATATGGAAGCCCCGCTTTCGTTCACTATGACCATGTCAAGTGTCCTGCCCTCGCTTTTAAGGCTTTTCATGATGCGCCTTACCATGGCCGCCATCTCCTTGGACCCTTTGCCGTTGCCGACAGCCGCCAGTGTGATGCCGTATTTATCCACAAGTTCCCTGATCCTGGACTCCGCATCGGCCAGACCCGACTCCGACAATGTCTTTACGACCGCGCTCGCTATGTACTTGCCGGTCCTGTCGAGTATCGCTATCTTCGAGCCGGTTCTCAGTCCGGGGTCTATGCCCATGATGTTTCTGTCCGAAGCCGGACTCCCCATGAGCAGGGAATCAAGGTTCCGTTCAAATACGTCTATCGCAACGCTCTCCGCTTCCTCCGAATAGTGGGTGCGTACTTCGTTTGATAGCGAAGGGTGAAGATACGCAAAATAAGCAAGCTCCATGCCTTCGTCCAGTTCCTCTGCGAACAATCCGCCATTGCCCTTTTTAATATGTTTTCTGATAATCGACAGGACACGGTCCTCATCCACATCGACGCTTATACGCAGCACACCCGCCTTTTCACCGCGGTTCAACGCAAGCAGCCTGTGCGATTTTATTTCCTTAAGCGGCTCGCTGTATTCATAATAATCCAGGAATATGCCCTTTTCATCCGCACTGTCCTCTTTTCTCTCGGACGAGATAATGGCTTCGCCGATATAATGCGTCCTGAGGTCCCTGCGCAGCGCGCTGTCGTGGTTGATCTCCTCCGCGACTATGTACAAAGCCTGCTCCATGATATCCTCATACGAAAGGATGGACTTCTCCTCATTGGCGTATTCCAGGGCAATCGCCTGCCTGTCCCCGGCTGTAAGCTCCTGCGCGAGAATGATACCGGCAAGAGGCTCGAAACCGGCTTCCCTCGCCACCTGCGCTTTCGTGCGCCTTTTGGGCTTGTACGGCAGATAGAGGTCCTCAAGCTCGTTCCTGTCATAGCAGTTATCTATCTTATTCCTCAATTCATCTGTAAGTCTCTCCTGCTTTTCAATCGTCTGCAGTATATATTCCTTACGCGCCTGAAGCTCCTTGAAAAACTCATATTTCTCGGAAACGGCCCGCACCTCCGTCTCGGTGAGGTTGCCCGTGACCTCTTTTCTATATCTCGATATAAACGGGACGGTGTTTCCCTCTTCCAGAAGCGACACCGTGCTTCCGACCCGTTTTGCGTCAAGTCCCGTATCCTTCGCGATCAGACTGTTGATATCCATCGGTCTCCCTCCGTTTTTGATTTCAAATCTTACGTATTAAAATACACACGGAAGAAATATTTTCAAGAGAATAAAAACACGGCATCCCGGATGATGGATCTTAACCGCCCGGCGGCCTTAATATTCTTATTGCTTGAAAAAAGGTATTTATGAATTAAGATATATGAAACAAAGGAGCCGCATATGGACAATATCACATGGGTCGATTTCGACCTGCTTGAAACATTCATGAAAGAAGTCTTCACAAAGATAGGCATCCCCGAAAAGGATGCGGAGATCTGCGCAAACGTACTCATAACATCTGACAAGCGGGGCATTGATTCCCACGGCATAGGCAGGTTCAAACCCATATACATAGACCGCATAAAAACCGGGCAGATCAATCCCGTCACAAAGATCGACATAGTCCGCGAAGCCCCCGCCACCGCTGTACTGGACGGCAACAACGGCATGGGGCAGGTCGTCTCACATAAAGCCATGACCATGGCCATCGACAAGGCGAAAAAATACGGCATAGGCATGGTGGCCGTGCGGAACTCGAACCATTACGGCATAGCCGGCTACTGGCCGCTCATGGCTATAGAACACGACATGATAGGCATAACAGGCACAAACGCGCGCCCCTCCATCGCCCCCACGTTCGGCGTGGAGAACATGATGGGCACAAATCCCATGACATTCGGCATACCCACGGACGAGGAATTTCCCTTCGTCCTGGACTGCGCAACCTCGGTCTCCCAGCGCGGCAAGATCGAGACGCT